>JANPCH010000034.1:0-93690 GCA_031430835.1 Gemmatimonadaceae bacterium
TCGGCGCCGTGTGAAGCCATTGCGAGGAACCCGCCACCGAGCAGGCCGGCGAGGATCGTGTGCGGACGATCGAATCCGACATAGGGATCGATCAACTGGAGCTTGCCCGCCTCGCCGGCGCGGGCGAGGATCGCGCTCCACCCCCCGTCCACCGACGAGCCCAGGAGGTAGAGCGCTCCGACCCCGCCACCGAGGTACACCACCGTCTGGATCACGTCGGTCCACACCACGGCGCGCATCCCGCCGTGGTAGGTGTAGAGGAGCGTCGTCGCGCCGAGCGCGAGGATCGCCAGCGGGGAGACCCACTCGGCCGGCACGATCGGTCCGATGATCAACGCGATCGGGATCGCGGTCGCGAAGACGCGGACCGAGTCGCCGAACGCGCGCGTGACCATGAACGTGATCGACGCGAATCGCCTCGTTGCGACGCCGAACCGCTGCTCG
The DNA here is from genome assembly GCA_031430835.1 of Gemmatimonadaceae bacterium. Taxonomy (GTDB): domain Bacteria; phylum Gemmatimonadota; class Gemmatimonadetes; order Gemmatimonadales; family Gemmatimonadaceae; genus Pseudogemmatithrix. The sequence continues at coordinate 445 of JANPCH010000034.1, forward strand.
AGGAGCGCGTACGCCGTCACCAGCTCGCCCCCGACGTACCGGGGCAGGAGGGTGTAGGCGACGACGATCCGCCCGAGCAGATACCCGGTCGCGACCTGCAGGAAGGTGAAGTTCCCGAGGTAGGCGAGCCCGGGGATGCTGATGAACGTGAGCGCGCTCGTCTCGGTGGCCACGATCGAGAAGAGCACCGCCCACCAGGGAATGGACCCATCCGCGACGAAGTAGTCGCGGGCGTCCTTCTGGCCTCGGCCGAGCCAGACGCCCAACGCGGTCGTCCCACCGATGTAGAGGACGAGGATCGTCCAGTCGAGGAAGGTGAATCCGCCGGTCACGCGCGCTCCGAGGGGGGAGAAAAAGGACGGGCGCCCCTTCTGGGGGCGCCCGTCGATCGTGCGGACCAGCTCACCTTACGCGGAGAAGCTGCTGCCGCACCCGCATCCGCCGCTGGCGTTCGGATTCTTGAAGGTGAAGCCCGATCCCTGCATCGACGTCACATAGTCGATGATGACCCCGTTCAGGTACTGCATCGAGAAGGGATCCACGAAGATGTTGAACCCGGTCTGGGCGACGATCGTGTCGTCCTCGGCAGGTTTGTCCTCGATCAGGAGCTGGTACTTGAAGCCGGAGCAGCCACCCGGCTGCACGCTCACCCGGAGACCGCCGACCTCGGGGGCGACGTTCTCCGCGACCATGAACTTCGCGACCTCGACTGCCGCCGACGAGGTGATCGTGACGGCGACTTCAGGGGCATTCATCGTGCTCATCAGGACCCTCCAGAACTGGGCGGGCGCCGCGGGATGGCGGTGCACCGAACTAACTAGGAATATAGGGCCGGAAGTTCCCGGTTCAAGCCGCCTAGGGTGCGGACAGGGCGGTGGTCCGCGCCCCCAGCCCGAGGAAGGTCGAGGCGTCGGCGATCGCCGTGCGTACCGGGCCGATCCGTGAGTTATCCCGGCTCGGGTTCACCCGGTTCGTCAAGAGGATGACGAACCGGTCGCTGGCCGGGTCGATCCAGAGCGAAGTCCCGGTGAATCCGGTGTGCCCGAACGCGGGGCGACGCATCAGGCGGCCTGCCGAGTTCGTGCCGTTCGGGGTCTCCCAGCCCAGGGCACGATGGGAGAGGAGGACGTTCTGCACGCGCGTGAAGTCGCGAACCGTCTCGGCGCGCAGCACACGGTGGCCGTCGAGTGCGCCTCCGGCCAGGAGCGCGCGGGCGAATCGGGCGAGGTCGTTCGCGGAACTGAAGAGGCCCGCGTGTGCCGACACGCCGCCGAGGCGCGACGCATTCTCGTCGTGCACCTCGCCGCGGAGGTGTCGCCCGCGCCAGGGATCATTCTCCGTCGGGGCGATCCGCGGTAGCCATTCGGCAGGGGGCAGGTAGCGCGTTTCGTGCATCCCCAATGGGCCGAAGAGGTGCCTCGCGAGATAGTGGTCCAGAGACTCTCCGCTGACCCGTTCGACGATCATCCCGAGCAGGATCGCCCCGAGGTCCGAATAGACCATCCGCGTCCCAGGCACCGTGTCGAGCGGCGTCTCTAACACGAGCTGCCGCGCGCCTTCGCGAGTGGTGGTCTCGGTGTAGAGCGACCGCCAGGCAGGGAGACCCGAGGAATGTGTGAGGAGGTGCCGGACCGTCACTCGGCTCTGCATCGGGCCGACCCACTCCGGCAGATAACGCTGCACCGGCGCGTCGAGACCGACCTTTCCCTGTTCGACGAGCTGCATCATCGCGCTGGTCATCCCGACGACCTTCGTCAGGGAGGCGAGATCCCATACGGTATGCAGGTCCGGTGCCGGCGCATTCGCGTCCCAGTCGATGCGGCCGGAGTGGACCTCGGCGAGGATCCCGGTGTGATCGCCGATGACGGCGATCGCGCCCGGGAAGATCGAGTCGCGCACCGACTGGTCGAGGAGATGCTGGAGCGAATCCTCGAGCGTCGGCGGGGCCAGCAGCTGCGGCGATCCGCCGTCACCGGCGCTGTAGAAACCGGGGAGGGTGATCGGGGCGCGCCCGTTGAAGGGGATGCTTCCGGTGAGCGCGCGCGCCGCGGCGCGTTCGATCGCCTCGCCGCGGCCAAAGGCGGCGACGAAGCCGGAGACCCACGGGAACTCACGGATCACGTACGGGTTCGAGAAGGCGACGACGGTCACGGGCCGCACCACCGCGAGCGAGTCGATCCATCGCGCGATGTGTTCGCCGACCGAGAAGCGACCCTCCCCCTCGATGGTCCGGACGAAGGTCGCGATGACCACGCGCTCGTGCGGGCGGAGCAGGGAATCGAGCCGTGTCCGCGGCGTGTTGACGCTGATCCGCAGACCGCGCGCCTCGGGGATCGCGCTCCGCACCTCGGCATTGAAGGCGCGCCCCGCCACCACATCGGCATCGGGCGCGAAGGTGACGACCGCCGTCGCGAGGCCGCGCGCGAGTGGGAGCTGCAGGTCATCGTTGCGCAGCAGCGTGATGGCGTCGTCGGCGATCCGCTGCGCGGCGGCGCGGTGCGGCGCGGCGCCGACGATCGTCCGCAACGAATCGAGGGAGACCAGCGGACGCTGCACCGCGCCGGTGCGCACCTTGAGTTCGAGGATCCGCCGCACCGAGGCATCGATCCGCTCGCGGGTGATCTCGCCCCGCTCCACTGCGGCGGTGAGCACGGCGATCGCGGTCGGTACGTCGGCCGGCATCAACAGGATGTCGGTCCCGGCCTGCACCGCGCGCACCGTGCTCTCCTCGATCCCGTAGCCGGCCCCGACGCCGCGCATGTCCATCGCATCGGTCACCGCGAGTCCAGCGAAGCCGAGGCTGTCGCGCAGGAGGTCGTGGAAGATCGCCGGCACCAGCGTCGCCGGCGTCGAATCCCCCGAGACCGAGGGGAGCGCGATGTGGGCGCTCATCACTGCGGCTGCGCCCGACCGGAACGTCGACTTGAAGGGGAGGAGTTCGAGCGTGTCGAGTCGCGCCCGGCTCGCGCCGACGATCGGCAGGGCGAGATGCGAATCCACATCAGTGTCGCCGTGACCGGGAAAGTGCTTCACGGTGGCCGCGACACCCGCGCCTTGGATCCCCTCGACAAACGCCGCGCTCAACGCCGCCACCGCGCGGGGTTCCTCACCAAAGGACCGGACGTTGATCACCGGGTTCGCCGGATTGTTGTTCACGTCCACCGTCGGCGCGAAGGCGAGGTGGATGCCGATCGCCCGCGCCTCGCGTCCGATGATCCGGCCGGCGTTGCGGGCGTGCTCGACACTCCCGGTGGCGCCGATCGCCATGTTCGACGGCATCACCGTGGCGTTGCCGCCGGTGAGCGTGCCGGAGAGGAAGATCCCCCCCTCAAGCCGACCGAGTCCGGGTTCGACGTCCATCGCGATGAGCAGCGGCACGCGCGAGCGCTGCTGCATCGCGTTCACCTTCGCCGCCACTTCGATCGGCGACCCGAGGGACATCACGACACCGCCGACCCTGTCCACCTCGATCCGCTCGATCGCCGCGGCGAACGTGGAGTCGGTCGTGCTGGTATAATCCCCGAGGACCCAGACCATCACCATCTGCGCGACGCGGTCGTGGAGCGACATCGACGCAAGGGTGTTGTCGATCCAAGTGCGCGCCGCTGCGGGGAGCGGTTCGGTGAGTGAGGGCGTCACGCCGCGCAGGGCCGGCCGTCCGGGCATCGGTGTTGTGGAGCTTGGTGTCGAGAGTGGGGTGCAGGAGAGTGCGACGCACGCGCCGGCGAGGCCGGCCACACGGAGGAGTCTCGAGTGCGACATCAGGGGTCGATGGGAAGGGATCATTGGATCGTCGGTCTGCTCTTCCTGACGACTGCGGCCTGCGCGCCGACACCGGCGGCGCAGGCGGGGCGTGAATCGCCGCGCACGGTCAAGCCGGGGATCACCGTCCTGCTCGAGGATTCCCTCTCGCTCATCGCCGGACGCCGGATCGCGCTGATCACGAACCACACCGGGATCGACGCCGAGGGTCGGTCGGACGTGGACCTGCTCCAGAAGGATCCGCGCGCGGTGCGCGCCAATGTGCAGCTCATCCGGATCTTCTCTCCCGAGCACGGCATCCGCGGTACGGAAGACGTGACGAACCTCCCTGACGCGCGGGATGAGCGCTCGGGCCTGATGGTGCACTCCCTGTACCGGCGCGAGACGGTCGCGCCGCCGGACTCGCTGCTCCGCGACCTCGACGCGCTCGTCTTCGACCTGCAGGACATCGGCACGCGTACCTGGACCTATGTCGGGGTGATGGTCTACGCGATGCGCGCAGCGGCGCGCGCGGGGATCCCGCTCATCGTCCTCGACCGACCGAATCCGCTTGGCGGTCGAGCCGAGGCGCCGATCCTCGACGCCACCCTCGCGAACGCCGACGACCCGACGACGGAGCGGCGCGGGCAGGCCTACGCATTATATCCCGTGCCGCTGAGGCACGGAATGACGATGGGGGAGATGGCGCTGATGTTCGCCGCCGAGCTCAACATCCCGGTCACCTTGAGCGTGGTCCGGGCCTCGGGATGGCGCCGCGGGATGTGGTGGGACGCGACCGGGCTCCCCTGGGTCGTGCCTTCTCCCTCGATGGTCTCGCTCGCCAGCGCGACGATCTATCCGGCGCTCGTGCCGTTCGAAGGGAGCAACGTCTCGGTGGGCCGCGGGACCACGATCCCCTTCCAGCACTTCGGCGCCCCGTGGATGGATGCGCGGCGCGTCGTCGATGCCCTCGACGAGCAGGGACTCTCGGGGCTGCGCTTCGAGGCCGAGCGCTTCACACCGCGCGCGCCGGGTGACGGCAAGTTCGCCGAGCGCGAGATCCCCGGCGTGCGGATCATCGTCGAGGATCGTGATCGGGCGCAGATGGGTCGGCTCGCGGGGGCGATCCTCGCCGCGCTGACGAAGCTCCACCGGGATTCACTCCGTGTGAACGCGCGGACGTTCGACCTCCGGTTCGGCGTTGCCGCCGCGCGCGAGGCGATCCAGCGTGGCGACGACCCTGACGAGGTCATCGACCGGATGCAGCCCGGCGTCGTCGCCTTCCAGCGGCGCGTGCGGCCCTACCTGCTCTACTAGACAGTGCTCGCGCTCTGGCACTGGATCGTCGCCGGTTACCTGCGACTGATCGAGCCGATCATCGAGTTCTGCGTGCGGCGCCGGATCTCGCCCAACACGATCACGACGGTCGGGACCCTCTGGTGCCTCCTGGTCGGTTTCCTCTTCGCGACCGGCCGCATCTCCTTGGCCGGCTGGACTCTCGGGCTCACCGCCTTCTTCGACGTCGTGGACGGGGCAGTGGCGCGCCGCACTGGCACCGCGACAGCGTTCGGCTCGTTCTACGATGCGACCCTCGATCGAGTCGCCGACGCAGCGCTCTTCGGCGGTCTCGCCTACTTCTTCGCTTCCGACTGGCGTTTCCAGTCCCCGGCGATGGTCGCGCTCTGCCTCCTCGCGCTGACGGCGACCTTCCTGACGTCGTACACGCGTTCGCGTGCCGAGCTCCTCGGCATCCCGATGAAGGGGGTGGGGCTGTTCGAGCGTCCGGAACGGATCACCCTCCTCGCGGCGCCGCAGGCCTTCTTCGGACTCGCGTTGGACGGTTGGATCCTGCGCATGGTCGTCCTCGTGCTGGCCCTCACGGCCGTCGTCACGGTCATCCAACGCGTGCGCCACGTCGCCCGCGAGAGTGGCTATCTTAGGGCGCAGGATGACTGAGCCATCTGGGGCCCCGGGCGCGGCGGAGGAGGTACGATGAGGACGAATCGACGGCACCTGATCGCGATCCTCGCACTCTGTGGCGCGACGCTGAGCTGTGGGCCCGGCCCCGACGCCGGGGTCATCCGGCTCTGGACCGACGACTTCGAGATCCGCGTCTCGGCCGACCTCATCCCGCCACGCGCCCTCGAGCGCATCAACTACACGATCGTCGTGCGGGACAAGGCGACCCAGGAACCGATCGCCGGCGGCGAGGGGCGCATCTTTGCCACGAACTCCGACCACAAGACGAGTTGGAACGGCTTCACCTACGGTCCCGAGGTGGGCACGTACCACGCGACGCTGACCTTCGTGACCGCCGGCGAATGGGCCCTCGGCATCCAGTTCCGTCGCGACTCGACAAAGGTCCTGCAACGCACGCTCGACTGGCGCCAGGCGGTCCGCAACGAAGTGGCGCCGGGGACCTGAGGTAGTTCCTCACATCTCCCATCTCACATCTCACCTCCCGTGAATCATTTCCATCGCACTTCGCTGCATCCCGATAGCGTTCTTGCCGCCGCCGACGCCTTCTTCCCGACGATCGGCCTTCGCCCCGCCGGCGAGGGCGCCCGGACGCGCACCTACCGCGGTGTCGTCGGGACGCCCGAGGTCATCGCGACCCTCGAGATCAGCGTGCGGATGGAGGGGGGCCACTACACGTTCGTCGAGGCGAAGAGCGACCAGATGGGGGAGAGCCGGCTCGACCGGAACGTGAAGAAGTTCTTCGTCCAGCTACACACGCAAGTGGACGCGTCGCACACGTTCGCGCCCGCCTACTGATGAACGCGCGCCGCCGACGGACCGCCGACGGTCCGGGCGGGCAGCACCTTGGCGACCTGCTGCCCCTCGAGCGGAAGCTCGAGCTCTATTACTGGATGAGACTCACTCGGACACTCGAGGAGCGCCTGGTCGCGCTCTATCGCCAGACGAGGGTCGTCGGGGGTCTCTTCCGTTCCCTCGGGCAAGAGGCCGATTCGGTGGGGTCGGCGTTCGCGCTCGAGCGGAGGGACATCCTCTCCCCGCTCATCCGCAATCTTGGTTCGATGCTTGTGAAGGGCGCGACCCCGGTCGAGATCCTCAAGCAGTACATGGCGAAGGGGGACTCCCCGACCCGCGGCCGGGAACTGAACATCCACTTCGGCGACACCGAACGGGGCTTCATCGGTCAGATCTCGCCGCTCGGCGATATGGTCCCGGTGATGGCGGGCGTCACGATGAGCTTCAAGATGCGGGGCCAGGACCGCGTCGGGCTCGTCTATGTCGGCGATGGCGCCACAAGCACCGGGGCCTTCCACGAAGGGATCAACTTCGCGGCGGTGCAGCGGCTTCCCCTTGTCGTGATCGTCGAGAACAACGGCTACGCCTATTCCACGCCGACCGCGAAGCAGACCGCTGCCAAGCAGTTCGTCGACAAGGCGATCGGATACGGCGTGTATGGCGAACAGGTGGATGGCAATGACGTGCTCGCCGTCTACGACTGTACCAAGCGGGCGGTCGACCGCGCGCGCGCCGGAGAGGGGGTCGCCCTGCTCGAGTTCATGACCTTCCGCCGGAAGGGCCACGCCGAACACGACAACCAGTCGTATGTCCCCGACGGGGAGATCGAGCAGTGGGCTCGCGAGAACGATCCCGTCGATCGCTTCCTCCGCGTGCTGGTCGATCGGGAGAGGGTCGAGGAGTCGCAGCTCAAGGAGCTCGACCAGCGCATCGTCAACGAGGTGGACGCCGCGACCGAGATCGCCGAGGCGTCGCCCTTCCCCGAGCCACTCGACGCGTTGAAGGGCGTGTACGCCGATCCGCCGGCCGAGCGGCCACTCTGGTTCCGTGAAGGAGCCGACACCTCGGTGCTTGGGAAGGAACGGGCCGAGGGGTGGGGCACGTGGGACGCCTCGAAGGGAGGACCTCGCTGATGGCGGAGATCACCTACCTCGAAGCGATCCGCGAGGCGCTGTTCGAGGAGATGGCGCGCGATGAGAATGTCTTCCTCTTGGGCGAGGACATCGGCGCGTACGGCGGGGCCTTCAAGGTGACCGACGGCTTGCTCGCGCGGTTCGGCGAGCAGCGCGTGATCGATTCGCCAATCTCCGAGATCGCGATCGTCGGCGCCGCGGCTGGAGCGGGCCACATGGGCATGCGGCCGGTGGTCGAAATGCAGTTCATCGACTTCATGGCCAACGCGTACGACATGCTCACCAACTATGTCGCCACGGCGCGCTACCGCGCCTTCCTCCCCTGTCCGATGGTGGTGCGGGGCCCGAGCGGCGGCTACGTGCGGGGCGGGCCATTCCACTCGCAGAATCCCGAGGCCGGTTTCATCCACACCCCCGGACTCAAGGTCGTCTACCCGGCCACGGCCGAGGACGCGAAGGGCCTGATGAAGGCGGCGATCCGCGACGACGACTGCGTGCTCTTCTTCGAGCACAAGTATCTCTACCGCCGGATCAAGGGCACGATGCCGGCCGGTGATCACGTCGTACCGATCGGCAAGGCACGCATCGCGCGGGAAGGGAAGGACCTTGCGATCATCACCTACGCCGCCACCGTTTGGAAGTCGCTCGAGGCGGCCGAGCAGCTCGCGAAGGAGGATGGGCTGTCGGTCGAGGTGATCGACCTGCGCACCCTCAGTCCGCTCGATGACGAAGCGATCTTCGCGACCGTCCGGAAGACGAATCGCGTACTCGTCGTGCACGAGGACACGCGGACCGGCGGCATCGCGGGGGAGATCACCGCGCGGATCAACGAGAGTTGCTTCGCGCATCTCGACGCGCCGGTGCTGCGCGTGACAGCGCACGACATCCCGCTCCCCTACGCGCCGGCCCTCGAGGACTTCGTCCTCCCGCAGGTGGGTGACATCGTCACGGCGGCGCGCCGGTTGGCCGCGTGGTGATGGGAAAGCCCTCGCTCGCCCGCACCGTGGGCATCGGCTGTTTCAGCGCGTGGATCGGCGGGATCTCGGGCGCGATGATCGCCGTCCTCCTCGGGGTCTTCGTGGCCTATCTCACCCGGGCCCCCCGCTGTGACGGCATTCCGACTTGCGATTGGTACATTTATGCAGCGGTCGGCGCCGGACTCGGCGTTCTGACCCTTCCCTGGCTCGTGGTCTCGGCTCTCCGGCGATCGGGACCGACGGCCGATGATGCTGACGATACCGCCTGACCGAGGTTCTAGACGTGGCCCGCATCGACGTGATCATGCCGCAGATGGGAGAGTCCATCGCCGAGGGGACCCTCTCGCGCTGGCTCAAGAAGGTCGGCGACGAGGTGAAGCGGGACGAACCGATCTTCGAGATCTCCACTGACAAAGTGGATGCCGAGATCCCGGCGCCGGCGGCGGGCGTGCTGGCCGAGATCATCGTGACCGAGGGGATGACCGTTCCGGTGAACGCGGTGGTCGCGCGCCTCGAGACGGAGAAGGGTGCCGCGATCGCGGCCCCTGCCGCCGCGCCCGCCCCGGCCGCGAGTGCACCCGCTCCCGTCGCGCCGCGCGCCGCCGCGTCAGCTCCGCAAATGGCACCGGCCGCATCGGCTGCCGCGCCGCGCCCCACCGGCAACGGCAACTCCTTCGAAGAGCGGCTCCGCACGAAGTCCTCGCCTCTGGTCCGTCGGATGGCCGCCGATGCTGGCGTCGACATCACCGCCCTCGCCGGCAGCGGCATCGCCGGTCGCGTGACCAAGCGCGACCTGGTGGACTACCTCGAGAAGGGTCCGGCCATTGCGCCGTCAATGCCAGCAGGCCTTCCGGGTTCGATCAGCATTCCGATCGGCTCGCACGCCGAGCCGACTTTCAGGCCGTGGCCGGGCGATGTCGTGGAACCGATGTCCAAGATCCGCCGCCTGACCGCGGACCATATGCGACAGGCGCGGCAGGTCGCGGCGCACGTCACCAGCTTCTTCGAGATCGACCTCACGCGCGTTGCGAAGCTGCGCGCCGGCATGCGCGCGGCCTTCGAGGCAGAGACGGGGCAGAAGCTGACCTTCCTCCCGTTCATCATCAGGGCGGTCGTCGAGACTCTCCGACGGCACCCGGTGCTCAACGCGACCGTGAGCGGCACCGACGTGATCCTCCGCAAGCGCTACAACATCGGGATCGCGGTCGCGCTCGAACCGACCGGACTCATCGTGCCGGTGCTCAAGGACGCCGACGGGCTCAACCTCACTGGCATCACGCGCGGCACGAATGATCTGGCCCTGCGCGCCCGCACGAAGAAGCTGAGCCCGATCGAGGTGCAGGACTGCACCTTCTCGATCACCAACCCCGGGGTCTTCGGCTCGCTGATGGGGACGCCGATCATCCCCGTCGGCACCACCGCGATCATCGGACTCGGTGCGATCGAGAAGCGCCCGAAGGTGATCACCGGCCCCGACGGCGAGGACACGATCGCGATCCGCACCTGCGCTTACTTCTCGCTCAGCTTCGACCATCGCGTGGTCGACGGGGCCGATGCCGACCGATTCATGGCCGACCTCAAGAAGACCCTCGAGTCGGTCGCCGGGTAGGATGCCCCGCGCCCTGACGATCCACCGGACCGTCGTCACGCCGACCGAGCGCGCGAAGTTCTTCGAACGCCTCCGGGCGAAGGAGGCGCACTTCGTTGCCGCCGGATGCCGCTTCTGGGCGTTCGAGGAGCAGTCTCTTCCCGGTGCGTTCGTCGAGTTCGTCGAGGCACCCGATCCGGGCACCCTCACTGCCGCGCACGCGGGCGCGCCCGAGCGCCTGCTTGATACGGCGCGCATCTATACCTCCGTGGAGCTCAGCTGATGCCGACCCGCCGCGTGGAGATCGAGGGCCACACCTGGCAGGTGTACCCGAGCGGGTACGTCACGCAGTACGACGCCGACGAATTCGGCCTCCTCTTCGTGCGCGGCGTCGCTGACCAGCGCGAGGTGCGGCTCACGCGGTACCGTCCCTCGAACACTCGCTCGCGTGAGCAGTCGCTCGCCGAACTCGGCGACGCCGAATTGCGCCGTCTCTTTCAGATGTCGCAGCCCAGCGCGACTTCGCCTGAGGCCGGCTACGCGACGTGACCGCTGACCAGGGCGCGGCGCCGGCCGCGCCCCACGTGGACTTGCACTCGCATTCCACCGCATCCGATGGATCGCAGAGTCCGACCGCAGGGGTCGAGGCGGCGCATCTCGCCGGCCTCGTCGCTCTCGCGCTGACCGACCACGACACCCTCGCCGGGATCCCCGAGGCGCAACGGGCCGCCGATGCAGTCGGCCTTCGTCTGGTGCCGGGCGTCGAACTCAGCGTGCATCAGGACACGGTCGAGGTGCACCTGCTCGGCCTCCATATCCGCGACGTGTCAGTGATGCAGGATCGTCTCGAGGTGTATCGGGTGCGGCGCGTCGCCCGCGCCGCTGCGATCGTGGAACAGTTGGTCACCCTCGGCGTGCCCCTGACGATGGAGGCGGTGCTGGCCGTCGCCGGCGCCGCGGCGGTGGGCCGCCCACACGTCGCGAGGGCCCTCATCGCAGGCGGTCACGTGAAGGATTCGCGCGAGGCCTTCGACCGTTATCTCGGAGGGGGCCGTCCGGCGTATGTCCCGAAGGAACGGCTTGAGATCGGCGAGGGGATCGCCCTCATCCACGAGGCCGGCGGCATCGCGGTCATCGCGCACGCGGGCGGCGATGGGCGCCGTGAGCGCATCGAGCCGCTGGTGCCGCTCGGACTCGATGGCCTCGAGGTGCGCCACCCCAGCCACTCCTCGGAGGACGCGAGCCGACTCAAGGCGCTCGCCGATTTCTTCGGGTTGGTCCCGAGTGGCGGATCCGATTGGCACGGGGCGATGCACGGGACCCGCGTCCTCGGTGCGATGAAGGTGCCCGCTGAGTGGCTCGATGCGCAGGACGCGCGCGTCGCCCAGCGGCGGGCCGGCCGCTAGGCCCGCACGTCCGTGCAGCGCTACGGCGAGATCGTCGTGGTCGGCGGCGGCTGTTACGGCAGCTACTACGTGCGACAACTGCGCCGGGCACGCGACGCCGGCGCGCTCGAGTGGTCGCGGCTCATCGTCGTCGATCACGATCCCGGTTGTCGAGTCGCGGGCGATGCCGACGGCGTAGCGCTCGTCGTCCGTGACTGGGCGCTCTTCTTCGACGAGTACCTCGCCCAAGCGTCGCGGCGCGCCACTGACGAGATCGCCGCCGACGCGATCGTCCCGTCACCGTTGATGCCGCACCTGATGTCCCACTGGGTCACGTCTCGCGCGCGAGTGCGCTGGCCGGGACGCTCGATCCGTCTATCCCCCTTGGACGGGGCGCTCGACGTGCCTTGGCAGCGTCGGGGGGACGACGGCACGCACTACGTGAGCTTCGCGACGTGGGAGTGCCCGATCAACTGCGTCGAACCGAAGACCTGCCCGCACACGCGCGGCCCGCGAGCCTGGAGTCTCCCGCCGACCGTGCGCGCATTCGTCGAGACCGAACGGCTCCGCGGCCGCCGGCTCGATGGGCCCGCGATCTTCCACTGTGCGCATCGCGCCTACGGGGTCGGGATGTTCGATGTCGCGGATGTGATCGCGGCCGACCGTCTGGTCGCCGACATCGCCGCCACCCGTGCCGCCGAGGTGCTCATCGGCACCGTCTCCCATTGCCACGGCGCGCTCACGCTGCTCGCGCTCGCAGACCTCACAGCTGGCGTAGCCAGCTCAGCTTGATGATCAGTGAACGCACGCGCGTCGAAGGGCCATCGAGCACCGGCTGCCGGTCGTTCCACACGACGTAGAGGTACGAGAGCGGGGCGTACTCCCAGCTGAACCGGGCATTCAGCGAACCCTGTTCGAGTGCGGTGTTGTACTGGTAGAAGGCGCTCCACTGGACGCGCGGATTGAGGAAGAGCCGCAACTCGGGGCCGGCAAGGTGCGTCACGAAGCTCGAGTCGGCGGTGCCGAGCGACTCGATCCGGTTCACCTCGTAGTTGGCGCGCGCCGACAGGTACGGGCTCGGCGACCAGCGGGCGCTCAGCGCGGCTCGGTCCAGACGGCCGTCGAAGAACGTGCCGGAGGAGAGACTCCCCGCGACCGCGAGGCGCGCGCTCTGGTCAGTGCGCAGATCCAGGCCGTAACGCCAATGGTCGTGCTCACCCGACGCGACGGTGACGCCCGAGACGAGGATGTTGGTTTCCGGCCGCTGGAACTCGCGAGAGACCCAGGGTCCGAAGGCGGCACCCGTGCTGCGCAGGATCTCGGCGTTCATCCCGATCGACCCTTCATCGAAGCGGCGATTCCCGGGATCGTGGAAGAGGTTCACCATCACCTGCGGCCGGATCCAGACGGTCTTTGGCATCCGCGCCCCGGGTCGCAACGCACGGGAACCGGTGGCGCCAGTGAAGAGGACGTCGGGGCGGGAGACGAATCCGGTCGTCGGTGCGTAGGTCGGCGAGACATAGGCGCCGTTGAACCCGACCGAAGCATTCGGCGTGTTCCAGCCGAGGGCGTAGGTCGCGGCGATCCCCGTCCCGACGTCATCGCTCGACGCCGACACCATCCCCGCCACCTGGGCCTGCGGGCTGAGTCGCGCGTACGCGTCGACCGCGGTGACCAGATTGCGTGACCCCTGTGGGCCGACGGCCTCATCGAGGTCTCGCACGGCCACGAGGCCACCGATCCGCGTGGCCTCGCCGACGAACCCGCTTGCGCGCAGAACTGCGAAGGTGCTCGCATCGGCGGCGGTGGGTCCGACGCCCCCCTGTCGCATCGCCAGCGCACCAGCGGCGAAACGGCCCGAGCGATAGCCGTAGCGCGCACCGCCATCCACCGGTCGCGGCGTCCCGTCGGCTCCGAGACCGATGCGACGCGTGAAGAACGGTTGCACCACGAAAGGCACCGGCGGCGCATTCATCCCGCCGAGCGACTGGCTCCCGACACTGAGGAGGTCGGCGTTCTCGAGGAAGAACTGCCGCTGCTCGGGGAAGAAGACGCTGAAGCGGGTGAGGTTCACGACCTGACGGTCGACGTCGGCTTGGGCGAAGTCGGTGTTCAGCGTGGCTTCGACCACGCTGTTGGCGCTCGGGGCCCAGATGAGTTCGCCGCCGACGTTGCCGTTCGTCGAGTAGCCCGGACCGATCGCCCCGTCGCGGACCGATTCGGTGAGTCCGTAGAGTCGCGCACGCACGTTCGTTCGCGGCGGCGGCGGTTGGATCGAGTCGAGGATCCCCGCGTAGTCAAGGCGCCAGGAGGAGATCTGGTTCGGGAAAGGCGCCCACGCGCTCCAGTGGAGGGCGCGCCGGGTGTTGCGCGTGAAGTTGATGTCCCACGTCGTGGATCCCGGCGCGTAGCGGAGGGAGGTCCAGGGGATCTCCATCTCGGCGACCCAGCCGGAATCACTGCGCGTCGTCCGCACGCGCCAACGCGTGTCCCACGAGAAGGAGAAGTTCGCGCCGCCGTCGAACGCCTGCACGTCCGACTGCGAGCCGAGGGGTGTTACCTGCATCGCGAAGATCGTCCGGCCATCGCCCATCGGTCCGAACGTGACCGCGAAGACGTCATTGTCAGTCGGGAAGAAGTCGCGCCGGAGGTCGGGGAGGCGCAGCTGATCCAGGGTGCCGCTGCTGTCGCGGTTGTACGCCCCGACGTAGAGGGCTTCATCCGAGAAGATGATGCGCACTTCCGACTCGTAGGGTGTGTGCTCGGCGAAGTCCGGACGCACCTTGGCGAATCCGCTCGCCGGCGTAGCGGCCAGCCAATCGGGTTCGTCGAGCCGCCCATCGAGCAGGATTCGGCCGGTCGCACGCCGAGCCGTCATATGCTTGCGCTGCTCCATCGTCGGCACGGGGACCTGCAGGCCCTGCGAGCGCGACATCCGCGGCGAGACCCCAAGCGCGAGCAGGAGCACGGCCGCGAGAACGAACGTCGGTCGGATGGTCACGGATCAGGCAGAGGTTGGAGGGGAGCGGTCCTACTGGCGTCGTCGAGGGCGCGAGCGTACATAACTGCCTCGCTCATCGCCCCACCACCCCCGCCACCCCCTCCTCACGGTCCCGATGCCGCGCTCCCTTCGCAGCCTCACCGTTCTCTGCACGCTCCTCGCACTCGTCGGCGGCGATCTCGCGGCCCAGCAGCGCCGTCCGGCGACCCAGACCCCGGCCGACACGATGGTCGCATCGCGCCAGCGCGCCGAACAGCGCGAGGACCCGAATCGCGCGCCAGCGCGCCGCGCCGGGGAAGGGGAAGGCCCCTATCCACGCCTGATCATCCGCGGCGTGAATCTCATCGACGGCTATGGCTCGGCGCCGCGCGGACCGGTGGATGTCGTCGTCGAGGGGAACCGGATCACGCAGGTCGTGGGTGTCGGTTTCCCGAAGGTGCGGATCGACCTGTCGCGTCGTCCCGCCGACGCCACCCGCGAACTCGACGCCAACGGGATGTACCTGATGCCCGGCCTCGTCGACCTGCACGTCCACCAAGGCACGCAACAGAAGGCCGCCGAGAGCGAGTACTACAACAAGCTCTGGCTCGCGAACGGGATCACCACTGTGCGCGGCGTTCCTTTCGCGAGCTTCGAATACTCGGTGAAGGAGCGGGCCCGCAGCGCCGCCAATGAGATCGCCGCGCCCCGCTACGTCGTCTACCAGCGGCCCGGCACTGGCTGGGGCCGGGGCACGCCCCGCACGCCCGAGGCGGCGCGGGGCTGGGTCCGGTGGGCCAAGGAGAATGGGGCCGACGGCCTCAAGCTCGGCGCCGAGCGTCCCGACCTGATGGCCGCCTACATCGACGAAGCCAAGAAGCTCGGCCTCGGCACCACCGCTCACCTGCAGCAGAGCGGCGTGGCGCAGATGAACGCCGATGTCGCGACCAGACTCGGACTCGAGAGCATCACGCACTTCTATGGACTCTTCGAGTCGATGTACGACGAGCATCAGGTGCAGCCCTGGCCTTCCGACGCGAACCTCGCCGACGAGCAGACGCGATTCGGGCAGGTGGCGCGGCAGTGGTCACTCGTCACGCCGCGCGGGGAGAAGTGGAACGCCCTCCTCAGGAAGTTCCTCGAGCGCGATGTCACGCTCGATCCGACGATGACCACCTACCTCACCGGCCGCGACATCGTGAAGCGGATGAACGAGCCCTGGCACGCGAAGTACACGATCCCGAGTCTCTGGGACTTCTACACGCCGGACCGCAGCAATCACGGCTCCTACTTCTTCGACTGGACGACTGAGGATGAGGTCGCGTGGCGGAACTTCTACCGCGTCTGGATGCTTTTCCTCAACGACTACAAGAACCTGGGCGGCCGAGTCACCGCGAGTTCCGACGCCGGGTTCATCTACAATACGCCGGGGTTCTCGACGATCGAGGAGCTGGAGCTGTTGCAGGAGGCGGGGTTCTATCCCGGCGAAGCGATCCGGGCCGGGACCTATCACGCCGCGCAAGCGATCTTCAAGCCGACCGGAAGGCCGATCGAGTACGGCGTCGTCGAGCCGGGGCTGCTGGCCGATCTCGTCATCGTGGACGCGAACCCCTTCCACAACCTCAAGGTGCTCTACGGCACCGGTTGGTTCCGCCTGAACGACGAGACGGGGAAGGTCGAGCAGTACGGTGGCATCAAGTGGACGATCAAGGACGGGATCGTCTATGACGCCAAGAAGCTGTTGGCCGACATCGAGGAGATGGGCAACGTGCAGCGCCGCGCGCGGGCCCGCTAGATTCCTCGCGAACCGGGAATCCCTACCGAGAGGACGCACGGATTGGCGACGCACGACTTTGAAGTGGTGATCATCGGGGCCGGGCCCGCGGGGATGTGCGCGGGACTGTACGCCGGCCGCGCGATGCTCAAGGCGGTCGTGCTCGAGCGGGGATTTCCGGGCGGTGAGCTCCTCAACACGGAGCTCATCGAGGATTACATCGGCTTCGAGTCGGTGCTGGGCCACGAACTCGCGACCAAGTTCCAGGTGCACGCCGAGAAGTTCGGCGCCGAGATCCGCACGTCGACCCCGGTCGAGTCGGTGCGACGCCTGCCCGACGGGACCTTCGAGACGCGGGTCGAGACCGGCGACCTGTACCACTCGCCCACGGTGATCGTGACCGCCGGCGGCACCCCGGTGAAGCTCGAGATCCCGGGGGAGTTCGAGTACGCAGGGAAGGGCGTCTCCTACTGCGCCATCTGTGACGGCGCCTTCTACAAGGGACACACGATCATCGTCGTCGGTGGCGGCGACGCCGCCTGCGAGGAGGCCGACTTCCTCACGCGCTACGCGGCGAAGGTGATCCTCGTCCATCGCCGCGACACCTTCCGGGCCTCGAAGATCGTGCAGCAGCGGCTCTTCGCGAATCCGAAGATCGAAGTCGTCTACGACACCGTGGTCGAGGAGATCGTCGGGGAGGGCGGGCTCATGACGCACGCCCGCGTGAAGGATCTGAAGACCTCGGTGGCCCGCGACCTCGTGGCGACGGGGATCTTCATCTTCGTCGGGTTCCGCCCGAACACGGGGATCCTCAAGGACCACCTCAAGCACGATGCCATTGGCTACCTGATCACGGACGCCAATATGCAGACCTCGGTGCCGGGCCTCTTCGCCGCCGGCGATCTGCGGGCGCAGCTCACGCGGCAGGTCACCACCGCGGTCGGGGATGCGACCACCGCGGCGATCGCGGTCGAGAAATACCTGACGGCGCGAAAGAGCGGCCAGCCCGCCCCGGCGCCGCAACCGATGCTCGCCGCAGCCGGATGAGGATCGACACGCTCGTCGTCGGCGCGTTCGAGGAGAACTGCTGGTACCTCCACGACCCCGTCGCTCGCGAGGGCGTGCTCATCGACCCAGGGGACGATGCCGAGGGGATCCTCGAGATGGTCGAGCGTTCCGGGGCCCGGCTCACCGCCGTCTGGTTGACCCACGCCCATCTCGATCACATCGGGGCGGTGGAGGGGGTGCGCCGCGCGGTGCCGGACGTGCCGGTGCTCCTGCATCCGAGTGACTTGCCGGTCTACACGAACGCGCAGCGCGTCGCGCAGGCCTATGGGTTGCCCTACGAGCAGCCGTCACCACCCGATGGCCCACTCGCCGAGGGCGACGTCGTGTGCGTCGGGACGCATCGGTTCACCGTCTGGCATCTCCCTGGTCACGCGCCCGGACACGTTGCCTTCATTGGCGAGGGTCACTGCTTCAGTGGTGATCTCCTCTTCGCCGGATCGATCGGGCGATCCGACCTGCCCCTCTGCGATCCGACGGCGCTCGCCCGGTCCCTCGAGCGCCTCGCGACGCTTCCTCCGGAGACGGTGGTGCATCCCGGCCACGGGCCCGGGACCACGATCGGGGCGGAGAACCGCGACAACCCATTCCTGAATGGGCGGGCGCGCATCCTCCGCGGCTGAGCGGCTGGCGGTCACGCCTCCCGCCGCCAGTGGGGTACTTATCTTGATGTGGTCCATCCTCGTAACCCTTACCCGCCGTCCGATGAGACTCCGCCTTCTCCTCGCCGCGATCGCAGCGGTCTCCCTTGCCGCCTGCCTCGATACGCTGGAGCCGCCGAACGGCCGCTTCGGGATCATCACCGTAGAGACCTATGGCCCCGATGATCCGAACTACGTCGTCGCCCCACGCGCGGAGTTCTATGGCGCGACGAATCGGGCGTTCGGCACCTTCCCGGCCGACTCGTGCGTGGTCGGCGCCTACACGGCGAATCCCGTCAGCAGTGGCTTTCTGACGCTGCTCGGCGCGGGCGACGCGATCTCCATGTCGCTGAGCGGGCAAACACGTTCCCTATTGCCCGACACCCTGAATGGGCTCATCGTGTACCGCTTCGACGGGGTCACCGGACTCGCCCACACCCCTGGCGACACCCTGACCCTGACCATTCCAGGTGCGAATCAGGGATTCCCGGGGGCGACCATCAAGGTACGCACGGCCGAGCCCTTCACCCATTCGACGATCCCGGTGCCGAGCTCGGGGGTGGATATCAACGTCACCTGGGATCCTCCCGCGGCGGTGCCCGGCTCTCTCATGAGCTTCTCGCTCCAATACGCGAACGCGTTCTCGGCCGGCGGCACCTTCGCAAACGAACAGGTGTTCTGTGCCTTCACCGACGATGGCACGGGGACGATCCCGTGGGGCTACCTCGGTGGCTGGCGGACATCGGTCGGTGACTTCCGCGAGGTGCGAGCGCGACGCTTGCGGTTCAGCACCCAGATGCTCGACGGCCGGACCGAGCTTGCCGTCGTGGCGACCTTCACCCGGCCGCTGGGGAGCTACATCGGCCCGGCGCCGTCGGGGAGCCCGCTCGCGCCGTGAGCCGCCGCGTCCGCGTGGAGCACGACCCACTCGGTGCGGTCGAGGTCCCCGTGGACGCGTGGTACGGGGCGCAGACCGCTCGCGCCCTCGCGAACTTCCCGATCAGTGGCCTTCGCGTCCACCCGGGCTTCATCGACGCCGTGGTGCGCATCAAGCGCGCCGCGGCGTCGGTGCATCGGGGCACGGGGCGCCTGGATGCGCGGCGTGCGCTCGCGATCATCGACGCCGCTGACACGGTGCTCGGCGGCGCCCATCGCGAGGAGTTCGTCGTCGACGTCTTTCAGGCGGGCGCCGGAACGTCGCTGAACATGAACGTGAACGAGGTGTTGGCGAATCTCGCCAATCACGCGCTCGGCACCGCGAAGGGGAGCTACGACCCGATCCATCCGAATGATCACGTCAACATGGCGCAGTCCACCAATGACGTGATCCCGACTGCGATCCGCCTCTCGGCGCTCGAAGCCCTCGGACCGGCGCTCGCGTCGCTCGACGCGCTGGTGGCGACGCTGCGCCGACGCGCCGTCGAGTTCGATGGACTCGTGAAGGCGGGGCGGACGCATCTGCAGGATGCGATGCCGATCCGGCTCGGGCAGGAGTTCAACGGGTGGGCGGGTTCGCTCGAGCGCGGCATCCATCGCGTGCGGGACGCCGCCGACTACCTCCTCGACCTTGGGATCGGCGGGACCGCGGTCGGCACCGGTGTCAACGCCGAACCGGTCTACGCCGAGCGGGTCGTCGGAGAGCTGCGCGCCCTCACCTTCCTTCCGCTCCGCGCGGGCGCCGACCGCGTGCAGTTGATGCAGAGTCTCGGCGATCCAGCGGGCCTGAGCGCCGCGTGGAAGACGCTCGCTCTTGACCTCGGAAAGGTCGCGAGTGATCTGCGGCTCCTCGCAAGCGGACCCCGAACGGGGTTCGACGAACTGCGGCTCCCACCGGTACAGCCGGGGTCGAGCATCATGCCGGGCAAGGTGAATCCGAGCGTCCCCGAGATGGTCAATCAGGTGGTCTGCCAGGTCATCGGCCACGACGCGACGATCGCGGCGGCCGCGGAGCACGGCCAGCTCGAGCTCAACGTGATGATGCCGGTGCTCGGACAGAACCTCCTCTGGGAGATCGGGATCCTCGGCAACGCGGCGCGCGTGCTCGACGAGAAGTGCATCCGGGGACTCAGCGCGAACGAGGCGATGCTCGCCTACTGGGTCGAGCGATCGGCGGCCCTCGCGACGGCGCTCGCGCCCCGGATCGGCTACGCCCGCGCCGCCGAACTCACCAAGCGCTCGGTCGCCGAGGGCGTTTCGGTGCGCGAACTGGTCGTCCGCGAAGGTCTGCTCACGCCCGAGCAGGCCGCCGAAGTGTTCGACCTGCGGCGGCTCACTGAACCCGGTGTGCCGGGCAACTGACTCGGCCGCGCCCTTGTCCCCGTAGGACCGGTCGAGGCATCTTCCGCACACGATGCGCATCACCACCTGGGCCGAGTACGGCGTCATCTGCACCCTCCATCTGGCGCGCCGCGCCGACGAGGGGCCGGTGACCGGTCGCGACATCGCGGCCCGCGAGCGCCTGCCCGCGGACTACGTCGAGCAGATCCTGCTGCGGCTCCGGCGCGCCGGCATCGTGCAGAGCACCAGGGGAGCAAAAGGCGGCTATGAGCTCGGGCGGCCCTCGGACGAGATCACGGTGCGTGCGATCATCACCGCCGCCGAGCTCGTCACGTTCGACCTGCATTGCGAGACCCATCCCATCGACGCCGAGCGCTGCGCGCAGTCGTGCGACTGCTCGATCCGCCCGGTGTGGATGATGCTCCAGAGCCGGATCGACGAGGTGCTCGAAGGGGTCCGGTTGAGCGACCTGCTCTACGCCGAGTCGAAGGTGCGGGAACGTGTGGGGCTTCCCGTACTGCAGGCCTGACCGGTCCGCCGGTGCCGCTTCCCTTCACGACCGAGTGGCGCGCGGCGCGGGATCGTGAGCGGCGTGCCCGTGCGATGGTCGAGGTGCTCCGGCGCGAGCCCGATGGCGCCGACGTGGCGTGGCTCTCGGAGGCCGCCGCCAATGGCGACGAGGACCACGCCCGCTGGGAACTCCGCTACGCTCGCGCCGCGCTCGGGCTCCTCGTGGCGCAGCGTGATGCGCTCGACGATCGCACGACTGCCGAACTGACCGCCGCGTATCTCGCCGCGCTCGGACAGGATGTGCGCATCGCAGTGGACCGGCGCGAACTCGCCGAGCAGCAGTTCGGCGAGCGGCTGCTCGCCTATCGGGAAGCGATGCAGTCGCGCGGAGGAGCGCTCCCCTCGAGCGATCGGCTCGGCCGCTGCCTCCTGGCCTTCGCGAGTGATGGCGCGCGGACCGCAGGCACCCCGCTCCCGTATGCGATCGAACTGTTGCAGCGGTACGCGGGGGATGCCGCCGACGCCCTGCGCGAGACCTACGGCGAGGCCTCGCTGCCGGAGGATGTGAAGCCGTCGGTGATGAAGAAGCAGACGGCGGACGGCAGGTAGCGCGACGCGGTCACCGCCGTCCGCCCTCCGCCGTCCGCCGTCTTGAGAAATGCCGAAGGGGGGACTCGAACCCCCACGGGCTGTCGCCCACTGCGCCCTGAACGCAGCGCGTCTACCAATTCCACCACTCCGGCAAGTCGCGTAACGTAAGGGCCGCCGGATACCCAAGTCAACGCTCGCTCGTCATTGTTCAGGGGCGATGTCCAAGCCAACACCTGAAGATGATGTCGTTCCCATCGCACGGAACAAACGCGCCCGCCACGACTACGAGATCCTCGAGACGTGGGAGGCGGGCATAGTGCTGACGGGGACCGAAGTGAAGGCGCTGCGGGATGGCCGGGCACAGATCACCGACGCGTATGCGATCCTGAAGGACGCCGAGGTGTGGCTCCTCAACGCCCACATCGCCCCGTACGCGCACGGCAACATCTGGAACCACGAGCCGACGCGCAGCCGCAAGCTCCTCCTGCACCAGAAGGAGATCCGGCAGTTGATCGGCGATGTCGAACGGAAGGGGCTCACCTTGGTGGCACTCGATCTCTACTTCAAGCGCGGCCGGGCGAAGGTCCGGATCGGCCTCGGTCGCGGCAAGAAGCTGCACGACAAGCGCGCCGACCTCAAGGCGCGCGACGACGAGCGCGATATGCAGCGCGCCCTGAAGGTGCGGTGAGAGGGCGCGCGCTCCTTCTCCTTCCGGCGACGCTGCTCCTACTCGCCGCCGACACGCCCCCCGGGAACTCCATCCGCGTGAAGGGCGTCACCGGCGACACCGTGCTCACGCTCGTTCCGAGCGACGGCGGTGGGCTGGTCCGCGCCGATGTCCTCGCCCGACTCCTCGGCGGCTCGCTCGACAGCACCGGATCCGGCCAGTGGCGCCTCGGGCTCTACGGCGTGAGTCTCGACCTCCGCGCGGGGTCGCCCTTCGCCGGGTACAACGGCTTCACCCTACCGTTGGCCGAGCCGACGCGCGCGATCGACGGAGCGCTGTTCGTGCCGCTCCAGCTCTTCAGCGAGATCGTCCCGCGATTCGGTATCGGGATCATCTGGGATCGGTCGCGAAGCGAGGTCCGGCTCTTCCAGGCGATCGCACGACGTGCGGTGCCGACGCTGCCGGCGGGCACGCCAGCACCGACGATCCCGGCCACCGTGCCGAGCACGGCGGCAGGCGGGACACGCGTCGCGAATACCGCGACGGCGACCGCGCCTGCGGTCGCGAAGTCAGCCCCGCGACGAGACGGGAGTGCGCCGACCGGACTCTCTCGGCGGTACACGGTGGTCGTTGACGCCGGGCACGGCGGGCGGGACCCCGGGATGCAGGGCGCGGTCATCGGCGGCAGCCGCGTTAGCGAGGCGCGCGTCACTCTTGCCGTCGCGAAACGGCTCGAGCGGGTCCTCGAAGCGATGGGATACGACGTCGTGATGACCCGCCGCACCGACACCCTCATCGCGCGCGATGAGCGCGGGCCGATCGCGAATCGCGCGAAAGGCGATCTCTTCATCTCGGTCCACGTCAACTCGGCCAACCCGGCGTGGCGGAATCCGACTGCGGCACGTGGCTTCGAGACCTTCTACCTCTCCACCGCGCGCACCGAGGACGAACGACACGTCGCGGCGATGGAGAACGACGTCGTGAGGTTCGAGTCCGAGTCTGAGCGTCCCCGCGACGGTGACCCACTCGGCTTCATCATCAACGACATGGCGCGCAACGAACACCTGCGCGAATCGAGCGACCTCGCGACCGTCGTGCAGCGGCACCTCGGCACGATCCATCCCGGTCCGGACCGCGGCGTCAAGCAGGGCGGTCTGGCGGTCCTCGCGACCGCGTATATGCCGGCGGTGCTCGTCGAGATCGGCTTCGGGTCGAATCCCGCCGAGGCGCGTTGGATGATGAGCGAGCAGGGGCAGGAAGACACCGCTCGCGCGATCGCGGCGGCGGCGGCGGAATACGCGCAACACTACGACCGACGCGCGCGGGCCTCGCAGCGATGAGTGTGCTCCAGGTGAGGGCCGCAGGCCTCACCTTCGAGAACCCCGTTCTCCTCGCCGCCGGCACCGCGGCCTATGGACGCGAACTCGCCGACGTGATGTCGCTCGAGACCCTCGGCGGATTCGTCACCAAGGCCGTCAGTCTCGAACCGCGGGCCGGCGCCCCGGCGCCGCGAGTCACCGACTTCGACGGCGGGATGCTGAACGCGGTCGGTCTCGCCAATCCCGGCGTTGACGCTGTGTTGCGCGACGAGTTGCCCTGGATCGCGGCGAATGTCCGGCGCCCACGCGTGCTCGTGAACGTCGTCGGGCGGGAGTCGCACGAGTTCGGCGAGGTGGTCGCGCGGCTCGACGGGGCGCAGGGATTCCAGGCCTACGAGCTGAACGTGAGCTGCCCCAACGTGAAACAGGGGGGCCTGGAGTTCGGTGCCGATCAGGCGGCTCTCGCCGTTGTCGTGCGTGGAGC
Organism: Gemmatimonadaceae bacterium; assembly: GCA_031430835.1. Taxonomy (GTDB): domain Bacteria; phylum Gemmatimonadota; class Gemmatimonadetes; order Gemmatimonadales; family Gemmatimonadaceae; genus Pseudogemmatithrix. The sequence continues at coordinate 24,349 of JANPCH010000034.1, forward strand.
GCGCGCCGCGACCAAGCGACCCCTCTTCGTGAAACTCTCGCCGACCCTTCCCAGCATCGCTGACGCGGCCCGCGTCGCCGTCGACGCCGGTGCCGATGGCATCACCGTGGTGAACACCCTGCCGGGCCTGCTCGTCGACGTCGAACTCCGGCGCCCCGTCCTCGGCTTCGGCTCGGGCGGCGTGAGTGGTCCCGCGTTGCTCGCCGTCGGGGTCTTGGCGACGTGGCGCGTCCGGCAAGCGGTGAAGGTCCCGATCATCGGGGCGGGCGGAGTGCAGCGAGCGACCGACATCGTGCAGTACCTCCTCGCCGGTGCGAGCGCCGTGATGGTCGGCACGGCAGCCCTGGCCGATCCCAAGCTTCCGGCTCGGCTGGTGGACGATCTCGTCCGATGGTGCGATGCGCATCGCCTGACGCGGGTCGAGGATCTGGTCGGCACCCTCACTTGGCCCTCGTGACCTCTCTCCGTGCGCAACCGATCATCGCGCTCGACGTGCCGCGCCTCGAGGACGCGCGCGCGCTGCTCGATCGGCTCGGTCCTCAAGCCGACTTCGTGAAGGTCGGGCTCGAGCTCTACGCGGCCGAGGGGCCGCGCGCGGTAGAGTGGATGGTGGGGACTGGACGCCGCGTCTTCCTCGACCTCAAGCTGCACGACATCCCGAACACGGTTCTTGGCGCAGCGCGCAGTGCGGCGCGGCTGGGTGTGTCGTTGCTCACGGTTCACGGATACGGCGGAGCGGCGATGGTCGAGGCGGCGGTCGAGGGAGCAGGGGAGGGGACGGGGATCCTCGTGGTGACGGTCCTCACCAGCACGGATGCGCGCGAACTCGGCGTGATCCTGGGCCGCGAAGTTCCGGAGATGGGTGCCGAGGTGCTGCGTCTCGCTGGTGTGGCGCAGGCGGCGCGCGCACGCGGCGTCGTCTGCTCTGGCCACGAGGTGTCGGCTGTGCGCACGACCTACCCAACGCTCGAGCCCCTCGTCCCCGGCATCCGTCTCACCGGTGGCCCGACGCACGACCAGGCGCGGACCGTGACTCCAGAGCGCGCCGCTGCCGATGGCGCCGCGTACGTGGTGCTCGGCCGAGCTGTGACCGCGGCCCCCGATCCCGCATCTGCCCTCTCGGCGATCATCGCGCAGCTCTCGAGGTAGGTCCGGCCGGGGCTGCCGTCCGCCGTGCGGCAACCGCCCTCAGGCCGCGCTGCACGCCCCTCGGTACACGTCAGTCACCCCACTTGTGTCAAGGGTGCCCCGCGATTATCGTGCGTGTCTGCCCGAAACCGGGTAATCCCAAGCACTTCGCCCATTTCGGGCATTTCCGGAGTCCACGTGAAAGTTCGTAGCAGCGTGAAGCCGATTTGCGAGCACTGCAAGGTGGTCAAGCGGGCGGGCGTGACGCGGATCATCTGCAAGCGCAATCCCAAGCACAAGCAGCGGCAGGGTTAACCGACTATGGCTCGTATTTCCGGCGTGGACCTCCCGCGCGACAAAAAGGTCGAGATCGGCTTGACGTACATCTACGGGATCGGGCGTGTACTCGCCCGCCGCATCCTCGAGACCACCGGCGTTAGCGCCGACCTCCGGGTCCGTGACCTTACCGACTCCGACGTGAACAAGCTCCGTCAGGAGATCGAGAAACTGTATCGCGTCGAGGGCGCCCTGCGCACCGAGATCGCGATGAACATCAAGCGCCTGATGGACATCGGCTCGTATCGCGGCATCCGGCATCGTCGCGGGCTCCCGGTGCGTGGTCAGCGCACGCACACCAACGCCCGCACGAAGAAGGGGCCCCGCCGCGCGATCGCGGGCAAGAAGAAGGTGACCAAGTAATGGCGATCGGGAAGAAGACGAAGCGCGTCGTGGACGCCGAAGGTGTGGCGCACGTGAATGCGACCTTCAACAACACACTCATCACGATCACCGACGCGCACGGCAACGCCGTGTCGTGGGGCTCCGCCGGCAAGGCGGGGTTCAAGGGGTCGAAGAAGTCCACCCCATTCGCGGCGACGGTCGCCGCCGAGCAGTGCGCCCGCGAGGCGATGTCACTCGGCGTTCGTCGCGTCCACGTGAAGGTCCAGGGCCCGGGTTCGGGGCGTGAGTCGGCCATTCAGGCGCTCGCCTCCGCCGGCCTGCAGGTCAAGTCCATCAAGGACGTGACCCCGATCCCGCACAACGGCTGCCGGCCGCCCAAGCGCCGGAGGGTCTAAGCCATGCGTTATACCGGTCCCAGCTGCCGGCAGTGCCGGCGTGAAGGTACGAAGCTCTTCCTGAAGGGCACCAAGTGCTTCACCGAGAAGTGTCCGGTGGAGCGGCGCCCCTACGCCCCTGGCGCGCACGGCCAGACCACGGCCCGTCGCCGCAAGGTGAGCGAGTACGCGAAGCAGCTCCGCGAGAAGCAGAAGATCAAGCGCATCTACGGCGTGTCGGAGCGCCAGTTCCGCAACACGTTCGAGAAGGTCTCGTCGCTCCCAGGCGTGACCGGCCACAACCTGCTCGCGGCACTCGAGAGCCGGCTGGACAACATGGTGTATCGGATGGGCTTCGCCGCCAGTCGCAAGGCGGCGCGTCAGCTGATCCGCCACCGGCACATCGAAGTGAACCAGAAATCAGTGGACGTTCCGAGCTTCCAGGTGACACCGGGGCAGGAGATCCGGATGCGCCAGAAGTCTCGCGAACTCGTTATTGTCGCGGCGGCGCTCGAGGTCGCCTCGCGCGGGGCGACACCGAGCTGGCTCGCCGTCGACAAGGGAAGCTTCTCCGGGCGGATGCTGGAGCGCCCGCAGCGGCAGATGATCCCGATCGCGGCGCAGGAACAGCTCGTCGTCGAGCTGTATTCGAAGTAGGCGATGGACGAAGGGAGCTGAATGTGGCGCGGCCGAACGGCCGCGCCCCCTCCACCTTCCACCTTCCATCGGCCGTTAGGAGACTCCCTGACAGTCTTACGAGCGTACCGCGCGTCAGGGGCGGGGTACGGCGTCGGTGGCGCGTCACTGCCATCGTGACATTCTCTCCCACAGGATCAATCGCATGACGACCACGATCGAACTCCGCGGGCTGGTCCGGCCGCAGCTCGTCGAGATGACGAAGCGTGAGGACCACGCCAACGTCGCGGAGTTCCGCCTGCAGCCGCTCGAGCGCGGCTTCGGCCACACCCTCGGCAACTCGATGCGCCGGATGCTCCTCTCCAGCCTCCGCGGCGCCGCTGTCTGGGGCTTTCGCATCGATGGCGTCCTCCACGAACACCAGACGATCGTCGGGGTGGTCGAGGACGTCCATCAGATCATCGGCAACCTCAAGACCCTCACCCTCGCGATGGATGACGACGTCGAGGAAGCGATCCTGCGCCTCCGTGTGAAGAAGGCGGGAGCGGTCACCGCCGGGATGCTCGAAGGCGCGGCCGGAGTGAAGGTCGTCAACCCGGCGCACCACCTCTTCACGATCCAGGATGAGCGCGACCTCTCGGTCGAGCTCTACATCAACAAGGGACGCGGCTACGTCGAGGCCGACCAGCATCCGCACGACCGCAGCTTGCCGGTGGACCTCGTTCGCATCGACTCCATCTACTCACCGGTCCGCCGCGTGAACTTCTCGGTCGCCGAGACCCGTGTCGGCCAGCGCACCGACTACGACCGGCTCTCGCTCTCGGTCGAGACGAATGGTACCGTCACCCCCGAGGAGGCGGTGAGCTACGCCGCCGCGCTCGCCCAGACGCACTTCCAGTATTTCGCGAGCTTCGGCTCCTCGGCCGCAGCGGCTGTCGCTGTCCCGGGGATCGAGGGGAGCTCCGACGCGGCCCGCCTCGCCGAACTGCTCCGCACCCCGATCGACGACCTCAGCCTCTCGGTCCGCTCGGTGAACTCGCTCAAGAACTCGAGCATCCGCTCTCTCGGCGACCTGGTCCGCCAGACCGAGACGCAGATCCTGCAGGTCAAGAACTTCGGCAAGAAGTCCCTCCAGGAGATCGCCGACCTCCTCGAGAAGGAAGGACTGAACTTCGGGATGAAGTTCGAGGAGTCGACGGACGGGGTGCGCGTCGCCGATTGGGGCACGCCGCCGAGCCGCGCCGCCGCGAACGCCCCCGACGACGAGGAGGAGTAGGACCAATGCGTCACCGCAAGGCAGGTCGGAGCCTCCGGCGCACCTCCGAGCAGCGCCTCGCGCTGCTCCGGAGCCTCGCGTCCGCGCTCATCGAGCGGGGAGCGATCGAGACGACCGAGGCGAAGGCGAAGGAGCTGCGGCCCTTCGTCGAGAAGCTCATCACCAAGGCGCGCACGGGTACCCTTCACGCCCGTCGCCTCGCTGGACGGCACGTCCAGAAGCGGGAACTGGCCGACAAGCTCTTCCAGGAAGTCGGCCCGAAGAACGCGAAGCGGGCCGGTGGGTATACGCGCATCCTCAAGACCGGTCACCGCAAGGGTGACGGAGCAGAGATGGCGCGGATCGAAATCATCGAGGGCTGACCCGTGGCCATCCAGCGCAACCGCTGCTACGTCTGCGACAAGGGCGTCGCGTTCGGCAACAATCGCTCGCACGCCAACAACGCGACCCGTCGCACCTGGAAGCCCAATCTCCAGGTCGCCCGGATCGTCATCGAAGGGAAGATCACGAAGATCAAGGTCTGCACGCGCTGCCTCAACGCCGGCAAGATCCAGCGCGCGCCGCGCGGGACTGCGGCCGCGGTCTGAGGACGCCGCAGTTCGGCGCAACCGGCGGGGAGAGCGTCTCAAGCGCTTTCCCCGTTTTGCTAGGCGGCGGACGGTAGGCGGCAGTTGGCGGTTCACCTTTCTCCTTCCACCTTCCTCCTTCCACCTGCCCTTTGAAATCCGCGCTGATCACCGGCATCACCGGCCAGGATGGCTCCTACCTCGCTGAGCTCCTCCTCGCGAAGGGGTACCGGGTCGTGGGCATCGTGCGACGTTCCTCGACCACCCCGTACGACCGGATCGCGCATCTCGTCGACCGGATCGAGCTCGTTTCGGCTGACCTGCTCGACCAGACTTCCCTCGTCGATGCGCTCGCCGAGGTCCAGCCCGACGAGATCTACAATCTCGCGGCCCAGTCCTTCGTCGCGACCTCGTGGACGCAGCCGGTGCTCACCGGGGAGTTCACGGCGCTCGGCGTGACCCGGATGCTCGAGGCGATGCGCCGCGTGGTGCCCAAGGCGCGCTTCTATCAGGCCTCCTCCTCCGAGATGTTCGGGATGGTCCAGGCCACCCCGCAGGCCGAAGGGACCCCGTTCTATCCGCGATCGCCCTACGGCGTCGCGAAGGTCTACGGACACTGGATCACCGTCAACTACCGTGAGTCGTTCGGGCTCTGGGCGGTGAGCGGGATCCTCTTCAATCACGAGTCGCCACGACGCGGGCTCGAGTTCGTGACGCGCAAGGTCACTGATGCCGTCGCGCGCATCAAGCTCGGGCAGGCGACCGAGGTGCGGCTGGGGAATCTCGAGGCGCGTCGCGACTGGGGCTACGCCGGCGACTACGTCGACGCGATGTGGCGGATGCTCCAGCGCGACACCCCGGTGGACTACGTGATCGGCACCGGCGAGACGTGGACCGTGCGCCAGCTCTGCGAGGAGGCCTTCAGCTGCGTCGGCCTCGATTGGCGTGCGCACGTCGTCACCGACAAGAAGTTCGAGCGCCCCGCTGAGGTCGAGCTGCTCGTCGCCGATGCGCGCAAGGTGAAGGCCGAACTCGGCTGGGAGCCGACGGTGCGCTTTCGCGCGCTCGTGCGGATGATGGTGGACGCGGACCTCGCGCGGCACGCTCACGCGACTCCGGCGCCCGCCTGACGTGGCGAAGGCGCTCGTCACCGGGGCGGGAGGTTTCGTCGGGCAGTGGCTCTGCCGGGCCCTGCTGCGCGAGGGATGGACCGTCACTGGAACCACGATCGGCTTCGCCCCCGAGCCCGGCGTCCTCAGCTCGGGGGAGTTGATGCGGATGCACTGGCGGTCGATGGACCTCCGTCCAGGCGTGGACCGGCGTACGGTCTTCGGCTTGCTCGAGCGTGAGCGCCCCGACGCGATCTTCCACCTCGCGGCGATCGCGTTCGTGCCCGCGGCGGACGAGGATCCGACCCGCGCCCTCGAGTCGAACGTCACGGCCGCCGTGCGACTCGTCGACGCGATCCGCCAGCTTCGCACCGCGGGGACGCTCGATCCCGCCCTGCTCGTCGTCGGCAGCGCCGAGCAATACGGGCGGCACGACGCTGACGCGATGCCGCTGTCCGAGTCCCACGAACTGCGACCCCGCACCTTCTACGCGGCCACGAAGTGCGCGCAGGAGAGCTTCGCTCTGGCCGCCGCGCGGGCCGACGGCTCTCGCATCGTTGCGACCCGTTCCTTCAACCACTCGGGCCGCGGGCAGGGAAAGTCGTTCCTGATGCCGGCCCTCGTCGATCGCGTTCGCGCCGCCCGCACCACGCCGACGATGGCGATCCCGATCGGCAATACCGACACCGTGCGCGATTTCCTGCACGTGGAGGATGTCGTGGCCGCCTATATTGCGCTGATGGATCGTGGTCGCGCCGGCGAGGTCTACAATGTCTGCAGCGGCGAGGGCGCCTCGGTCGGTGCGATCGCTCGCGAGATCTTCGCCCGAGCGGGACTCGCGAACCCGGTCACCGTGGACCCCGCGCTCCAGCGGGCCGGCGAGGTGCCGGTCCTGATCGGGGACAACCGCAAGCTCAGATCCGACACCGGGTGGCACCCCACCCGCTCCCGTTCCGACATCATCGACGACCTGCTGAATGCCGCGGCGTAACGACATCCATCGCATCCTGCTCATCGGTTCCGGCCCAATCGTCATCGGGCAAGGGGCCGAGTTCGACTACTCGGGGACCCAGGCCGCCAAGGCGCTGCGCGAGGAGGGGTACGAAGTCATCCTCGTCAATTCCAACCCAGCGACGATCATGACCGACCCCGAGGTCGCCGACCGGACCTACGTCGAACCGGTCACACCGGAGTTCGTCGAGCTGATCATCGAACGGGAGAGGCCCGACGCCCTCCTGCCGACGATGGGCGGCCAGACCGCCCTCAACGTCGCGATGGCGCTGCACGAGCGCGGCGTGCTCGCGAAGCACGGGGTGGAGTTGATCGGTGCCAACGCCCGGGCGATCGCGGTGGCCGAGGACCGGAAGCTCTTCGGCGAGGCGATGGTGCGGATCGGGCTCAAGTGTCCGGAGGGCCGCATCGCGACGACGATGGACGAAGCACTCGCGATCGCCGAGTGGACGGGTTTCCCCGCGATCATCCGCCCCGCCTTCACGCTCGGCGGTTCGGGTGGCGGGATCGCCTACAACCGCGCCGAGTTCGAGGACATCATCCGACGCGGACTCGACGAGTCGCCGATCACGCAGGTCTTGGTCGAGAAGTCGCTCATCGGCTGGAAGGAATACGAACTCGAAGTGATGCGCGATTCGGCGGACAACGTCGTCATCATCTGCTCGATCGAGAATATCGACCCGATGGGCGTGCACACCGGCGACTCGATCACCGTCGCGCCGGCGATGACGCTTTCCGACCGCGAGTATCAGGTGATGCGCGACTCGGCGATCAAGGTGATCCGCGAGATCGGCGTCGAGGCCGGCGGTTGCAACATCCAGTTCGCGGTCAATCCGGCGAATGGCGATATGGTCGTGGTCGAGATGAACCCGCGTGTCTCGCGCTCCTCGGCGCTGGCGTCGAAGGCGACCGGGTTCGCGATCGCGCGGATCGGGACCAAGCTCGCCGTCGGATACCGGCTGGACGAGATCCCGAACGACATCACCAAGACGACGCCAGCGAGTTTCGAGCCGGTGCTCGACTACGTCGTGGTGAAGGTCCCCCGGTTCGCGTTCGAGAAGTTCGCGGGCGCCGACCCGACGCTCACCACGCAGATGAAGTCAGTCGGCGAGTCGATGGCGATCGGACGCACCTTCAAGGAGGCGTTCCAGAAGGGGCTACGCGCCCTCGAGGCGGGTCGGATAGGGTGGGAGACGAGCGAGCGGCCAGCCGACGACCGCGTTGCCGACGAATCGCTCGAGGCGGTGCAGACCGCGCTCGCACGGCCGGTGCCCGAACGGGTCTTCCAGATCAAGCGCGCCCTCCGCCTCGGGATGACGGTCGAGGAGATCAATCGGCGGACGGCGATCGATCCCTGGTTCCTGCGCCAGTTCGAGGAGCTCGTCGACGCCGAGAAAGCGTACGCGGCGCTCCCGGCGATCGACGCTGGCGTGATGCGCCGGATGAAGCGGATGGGATTCGCCGATCTCCAACTCGCCCGACTCCGCTCGGAGACCGAGGGGGCGGTGCGCGAACGACGGTGGGCGATGGGGATCCGGCCGGCGTACAAGATGGTGGACACCTGTGCTGGCGAGTTCCCCTCGAACACGCCGTATCTGTACTCCTCCTACGACGAGGAGTCGGAGGCACCCAAGAGCGGACGCAAGTCGGTGGTGATCCTCGGCAGCGGACCGAACCGGATCGGGCAGGGGGTCGAGTTCGACTACTGCTGCGTCCGGGCGGCGATCGCCCTCCGCGAGGCCGGATACGAGACGATCATGGTGAACTCGAATCCCGAGACCGTCTCGACCGACTACGACACCTCGGACAAGCTCTACTTCGAGCCCCTGACCTTCGAGCACGTCCTCGAGATCGTCGAGCGCGAGCAACCGGTCGGCGTGATCGTACAGCTCGGTGGGCAGACGCCGCTCAAGCTCGTGAAGCCGCTCGAGGCGGCGGGCGTGCCGATCCTCGGCACCTCCCCTGAGGCGATCGACATCGCCGAGGATCGGAAGCGGTTCGAGGCCCTTGCCCGCGGGCTCGGCATCGCGCAGCCCGCGAATGGGACTGCGACGAGCGTCGAGGAGGCGGTGAAGATCGCGACCCGCATCGGCTATCCGGTGCTCGTGCGCCCGAGTTACGTGCTCGGTGGCCGGGCGATGGAGATCGTCTACGACGAGCCCTCGCTGCGGGAGTACTTCGTGCGCGCGGTGCGGGTCTCGGAGGAGCGGCCGGTGCTGGTCGATTCCTTCCTCGAGGATGCATTCGAGGCCGACGTGGACGCCATCTCCGATGGGACGACGGTCGTGATCGGCGGCGTGATGCAGCACATCGAGGACGCGGGGATCCATTCGGGCGATTCCGCCTGCGTGCTGCCGCCGATGCTCATCTCGAAGGCGCATCAGGATCAGATGCGGGCCCACACCGTCGCGTTCGCCAAGGCCCTGGGGGTCGTCGGGCTGATCAACGTGCAGTACGCGATCAAGGACGGCGTGGTCTATGTGATCGAGGTCAACCCCCGCGCGTCGCGCACCGTCCCCTTCGTCTCCAAGACGATCGGCAAGCCCCTCGCCTCGTTCGCCGCGCGCGTGATGCTCGGCGAAACGCTGGAGGACCTCGGCTACACGGAGGAGATCATCGCCCCCTACGTGGCGGTGAAGGAGGCAGTGTTCCCCTTCTCGAAGTTCCGCGAGTTCGACCCGATCCTCGGCCCGGAGATGCGCTCGACCGGCGAAGTGATGGGACTGAGCGACTCCTTCGGCACCGCGTTCGCCAAGTCGCAGATCGCGGCGGGGAACGCCCTCCCGCGCGAGGGGAAGGTGTTGATCACCGTGAACGTCCGCGATCGGGTCGGGGCGACCGAGCTCGCGCGCCGGTTCCACGGGATGGGATTCGAGATCGTCGCGACCCAGGGCGTCGCCCGCCACCTGGCGGAGCACGGGGTGCCGGCGACCCGCGTCTTCAAAGTGAGCGAGGGCCGCCCCAACGCGATCGACCTGATGGTGAATGGCGAGGTGCAGCTCCTGATCAACACGCCGCTCGGCAAGGTCTCCCAGCGCGACGACTACACGATGCGGCAGGCCGCCATCGCGAACCACGTCCCATACACGACGACGCTCTCGGGCGCGCGAGCGGCGTGCGACGCGATCCTCTCGATGCGTGAGCGGCCCGCGACCGTGCGCTCCTTGCAGGAGTGGCAGGAGGATCTTCCGTGACCGGACCGGTCATCCACGAATCGGCCTATGTGGACGCGGGCGCGCGGATCGGCGCGGGCACGCGCATCTGGCATTTCGTCCACGTGATGCCCGGGGCGGTGATCGGCGAGCGCTGCTCGCTCGGCCAGAATGTGGTGGTGATGAACGGCACGCGGATCGGGAACGACGTGAAGATCCAGAACAACGTCTCGATCTACGAAGGGGTCGAGCTCGAGGACGGCGTCTTCTGCGGCCCCTCGATGGTGTTCACGAACGTACTGAATCCGCGCAGTCACGTGAGCCGCAAGTCGGAGTACCAGCGCACGCTGGTCCGTCGCGGGGCGACGATCGGCGCGAACGCCACCGTGCTCTGTGGGACGACGCTGGGGGCGTACGCATTCATCGGGGCGGGGGCGGTGGTCACCGCCGACGTGCCCGACTACGCGCTGATGCTCGGCGTGCCTGCGCGGCGCGTCGGATGGGTCTGCGCCTGCGGCGTGACCCTCACCGGTGACGGTCCCGAGTACGCCTGCTCCAGCTGCGGCGCCACCTTTCGCGCGCAGGGCGATCGCCTCACCGCCGCGACGGCAGGAACACGATGACCTCCACCGCCTCGTTCCGCGTCGCGTTCGTTGGCTGCGGCCGCATCAGCACGAACCACTTCGAGGCGATCGCGCGGATCGAGGGGCTCTCCCTCGCCGCCGTCTGCGATGTGATCGAAGAGCGCGCCCGCGGCGCCGGTGAGAAATGCGGTGTCCCCTGGTTCACCTCGTACGAGAAGATGCTCGCCGAGACGCCGTGCGAGGTGGTCGCGATCGCGACGCCGTCGGGGATGCACCCGGCCCACGGGATCCTCGCCGCGCGCGCGGGCAAGCACGTCGTCTGCGAGAAGCCGATGGCGATCACCCTCGAGTCGGCCGACGACCTCGTCCACGCCTGCGATTCCGCCGGGGTGCAGCTGTTCGTCGTCAAGCAGAACCGCCTGAACGCGACGGTCCAGCTGCTCAAGCGCGCGCTCGACAAGGGGAGATTCGGTCGGCTCTACCTCGCGAATGCGACCGTGCGCTGGTCGCGGCCGCAGGAGTACTACGACCAGGCGCCCTGGCGCGGCACGTGGGAGTTCGACGGCGGGGCGATCATGAACCAGGCGTCGCACTACGTCGACTTGATCCAGTGGCTCGTCGGGCCGGTCGAGAGCGTGATCGCGAAGACCGCGACCCTCGCCCGGCGAATCGAAGCCGAGGACAGCGGCGCGGCGGTGATGCGCTTCCGGAACGGCGCGATCGGCGTGCTGGAGGTGACGATGCTCACCTTCCCGAAGAACCTCGAGGGCTCCTTCACGCTCCTTGGAGAGAAGGGGACCGTGAAGCTCGGCGGGACGGCGGTGAACCGGATCGACCAGTGGCAGTTCGCCGACTATGACGATGATGACAAGCTCGTCGAGGCGGCGAACACCTCTCCGCCGTCGGTCTACGGCTTCGGTCACGAACCTTGGTACCGCAACGTGCTCAGCGTCCTGCGGGGCGAGGCGGTGGCCGATACGGACGGACGTGGTGGCCGGAAGTCCCTCGAGCTGATCCTGGGGATCTACGAGTCGGCGAAGACGGGGCGAGAGGTCCCGCTGCCACTCAAGTCGCGCCGCTAGCCGACTGCGTTGACTCTCCCCCCGCACCCGGCGAACTTTCGTGGTTCGCACGGCGGGTGACGCCAGCCAGCGCCTGATCTTACCGACCCATCCGACCTATGTCCGTCCCGCTCCTTGACTTGAAGGCCCAGCACGCGACCATCCGCGACGAGGTGGTGCGGGCCCTGATGAAGGTGGTCGACGATCAGGCCTTCATCCTCGGGGCCCCGGTCACGCAGCTGGAGTCCGAGGTCGCGTTGCTCACACGGTCCCGGTTCGCGGTCGGGTGCGCCAACGGCACCGATGCGATCCTGATCGCGATGCGCGCCCTCGACATCGGGCGGGGGGACGAAGTGGTCACGACCCCCTTCACGTTCTTCGCGACGGCCGGCACGATCCACAACGTCGGTGCGACCCCGGTCTTCGTCGACATCGACCCCCGCACCTTCAACATCCGACCCGACCTCGCTGCCGCTGCGGTGACTGCGCGCACGAAGGCGGTGATCCCGGTCGACCTCTTCGGCCAGATGGCGCCCCTCGAGGAGATCCGTCGCCTCCTTCCGACAATGCCGATCATCGAGGACGCGGCGCAGAGCATCGGCGCGCGCCGGAAGATCGGCGGCGAGTGGAAGATGGCGGGCGAGGCCGCGACGATCGGCACCTTCTCCTTCTTCCCCTCGAAGAACCTCGGCGGCTACGGGGACGGGGGGATGATCGTGACCCAGGACCAGGTCATCGCCGACCGGTTGCGGCGTCTCCGCACTCACGGTTCGGTCCAGACGTATCTGCACGAGGAGGTCGGCTTCAACTCCCGACTCGACGCTCTGCAGGCCGCGGTGCTGTCGGCGAAGCTGCCGCATCTCGCCGCGTGGAGCGCGAAGCGCCGGGAGCACGCGGCGTATTACGACGCGGCGTTCGGTGACCTCGCGGACGTGGGCACGCCGTACATCGATCCGCTGAACGAGACGATCGTGAACCAGTACACGCTGCGCGTGCCGAAGCGCGATGCGCTCAAGGCGCACCTCGCAGGGAAGGGGATCGGGCATTCGGTCTACTATCCCCTCCCGTTGCACCAGCAACCCTGCTTCGCCTATCTCGGCTACCGCGAAGGCGCGTGCCCGGTGGCGGAGCAAGCGGCCCGCGAGGTGATCTCCCTTCCGGTCTTCCCCGAACTCACGCCCGGCCAGCTCGACGAGGTCGTCGCTGGGGTGCGGTCCTTCTTCGGCAAGTGACCAGCATCCTCCCATCCCCTCTCGCATGACGATGCATCAGACCCTTCTCCGGAAGATCGAAGACCGCACCGCCGTGAGTGCCGTGATCGGACTCGGCTACGTGGGCCTCCCGCTCGCGATGGAACTCTGCGAGGCGGGGTTCAAGGTCGTCGGCTACGATGTGAGCGAGCGCGTGGTCGGCCTCCTCGCTCGCGGCGAATCGCACATCCAGGACGTGCCGGCCGCGAACGTCGCGAAGCACGTGAAGAGCGGCAAGTTCCTGCCGACGACCGACGAGCAGCACCTCGCGACGGCCGACACCGTCTCGATCGCAGTGCCGACGCCACTCGCGAAGACTCGCGACCCCGACATGTCGTACGTGCTCTCGGCTTCCGAGACCGTGGCCCGTCAGGCGCATCCGGGGATGCTGATCGTTCTCGAGAGCACGACCTACCCCGGCACGACACGGGAACTGCTACAACCGCGACTCGAGGAGCGGGGGCTGGTGGTCGGCGAGACGGTCTTCCTGGCCTTCAGCCCCGAGCGCGTGGACCCGGGGAATCCGATCTACCACACGAAGAACACCCCGAAGGTCGTGGGGGGCATCACCCCCGCCTGCAACGCCGCCGCGATCGCCTTCTATTCGGCGACGATCGACACCGTGGTCCCGGTCTCCTCCCCCGAGGCCGCCGAGTTGGTGAAGCTCCTCGAGAACACCTTCCGTTCGGTGAACATCGGGCTCGTGAACGAGATGGCGATCGTCTGCGACCGCCTCGGCGTGAATGTGTTCGAGGTGATCGAAGCGGCGGCGACGAAGCCGTTCGGCTTCATGAAGTTCACTCCAGGCCCCGGGATCGGCGGTCACTGCATCCCGCTCGATCCGCACTACCTCGCGTGGAAGATGCGAGGGCTCAACTACAAGACGCGCTTCATCGACCTCGCGAGCGAGGTGAACTCAGCGATGCCCGACTACGTCGTCGAGAAGGTCGTCTGGGCGCTGAACGACGACCGCAAGTCGGTGCGCGGGAGCCAAGTGCTCGTCCTTGGCGTCGCCTACAAGCGCGACATCGACGACATGCGCGAGAGTCCGGCACTTGACGTGATCCGCCTGCTCGAGGAGCGCGGGGCGGTGGTCTCGTACCACGATCCGCACATCCCCTCGTTCCGCGAGGATGGGCACGAGATGCACGGCGTCGCCCTCACCGACGCGGTGCTCGATGGCGTCGATGCGGTCGTGATCATCACCGACCACAAGGGTGTGGACTACCAGCGGGTGGTCGACCGCGCGGCCCTGGTGATCGACGCCCGCAATGTGACCGCGAAGCTCAAGGCGGGACGCGCGCGCATCGTCACGCTGACCTCCTCACGGCCGGTCCTCTCGAAGGAGCACGCGACGTGAACATCACGGTGATCGGGACGGGGTACGTCGGACTCGTCGTCGGGGCCTGCCTGGCCGAGACCGGGAACGATGTCGTGTGCGCCGACCTCGACCACGAGAAGATCGATGGACTCAAGAAGAACGTCCTCCCGATCTACGAACCGGGCCTTGAGGAGTATGTCGAGCGGAATCAGGCCGGTGGGCGCCTTGCCTTCACGACCGACGTTGCGGCGGCGATCAGGACGGCAGAGGTCGTCTTCATCGCGGTCGGAACGCCACCCGATGAGGACGGGTCGGCCGACCTGAAGCACGTACTCGCGGTCGCGCGGGAGATCGGCACGCACGCGCAGCGCGAAATCGTGGTGGTCACCAAGTCCACGGTCCCGGTCGGCACCGCGGAGAGGGTCGCGGCAGTGATCGCCCCACTCGCGAAGCACGCCTTCCATATGTGCTCCAACCCGGAATTCCTCAAGGAAGGGGCGGCGGTCGATGACTTCATGAAGCCCGATCGCGTGGTGATCGGCGTCGAGACCGACTTCGGGCGCAGCCGGATGGCCGAGCTCTACGCCCCGTTCGTTCGGACCGGCAAGCCGATCATCTTCATGGACATCCCGTCGGCCGAGATGACGAAGTACGCCGCCAACGCGATGCTCGCGACGCGGATCTCGTTCATGAACGAGGTCGCGAACCTCTGTGAGCAGGTGGGCGCGAACGTGGATCTCGTGCGGAAGGGGATCGGCAGCGATTCACGGATCGGGCCCGCCTTCCTCTTCCCGGGCCCGGGCTACGGCGGATCCTGCTTCCCGAAGGACGTCCAGGCGCTGCTCCGGACCTCCGAGGAGCGTGGCGCGCCGATGGGCGTGTTGCGGGCCGTCGAGACCGCGAACGATCGACAGAAGCGCCGGCTCTTCGAGAAGGTCCAGGCCGCGCTCGGCGGTTCGGTGAAGGGGAAGCGGGTCGCCCTCTGGGGACTCGCCTTCAAGGCCAACACCGATGATATGCGAGAGTCGCCAGCGCTGACCCTCGTCGAAAACCTCCTCGCGTCCGGCGCGACCGTCGTTGCGCACGATCCGGCGGCGATGCACGAGGCGGAGCGGCGGCTCGGGAACCGCATCACCTTCGCGAAGACGAACTACGACGCGGCCACCGGAGCCGACGCGCTCGTTGTCGTCACCGACTGGAACGAGTACCGGTTCCCGGACTTCGCGCGGCTGAAGGGTGCGCTGCGCACACCGGTCCTCGTTGACGGCCGAAACCTGTACGACCCGGCGAAGATGGCCTCCCTCGGATTCACGTACCGCTCGATCGGTCGGGGTGCCGCGTGAGGGTCCTGATCACGGGCGTCGCCGGCTTCCTCGGCTCCCATCTCGCGGACCGCTTCATCGCCGACGGCCACACGGTGGTGGGGTTGGACAACTTCCTCACCGGACATCCGGACAACTTCGCGCACCTGACCGGCCACGAACGCTTCAGCTTCCTCCGCCACAACATCTCCGACTACACCTACATCGCCGGCGAGCTGGACGGTGTGCTGCACTTCGCGTCGCCGGCGAGCCCGGTCGACTATCTCGAGAAGCCGATCCAGACGCTGAAGGTGGGTTCCCTCGGCACGCACAACGCGCTGGGGATCGCGCTGGCCAAGAAGGCTCGATTCCTCCTCGCCTCGACCTCAGAGGTCTATGGGGATCCGCTCGTGCATCCACAGCCGGAGACCTACTGGGGGAACGTGAACCCGATCGGGCCCCGCGGGTGCTACGACGAGGCCAAGCGGTTCGCCGAGGCGATGACGATGGCGTATCACCGCGCCCAGGGGGTCGAGACGCGGATCGTGCGGATCTTCAACACCTACGGCCCGCGGATGCGGCCAGGGGATGGCCGCGTCGTCTCGAACTTCATCGTGCAGGCGCTGCAGGGGGAACCGCTGACCCTCTATGGCGATGGGTCGCAGACGCGGTCGTTCTGCTTCGTGTCGGACGAGGTGGAGGGGATCTACCGACTCTTCAAGAGTGACGAACGGATGCCGGTCAACATCGGCAACCCGAACGAGTTCACGGTCCGCCAACTCGCCGAGCTCGTATTGGAACTCACGGGCTCGCGCTCCACTATCATCAGCCACCCGCTGCCGACCGACGATCCGAAGGTCCGGCAGCCCGATATCACCCGGGCCCGCACGTTGCTGGGCTGGGAACCCGCTGTGCCCCTCCGTGAGGGGCTCGGGCGGGCCATCGCTTATTTCCGCGGGCTAACAGGCTCCGCACGGATGCAGCCACCGACGTGAAGCGCCGCGCCACGCTCCCACTCATCGTCCTCGCCCTTGGCCTCGGCGTAGGGTGCTTCAAACAGTTCGACGTCGCCAAGTTCCCGACGTCGGTCGCGCTGTACGACGCAGGTCTCGCGAAGTACCGCGACGGCAAGTGGGATGCCGCGATCCTCGCCTTCGAGCGACTCACGCTCGACCTGCCATCCCGAGATTCGTTGCTCGGGCGCGCGCACTGGTTCCTCGCGCAGTCGCGCTTACGTAACGAGGAGCGGCTCCTGGCAGCGCAGGCGTTCATCCGGCTTGCCGAGCAGCTTCCCGACGACACCCTCGCCGACGACGCGACCTTCGAGGCCGCCGGGGCGTATGCGGGACTCTGGCGGCGGCCGTCGCTCGATCCGCAGTACGGCCTGCTCGCCCAGACACAACACCGCCTGCTGCTCGCCATCTATCCGGATTCGCGCCTCGCGGATTCTTCGCGCGCGGCGCTCCGCCGACTCGACGAGCGATTCGCCCTGAAGGACTTCGACACGGGGATGCAATACGTCCGGCGAAAGGCCTATGACTCGGCGATCATCTACTTCAAGGACGTCGTCCGGAACTGGCCTGAGTCGGACGCCGCTCGCCGTGCGATGCTGCAGCTGGTGCTTGTCTACCGGCTTCCGGTGTTGAACTACAAGGAGGACGCCGAGGAGGTCTGTGGCGCGTTGCGTGCTGCCTACCCGGCTGATGCCCAGGTGGTGGTGACCTGCAAGGTCGCCAGCGCAGACACCTCGACCGCCACGCTCGTTCGGCGCTGACGGGCGCGTGGCCCAGCACGAGCGGCTCGGTCTCCTCGGCGGCACCTTTGATCCGCCGCATCTCGGTCATCTGCACGCCGCGATCGGGGCGCTTGATCGCCTTTCCCTCGACCAGGTCATCTTCATCCCGGCGCGCCGCCAGCCACTGAAGCGCGACGCGGTGATCGCGGAGGGACGGCACCGCTTGGCGATGTGCCGAGAGCTGGCCGCCAGCCATCCGCAGCTCGCGGTGGATGCCATCGAATTGGAACGCGACGGGTTATCTTTCTCCGTCGAGACGGTGCGGTCGTATCGGGCGGCGCGCCCGGCGGCCGAGTTGGTGTTCCTGCTCGGGGAGGATGCCGCGGCGACGTTGCCGCAGTGGCGCGAACCGCAGGCCCTCGCGTCCCTCGCCCGGCTCGTCGTCCTGACCCGCGGCGAGGCACCGGCGCGGCTCGACGGCGGGATCCCCTTCGAACGGCTGGCGATCCGACGCGTGGATATCTCGGCGACCGAGATCCGCGCCCGGGTCCGCGCCGGCAAGCCCATCCGGGGGTTCGTCCCGGATGCCGTCGCCGCGTACATCGCGACGCACGGCCTGTACGGTCCCACCACCGAGTGATGAACGGATGCTGAAACAGCTGATCGGGGCGGTCTTCGGGACGCGACACGCGCGCGAACAGCGCCGCGTGCAGCCGATCGTCGACGAGATCAACGTCCACTACGCCCGCCTGCGCGATGTCACCGACATCGAACTGCAGGGGCAGACGGCGCGTCTCCGCGCGTCGCTCGAGGAACGGACTGCCGAACTCAAGGCGCGGATCGAGGCGATCAAGGCGGAGAAGCACGGGGCCGCGAGCGCCGAGGCCCGTGAGGCGCTCGACCATCAGCTCACCGGTCCCGACGGACAGGGCGGGCTCGAGCAGGAATACCGCCTCGCCGTCCGCGAAGCCCTCGACGACCTGCTGCCCGAGGCGTTCGCCACGGTGCGCGAGGCGGCGCGCCGCCTCGTCGGCACGCCGGTCGTGGTCACCGGGCACGAGCTCACGTGGGACATGGTGCCATACGACGTGCAACTCGTCGGCGGCATCCAGCTCCACCTCGGACGGATCGCCGAGATGGCGACCGGCGAAGGCAAGACCCTCGTCGCGACGTTGCCGCTCTACCTGAACGCCCTCACCGGTCGCGGCTGCCACCTCGTCACGGTGAACTCGTACCTCGCCCGTCGCGACTCGCAGTGGATGGGGCACCTCTTCACGTGGCTCGGCCTCACCGTCGGGTGCCTCGACGACACCGAGCCGGGCACGCCGGAGCGTCGGGCGGCCTACGCCTGCGACATCACCTACGGCACGAACAACGAGTTCGGCTTCGACTATCTGCGCGACAACATGGTGGTGGCGCTCGAGCAGCGCGTGCAGCGGCCGCACATCTACGCGATCGTCGACGAGGTGGACTCGGTCCTCATCGACGAGGCCCGCACGCCGCTGATCATCTCGGGCCCCGTCGGGAACGAAGGGGATCTGCAGTACGCCGAGCACAATGCCAACGTCTCGCGGCTCGTGCGCCGCCAGACCGAGATGGCGAACGACCTCGTCGCGCGCGGCGAACGGGCGCTCGCCGCCGGCAACGAGGAGGAAGGGAGTCTCGCGCTGTACAAGGCGCGGCTCGGCAACCCGAAGAACAAGCGCCTCATCAAGGCCTTGCAGGAGACCGGCGTCAAGCAGCTCGTCCAGCAGAAGGAGCTGCAGCACCTCTCCGACCGGAAGGTTCCGCTCTCGAAGCAACTCTTCCGCGACATCGAGGAGGACCTCCTCTTCGTGCTCGACGAGCGCGGGCACACCGTCCACCTCACCGACAAGGGCGTGGACTTCCTCTCCCCGTCGGACCACGACGCCTTCGTGCTGCCCGACATCTCGCTCGCGATGGGCCGGCTCGACAAGGACCACGAGATGGATCCCGCCGTCAAGCTCGAAGCGCGGCGTCAGATCGAAGTCGAGTACGCGATCAAGTCGGAGAAGCTGAACATCGTGCACCAGTTGTTGCGGGCGCACGCGCTCTACGAGAAGGACGTGAACTACGTCGTCCAGGATGGGCAGGTCCTCATCGTCGACGAGTTCACCGGTCGCACGATGCCGGGTCGCCGCTGGAGTGAGGGGCTCCATCAGGCCGTCGAGGCGAAGGAGAGCGTGACGGTGCGTGGCGAGACGCAGACCCTCGCCACGATCACCATCCAGAACTACTTCCGCCTCTACGAGAAGCTCGCCGGGATGACCGGCACCGCCGAGACGGAGGAAACGGAGTTCTACCAGATCTACAAGCTCGAGGTCTCGGTCATCCCGACGAACCGCCCGATCATCCGCCTGGATCGCCAGGACCTCGTCTACAAAACGCGTCGCGAGAAGTTCAACGGGATCGTGGAGGAGACGCGGCGACTCCACCAGCTCGGGTATCCGGTGCTCGTCGGCACGACGAGCGTCGAGGCCTCGGAGACGTTGGCCCGACTCTTCCAGCGGGCCGGTTTGCCGCACAATGTCCTCAACGCGAAGTACCACCAGCGCGAAGCCGAGATCGTCTCGCTCGCGGGGCAGCCGAACGCGATCACGATCGCGACGAACATGGCGGGTCGCGGCACCGACATCAAACTCGGCGCCGGCGTCACCGTCTCGCAGCCGAGCACGATCAAGGACCCCGACGGCAAAGACCTCGCGATCACCGAGCCGGGGGGCCTGCACATCATCGGCTCCGAACGCCACGAATCGCGCCGGATCGACCGCCAGCTGCGCGGCCGCGCGGGCCGGCAGGGGGATCCCGGCACCTCGCAGTTCTTCCTCTCCCTCGAGGACGACCTGATGCGGCTCTTCGGGTCGGACCGCATCGCGCGGTTGATGGACGGGATGGGGGCGCAGGAAGGGGAGGTGCTCACCCACTCGCTGATCACCCGCTCGATCGAGCAGGCGCAGAAGCGGGTCGAGCTGCAGAACTTCCAGTCCCGCAAGCGGCTGCTCGACTACGACGACGTGATGAACCAACAGCGCGAGGTGATCTACAGCCTCCGCGCCTTCGCCCTCGAGGGGGGAGAGGAGCTCAAGGGGGAGGCGGCGAAGATGCTCGAGACCGCCGTCGCCCGGCGGGTCGAGACCGCGCTGGCCGATGCCGAGAAGGAGGAGGAGTGGGAACTCGAGCTCCTGCGCCAGGACCTGATGATGCAGTACCTCCTCCGGGTCGCGGCGTTCGAAGCCGACCAGCCCCGTCCCGCGAGCGTCGACGAGGCGCGGCGGCTCGCCGTCGTCGCGGCGATGGAGGCCTTCGACGGGAAGTTCAAGACTCTTGGTGACTTCGCGAACCGCCTCCTCTCGCTCGTGATGCTCAACGTCCTCGACGAGAAGTGGAAGGATCACCTCTACGACCTTGACCAGCTGCGTGGGGCGATCCAATACCGCTCGTGGGGGCAGAAGGACCCGCTTGTCGAGTACAAGTCGGAAGCGTACTCGATGTTCGAGGACCTGATGCGCGACATCCAGCACACCTTCACCGAGCGCTTCCTGAAGGTGCAGTTGGTGTTCGACGAGGGGCCGCGTCGCGGACCGCCACCGCCGCCGCCGGTCGCGAAGCGATTCAACGCCCTCGGTGTGGCCGAGGAGACGGGGCCGGAGCGCTCACCGCCGGGCGATGGGACTGCGTCGCCGGCGAGCGCCGCGCCGCGTTCCGAGCCCAAGGTCGTCGGTGCTGGACGGGGCGTCGCCAACCTCGCCGCCGGGACTCCCGCTGGAAACGTCGAATTCACGAACGTCGGGCGGAACGATCCCTGTCCCTGCGGCAGTGGGAAGAAGTTCAAGAAGTGTCACGGGGCCTAGGGGCCGGTCGGCTGCCGGCAGCGGGTGGACGGCGGGTGCGACGAAATGGTTCGGGTCGTTCGGGCGCGGGGTGGTAGACTCGCCGCGTGCCCTCGGTCCTCGAACTCCCGCCGTCCGACCGGCCTCGTGAGCGCCTCCGGGCCCTCGGACCTGCTGCCCTCACTACGGGGGAGCTGCTCGCGCTCGTGCTCGGCACGGCAACCACCGGCCGCACCGCGACTGAGACGGCGGCGGAGGTCCTGCACCGCGCCGGTGGCTCGCTCCGGCGTCTCGGACAGATGCCGATCGCCGCACTCACCGACCTCCCGGGACTCGGCGAGGTGCGAGCCCTGGCGGTGCACGCGGCGCTTGAGCTCGGGCGTCGACTCGCGTCGGAGGGAATGGAGGAGGGGGAACCGATCCGCGGTCCGCGCGACGTGTGGCGGTTCTACTCGCCGCGGCTTGAGGGACTCACCGTGGAGGAGTTCCACGTCGCGATCCTCGACTCGCAGCACCGGCTCGAGCGCGACATCCTCGTGAGCCGGGGCATCCTCAACAGTTCGCTCGTCCACCCGCGCGAGGTCTTTCGCGAAGCGATCGCCGAGCGCGCCGCGAGCGTCGTGCTGGTTCACAACCATCCGTCGGGGGACCCGACCCCCAGCGCTGACGACCGGGCGATCACGACGCAGCTCGTGGCCGCCGGCCGGCTGCTCGACATCCCGATCCAGGATCACATTGTGATCGGGAGGGGGCGCTACTTGAGCTTCGCTGAGGCCGGCTTGCTTTAGCGTCGAGAATCGAGGGCGAACGGCGGTCGAGCTTGACCCTGTCGAGCCGGCGGGTGATATACCGGAAGCGGGCCCTCCAACCCGCTCCAATGACATCCACCGTCCTGAGCGCCCTCATCCCCGGCTGGGATCTGTCGGACGAGTCGCTCCCCGAGCGTCTCGACACCGAGTTGCTCGTGCGCGCCTATCGGTTCAGCGAGAAGGCGCACTCCGGACAGACTCGGCGGAATGGCGATCCCTACGTGACCCACTGCGTCGAGGTCGCGCGGATCCTCGCCGACCTGCAGCTGGACAGCGTGACCGTCGCCAGCGGCCTCATCCACGATGTGGTCGAGGACACCGCCTTCTCGGTCGAGGACGTCGAACGAGAATTCGGCCGCGAGGTCGCGCAGATCGTCGATGGCCTGACGAAGATCGGCCACCTGCCGATGCTCTCGCGCGAGGAGCGGCAGGTCGAGAGTTACCGCAAGCTCCTCCTCTCGGTCGCGAAGGACGCGCGCGTGATCCTCGTGAAACTCGCCGACCGGCTGCACAACATGCGGACGCTCGAGTGGATGCCCGAGGAGAAGCGGCTCAGCATCGCCGCCGAGACCCGCGACCTCTACGCACCGATGGCGCACCGCTTCGGGCTCGCGTCGATGAAGGCGGAACTCGAGGACCTCGCGTTCAAGTGGATCGAACCGGACGAGTACAAGACGCTCGCCAAGGTGATCGCCAGCAAGCGCGCCGACCGCGACGCGCTGATCGGCGAGCTCGCGGCCCCACTCGAGACGAAACTCCGCGACGCCGGCGTCATCGTGTACGAGGTGAGCGGACGACCGAAGCATCTCTGGTCGATCTACAAGAAGATGCAGAAGCGGGAGAAGCCCTACGACGAGATCTACGACCTCTACGCGATCCGCGTGCTCGTCGAGAACGTCCCCGAATGTTACCACGCCCTTGGCGTGATCCACGGGGCCTGGACGCCGCTGCAGGAGCGGATCAAGGACTACATCGCCAGCCCCAAGTCGAACGGCTACCAGTCGCTGCACACGACCGTCTTCGGACCGCGCGGGACCCTCTTCGAGATCCAGATCCGGACGAAGGAGATGCACCGCACCGCCGAGTATGGGATCGCGGCGCACTGGCTCTACAAGTCGGGGGAGAAGGGTGGGGAACGGGACCTCGACCGCCACCTCTCCTGGTTCCGTCAGGTGCTCGAACTGCAGCTCGACGCCGAGACGCCGGACCAGTTCCTCGAGTTCCTCAAGCTCGATCTCTACCAGGACGAGATCTTCGTCTTCACGCCGAACGGCGACGTCATCCAACTTCCCAAGGGCGCGACGCCCCTCGACTTCGCCTTCGCGGTGCACACCGAGGTCGGCCTCCACACGCAGGGGGCGCGGGTCAACGGCCGCATCGTGCCCCTCTCGCGTGAGCTCCGGAACTCGGAGACCGTCGAGATCATCCGTTCACCCAACGCGCGCCCGAGCCGCGACTGGCTCGCCCACGTGCACACCGGGCGGGCCCGCCACCGGATCCGTCAGTGGCTGCGCATCGAGGAGCAGCGGACCTTCATCGTGGTCGGAGAGGAGATCCTCGATCGGGAGCTCCGGCGTCGGCGTCACGCCAAGTTGACCGATGCCGAGTTGGCGAAGGGCTACTCGGCCCTGAAGCTCTCGGGCAAGGAGCATATCTACGCAAGCATCGGGCAGGGGGACATCACGGTCACCCAGCTCCTGAAGGCGATCTACCCCGATCTCGACGTCGCGCAGGAGACGGCGCTCAAGCCGAGTCCCCTCGAACGCCTGATTGACCGGATGCGGCGCCCCGGTACCTCGAAGGGGATCCGTGTGCAGGGGGCTGACGGACTGATGGTGCGGTACGCCCAATGTTGCCAGCCGGTGCCTGGCGACACGGTGGTCGGGTACGTGACGCGTGGCCGCGGCGTGAGCATCCATCGCAACGACTGCCCCAATCTCCTGCATCTCGCGCACGAACCGGAGCGCCGGCTCGACATCGACTGGCAGGAGAGCGCCGGCGAGCGCTTCCTCATCCGGCTCGCGGTCGAGGCCACGGACCGCCGAGGCCTCTACGCCGATCTCGCCGCGGCGGTGAGTGGGACGGGGACAGACATCCGCTCGCTCGAGATGAGGACCGTCGATGGGCGCGTCTCGGGTGCGGCGCTGGTCGAGGTCGAGAACCTCGTCCAACTCGACAAGATCATCAAGGCCGCGCGACGCGTGAAGGGTGTGAGCCAGGTGGCGCGGCGGGAGCGGCTGACGGCGGACGAAAGCTAGATTCCCGGTGTCGCGAGTCCCCGCGACCCTGACCGGGACCGGACCTTGCTCCAAAACTTCCTGCTGCACTCACACAACGCGCTGCGGTGGGCGATCCTCGTGACCGGGATTGTCGCGCTCGTTGCCGCATCGCGTGGACTCGGCGGCGACCGCCCCTACGCCGCCGCTCGACGCGCCGGCGTCGCCTTCATGGTCACGCTCCACCTGCAACTCCTGCTTGGCCTGACCCTCTTCTTCACCTCGCCCTTCATCGGTAAGGCGATGAGCGAGCTGAAGGCGACGATGGCCGACGCTCCGACGCGGTTCTTCGTCGCCGAGCATCCGATGCTGATGGTGGCGGCGGTGGTGCTCGCGACCATCGGTGGCATTGTGGCGAAGAACGCGCCCAACGACGCGTCGAAGCACCGGAAGGCGTTGGTGTTCGTCGGGGTGACTTTGCTGCTCATCCTCGCCGGGATCCCGTGGGGACGGCCCCTGATCTGACGCCCTTCCACCTTCCCCCTTCACCTTTCCCCTGCAGTTGTACCAGCTCACCAGCCCGTTCAGTCCCGCCGGCGACCAGCCCCGCGCGATCGCGGAACTCGTCGCCGGACTGCGTCGTGGCGACCGATTCCAGACGCTCCTTGGCGTGACCGGGTCGGGGAAGACGATGACGATCGCCAACGTCATCGCGCAGATCGGCAAGCCGGCACTCGTCCTCTCGCACAACAAGACCCTCGCCGCCCAGCTCTACGGCGAACTGAAGGGGTTCTTCCCGAACAACGCGGTCGAGTACTTCATCTCGTACTACGACTACTACCAGCCCGAGGCGTACGTCCCCTCCTCCGATACCTACATCGAGAAGGACGCCTCGATCAACGAGGACATCGACCGGCTCCGCCTGCGCGCCACCTCGTCTTTGATGGAGAGGGACGACGTGATCATCGTCGCGACCGTCTCGGCGATCTACGGCCTCGGCGACCCCGAGACCTACCGCGCCTCGATGGTCACGCTCGGCGTCGGGCAGCGGATCCCGCGCGACGAGATCCTGAAGTCACTGGTGCGGATCCAGTACGGCCGCAACGACGTCTCCTTCGACCGGGGGACCTTCAGAGTCCGCGGCGACACCGTGGAGATCCTTCCGGCCTATGAGGAGCAGGGGGTGCGGATCGAGATGTTCGGCGACGAGATCGAGCGGATCTCGAAGATCGATCCGCTCACCGGGCAGACGATCGCTCCCCTGCAGAAGACGGCGATCTATCCGGCGAAGCACTTCGTCACGACGCGACCGAGCCTGGAACGGGCGGTGAAGGAGATCCGCGTCGAACTCATCGCGCGGCTCGCCGAGCTCAAGGCGGCGAACAAGCTGCTCGAGGCACAACGCCTCGAATCGCGCACCAACTTCGACATCGAGATGATGCTCGAGATCGGGACGTGTCCCGGGATCGAGAACTACTCGCGGATCCTCGCCGGCCGCGTGGTCGGGGAGCGGCCGGCCTGTCTCTTCGACTACTTCCCCGATGACTTCCTCGTCGTGATCGACGAGTCGCACGTCACGATGCCGCAGATCGGGGCGATGTTCAACGGCGACCGCGCGCGCAAGACGACGCTCGTCGAATACGGCTTCCGGTTGCCGAGTGCGCTCGACAACCGCCCGCTCACCTTCGACGAGTTCCTCTCCCTCACGCCGCGCGCGATCAGCGTGTCGGCCACGCCGGCCGACCTCGAGCTCAAGCTCTCCGACGGTGTGGTCGTCGAGCAGGTGATCCGGCCCACCGGGCTCATCGATCCGACGATCGAGATCCGGTCGGTGAAGGGGCAGGTCGACGACTTGCTCCACGAGATCCGGATCCGCGAGCGCCGTGGCGAACGCGTCCTCGTCACCACGCTCACCAAGCGGATGGCCGAGGACCTGAGTGACTATTTGGCGCAAGTGGGCGTGCGCGTCCGCTATATGCACGCCGACATCGACGCGATCGAGCGGATGGAGATCGTGCGCGGACTCCGCCTCGGCGAGTTCGATGTGCTGATCGGCATCAACCTGCTCCGTGAGGGACTCGATCTCCCGGAGGTGTCGCTCGTGGCGATCCTCGACGCCGATCAGGAGGGTTTCCTCCGCTCCGGCCGTTCGTTGATCCAGACGGTGGGTCGCGCGGCACGGCACGTGGATGGCCGGGCGATCTTCTACGCCGATCGCGTGACGGCGTCGATGCAACGCTGCCTGGATGAGACGGACCGACGGCGCACGATCCAAGAGGCGCACAACAAGGCGCACGGGATCACGCCCACCGGCGTGACGAAGAGCATCGACCAGGTGCGCTTCAGTACGCGGGTCGCCGACGCCCGCGACGGCAGTGAGGCCCGCGACGCCGACCGCACGGGGCGGAAGACCCAGAAGAAGGTCGCTGAAGCGCAGCGGACGTACGGCACCGATGACCTCCCCGCATTGGTGGCGAAACTCGAGGAGGAGATGCGCACCGCGGCGAAGGCGCTCGACTTCGAATCGGCGGCGCGGCTCCGCGACGAGCTCTTCGATCTCAAGGCCGCGATGGGACAGGGAGGAGGTCGCAGCGCCCGTGCCCGTCGCTGACCTCACTGAGGAGGAACTCGTGCGCTGGGGCGCGGAGTTCGCGTCCGCGCTCCGCTGGCCCGCCGTCGTTGCGTTGCACGGTGACCTCGGGGCGGGGAAGACGACCCTCGTTCGCGCCATCGTCGGTGCCCTCGGCGCGACGGAGCCGGTCACGAGTCCGACATTCGCCCTCGTCCACGAGTACGCGACGCCGAGCGGTCCGGTGACCCACCTCGACCTCTACCGGATCGAGGGGCCGGCGCAACTCCCGCAGCTCGGCTGGGAGGAGATGATGCGTTCGTCAGGACTCGTCCTGATCGAGTGGCCCGAACGGGCGGGTGCCGCGCTCCCGCCCGACGCGACGCACCTCACGCTCGAGCACGTGCCGCAACGCCGCGATGTGAGGCGCCTACGGTGGTGATGCGCGGTATCACCCTCGTCCTCGATGCCGCGGCGACCACTGGCACGATCGCACTGCTGAAGGACGGCGTGCTCGTCGCCGAACGTTCGGTCGCGATGCGGAGCGACGCCGAGGAGCGGTATCTCCCCGCGATCCTTGAGACGATCGCCGCGGGTGGCGCCACGTTGCAGGACCTCGAGCGCCTGGTCTGCGGAGAAGGGCCGGGGAGCTTCACGTCGCTGCGAGTGGCCGGGGCGATCGCGAAGGGATTTGCGCTCGGACTCGGGCGACCGCTCTTCGCCGTACCCTCGCTCGCGCTGATCGTCGCGGCGAGCGACCTCACCCTGCGCGAAGGGAGCCGATGGCTCGCGACACTCGATGCGATGCGGGGGGATCGATACCTCGCCTTCGTCACCATCGGCGCGGCGGGCGCGCTCACCACCGTCGAGGGACTAGGTCTTGCTCCTGCGACGGTGATCGCCGAACGGGCGAGTGCCCTCGATGCCACGCCGATCGGGCCCGGCGAGTCTATGGTTGCCACCCCGCACGCGAGCGGACTCACGCGCTGCCTCGCGCTCGTGGAGTCGGCGGGACCCGTGGACCTCGCCTCGTGGGAGCCGCGCTACGGGCGCTTGGCCGAGGCGCAGGTGAAGTGGGAAGCGACTCACGGTAGGTCGCTCGCGTGATCCTCCGCCCGGCCACGCTCGGGGATGTCACCACGATCCACGCGATCGAATGTGCGTCGTTCGGCGATCCCTGGTCCGAGGCGTCCTTTCGCACGCTGGTCACCGAGCCACGCGCGATCACGTTGGTCGCGGTGCGCGACGACCTCCTCGTCGGATACGCCATCGCCTGGCACTACGAGGATGAGGCCGAACTCGCGAACATCGCGGTCGCGCCGTCGGCGCTTCGGTCCGGCGTCGGGGGCGCGCTCCTCGACGACCTCCTGCGCGCGCTGGATGCGCGCGGCGTGCTGACGGTGCATCTCGAGGTGCGGGCCGGGAATGTCGCCGCGCAGGCGCTCTACTCGGCGCGCGGCTTCGTTGTCTCGGGACGCCGACGCGGGTATTACCGAAATCCGAGTGAGGATGCGATCCTCATGAAACGACAGATGGGAGATGGGTGAGGGGAGATGTGAGGGCGAGGCGGCGGCGCTAGCTTTCGCCCACGTTCAAACTGAAACGATGACAGGCCGGACCCCGGGGCGGCTTACCGTACCCACGCGGACCGACCCATTCCAGGAGGCATTGTGAGCCGCAGCTTGAACAAGGTGACACTGATCGGGAACCTCGGCGCGGACCCGGAGGTCCGCTCGACCGCCGGGGGCAGCAAGGTCGCGAACTTCTCGGTCGCAACCAGTCGCCAGTGGACCGGCGCGGGCGGGGACAAGCAGGAGAAGACGGAGTGGCACCGCTGCTTCGCGTGGAACGCCAAGTCCGATCGGGGACCCCAGCTCGCCGACGTGATCGAGAAGTATGTGAAGAAGGGGGACAAGATCTTCGTCGAAGGGTCCATCGAGTACCGGCAGTACGAGGACAAGGAGACGAAGCAGACGCGCTACATCACCGAGATCAACGTCCGCGAGGTCATCCTCCTCGGGGGCGGTGGCCGCGGCGGCGACGGTGGCTTCGAGAGCAGTGCCCGGCCGGCGAAGGCTGCAGCCGGCGCGAAGGCCGGTACGAACGCCGAAGGGTTCGAGGAGTTCCCCAGCGCGATGGATGGGGACGACGATCTGCCGTTCTAGCTTAGGACGGCAGCACGGGGACGGCGGACGGCGGAGAACACGCTCCGCCGTCCGCCATCTCGCGTCGGGGCTCCGTCTGGCCCTCCCGTGAACCACGCCCTATAGTCTTGGTTTCCTGCGTGACCCTCCGCTCGTCACTTCAGGAGCCCCCGAGGGCCTTGTGCCGTCTCGGGGCATTGCAGCGTCCGTAGCCCCATCCTGCCATGCGCACTGTCATCCGCTCCCGCACCCTCCTCGCGCTCGCCGGTCTTGCCCTCACGCCCGCTCTGGGCGGCGGACAGGAAGCGACGCGGACCCATACCGTCAAGACGGGCGATACCCTCTGGGATATCGCCCAGCTCTATCTCGGCGATCCCTTCAAGTGGCCGGAGATCTACCGGCTCAACACGGACAAGGTGAAGGATCCGCACTGGATCTATCCCGATCAGGTCCTGCTGATCAGCGGGACGCCGATGGCGACACCGGGAACGCCAGCCGATATGGTCGCACCGGCCGATACGATGACGCCGGCGCCCACTCCGGCGCCGGGTGACACCGCGAGCCCGATGCCGCAGCAGTCCCTGCCCCCGGGTGCGCCGCGGCCGATGACGATCTTCAATCCGGCGCGGTTCGAGGTGGTGCGCGCCGAGCGGCAGTCGCTCACGCTCGAGAAGCCATCCCAAGCCGTCCGGTCGGGCGAATACTCTCGCGCCCCGTTCCTGTGGGACGGGAATGGTCTCCAGAACACGGGGAAAGTGGGCACCGCCGTGGCCGTGGACGCGATCGGGACTGGCCGGCTCGACCGACCGATCCAGGCGTTCGAGCGCGTCTACATCGATATCCCCTCCTCGTCGTCAGGCGCGGTCGAGGAGCGCTTCATGTCATTCCGATACGGACCAACGATCCTCGGCGAGGGACGCGTGGTCGTGCCGACCGGGGTCTTCAAGATCACCAAGCCGGCGATCGAGGGCCGAGCCGAGGCGATGCTCCTCACGCAGTTCGAAGCGGTCCTCGCCGGACACGGGCTCGTCCCGCTCGACACGCTCGTGATGCCGTCGAGCACCACTCCGGCCCGGGTCGAGTTCGGCCTGAAGACGACGCTCATCTGGATGGACGGCGACCCTGTGATCGTCTCGACCGGCCAGCAGTTGATCATCGCCGCCGGCGGCCCTGAAGGACTCGTCCCTGGTGACCAGATCACGCTCCAGCGCGACCTCGGGAACGACGCTGACGGAAAGCCCCTCCCGCCCGATGACGTGGCGGTGATCCGGGTGACGCGGGTGACGACCTGGGGAGCGAGCGGGATCATCATCGGGCAGACCGATGGCGGGATCTCGATGGGGATGGTCGGGCGCGTTACGGCGAAGATGCCCTGACGGGTGTGAGCCAGGCGTCGAGCCGCCTATCTTCCACGGATGACGACTCGACGCGCCCTCATCACCGGCGGTGCCGGCTTCATTGGATCGCACGTTGCAGATGCCCTGATCGCTGACGGCTGGGCCGTCACCGTCCTTGACGATCTCTCCAGCGGCAAGCGGGCGCAGATCCCCGCCGCCGCCACGCTCGTCGAGGCGGATGTTCGCTCGGCGCTTGCTGCCGACACGATCAAACAGGGGCAGTTCGACCTTGTGTGTCATCTCGCCGCGCAGATCGACGTGCGCCGCAGCGTGACTGACCCCGCGTACGATGTCGACGTGAATATCGGCGGTTCGGTGAACCTGATGCAGGCGGTGCACTCCAGCGGCCGCAAGACGCGAATGATCTTCGCCTCCACCGGCGGGGCGGTGTACGGGGATTTCATCACACCACCGAACGTCGAGACCTACGCGAAGGATCCCGAGTCTCCCTACGGCATCGCGAAGTTCTCCACCGAGCTCTATCTCGCCTACTACGCGCGCGTGCACGGGCTCGACTATGTCGCCCTCCGCTTCGCGAACGTCTACGGCCCGCGACAGGATCCGCATGGCGAGGCGGGGGTCGTGGCGATCTTCTGCCAGCGGGTGATCGACGGGAAGCCACTCACCGTCTTCGGGGACGGCGGCCAGACGCGCGACTACGTCTTCGTCGGCGACGTCGCCCGCGCCCACGTGCTCGCTTCGAAAGTCCCGACGATCCCCGCTGGGCGCGTCGACGACCGCGCATTCAACCTCGGCACCCAGCGCGAGACATCGGTGCTCGACCTCGCCACCACGCTGATGCGTAGCGCGAAGAAGGAGGTCCCGCTGAGCCACGCGCCTGCGCGCGCCGGGGAACAGCGACGCTCGGTCGTGAGTATCGAGAAGGCGAAGGCGGGCCTCGGCTGGACTCCGCAGGTTTCCCTCGAGGAAGGGCTTCGCTGCACCTTCGACTGGTTCGCTGCCCGGTGATCCTCTTCCAACTCGCTGCTGCCGTTCCGTCGTCGCCACTCGAACTGATCCTCCTCGCGACCCCGATGACGAAGGCGGTCCTCGTGGTGCTGGCGATCCTCTCGCTCGCCTCGTGGGCGGTGATGCTCTCGAAATGGCTCGCCTTCCGTCGTGCGGATCGTGCCGCGAAGCTCTTCGTCGAGGAGTTCCACCGCGGGTCGCGACTCGACGCGGCCGCCTCCCTCGCCAAGCGGTCGAAACCGAGCGCGCACACGCGGGTGCTCGAGCGGGCCCTGCAGTTCCTGACCGAGACGAAGATGGTCGCTGACGCGTCGGGTGCGCCGGCCACGCTGTCGGCGGCACAGGTCGAAGCCCTTCGGATGGTGCTCGACGCCGAGACGAACGCCGAACGCGATGCGCTCGGCACCTACGTCCCCTTCCTCGCGATGGTCGGCTCGGTGAGCCCGCTGCTGGGCCTGATGGGTACGGTACTTGGCGTGATCACGGCCTTCCTCGGCGTGGCCCGCGGCGGGTCGGGGAATCTCGCGGCGATCGCACCCGGTGTCGCTGAGGCACTCGTCGCAACGGCGTTCGCGCTCGCGGTCGCGATCCCGGCCTACTTCGGCTACAACATCTTCGCGGCGCGGCTCAACCGATTCGACAGCGAGCTCGACGGCTTCGGCTCTGAGGTGATCGCGCTGATGGCGCGCGAGGGACGGCTCTAGGATGCGCCGCCGCGGTCGCGGGGAACGGACCCCGCTGAACGCGGAGATCAACGTCGTCTCGCTGATCGACGTGATGATGCTCCTGATGATCATCTTCATGATCACCGCGCCGATGATGCAAGGCGGAGTCGACGTCTCGCTCCCGAAGGCGGTGTCGCGGCCGCTCAATGCCAAGAGCTCGATGGTCGTGACGGTCACACGCGACGGCCGGATCTACGTCGACCGGGACCAGCTCTCCCTCGCCGAGTTCCGCGGGACGATTCGCGCGCTCGCCGCGAAGGCGGGTCGCGACGGCATCTACTTCCGCGCCGATCGGCGGACCGACTACGGACGCGCCATCGAGGTGCTCGCGATCATGCGCAACGCGGGGATCGGGAATATCGGGCTCGTCACCGAACCCGAGGAGATCGACCGGTGAGCGTCGCGCTCCGCGCTGAGGCGGGCCTCGCGGCGCCGGTCGGGCTCTCGCTGCTGCTGCACGCGACGGTGATCGTCCTCGCGCTGACGCTGCGCGGCGAGTCGGCGCCCGACCTGCCCCCGACGTACCGGGTCGAGCTCGTGGCGGCGCCGGCCGGCGAGCAGGCCGTTGGCGTCGTGCGCGAGACGCCCCCGGTCACCGAACCGCCCGTCGCGACCAAGGCGCCACCGAAGGCCGCGACCAATGAGGCCGCCAAGGTCGCGCCGATCACACCCCCGACTCCCACCGCCCGACCGCAGACGCGCGCGACGACGAACGTCACGAAGGCGCCGGAGAAAGTCGCCGTCGCCACGGCGCCGACGGCCGGCGGTGGAGAGGTCGGAGGCGCCGGCACCGACGTCGCGACGGTGCGCACCGAGGGGATCGATTTCCCCTTTCCCGGGTACCTCCAGAACATCGTCCGTCAGATCGCACTGAACTTCAAGCCGAGGAATCCCGGTGCGCTCAAGGCGGAGGTGTTCTTCCTCATCCGACGCGATGGCAGCGTGACCGGCATTCGATGGGTGACGCACAGCGGGAACTTCGCCTTCGACCTCGAAGCGGAAGGCGCGCTCGAAGCGGCGAAGGGGAGCTTCGGGCCGCTCCCCGCTGGATTCGCCGACGACATCCTTCCGATCTCCTTCAGCTTCGATCCCTCGCGCCTGCGATGACCCTTCGTCAGACGGTGCGTTCGCGCGCCCTGCCCCTCGTCCTCGGCGCCGCGCTCGTCTACGTCCCCACCGCCGGTCTCAGCGCACAGCGACAACCGCCGCCGCCCCAAGGCGTCCGGATCGGGCTGACCTACTCACCCGGTTCGCGGCCCGGGCTCTTCGTGCTCCCCCTTCGCGGCGCCAACGCCGACTCGATCCGCGCAATCGTCTCGCGCGACCTCGACTTCGGCGACCGGATCAGTGTGATCGCACCCGACTCGGGCGCGACGCCCGTCGGGGCGCTGAACTATCCGCTCTACGCGCGCCTCGGCGCGGCCGCCGTCCTGCAGATGACAGTGAGCCGCACCGGCGTGCACGCGGTGTTGCACGACGTCGGCGCGGCGCGCGCGCTCAGCGTGCGCGAACTCCCGCTCAAGGACCCGCCCTTCTCAGCCGCCTGGCGGATGACGTTGCACCTCCTCGCCGACGACATCGAACGGCAGGTCACCGGCGTTGCGGGAATCGCATCGACGCGAGTGCTCTTCGTGCGGGGCGGGTTGCTCTGGCAGGTGGACTCCGACGGCGCGAACGCGGCGCCGATCGCTGGCGCTCCCTCCGGTCTCTCCCCGGCCTGGCATCCGCAGGGGTACACGATCGCATACTACGAGATGCGGGATGATGGTACGCACGTGATGATGCGCGACCTCGCCGCCGGCAGCACCCGGCGGATCTCGACACCAGGCGGCACCAACTCCTCGCCGACCTTTGCGCCCGACGGTCGCACACTGGTCTATGCCTCGGGAGAGGACGGCACCGACCTCATCGCGGTGGCGCTCGACGGACGCGAACCGCCGTATCGAGTGACGGTGGGCCGGGGCTCCACGAACTCGCAGCCGAGCTTCGCTCCTGACGGGCGTCGCATCGCATTCACGACATCACGACTCGGTCGGCAAGAGGTGTATATTACCGATGCGGATGGGGCCAATCCCGAGTTGCTCACGACCTCGGGTTTCGGTGACCAGTTGTACCGCGCCGACCCCTCGTGGTCGCCGGACGGGCGCTTCGTCGCCTTCTCCACGCAGATCGAGGGACGGTTCCAGATCGCGACGATCGGGTTACGGGACCGCGGGGTGAAACAGCACACGGTCGATGGCATCAACGAAGATCCCTCGTGGGCGCCCGACGCCCGGCATCTCGTCTTCACCTCGTCGCGGACCGGCAGCAAGCAGTTGTGGGTGTTGGATACCGAATCCGGGCGGTTGCGGCAGCTGACGCGCGGACCCGCATCCCGGATGGCGGCCTGGTCGCCACGTCTCTCCGCCGCGCGATAGCTCACGCATTCGATTCCTTCACGAAGAGGTTCCGATGAAGTTCCCCTCCCGCTCGCTGCAACCCGTCGCGCTGGCCCTCGTGGTCCTCGTCGCGTCTGCCTGTCCGCCGCCCCCGCCCCCTCCGGCGCCCCCGGCGCCCGTGGTCAATACGGATTCGATCGACGCCGCGAACCGTGCCCGTGCCGCCGAAGCCGAGCGGGTGCGACTCGAGAACGAAGCGCGCGCCCGACGGGAGGCCGAGGAGCGCACACGGCGTGAGAACGAGGCCCGCTTGGCTCGTGAGGCCGAGGAGCGCGCCCGCAGCGCGATGGCAGCGGTGCGCGCCGCCTTCGCCACCGCGGTCTACTTCGACCTCGACCAGTCCGACCTCAAGCCCGACGCCCGCGCGGTCCTCGACGCGAAGCTCCCGCTCCTCCGCGCCAACGCGAACGTGCGGATCCGCATCGCCGGTCACGCCGACGACCGCGGATCGGATGACTACAATGTGGCGCTCAGCCAGCGTCGCGCCGCCTCGGCCAAGCGCTACCTCGTCGACCAAGGGATCCCCGCCGATCGGATCGACGTCGTTGGGTTCGGAGAGGAGCGTCCCGCAGCGATGGGCACCGGTGAGGAGAGCTGGGCCCTCAACCGTCGCGCCGAGTTCGAGATCATCGTCGGCGGGGAGACCCTCCGACTCCCGTGAGTCCCGCCTCGTTCCGTCGGGCGCTGCTCGCGCCGGCCCTCTTTCTCGGGGCCGGCGCCTGCTTCGCCACCCGAACTGACCTCGCCGTCGTCGCCGCGGACGTGCAGGCCGTGCGAGGCGAGGTGCAGACCACCCGCGCCCAGATGATCGCCGGCGACTCGGCGATCACCCGGGCGCTCGAGAGCGCCATCGCGAACCTCAGTCGAACCCTCGCGGTGATCAAGGACACCGTGCAGGCGTCGCACGCCACATCGCAGCGGCTGCGTGGCGATGTGCGCGAGGACCTGCAGGTGATCCGGGAGCAGTTGATCGCGATCCTCGCGCGCCAGGGCGAATCACAGCGGCGCATCGCTGAACTCCGTGCTGAGCTCGAAGCGGACACGCGCGAGCGGGTTGCCGGCGAGGCGACGACTCGCGACACGACCCGTCTACCTGGCGACCCGTCGGGCGCTGCGACCCCAGCGGGCGGCGCCGCGCCGGCGACGCCGGGGCCGGCGCAGATGCTGCAGATGGCGCAGGACCAGTTGCGTCGTGGGAGCAACGGCGTGGCGCGGAGTGCCTTCAATGCGCTGTTGACGCAGTTCCCGACCTCCGACCTGGCCCCCGAGGCGCTGTACGGCGTGGCCGAGACCTACGCCAACGAGGGGAATGGGGTGGCGGCCGACTCGGTCTACAACCAGGTCGTGACGCGATTCCCGACCTCGGACCGAGCTCCGACCGCACTCTACAAGCGCGCCACCGCCCTGCGGGTCACCGGGCGCGCCGACGAGGCGAAGGTCCTCTATCAGCAGATCGTGCAGAAATATCCCAAGTCGGACGCCGCCCTCCTCGCGGAAGGCTTCCTCGGGACTCGGCGCCCGTAGTTCGAGCCGCCGGACGCCTCGCTTCCGGGATCCCTGGTGACGAACGGCCCTTCGGGCGAGATGCCCTTCCTCGAACATCTGGAGGAGCTGCGCTACCGGCTCCTCTGGAGTGTCGGTGCCTTGGCAATCGGGATGATGGTCGGCTTTGCGGTCGTGATGCAGAAGGATCTGAACATCATTGGCACGCTCGCCGCTCCCGTGCTCCCCTACCTGCCGCAGGGGAAGCTCATCATCACGAACCCGGTCGACAATTTCACGATCCCGCTGAAGGTCGCCTTCGCGCTGGGGCTCGTCCTCGCGGCACCGGTCATCGGGTATCACCTCTGGCGCTTTCTCTCGCCGGCGCTGCATCCGCACGAGAAGCGACTGATGGTCCCGGTCCTCGCCTTCGCGACCGGCCTCTTCGCCTCGGGGGTCTACATCGGCTGGCGGTGGGTCCTGCCGCTGATGCTCGACCTGCTCTTCTCGATGCAATCGACCGCGTTCCAGCAGATGATCACGGCCTCGGAGTTCTTTTCCTTCCTCGTCTCGACCTGCCTCGCCTTCGGCGCCGTTTCGCAGCTGCCGGTGCTCGTGCTCGCACTCACCGCGCTCGGGATCGTGACGCCACGCGGGTTGGCGAAGTTCCGGCGGCACGCGGCGGCGGGGAGCGTGATCGTCGCGGCGATCGTGACGCCGGGCGACTTCTTCCTCGCCACGCTCCTGCTCGCGGGCCCGCTCTACGCGCTGTACGAGGTGAGCATCATCGTCTCCTGGTTCACCTTCAGGGCGAAAGCGAAGCGCGAGCGGATCGCTGCGGCGGTGCTGCTCCTGCTCGCGCTGTCGGGGACCGCGAGCGCGCAGTCCCAGCCCCCGTCCCGGCCGGTCCCGCCGAGCCAGCCGGCCACAGGGGCGCAGGCGCCGCGCAGCGATCCCAACCGGGGCGCCGCGCCGCGGGACACCACGCAGCGTCCAGCGCTCGTCGAGTGGACGCCCGACGACTCGACGATGCGCGCGCTCCTCGCGAGACCGGGGTACACGGTGGTGCGCTATCAGGCCAAGGAGGTCGGGTTCGCCGCGGAAGGACGCACGATGACCCTGACCGGCACCGATAGCCTGCGCGCGGCGGTACAGCGTGATTCGACACTCCTCGTCGCGGCCACGATCCAGTTCAGTGACAGCACCAAGATCATCGGCGCCCGCGGCGCCTCGATCGTGATGCGGGATCCCGCCCGTGGTGAGGACATCCTTGGACAGACCGAGATGACCTACGACGTGACGCGGCGGGAAGGGAAGACGCGTGAGCTGAGCACCGTCGCGAACTCGGGAGAGGATTGGCGCGTGCTGGCCCATCGCGCGGCCTTCTCCTCCGACTCGGCCAGTGATCGCAGCACGGTCTACGGCCGTGACGGCATCATCACCTCCTGCCTCGACTCCCTCCCGCACTACCACTTCCTCGCGAAGGAACTGAAACGGGTCTCGAAGAACGTCATCGTCGCCCGACCGGCGATCCTCTACCTGCAGGACGTCCCGGTGATGTGGCTCCCGTTCGTGTTCCAGGATATCCGGACCGGCCGGCGCTCGGGGATCCTGACGCCTCGGATCGGATTCTCGGAGCTCGTGCGGAACAGCCCGACCTATCGCCGCACCGCCGAGAATCTCGGTTACTACTTCGCCTTCTCGGACTACCTGGACGCCCAGCTCTCGATGGACTGGCGCTCGAGCGCTCGCGCGACCATGGCCGACCCGGGGTGGCTGCGATTGAACGCCGAACTGCGCTATCGTTGGCTCGACCGATTCGTCTCCGGCGGGATCGCGCTCTCCCAGAACGCGCTCAGCTCCGGCAGCCGGAACACGACCCTCAGCTGGTCGCACAACCAGGAGTTCTCGTCGCGCACGCGCTTCACGTCGAATCTCAACTACGCGACCAGCACGCAGATCCTCCGGCAGACGATGGTCAACCCGCTGGCCGTGATGGCGACGATCGCGTCGCAGCTGAATCTCGTGCGTCAGCAGGGGCCGTTGAGCATCAATCTCGGCGGCGCGCGACGGCAGTATCCGGGGCGCGACCAGGTCGACCAGGACTTTCCCTCGCTCAACATCGGGTCGAAGCCGCTCGCACTCGGCGAATGGTTCCTCGTCACCCCGAGCTTCCAGGCTACCGGTCGGCAGAGTCTCGACATCGATGCGACCGGGGACTTCGCCTACCGCTACCTGAACAGCGGGGGTGCGCTCGACTCGGTCCGCCTCAAGCGCAACACGAGCGCGACGACCCTCTCGCTCAGCACGCCATTCAAGTTCTTCGGGTTCCAGGTCCAGAGCGGGTTCCGCTTCGCGGAGAACGTGAACGACTTCCCGGCGCTCCGCACCCTGGTCGATCCGGCCGATACCTCGCGCCGGATCGAGCGAGTCTATGACAAGACCTTCCTCTCAAGTGCGGATATCGACATCGGGATCGGCCTCCCCGCCTTCTTCCAGGGCACCTGGAACGTCTCACCCTCGATCACGGCGTCGAACGTCGACCCCGCCGGATATTTCGTGCGCAGCGAGCGCACCGCGGGCCGATGGGTGGGGCAGAACAAGCGGCTCTCCTACGGACTTAGCATCTCGCCGACGATCTTCGGCCTCTTCCCTGGCTTCGGGCGCGTCGAGCGATTCCGCCACGCCATCGCCCCGACCCTATCGTACGGCTATTCCCCGGCGGCGACCGTCAGTGAGGAGTACCTGCTGGCCCTGGGCAAGACCTCGAGCGGCTATCTCGGCTCACTCACACAGAACCGCGTGACGCTGGGCATCTCGACGAACATCGAGGCGCGGATGCGCTCGCCGGGGGACAGCGCGGCCGGCGAGGGGCCGAAGGTGAAGGTGCTGACGATGCAGTTCACTCCACTCTCGTACGACTTCGAGCGGAAGCGCGTGACGGGGAAGTCGGGGTTCGCGACCGACCGGCTCGGCTACACGCTGCGCTCCGATCTCCTTCCGGGGTTCGATCTCGGAGTGGACTACTCGCTCTTCCGCGGCAACGTCCTCAGCGACACAGCGGTGTTCTCGCCCTTCCGCGAGACGGTCCGCGCCTCCTTCTCGCTCACGAACACCTCAACGATCGTCCGCGCGGTCGGTCGGCTCTTCGGCGCCGAGAAGGTGGCAGCGGCAGCGCCTGGCGCGGCGGCGCCACCGACGGCAGGTCTCGGTGGGGGCACGGTCTCCGGGCGTGGCCCTTCACAAGGCCTCGGTGCCGTGACCGGCGCCCGCACCCGCGGCGCGATCACCGAGATCCCGACCGGCCAGGGATTCTCAGCCGGATTCACCCTGAGCTCGAGCCGCTTCCGCACGCCGGTGGGTGGCCGGATCATCGAGTTCGATGCCGAGGCGCTCTGCGCAGGACAGCTCGGCCTGCCGAGCTACGACTTCTGTCTTGCCGAGGCGCGCCGCAAGGCCGGCTTGTCGCAGGACGGTGGACCACAGACCGACGGTGCGACCTTCGTCAAGGTGCCGCCGCAGACCTCGGTCGGCGTGCGGACCTCCTTCAATCTCACGCCGAAGTGGGCGGCCTCGTGGGCGACCTCGTACGATGTCGAACGGAGTGAGTTCGCAAGTCAGGTGGTCACGCTGCAGCGCGAGATGCACGATTGGCGCGCGGTCTTCGGCTTCACACAGGCGCCGAATGGGAACTTCGCCTTTACATTCTTCATCGCGCTCAAGGCGCAGCCCGAGCTCAAGGTCGACTACGACCGCCAGTCTTACCGACAGCCCAACCTGAGCAATCCGTGACCGCTCCGCTCCAGCTCGACGGTTCATCCCTCACGATCACCGACCTGCTGGCAGTCGCGACTGGACGACGGAAGGTGGGGCTGGCGCTGTCGGCCGAGCTGCGGATGCGCACGACGCGCGCGATCGTCGAGGGGCTCGCCGCCAAGGGAGCACCGGTCTATGGCGTCACCACCGGATTCGGCAAGCTCTCCGACGTTGCGATCCCGGCGCACCAGCTCGCACAGCTGCAGGTGAACCTCGTGCGGAGCCACGCGGCGGGGGTCGGACCGCGACTCACGGAGGTCGAGGTCCGTGCGATGATGCTCCTGCGCGCGAATGTGCTCGCGAAGGGATTCAGCGGCGCGCGGCCCGAACTCGCCACTCTGCTCTGCGCGATGCTGGACGCGAAGCTCTACCCATCGATCCCCGAGCAGGGTTCGGTCGGCGCGAGTGGGGATCTCGCGCCACTCGCGCACCTCGCACTCGCCCTCATCGGCGAGGGAGAGCTCAACCATCCGGCGGGGGTCGGGCCGGCAGCCGACGTGCTCAGGCAGCACGGTCTCTCCCCGGTGACGCTTGGGCCGAAGGAAGGGCTCGCGTTGATCAACGGCACGCAGGCGCACGCCGCGGTGGCGACCCTCGGTCTGATCCGTGCGCGACGGTGTTGGTACGCGGCGCACGTCGCCGGGGCCGCTTCGCTCGAGGCGCTCCTCGGGACGCCGACCGCGTTCGACCCGCGGATCCACGCGGCTCGGGGACAGCGCGGTCAGCAGGAGTCCGCCGCCCTCCTGCTCGAACTGCTGGCCGGGAGCGAGATCCGCGCGTCGCATCGCGAGCACGATCCGCGCGTGCAGGACGCCTACGCTCTGCGCTGCATGCCGCAGGTGCACGGCCCGGTGCGCGACGCGATCCGTTTCGCCGAAGGGCTGCTCGCAGCCGAGCTGAACGCCGCGACCGACAACCCGCTCGTGTTCGACGACGGCACGATGCTCTCCGGCGGGAACTTCCACGGACAGGCGGGCGCGATGGCCGCCGACGTGCTCGCGATCGCGATGACCAATCTGGCGGTGATGAGCGAACGCCGGACCGACCGGCTCGTGAATCCCGACCTGAACGAAGGGCTGCCGCCCTTCCTCAGTCCGACGGCGGGCGTGAGCTCGGGGTTCATGATGGCGCAGGTCACTGCTGCCGCCCTGACGAGCGAGTGCAAGATCCTCGCGCATCCGGCGAGCGTGGACACCATCCCGACCGATGGCAACAAGGAGGATGTGGTCCCGATGGCGATGGGGGCGGCGACGAAGCTCCGCCGGATCCTCCACAACCTCGAGCACGTCCTCGCGATCGAGTTGATGTGCGCGGCGCAGGGGCTCGAGTCGCGCCGCCCGCTGAAGGCAGGGGCCGGCGTCGAACGGGCGTACGCGACGGTGCGTTCGCACATCCCGAAGCTCATCGAGGACCGCGTGATCGGCCCCGACATCGAGCGCCTCGCGCACGCCGTCTCCGAAGGGGAGTTCGGCGACGCAGGCCGTTAGATTCCGACCGATGACGAGCACCGAAGCGCGCGTGGTCCGCGCCCCCCGCGGGACCGAGATCAGTTGCAAGGGTTGGCACCAGGAAGCCGCCCTGCGAATGCTGATGAACAATCTCGACCCCGACGTCGCCGAGCGTCCTGAGGACCTCGTCGTCTACGGCGGGACGGGAAAGGCCGCGCGCGACTGGGAGTCCTTCGAGCGGATCGTCGAGACGCTGCGCACGCTCGAGAACGACGAGACGCTGCTCGTCCAGAGCGGGAAGCCGGTCGCGGTCTTCCGGACGCACCAGCATTCGCCGCGCGTCCTCATCGCGAATTCCAACCTCGTCGGACGATTCGCGACGTGGGAGCATTTCCGCGAGCTCGAGCGGAAGGGCCTGATGATGTACGGCCAGATGACCGCAGGCTCCTGGATCTACATCGGCTCGCAGGGGATCGTACAGGGCACGTTCGAGACCTTCGGTGCGCTGGCGCGCAAGCACTTCGGCGGGACGCTCGCCGGTCGGTTCGTGCTCACCGCCGGCCTCGGCGGGATGGGGGGCGCGCAGCCCCTCGCGGCGACGATGAATGACGCCGCGATCCTCTGCGTCGAGGTGGATCCGGCGCGGATCGAGAAGCGTCTCGCGACCGGCTATTGCGACAAGATGACGACCGACCTCGACGAGGCACTCGCGTGGGTGCGCGAGGCGCAGCGCGCCAACCGCGGCCTCAGCGTCGGTCTCGTGGGCAACGCCGCCGAGGTCCTGCCACGGATGGTCGAACGGGGGATCATCCCCGACGTCGTCACCGACCAGACTTCGGCCCACGACATGCTCAACGGCTACGTGCCGCACGGGATGTCACTCGACGCGGCGGCAGACCTGCGCGGGAGGGACTCGCAGGAGTATCTCCGGCGCTCCACCGCGAGCGTGGTCGCGCACGTGCGGGCGATGCGGGCGATGCAGGACAAGGGTGCGATCGCGTTCGACTACGGGAACAACATCCGGACCGTGGCACTCGATGCCGGCTTGCTCGACGCCTTCAAGATCCCCGGGTTCGTGCCCGAGTACGTCCGGCCCCTCTTCTGCGAAGGGCGGGGGCCCTTCCGTTGGGCGGCGCTCTCCGGTGACCCGGCGGACATCGCTCGCACCGACCGTCTCGTCCTCGAGATGTTCCCGCACGACGAGCACCTCCGGCGCTGGATCACGATGGCGCAGCAGCGGATCCACTTCCAGGGACTCCCGGCGCGCATCTGCTGGCTGGGGCAGGGCGAGCGCGCGCGGTTCGGCGTGGCCCTCAATGATCTCGTCGCGAACGGGGAACTCAAGGCGCCGATCGTGATCGGTCGCGACCACCTCGACACGGGCAGCGTCGCCTCACCGTTCCGCGAGACCGAGGGGATGAAGGACGGCACCGACGCCGTCGCCGACTGGGCGATCCTCAACGCGCTCCTCAACGTCGCGAGCGGAGCGAGCTGGGTGAGCTTCCACCACGGTGGCGGTGTGGGGATCGGGAACTCACTGCACGCCGGCCAGGTGATAGTCGCCGATGGTACTCCGGAGATGCGCGAGCGGCTCCAGCGCGTGCTCACGAACGATCCCGGGATCGGCGTCGCGCGCCACGCGGACGCGGGATACGAGACGGCGATCGCGACGGCACGGCGAGAGCACATCCAGATCCCAGGACTGCGGATGTGAGAAGGAAGATGGGAGAGGTGAGCGCGCGACGGTTTCTCGCCTCGATGTCGCAGTTACCTTACATCGCCCATCTCCCATCTCCCCTCTGGTGTTAAGCAACAAATTCCGCCTCTGGCATCTCCTGCCATTCAGCATCAAGTACGCGCGGCTGCGGCTCACTCGCCGTCCGGTCCTCGTGCACTTCGAGGTTACGATGCGCTGCAACGCACGTTGCAGCTTCTGCGACTACTGGAAGACCTCTCCCGAGATGAAGGCCAAGGAGGTCGCGTCGTTCGTCGATGCGGCGAAGGCCTTCGACCCGCTGCTGATCACCTGGACCGGCGGCGAACCGCTCCTCCGCCGCGACCTCGAGACGCTCGTCGCCGGTGTCGACCGGGCCATTCGCACGAAGTACACCACGCTGCTCACGCACGGCGCGACGCTCACCATCGAACGCGCGCGCTCCCTCTGGGACGCCGGGGTGAGTCAGTTCAGCATCTCCCTCGACTATCTCGACGAACGCCA
Source organism: Gemmatimonadaceae bacterium (assembly GCA_031430835.1). Taxonomy (GTDB): domain Bacteria; phylum Gemmatimonadota; class Gemmatimonadetes; order Gemmatimonadales; family Gemmatimonadaceae; genus Pseudogemmatithrix. Next base: position 67,616 of record JANPCH010000034.1, read on the forward strand.
CGACCGTGCCCGCGGCATCCCCGGTCTCGCGGCGAAGATCCTCGCGACCGCCGAGGCGCTGCGCTCCGAGGGGATGACCGTGCGATTCAACACCGTCATCAAGGATGACAATCTCGAGGACGTGATGCCGCTCGTGCGCGCAGCCGAACGGATCGGCGTCGGGGTCAATCTCTCCGTGTACACCGACTTCAAGAACGGCAACGCCGCGCACGTGGTCCGCCCAGACCAGCTCGAGCGCGTGGATGCGCTCGTCGGCGACCTCCTCGCCTTCAAGCGCCGCCGGCGCGGTACCATCTCCAGTTCGGATCATTACATCGCGAGCATCCCGCGGTATCTGCGCGGCGAGCTGACAGCGCCATGCAAGTCCGGGCAGGACACGGTGCACATCGATCCCTATGGGGGGATCCGCCGCTGTCCCGATTTCCCGGTGGACGGGCACTGGTCGGCGTACGCCGGCTACGAGCCGATCGCCTGCGATCGCTGCTATTACGCCTGCCGCGGCGAGGCACAGGCGCCGCTCCGACTGAACCGCTTCCGCGATCTCGCGGCCTCCGCGTGACCACGACTCCGCTCCTCTTCGTGAACGCTGCGGAAGTCGTGACCTGCGCGGGCCCGGCACGCGCCCGACGAGGCGCCGAGATGGCGGACGCCGCGGTGCGCACTGGCGTCGCGGTGCTGGTCGAGCCCGCCACCGGTCGCATCCGCGAGGTGGCGCCGGAGGGCGATCTCCGTGCGGCGCACCCGGGAGCCACGATCGTCGATTGCGCCGGTGGCGTGCTCACCCCCGGCTTCGTGGACTCGCATACCCACGCGATCTTCGGGCGTCCCCGCTACGAGGAGCAGGAACTCCGCGCCGCCGGCGTCGGCTACCTCGAGATCGCCCGCCGCGGCGGTGGGATCCACAGTTCGGTGCGTGACCTGCGCGAACGCTCGGAGGACGAGTTGTTGGCACTCGGCGCCGAGCGACTCGCGCGGCTCGCGGCGCACGGCACGACGACGATCGAGGTGAAGTCGGGCTACGGTCTGTCGCTCGAGAGCGAGCTCAAGACACTGCGCGTGATCCGACGCCTTGGCGAGACCCTCGGCCTCCGGCTCGTGCCGACCTTCCTCGGCGCGCACGAGATCCCGGTCGAGTACCGCGAAGCGCCTCGCACACGCGCAGAGTACATCGCGTTGCTCACGAACGAGATGATCCCAGCCGTCGCGCGCGAGCGGCTCGCGACATTCTGCGATGTGTTCTGCGAACCGGGCGTGTACACCACTGGGGAGACCCGGACGATCCTCTCGGCGGCACGCGCCCACGGGCTCGCGCTCAAGTTGCACGCCGACGAACTCGAGAATGGGGGCGCGGCCGAACTCGCGGCGGAGTTGGGGGCGACCTCCGCCGACCACCTCGCGGCGATCTCCGAGGCCGGTATCGCCGCACTGGCGCGGAGCGGCACCGTTGCGACCCTCCTTCCCGGCACGATGCTCTTCCTCGGCCGGTCCAAGCAGGCGCCGGCCCGCGCCCTCGTTTCCGGAGGGGCGGCGGTCGCGCTGGCCTCGGACTTCAACCCCGGCACGAGTCCGACCGTGAACTTCCCGCTCATCTTGACCTTGGGCGTGAGCCAACTGCGACTGAGCGTAGGGGAAGCGTTCGTCGCCGCCACCGTGAATGGCGCGGCCGCGCTCGGCCTCGCGGGGTCGGTCGGTCAGCTCGCGGCTGGGTTCGAGGCCGACCTCGCCCTCTTCGACGTCGGCGACCACCGCGAGATCCCCTACTGGTACGGGGACGACCGGTGCGCGCGGCTCTGGGCGCGGGCGCGCGAGGTGCCGCTCAAACGCTTGTCACGTCGAGGGTTCGCCGGATAGCTTTCCCGGATGGCCGACATCCTGAAATTGAAGAAGAAGGCGGCCGACTTCGAGGCCAAGAAGCAGGGGGATAAGGCCCTCGCGACGTACCGCGAGATGATCGACGTGTACGAGCGCGGCGAAGAGGAACCGATCGACATCCCGCTCTACAACAGGGTCGGCGACCTGTTGCAGAAGGCTGGGAACCTCTCAGAGGCGGTGACGATCTGGGAGCGCGCGGTGGATCACTACTCCGATGGTGGTTTCTACAACCCTGCCATCGCCCTCTGCAACAAGATCCTGCGCCAGTCCCCCGGCCGGGCCGTCATCTACTACAAGCTCGGGAAGATCAGCGCCGAGAAGGGATTCCGCGCCGACGCCCGCGAGAATTTCCTCGAGTACGCGGCGCGAATGCAGCAGAGCGGCAATCTCGACGAGGCCTTCCGCGCGCTGAAGGAGTTCGCTGACCTGGTTCCCGACCAGGACGACGTACGGGTGATGCTCGCTGATCAGTTGGTGAAGGCGAACCGCAAGCCGGAGGCCATCGACCAGCTCCAGATCGCGTACGCCCAGGCGACGCGCGATGGCCGAGAGGCCGATGCCGAGGCTGTGGCGGCGAAGCTGAAGGCGATCGACCCCAGCATCGAGCCGAAGGCCGACGAGTCGGGTGGATCTTCGAAGGGGGGAGGGCTCGTCTTCCTCGACCTCGAACCATCGAGTGGCGGCGACCGGAGATCGCGGGGCCTGCGAGGGGCGGCGACGCCCGGTGAGACCAAGCGCGCCACAAAAGCGGTCGAAGGACTGGCCCTGATCGACACCGGAGTCGACATATCGGCCGTAGCAGCGGCGGCCGCAGCCCGCCAGTCGACGGCGACGCCGATCCGTCCATCGAAGATCGCCGCGGTGGCTCCGCCGGCACGCGAACCCGAACTGGTGCCGATCGAGGCTCCTGAACTGCTCATCGAGCCAATCGTCGTGTCGGAACCGCCGCCGCCGCGCGCGTCCGTCGCGGGACTCGAGAGCACGGCCCTCACCGACGACCCGACTCCCGACCTGCCGCTGCTCGAGGTCGACGAGGTCCCGCCGACGCCGCCCTCCGGCACGCGGATCACCGAGGCGCCGCCCGCCGAACGGCGCTCGGGCCGGGGGCGCTCGACGACCGAGGTCGGGTTCACCGACTTCGGGAGCTTCGGCACCCCTCCGGAGCCGCAACCCGGTACCGAGCCGCCGGGATTCGCGTCGCTCGACATCGTGTCGAGCGAAGGGGTGCACGCACTCCCGCTCGACGAATCGATGCTCGTTGACGAACCGCTGGTCGAGACCGAGCCGCTGTTCGGGGAGCTCGAACTCGTCGAGCCACCGCCCGCGCCGCCGCGGCCGACCTCGACGGTCCTCGCCGTCTCGGTCGACTCACTGAAGGCGCAGGCAGTAAAGACCCCCGAGGATTGGGCGCTCCGCCGCCAGCTGGCCGAGGCGCTGCTCGATGACGGCCAGAAGGATGCGGGTGTGAAGGAGCTCGAGGTCGCGCTCGCGGGGTTCGAACGCGACGGCGATCTCGATACCGCGGCGTCGATCGCCGAGGAGATCGTTCGGCTCGCGCCGACGGTGATCAAGTACCACCAGAAGCGCGTTGAGTTCGCCTTCCGGGCGAATGACCGGATGAGTCTCGCTGAGGCGTATGTCGAACTCGCCGACGCCCTCGTGAGGGACGGGCAGGCACCCAAGGCGCGCGTCGTGTACCAACGCGTTCTCGAGATCTCCCCCGACGACATCCGCGCACAGGCCGCTCTCGAGACGATCGTGGACGTCCCGGTCCCCGAGCCGACGCCACCGCCGCGCCGGTCGACCACGGCACAGCGGAAGTCGACTGCGATCTCGCCGACCAAGTCCGCAGCGCCGGCCCCCGCGAAGAAGAAGCCGGCCGACGACGAGTTCGTCTCGCTCGGGGACTGGCTGCGCGAGGACGAGCAACCGAAGAGCACGCGAATGGTGGTCGAGGAGAAGGAGCCGACTGGCGACGAGCAGGCCGACTTCGCCGACATGCTCCGCAAGTTCAAGCAGGGCGTTTCTGCCAACGTGGACGACGAGGACCACGAGGCGCACTACGACCTCGGCGTCGCGTACAAGGAGATGGGCCTCCTCGACGAGGCGATCTCCGAGTTCCAGAAGGCGCTCCGCGGGACGAACAACCGCGTGCGGGCGATCGAGGCGCTCGGGCTCTGCTTCGTCGAGAAGACCCAGCTCCCGATGGCGGCGACGATCCTCCAGCGCGCCCTCTCCGAGCCCGGCGTGCGCGACGAAGCGCTCATCGGCGTGCTCTACCTCCTCGGGACCATCTCCGAGGAACTGCAGCTCTATCCCGACGCCAAGAAGCACTACGAGCGCGTCTTCGCGGTCGACATCCAGTTCCGTGACGTCGGCGATCGACTGAACGCGGTCGAGAAGAAGCTCAAGTGACGCTCGACGCCCGATTGCACCTGCCGGTGGCCGCGGCGCTCTCCCAGATCCAGGTCCCGGTGCGCGACCGGCTGGACCGGGTGCCGGCCGAGATCTGGCGGATCGTGCAGGCCGACGTGCCGATCGTCGAGGCTGCGAACGCGCACCTCCGCGGGATGCGCGGCAAGCTGTTCCGCCCGACGCTCCTCCTCCTCGCGTCGGCCGTCGAGGGAACTCCCGAAGATCGCGCCGTGCCGCTCGCGGCCGTCACCGAACTGGTCCATCTCACCAGCGTCGTGCACGATGATTCGGTGGATCACTCGGTCCTCCGGCGAGGACAACCCACCATCAACGCCTTGTTCAGCCATCAGGTCGCCGTGCTGATGGGGGACTTCCTCTTCTCGAAGGCGATCGCCGAGTTGGTCCGCCTCGGGGACCTCGAGCCGCTGCGGGTCTTCACCGGCGCGTCGAATGAGATGACGCTCGGCGAGTTGCGCCAGCTCGCCTCGTTCGATGCGCTCAGCTTCACCGAGCGGGACTACTACACGCTGATCGGCGCCAAGACCGCCTCCCTCGTGGGCGCCGCCTGCGAGATGGGGGCGTTGGCCGGCGCGCCACGCTTCCGCGCCGCGATGCGCCGCTTCGGCGAGCGCCTCGGAATGGCGTTCCAGGTTGCCGACGACCTCCTCGACTACACCGAGCAGGAGGCGGTCACCGGCAAGCCAAGTGGGACCGACCTGCGCGAGCACAAGGTCACGCTCCCGCTGATCGCCGCCCTGCCGTTGATGTCGGAGGTGCAACGGCGGCGGTTGGAGGCGCACTTCGCCGACCCGAGCCCCAGTGACGCTTCGATCACCGACATCGTCGGCATCGTGTCGGAGTGTGGTGGGCTCGAGTACGCCCGACAGCGGGGCGAGGAGTTCGCGTCGGAGGCCGAGGAGGCCCTCAGCGACCTTCCCCCGTCGGAGATCCGGCAGGCCCTTTTCGATGCCTTGGGGTATGTGATGGAGCGGCGGTCCTGATGGCGCTCAAGGGTTCAGCGAAGCACCGCCCCGGGTTCCACGCGATCGTCCTCGCGTCGGGCTTCGTGATCGGTGGTTTTCTGCACCAGTTCGCCCGGATGGCGCTGCCGAGCGGCGCCGTGAAGGAGTTCCTGAATCTCGGATTCGTGACCCCATCGGTCGGCCCCTTGTCGATCGACCTGGTCATCATCAAGTTCGCTGTGGGCCCCATCGCGCTCGACGTCTCGCTCTTGAGCCTCGTCGGGGTGCTCGTAGCCTACCTCATCGCGCGGTCGCTGTTCTAAGGAGGATCGGATGTTCGGACTCGGACCCACCGAGCTCTTTCTCGGGCTCATCGTCGTGCTGTTGCTCTTCGGCGCGAAGCGCATCCCCGAGATCGCCGGCTCGTTCGGCAAGGGCATCAAGGAATTCAAGAAGAACATGAACGACGTGCAGCGCGAGATCGCCACACCCGCCGAGCGCGAGGCCCTGCCTCCCGCCGAGCGGCGCGAGGTGGCGCATGACGACTCGCCGGCCAAAGAACCCCGGCGGTTGCTCTAGGGACCGCCGGCGGAACTAGGGCTCCACCGCCACCTGCCGGCGCACCATCGCATTGATCTCCCGGCGTCGGTCATCGACCTTCGCCGCGCGACGGAGGTTGTCGAGGTAGCCTCGCACCCGCTGCTCGCGCAGTCCCTGAAGGGTCCGCTCGCGCTGCATCCCCTTCTGTGCCTCGAACTCGATTCGCGCCGCCTCGGACCGCGAGATCACCTGCATCACCACGATCCCGTCGTTCGTGCGGGCGAGCCCCATTCCCCCGATCGGGATCGCGAAGGCCGCGCCAACCGCCTCGTTCGCGTAGCCGATCCCAGGAACGAATCCGAGCCGATTGAACCGCCCGCTCGCCTGGACCGCGATCCGTCGATTCGCGCCCGCGGCCTGCAGGGAACTCGCGCGCGACTCGGCGAGGAGTGAATCGGCGCGCCCCTGCAATGCGTCGATCGCCTTACGCCGCTTCAGCACCTGCACGATCTCCGCCCGCACGACATCGACTGGCTGCTTGCCTCCGGGCGTGAGGGAGTCCACGCGCGCCAGGTAGTAGCCATTGTCGTCGTCGAGTAGGTCGCTCAGGTCGCCGACCCGCGCGCCCGAGAAGGTCCACGCGCTCACGCCGCTGACTTGGCTACCGACGAGCTGCGCCGGCTGGCCCTCTTGGACCGGCACCTGAGTGACGAGGAGGCCGAGCTCGGCGGCGGCGCTGTCGAGGAGCTCCGGGTTCTCCTGGCCGGCCGCGATCGTCGACAGGCGGTCGGCGCGGCGGTCGGTCGCAGTCGCGGTCGAATCGCCCTGTGCGACTCGTAGCAGGATGTGCCGGATGGACAAGGAGTCGCCCTTCTTCTCTGCCGTCTTGATCAGGTGCCAGCCGAACTCGGTCTTCACTGGCTCCGACACCTGCCCGGGACGGAGCGCATAGGCCGCGTTCTCGAAGTCGGCGACGAACCGGCCGCGCCCGCCACGGCCGAGGTTGCCGCCGTCGAGGGCCGAGATCGAATCCTGCGACTCACGCTTCGCAACCGCCTCGAAGGTCGACCGGCCGCTCGTGATCTCCTCGCGGAGCGCCACCAGTCGGGTACGCGTAGCCGCCGTATCGGCGGCGGTCGGCGCGCGGCTGATCCTTACCATCGAGACGACCCCGCGGCCCGCGCGATCCCAACGGTCCGCGTACTCGTCATAGAAACGGCGCGCCTCGGCGTCGCTCACCGCGGCCGAATCGACCTGCGCCGGCGTCGGCTGCAGGGCGACGAACGAGACCTGCGCCGAGTCGCGTTCATCCTTGAACATCTGGAAGAGCCGCTCGTCGCTGACCCACGCGTCGGCCGCGAGCTGGGAGAAGAGCTTGTTCCGCGGGATCTCCGAGCGGTAGTACGCTTCGAGCTGGACGAGCATACCCTGCTGCTTCGCGACCGGCGAGGCGATGAACCGCCGGTACTTCTCCGGGTCGAACTGCCCGTCGGTGAAGAAACTCTGGTTCGACCGGACGTCGGTCGGGGGCGCATACATCGCGGCGTCCTGGATCTCCTTCGCTGTGACGCGGATCGCTCGCCTCTCGTATTCCTGCTGGAGGAGGACATCGAGGACCATCTGGTCGAAGACCCGGTCCTCGAGCTGTCGGCGCTCGTCGAGGTTCAGCGAGCGCCCGGTCCGCTGCTCCTCCTGTGCCGCAGCGCGCTGCGTCTCGGCCTGCCAGTCGAGATAGAGAATGCTCCGACCGTTCACTTTCGCCACCGCGGTCGACGCCGTCACGGGGGACTGCCCGATGAGTCCGGACATGTCCACCAGCAAGAACGCGCCGACGAAGGCGATGAAGAGGAAGAACCAGACGTACTTGGCGATACCGCGCATCGATTCCAGCACGTGCGACGACCCCGGGAGCGGACGGGAAAAGTGGCGAACGGCGAGTGAAGACGAGCCGAGAAGAATACCCGGCCACGCGACCTAAAATCAAGCGACAAGCGAACTTCTGATTGACGGTCACTCCGACCGCGTTGTATCTTCGCAGCGGGCGCGGTCGCGCCGCAGAACCCCTTCCGTCCACGAAATGGCCGCTCCCAATCGCGTCGACGAACTCCGGAAGCGCTACCACGAGCACCCGCGTCGATTCTTCGCGCCGTTGGCGAACGAGTACCGCAAAACGGGATTCCTCGATCGCGCCATCCTCCTTTGCGAGAAGCACCTCGCCGAGCAGCCGGACAACCTGAACGGGCTGGTGGTCTACGGGCAGACCCTGTTCGAATCGGGCCGTCACGCCGATGCCAGGGCGCCGTTCGAGGCCGCGCTGAATCTCGACCAGGAGAACCTCATCGCGCTACGCCACCTCGGTGACGTCGCGAAAGTCGAAGGGGACCTCGAGGGAGCGCGCAAGTGGTACGAACGCGTGCTGGAGTTCGACCGCCGCAACGAGGAGGTTCTCGCTCTGCTTGAGGAGGTTGGGGGTGGCGCCGCGAAGGAGCCGACTTCCGGCCCCCACTCCGCGCCGAGCATCGTCTCGGTCGCCTCATCCGTGCGCGTGACCTCCCGCGGGGTCGGAGAGACGCTCGGACTCGTTGACCTCGATGGCCCCGCTGCGGCTCCGGCTCCTCAGCCACGCGTCACGACGCCGAAGGTGCCGGCCGCAAAGACCGTTGAGGTCAGTGCCCATGCAGCGCCCGCGAAACGGGCGTCGCTGATGGACATCTCCTTCGATTTCGGGGAGCAGCCTGCGAGCGAAGCTCCCTCCGTGCGGCCAGTCCCCAGCGCACCGATCCTCTCGGCCGAGGCTGTGGAGTACGGCTTCGCCGATATCGCGTCCGTGCCGCCAGCGCCGCCGGCAGTCCGCGCCCTCGAGGAGATGGAGACGTTGGTCGTCGAGCCGCCGCGGTACGTAAGGCCGCCGATGGTGGAGTCATTGATCGAGCTTCCGCCGGAGCCCGTTTCGCTCGCGGGAACGGACCGGATCGAAGGGCTGGAAGCGGCCGAGTTCAGCGCCGAGGTCTCGCCGCTCGCCGGCCTGGAGCCGGCCGAGTTCGAGTCCGGTGACGCGGCGCCGATGGCTGGGCTGGAGCCGATGGAGTTCGAGCCCCCCACCGCCGAGGATGAGCGGCGTCGGAAGTCACTCGCCGGTCTGCCACTGATCGAGGACTCGCCGCGGGCAGTGCAACCGATGGCGGATCTGCCGGAGTTGGACACGTCCGATCGGACGCCGACGGCGCCTCCGATCCCGGTCCAGGAAGCAGAGACCGTCGAACTCGGCGCCGCTGCCGTGCGCAAGCGGATCGAGACGCCCGCAACCTTCGTCACCGAGACGATGGCGGAGCTGTATCTCAAGCAGGGGTTCCGCGATCGCGCGGCCGACGTCTATCGGCAGCTGATCGCGCAGTCGCCGACTGACGCGGGCCTGCGCAAGCGCCTCGACGCCCTCGAAGAGGCGCCCGCGCTCGCGATGGAGTTCGAGGTGCCGATCGAAGCGCCCGACGAGCCAGCACCCGCGCCCGCGAACGCGATGCTCTCGGAGGTCTCCTTCGCCGATCTCGACCTCGTCACGCCCGCGGTTCCGACCCGCGCGGCCCCACCACCAGCGCCGAAGCCGGAGGCGGCCCGGCCCGCGCCCCAGGCCGCTGAGCCGAGTGGGCCCACCGCGCGCGAGGTCCTCGCGGCGTTCGCGCGACGCGGCTTCACGCCGCTCTCGTCCCCAGTCGTCGCCGGCCCTTCCCACGGCGGCGCTCCGGTGGGTCCGACCGTCGGTTCACTCGACGGGCTCTTCGGCGGTTCGGTCGACCGCGACGATGACATCGCGGCGCACCGGCTGGCTGGCGTCGGCGCCCTCGCCGGTCCGTCGGGTGGATCGCCGCTCGACACTCTCTTCGGTGAGGGCCCCTCGGCGCCTGCGCCCGCAGCGCTCCCGTCTCGGGGCGGAGTGGCGCGGGCGTCCGATCGCCTGCGGTTCGACCAGTTCTTCGCCACTGGCGCGGCGCCGACCGCCGAACCCGAGGCCTCCCTCGAAGCGCCGTCCGTGGGCGAGCCCGCGTCGAGCGAACCGCCCCCCGAAGATGACGACCTCGATAAGTTCCAGGGGTGGCTGAAGAGGCTGACGCAGTGAGGATCGCGGTCTTCAACGGACCGAATCTCAACCTGCTCGGCATCCGCGAACCCGAGATCTACGGCACGACGACACTCGCCGAGATCGAGGCACGGCTCGAGGAGATCGGCACCGAACTCGGCGTGACGCTCCTCTTCTCGCAGTTCAACGACGAAGGGCGGATGCTCGACGCGATCCACAATTGCCACGGCGTCGTCGCAGGGGCGTTGGTGAACGCCGGCGCGTGGACTCACACCAGTCTTGCGCTCCGTGACGCCTTCGCGGGCGTGGCACTGCCGTACGTCGAGGTCCACCTCTCCAACATCTATGCGCGCGAACCAGAGCGGCGACACTCTTGGCTCGCGCCGGGCGCGATCGCGATCGTCGCCGGGTTCGGGGCCAACGGCTATGAGCTCGCGCTGCGCGGTCTCGTGACCAAGCTCGGCGGCGCCCCCTCGGGCGCGCGCTGACGCCTGCTGGCGTCGGCTATCTTTCCGGACGTGTCGCCGCTCCTCTATGCCGGGATCGCCGCGGCCGGGAATCTCTTAGGCGCGGCGGCCATCACCTCGCGGAGTCGATGGTCCCCGCGGACCCTCGAACTCCTGCTCGCCTATTCGGCGGGCTTCCTCATCGTCATCGCGCTCACCGGACTACTGCCGGAGGCGTTCGCACGCGGCGGATCGTCGGCGGCGCTCGTCGTGCTCATCGGCTTCCTGCTGGTGCACCTCACCCAGCACGCCCTCGTCCACCATTTCCACTTCGGTGAGGAGACGCATCACGTCGGCCGCGGCGTAAGCGTCGCCGCCCTTGGCGGGCTCCTGCTGCACACCCTCGTGGACGGCGTCGCGATCGCGAGCGCGTTCGGCGTGAACGACCAGCTCGGGCTCCTCGTCTTCGGCGCCGTCTTCCTCCACAAGGTGCCGGAGGGACTCGCGATCGCCTCGCTCTTCGTTGCGTCGGGACGCTCGCGGGGCGCGGCGCTCGGAGCCGGTGCGGCGCTCGGGGCCGCCACCGTGCTCGGCGTCCTGCTCACCCAAGTCCTCGATCCCCTCGCCCACTGGGGGCTCGCGCTCTCGGCCGGCGTCACGCTCTACGTCGGCGCGTCGAATCTCATCCCCGAGTTCCAGGGGAAGACAGGGTGGTCGCACAACGTCGTGTTCTTCGTCGGCTGCGCGAGCGCGCTCGTCCTACGCTCGCTGCTCGGGCACTGAGCGTGGTGCGCAAGGGTTCGCCGGCGAGCGGATCAGGTGCCGCCCCCGGGCTCTTCGAGCATCGACTGTCGGTGCCACTCGCCGCGCGCCTGCGCCCACGCACGCTCGACGAGGTCGTCGGACAGGCGCACCTCCTCGGATCGGGGCGACCGCTTCGCGTCGCGATCGAGCAGGGCGAGACGGGGTCGATCGTCCTCTGGGGGCCGCCCGGCACGGGCAAGACGACGATCGCACGCCTCGTCGCCGACCACGTCAAAGGGGAGTTCGTTCCCTTCAGTGCGGTGACCGACGGCGTGCCGCGGATCCGTGAGGTCGTTGCCGACGCCGAGAAGCGGCGGATCCTCGGCACTCGCACGGTGCTCTTCGTCGATGAGATCCATCGGTTCAACCGCGGACAGCAGGACGCGCTGCTGCCGCACGTGGAGAGCGGGCTCCTCACGCTCATCGGCGCGACCACCGAGAATCCGAGCTTCGAGATCAACGGCGCCCTGCTCAGTCGCGTGCGCGTTTTCGTGCTCGAACCACTGGCCGACGCCGAGCTCGCGGCGTTGCTCGATCGGGCGCTCCTCGATCCCGAGCGTGGACTCGGAGGGCTCGGGCTGACGCTCGACGATGACGCCCGCACGCTCATCGCGCAGCAGTCGGACGGTGACGCGCGGCGCGCGCTCACGGTGCTCGATGCCGCGACCGTGCTGTTGCAGGGGGAAGGCGTTGCGGCGAGGCGCATCACGAGAGACGTCGCGGTGGCCGCGCTGCAGGCGCGGATGCCAGCGTATGACAAGTCGGGAGAGCAGCACTTCAACCTGATCTCCGCCTATCACAAGGCGCTGCGCGGTTCGGACCCGCAGGGGGCGCTGTACTGGCTCGCCCGGATGATCGAAGGTGGGGAGGATCCGCTCTACATCGCACGCCGCACAGTGCGATTCGCGTCCGAGGACATCGGACTCGCCGACCCTCGGGCGCTCGAGATCGCGTTGGCGGCGCGCGATGCCTATCACTTCCTTGGCTCGCCCGAGGGGGAACTCGCGATCGCCGAGGCGGCGGTCTATCTCGCGACGGCGCCGAAGTCCAATAAGGTGTATGAGGCGTGGGGCAAGGCGCTGGAGGCGGCGCGAGCGACACCCGCCGCGCCGGTGCCGCTTCACCTGCGGAATCCGGTCACTGGTCTGATGAAGGAACTGGGGTATGGCGCCGGGTATCAGTACGCGCACGAAGTGCCCGAGGCCTACCTGCCGCAGGACTACCTGCCGAGCGAGGTGAAGGAGCGCGAGTTCTACGCCCCCGGTCCCTTCGGCTTCGAGAAAGAGGTCGCGAAGCGGCTCGCTTGGTGGCGCGCGCTTCGGGATGACCGCGAGAAGGGAATGGACCGGGGCATTGCCCCGCCAACGGAGGAAGGATGAGAGCACGTCGGTGGATGATCGCAGCGGCCACGGTACTGGTCGCCGTCTCGGGATGTAGGACCCTGGCCCGACAGGCGTTCGCGAACCCCGTCGTCGAGGTGAAGGACGTGAGGGTGAATGGCGTCGGCCTCGCGGGCGGGTCCCTCGACATCGTCCTCGATGTCTACAATCCGAATGAGTACCGCCTCGACGCGACAGGGATCACGTACAACGTCTGGGTCGACTCGAGCCAAGTCGCGACCGGGGCACTCGACCGCCTGATCACGCTGAGCGAGAAGGGACGGTCCGAGATCGTCGTGCCAGTGGACTTCACCTTCGCTGCGGTCCAGAAGGCGCTCGCGCTGTTCGCCCAGCGCGGAAGTCTCGACTATCGCGTGACCGGTGAGTTCACCGTGGTGACGCCGTTGGGCAAGATGACGCGACCGTACTCGGGGAAGGGAAGGCTGGATTCCTTTCGGTGATGGGAGATGTGAGAGGGGAGATGTGAGGTCACAACGCGCGAGCGGGGCTAGATTCACCTCACGCATCTTCGTGTACTCCCCTCTCACCGCTCCCCTCTCCCATCAAGCAGTTAATCGATCTCCAGCCGCCGCAAGAGCGCGCCATCCTGGTTGGTGCGCCGCTGAAGCGCACGAACGCGCGGCACGCCGTCACCGAACACCTCGACGAACTCGCCGCGCTCTCCGACACGGCGGGGGCGGTCGTGGTCGGCACTCTCACCCAGCTGCTCGATCGACCTGACCCCTCGACCTACATCGGCAAGGGCAAAGTCGAGGAGTTGCGCGCCCTCATCGCCGAGAAGGACGCGACGGTCGTCATCTTCGACGATGAGCTCTCGCCGGCCCAGGGGAAGAACCTCGAGGAGGAACTCGGGAAGCGCGTGATCGATCGCGCCGAACTGATCCTCGACATCTTCGCCACCCGCGCCCGATCGGCCGAGGCGCGGATGCAGGTCGAGCTCGCCCAACTCGAATACTCCCTCCCGCGTCTCACGCGGATGTGGACGCACCTTGAGAAGTTCCGCGGCGGCATCGGCGTGAGAGGGCCGGGCGAAACCCAGCTCGAGACCGACCGTCGGCTCGCTGGTCAGCGTATGAAGCTCCTCAAGGACCGCCTCGAAGAGGTCACCAAGGCGCGGCAGGTGCAGCGCGCGAGCCGGGCCGGCAGCTTCCGCGCGGCACTCGTCGGCTACACGAACGCGGGGAAGAGTTCGATCCTGCGCGGAATCGCCGGTGCCGACGAGGTCTTCGTCGAGGACCGCCTTTTCGCCACCCTCGACCCGCTCACGCGGGAGGTGGCACTCGGGGACCGGCAGTCGGTGCTCCTCACCGACACCGTGGGCTTCATCCGCAAGTTGCCGCACCATCTCGTCGCGAGCTTTCGCGCAACCCTCGAGGAGGTCGCCGAAGCGGACCTTCTCCTGCACGTCATCGACGCGAGCCATCCGACGTGGGAGGAGCAGCGCCTCGTCGTCGACGACGTGCTCGCCGACCTCGGCGTTCGACATCTCCCGATGGTCTATCTCTTCAACAAGATCGATCGGCTCGAACCCGAGGTGCAGGAGGCGCTCCGCCAGCGGATCGCGAACCTCTCCCCCGGTTCGCTCTTCACCTCGGCGGCGACTCCCGGTGGACTCGATCCCCTGCGGCAGCGTCTTCTTCAGGCGGTCCACGAACGCCGTCCCGAGGCCGAAGTGCTCGTGCCGATGACGAATGGCCGGCTCCTCGCCGAGGTGCATCGGCTCGGTGAGGTGACGGCGACGGCGACCGACGAGGAGAATGGGGTGCTGCGGATCCGCGGCCGGTTCGATCCGACGGCACTGGCGCGGCTGGAGCGCGACGGAGCGGTCCGGGCGTGACGTTGCACGGCGCACGGCTGAACCGACTGCGCGCGTCGATCGCCGAGAGCGGCGTTGAGGCCCTGCTCGTGAGCGCACTGCCGAGCGTCCGCTATCTGACCGGGTTCTCGGGTTCCAATGGGCTCCTCGTGGTGACGGCCTCGGAGAGCGTCCTCGTCACTGACTTCCGCTATGCCGCGCAGGTGCGGATCGAAGTCGCGTCCTCCACCCGGTGCGTGATCGAGCGGGCCTCACTCTGGACCGGTCTCTGGAGTGTGCTCGCCGCGCTGCCGGAGGTGGAAGTGCTCGCATTCGAGAGCGTCCACGTCACGCATCAGGATGCTGCACGATTCCTCGACGCGGCGAGCGAGGGGTCGCGCTGGCGTTGGCGTCCGGCGCAGAATCTCGTCGAGGTCCTGCGAGAGTCGAAGGAGTCTGCTGAGGTGGACCTCATCAGGACCGCCGTGCAGGTCGCTGAACGCGCGCTCGAACGCACGCTGCCGCACATCTCGGTGGGCGCGAGCGAACTCGAGGTGGCAGGGCGGCTGGAGTTCGAGCTCCGCTCGGCGGGGAGCGAGGGGTTCCCATTCGAGACCATCGTCGCGGCGGGCGCGCGGTCGGCGCTGCCGCACGCTCGGGCAAGCGCGCAGCGGATCGCGCGAGGCGACCTTCTGCTGATCGATTTCGGGGCGCTGGTCGGCGGGTACTGCTCCGATCTCACGCGGACCTTCGTCGTCGGCGCGCCGCCGACCGAGCGTCAGCGCGAGATCCACGCGGCGGTTCGGGAAGCCAACGGGAGCGCTTCGGCCCTTATTCGGCATGGGATGCGGGGACGGGATGCCGACTCGCTCGCGCGGGACTACATTGACCGCCTCGGTTTCGGCGAGGCCTTCGGGCACTCGTTGGGGCACGGGATCGGACTCGAAGTGCACGAGGCGCCGCGACTCGCCAAGACCGCAGAGTCCATTCTCGCGGCCGGCGCTGTCGTGACGATCGAGCCGGGGATCTACCTCGATGGCTGGGGCGGGGTCCGGATCGAGGACGACGTGGTGCTCACGCCGGAAGGCCCGGTGGTGCTGAGTTCGTTCGAGCGGTCGCTGGTGCAGTTGTAGGTGCGTGGTCCGCTGTGCCGCGCGGGAGGGAAGGAGGGAGGCGGTCATCCCCTTCCACCTTCCACCTTCCACCTTCCATCTGCCTCGGAATGATCGACCTCCGCTACGTGAAGAAGCTGCTTGAGATGCTGGACGAGTCGACCGTGGACTCGCTCGAGATCTCCTCCGACAAGGGGCTGCGGATCCGGCTCAGCAAGACGCCGACTGCGCGTGGCGCCGTGCAGTACGCGAGTCCCGGACCCGTGATGACTGCCCCGGCCGCCCCGGTCGTTGCCCCCGCCCCCGTGGCGGTGGCGCCCGTTCCCGCCGCAGCGGCCGCGCCGCTGGGGAACCTCACCGACGTGAAGTCACCGATGGTGGGCACCTACTACGGTGCGCCCGAGCCCGGCGCGAAGCCCTACGTCACCGTCGGTCAGCAGATCAAGAAGGGGCAGGTCCTCTGCATCATCGAGGCGATGAAGATCATGAACGAGATCGAGTCCGAGGTCGCGGGAACCGTCGTGGAGATGAACGCCACCGATTCCCACCCCGTCGAGTACGGCCAGGTCCTCTTCCGGGTGAACGCGAATGGCTGACGTCCCGAAGGCCCCGGCCGCCCCCGCGCCCGCCGCGACGACGACCACGGTGCCCGCCGCCGGGGCGCCTCCGGCAGCGCCTTACAACTTCAAGATCGTCCTCCAAACGATGGCCCAGCAGGGCGGGTCCGACCTGCACCTGAAGATCGGTCGCCCCCCGACGATGCGACTCAACGGCGACCTCGTCGCGATGGACTTGCCGGCGCTCCGCCCGGAGGACCTCCGTTCGATCGGCGAGCAGATCATCCCGCCGAAGCAACGGCGCGAGTTCGACGAGTCGAAGGACGCCGACTTCGCGATCGGCGTGCCGGGCGTCGGCCGCTTCCGGGTGAACGTCTACCAACAGCGCGGCTCCCTCGCCTACGCCTTCCGCGCGATCGCCTTCCAGGCCCTCTCGATGGAGGAGCTGAACCTCCCCGAGATCCTCAAGGAGATCGCCCTCAGACCGCGCGGCCTCGTGCTCGTCACCGGGATCACCGGCTCGGGCAAGTCGACGGCCCTCGCGACGATGATGCAATACGTGAACGAGAATCGGCACGCGAACATCATCACGATCGAGGACCCGATCGAGTTCCTGCATCGCGACATCAAGTGCCACATCAACCAGCGCGAGGTGGGGACCGACACCGTGTCGTTCGCGCAGGCGCTTCGTCGCGTGCTCCGGCAGGACCCCGACATCATCATGATCGGCGAGATCCGCGACTTGGAGACGCTCGAGATCGCGCTCAAGGCGGCCGACACCGGCCATATGGTCTTCTCGACGCTCCACACGATGGACGCGACGCAGACCATCAACCGCATTATGTCGTTCTATCCGCCGCACGAGCAGGCCGACATCCGCTTCCAGCTCTCCACTGCGCTGCAGGCCGTCGTCTGCCTCCGCCTCGTGTCGCGTTCCGACAAGCCGGGGCGCATCCCCGCCTGCGAGATCCTCGTCAACACCGCCGCGGTCGCCGACAACATCCGCGACGCCTCCAAGGCCCTCTCGATCCCCGACCTCATCCGCGAGGGCACGGTGCAATATGGGATGCAGTCCTTCGACCAGTCGCTGATGAACTGGTACAAGCAGGGCGTCATCTCGTATGAGGCGGCGCTCAATGCGTCCACCAGCCCGAGCGAGTTCGCGCTCAAGGTCCAGGGGATCGCCGGCACTTCCGACGGCGACTGGAGCCAGGTGAAGCAGGGCGCGCGTTAGGTGTTCCGGAAGATCCTCATCGCCAACCGCGGCGAGATCGCGCTGCGGATCATCCGGGCGTGTCGTGAACTCGGGATCGAGACGGTCGCGGTCTACTCCGAGGCCGACCGCGAGTCGCTGCACGTCCGATTCGCCGACGACGACGTCTGCATCGGCCCCGCGCCGGCGCGCGATTCCTACCTCCGGATCCCGCGCATCATCGCCGCGGCCGAGATCACCGGCGCCGACGCGATCCATCCCGGCTACGGATTCCTCGCGGAGAACGCCGAGTTCGCCGAGACCTGTGCGGCGAGTGGCATCACGTTCATCGGCCCGACACCGCACCAGATCCGCACGATGGGGGACAAGGCCGCCGCCCGCGCGGCGATGATCGCGAACAACGTGCCCGTCGTCCCCGGCACCCCCGGCCCGGTCGAGGACGTGGAAGAGGCGCTGGCCTTCGCCGAACAGATGGGCTTCCCCGTCATCATCAAGGCCTCGGCCGGCGGGGGCGGGAAGGGGATGCGCGTCGCCCGCGCCGCCGACGACTTCGCCCGCTCCTTCCAGCTCGCCCGCTCCGAGGCCCTTTCGGCCTTCGGCAACGGCGCCGTCTACGTGGAGAAGTACCTCGATCGGCCGCGGCACGTCGAGTTCCAGATCCTAGGGGACACGCACGGCACCGTCATCCACCTCGGGGAGCGCGACTGCTCGGTGCAGCGCCGCCACCAGAAGCTCGTCGAGGAGGCGCCCTGCCCGGTGATGACGCCCGATCTGCGGAAGCGGATGGGTGACGCCGCCGTGAAGGGAGCCAAGGCGATCGACTACGTGGGCGCCGGCACGATGGAGATGCTCCTCGACGAGGACGGGTCGTTCTACTTCATGGAGATGAACACCAGGATCCAGGTCGAGCATCCGGTCACCGAGATGCTCACCGGGGTGGACTTGGTGAAGGAACAGATCCGGATCGCCGCTGGCGAGAAGATGTCGATGACCGAGACGCCGCCGCTCCGCGGGCACGTGATCGAATGCCGCGTGAACGCCGAGGACCCGGCGCGGAACTTCCAACCGAGTCCGGGTCGGATCGACGTCTTCCATATGCCGGGCGGGAATGGCGTCCGCGTGGACACGCACGTCTACGCCGGCTACTCGGTGCCGCCCTTCTACGACTCGATGATCGCGAAACTGATCGTCCACGGCGTGGATCGCACCGAGGCGCTCGCGAAGATGCGACTCGCGCTCGACACCTTCATCGTGCAGGGCGTGACGACGACGATCCCCTTCCTCGGCACCCTGATGGACCATCCGAAGTTCATCTCCGGCGAGGTCCACACGAAGTTCCTCGAGCAGGAGGGGGCGGACCTCTTCACCCCCAAGCCCGGCCCCTGATCATCGAGCGGTGGCAGGACGCCGATCCGGCGGCCCTGCGCGGACTGGCCGTCGTGGCACTCGCCTCACCGGAGGAGGCGTTCGCAAGGGCTGAAGAACTCGGCAACTCTCCCGTCGAATATTCGTCGGCCCGCGTCCGGGGCAGGGTGGTCATCACGACGACGACCAATGGGACACAGGCCCTCGTCGCGGCGCGACACGCTGCGTTGGTGATCGTGGCGGCGTATCGCAACCGATCGGCAGTGGTCGCCGCCCTCCGAGAGGCGCTCCCACGTGTGAGCGGCGTCACGTTGCTCGCCGCCGGTCAGGCCGGGGAACCGGCGGTCGAGGACCTGTGCTGCGCCCGGTCGATCGCCTGGGCCCTCTCCGCCGGTGACGCGTTGCGCGTCGGAGCGCGCATCGCGCCTGAGCCGTGTGAGGAGGTGGACTTAGCCCAAACACCGCACGCTGTCGCCCTCGAAGCGGCGGGGTTTGGGGAGGATGTCCGGTTCGCCCTCCAGCGAGACGTGAGCCCGCTCGTTCCGACACTCGTAGATGGGGGTCTGATCGCCCGGCTCTCGACTCCCGTCCCGGGTGCCTGACGGCTCGGAACTTGCTGTTTTCGTGGGGAAATCGTCTGATATTGGAGAGTTCGCGGAACGGGGCCTCCCCGGACCGCTCTTTCTTGACGTTTGTGATGGGCGTCACCAAGTTTGCAATTCGCAGTTCTGACGGAGGTCGGCCAGTGACCACCGATGTCTTTGCGGGAACCGCAGCAGGTTCGGAACCACTGATCGAGCGCCTTCGGCGCGCGACGATCGGTCGTTACGACATCTACGCGGAGCTCGGCTCCGGCGGGATGGCGTCCGTGTTTCTGGCGCTCGACCTGGCACTCGACCGCAAGGTCGCGATCAAGGTGATGTCCCCCGCGCTCACGAACTCCCCCGACGCACTCGAGAGATTCAAGCGCGAGGCGAAGACCGCCGCCGCCCTCAGCCATCCGAACATCATCGCCGTCTACGCGGTCGGCGACGATCCTGATCTCGCCTACTTCGTGATGAAGTTCATCGAGGGGCGCTCCCTCGACTCGGTGATCCGTGAGTCGGGCGCGCAGTCCGTGCCGTTCGTGCAGACGATCATCGCGAACGCCGGCACGGCGCTCCACTACGCGCATCAGCGCGGCGTCGTCCACCGCGACGTGAAGCCGGCGAACTTCATGCTCGACCAGGATGGCTGGCTCGTCGTCACCGACTTCGGCATCGCGAAGATGGACGACGGGCACGGCCTCACGATGTCGGGCACGCTCATCGGGACACCGTACTACATGAGTCCCGAGCAATTCAACGGCCAGCCGGTCAGCGGGGCCTCGGACCAGTACGCCCTGGGCATCGTCGCCTTCGAGCTTCTCACTGGCCGGACGCCGTATAACGGCCCGACGATCGCCGAGGTGATGCGCGGGCACCTCATCGACGAGGTCCCGCCGATCCGTAGCATCCGCCCAGAGATCCCGCCGGCGCTGGAGCTGTGCGTCTCGCGGATGCTCGCGAAGTCGGTCGCTGAACGGTATCCCACGCTCGCCGACGCGGTCACGGCGTTCGGTGCGGTGTCGCCGAAGGTCGAGGCCGAGGTGCGGACGCAGATCATCTCGCTCGCCAAGAGCGGCGCGGCGCATCAGCCGCGGATGAGTGTGCCGTTGAGTCCGATCCCGCAGAAGAGGAAGACGCAGGCCGCCGAGGCGACGCAGGCGCGTCGCTCAGGCGTCGGGGTGGGGGCAGGGGGAGCTCCGGCGGCGGTCGATCCACGTGGGCCGACGCCCCGACTCGCCGCGCGGCCGGTTCCCGCCCCCGCACCAGCGCGCCGGTCGGCACTGCCGTGGATACTGTCGCTGCTTCTGGTGATCGGCGCCGGCGCCGGCGTTGCGGTCCTGCGCCCGGATCTCGTCGGCCTCGCTCCAAAGCAGTCGGTGTCACCGATCGCTACTGCGCAGCCGGCTCCCGTTCCGACTCAACCGGACAGCGCCGCCCTCGCCGCTGCCGCCGCTGCGGCGGCGGCCTTGGTGCCGCCACCCGTCGCCGTGGTCGACACGCCGAAGGCGCCGCCTGCAGCGACCAAGACTCCGACCAAGGTGCCGGCGAAGGCGAAGGCACCGACCAAAGCACCTGCGAAGGCCGTTGTCGAGGAGCCGAAGTCGGCCGCACCGGAGCCCGCCAAGGCGGCCGTCGTCGAACCTGCTCCGGTACCAGTGACACCACCTCCGGTAAGGGTCGAGACGTTGGTGGTCGTCGCCCCGCCCGCGCCCACGCCGCCGGCGCCCGAACCGGAGCCCGTTCCCACCGGGCCGGGACGAGTCCGCATAGGTACTCGTCTTCCCTTTGCCGTGCTCTCCATCAACGACAAAGTCCACGGACCGATCGGCTCGGCGCGTGGCGTACTGAATCTCGAAGTTCCGTCGGGGCCGGTACGCCTGACGATCAGGGCGGAGAACTGCGTTGATTGGGACACGACAGTTGTCGTCATCCCCGGCCAGACGACCACCGTCGGGGTCCGGGCTCCCCGCTGTCAGTAGCACCCCCACTGCGGCATCAATCGAGGATCGAATGCTCAAGCGTCGCCTGCGCACGCCACTGATCGTCACGCTCTTCTTCGCTCTCGGCGCCACACCAGCCGAGGCCCAGTTCCGCGATCTCATCGATCGCGTGAAGGCCGACATCAACGACCTCAAGTTCGCCGACGCTGTGCGTCGCGGTCAGGAGATCTTCGCCTTCACTTCGGCGATGACGAAGCCGCAGCTGATCGAACTCCGCAGCGTGATGGCGGCGGCGTATTTCCCCGACGAGGCCGATTCGCAGAAGCCTGACTCGGCGATGGTCCATTTGCAGGCGCTGATCAAGCTCGATCCCGAGGCGGTGCTGCCGACCGACGTCCGGTGGCCCGGTCTCGACTCCCTCTTTGCCGTGGCCCGCTCGCAGACCTTTGCGGTCGCCGTCAAGCACGCGGAGGAATCGATCCTCATCGGCACCGACGGTCGTGGCTTCGTCGATGTCATCTCGACTCGCCCCGCGGTCTTCTACCTGCGCATCGCGCCCCTCGCGGGCGGCGAGGCCGTGCTGCACGATTCGGCGACCGCCACCACCAGAGGGCGGCTCGCCTATCGGGCACACGACGGCACGAAGACGCTCCTCTCGACCGGCGAGTACAACCTGATCGTCACCGCGATCGACACCGTGACACGGGACTCTGTGATGTACACGAACAAGGGGACGGCGACTGGCGAGGTGCCGGTGTTGAGTCCGCCGCCGACCTTTGACGAGAAGTCGCTCAAGCCCGAGTCGAGCAAGCCGCCGCGCGTCCGCACCGCATTCACCGGGATATTCTACACGGCGCTGACCTTCGCGATCGCGAGCCAGGGTCGCACCATCGACCCGGCCCTCAAGTCAGCGTACGGCACCGACAGCCGCGCCACGATGATCGGCGTGGCGATGATCGGGGCGACCGCCTTCGCACTCTGGAAGGACAAGGGGACACCCAGTCGCGAGAACATCCTCGCCAACGCCCGGGCCCGAGAGGATCATCGAAGGGCGGTGACCGACGCCGAGGCGGAGAATCGCCGCCGGATCGCTGCGTACCGAGTCTCGATGCGCGTCGCCATCGAGGGCCGCTAACATGACGATGCGACCCTTCGCGCGCCTCGCGCTCGCCTTCCTGCTTCCCACTGTCGCAGCGGCACAGGCTGCTCCGGCGCCTGCCCCCGCAGCGACGACCGACACTGCCTTCACCCCGAAGCGAGTGTCGCCGGTGCAGTTCCTCCTCTTCGGTCTGATGCACAGCGCCGAGGTCCGAACTTCGAACGGCGGCATCAGCGATTCGTCGGCCTCCCTCAAGGGTTTCGAGGTGCTGCTGATGCCGCGCAACGGCGGCATCGGACTCACTGGCCGGATGATCGGCGAGGCCGACGGCCTCACCTACACCGAGGGCGGGATCCTCATCGGTTCTCGGCGCTTCTCGATCGATGCGGCGTACGTGATGCGCACCGGGTATAATCCGGTCACTTTCCTGCCGTTCGATTCGACGTACGCCTTCGCGCGGGGCGGCTTCCGTTCGCGTGGGAACCTGGGAAACACCGGATTCACGTTTGGCTTTCGTGCCGGCTACTACGTGGGGATCCCGGGCAAGCCAGCCAACGATCCTACGCTGGAAGGCTGGGATGGCGAGACCAACCTCTACTGGAGCTGGTCGAAGTTCCCGCTCACCGCGATGCTCGGCTATCGGATCGAACGCTTCAACGTCTGGGGCGTCGAACAAGAAGTCTCCGCGCTGACGATGGGGGCTGGATTGGCGTTCGGCCGACGCTAGGAGGGCCCGGGCGCGGTTCGTTTCCAGAACCGCGCCCGACTCGTCATTCGGGGTGACCCCTGCACCCCGAGTCTGATGCCGCGCAAGCAGCCTCAGGAGGACGCGCTCCTCCTCGAATCCCCCCTCGCCCCACCCCCGCGGCGTTCTCGCGCTCCGGCAACCAAGTCCGCCGCCGAAGGCAGCTCGCTTGCTCGGGTGGTCGAACCGCCGATTCCTACGCCGCTGCGCTCGGAGATCAGGGGGATCGTGCTGCTCGTGGGCGCCCTCTTCATCGCGGGCGCGCTCCTCTTCGGTCGCACGCCGAGCGGCCTCGAATCCTGCAGCGTCGCGGGCGGATCATTCGGTCCGGTCGGCGGCTGCCTCCGCTGGTCCATTCTGGGACTCGTTGGTGCTCTCGCGGCGGCCATCGTGCCCCTGATCCCGGCCGTGCACGGCCTGCGCTACCTGGGCCGACTCCAACGCACCGGTGGCGCGCACGTTGACCTGCTGCCTTGGGGCCTCGTGCTCGTGGTGCCGGTCGCCGCCGGCCTCGCGCGCCTCGGCTCCGTACCCGCCGGCACGCCCGACCAACTCGCTGGGCTCTGGGGTTCCCTCTCCGCCTTCTACATCGCCGAGGTGCTCGGCCGTGTAGGGGCGTGGTTCGTCGTGGTCCTCGCGGTGAGTGTGCTCACGGCCGCGACCCTCGGTTGGAATCCGCTGCGGGCGCTCGTCTCCGTCGGGCGGCGAAGCGATCTTCCCACCCCCGCATCTGACCCCTCATCGCTCACCAAGGCCGAGTCCCTCGAGCCGGACGCCCGCGAGATGCCCGCGCTCGATCTTGCCCTGATGGGCCTCGGCGCGACCGCCGACACCGTGCCACCGAAGACCCAGCTCGCGCTTCGGTTGGATGACGCGGTCGTCGTGACCGACCTCGCTGCCGCGCGCTCGAAGCGCGCACGAAAGGGGAAAGGAGAGGAGAGCGGAGGCGCCGTTGCAGTGCCTTCCACCTTCCACCTTCCACCTTCCACCTTGGAGAGCGATGACCTGCCCTCCCCGACGCTCCTGACTCCCGCACTCGAGCGCAATCTCGACGCCAGCAAGGCCCAACTCGACCTGATGGGCGCGAAGCTCATCGACTCGCTGCGGACCTTCAAGGTCGAGGGGATCCTGACCGGTCGCACGACCGGTCCGACCGTGACGCAATACGAGATCGAACCCGCTCCAGGGGTGAAGGTCCGTCAGTTCGCCAACCTCGCGAATGACCTGGCCCTCGCGATGCGCGCGCCCAGCATTCGCGTGGTCGCGCCGATCCCGGGGAAGGGAGCGGTCGGCATCGAGGTGCCGAACCCGGTGCCCGAGATGGTCGCCTTCCGCGATATGCTTGAGAGTCACGAGTACCAGCACAAGCCGATGGCCCTCCCGATCGGACTCGGAAAGGACCTCGAGGGGCGGGCGGTGATCGCCGACCTCGCCAAGATGCCGCACCTCCTCATCGCCGGCGCGACCGGCTCGGGGAAGTCGGTCTGCGTGAACACGATCATCACCTCGCTCGTCTACCGGCACACACCGAAGACGCTGCGGTTCCTGATGGTCGACCCGAAGATGGTGGAGCTCTCGGTCTACAATGAGTTGCCGCACCTGCGCCACAAGGTCGTGACCGACAACCGCGATGCGGCCTCGGTGCTCAAGTGGGCCGTCTTCGAGATGCAGGAGCGCTACGCCCTGCTGGCCGAGAACGGGGCGCGCAACATCCAGGACTTCAATACGAAGGTCCGTGGCGGCGCCGCACTGAGGAAGCCGAAGGACCCGAACGTCGGGTTCGAGGACCGCGAATACAAGGCCGGCGTCCTGCCCTACATCGTGGTGGTCATCGACGAGCTCGCCGACCTGATGATGACGGTGGCGGCGGAGGTCGAGACCCCGCTCGCGATGCTGGCCCAGAAGGCGCGCGCGATCGGGATCCACCTCCTGCTCGCGACCCAACGGCCGAGCGTGAATGTGATCACCGGGCTCATCAAGGCGAACTTCCCGAGCCGGATCGCCTTCCGCGTCGCCTCCCAGATCGACAGTCGGACGATCATCGACGGGATGGGGGCGGAGTCACTCCTCGGCAACGGGGACATGCTGTTCATCCCGCCGGGGAAGAGCGAACCGGCGCGGCTCCAGGGGGCGTTCCTCTCCAACGAGGACACCGAGCGCCTGATGCAGTGGTACGCGGAGCGGAAGAGGGCACGAAAGGCGGCGCTCGAGGCGCAGGGGCTCATCGCGATCGCGGAGCACTCCGGCGAGGCCGATGTGCTTGAGGCGGTGCGGGCGCGCGAGGCGCTCGAGGCCGGCGCCGGTGATGACGCGACCGACGATCCGACGGATCGCGACAAGCTCTTCCGCGAGGCCGCGGAGGTCTGCGTCCAGCATCAGGGGGGATCGACGTCCCTGCTGCAGCGGCGTCTCAAGATCGGCTACGGCCGGGCGGCGCGGATCATCGACCAGCTGAATCTCGCTGGGATCCTGGGGCCGCCGGATGGGTCGAAGCCGCGCGACGTGCTGGTCGGGCTCGATGACTTGGATCGAATAGCGGGGGAGCGGACGGCGGCCTGAGTCGTTCTCGGCTCGCGCTGTCGGCTCGTGGGCGCGGTCGGGGCGGGTGAGGGCTTCGCGAATCCACGCGCTTACACGCTTCGAGCCGCCGCAAGGGCGCGGCGTCTCTCGCTACGCGCGAGGATTCGCTCCGCCCTTCACCCGCTCCGACCTGCCGTCGGCCGTCCGCCGTCTCACCTCAGATAGAGCCCGGCGATCAGCGCCATCTGCGCGGCGAGCGCGAGGTAGAGGAAGCGCATCTGCTCGCGGAAGAGATGCTCGATCTTCGCTTCCTGCTGGGCGAAGCCAACGTCGACCTTCTTCTCCAACTCTGCAAAACGCTTCTCCCACTTCGCGTCCATCTGCGCGAAACGCTTCTCCCACTTCGCGTCCATCTCCGCGAAACGGTTATCCCACTTCGCGTCCAAGGCCGCGACGCGCTTCTCCCACTTCGCGTCCATCTCCGCGAAGCTTCGCCCGGACTCCGCGCCGAATCGCGCGAAGTTCAGCTCGTTGATCTCCCGAAGGTCCGAGCGGTAGGTAGCGTCCACTTGGTTGAACCACTCCACCAGTTCGTTGGCGACCTGCTCCCCAAGGCGGTCATAGAACA
>JANPCH010000035.1:0-6086 GCA_031430835.1 Gemmatimonadaceae bacterium
GTAGAGTGCCGTCTCGACCGGGTCCTCATTCCGCATCTTGGCGATGTCGGCGAGGGTCTTCCCGACCCAGGTCTTGTCGGGATAATCCATCGCCAGCAGGCCGGCGGGCCCGCCGCCGCGATCGATCTCGTACGCGATGTCGGCGCGGATGAGGCGCGCAGTGTCGGGGATCGTGAGTCGGCGGCGCAGTGAGCCGCGCATGTCGGCGTAGTCCGCCTCCGGGTGCGAGCTGTCGAACTGCCCGAGGTGCTTGACTTGCTTCTTAATGAGCGACCAGCGCGGCACGAGGACGATCGTCTCATCGTACGCTTCGTACGAATGCATGTTGATGTAGACCTCGAGGCCGTCCTTCCAGGCACGGTCGACGAGCCCGGTGATGACCTTCCCCGAGCCCCACTCGCGCGGACCCTTGGGGTGGAGATGGTCAAGCATCGAGGGGATCCCGGCCTCCTTGGCGATGTTGATCGCCTCAGTCACCGCATCGATGTTCGAGAGCTGCTTCTCGGCGGTGCTCGGCGTCTGCCACTTGGGGTACTGCCCCTGGCTCCGTAGGTGCGACTGGTAGTGGCCGCCGTAGGGCGCGACCTCCTTGGCGAGCGCGAGCACCTCGGCTTCCGTTCCCCAGCGGCCGGGTGAGTACTCGAGACCGGTGCTGAGTCCGAAGGCCCCGTCCTCCATGCCCTGCCGCACGTAGCCCTTCATCTTCTCGATCTCGGCCGCCGTCGCCTCGCGGCGGAAGTCCTGCCCCATCGCGAGCGCCCGCACCGTCGCGTGTCCGACGAGGGGGATCAGGTTGAGCGCGGTGCCGGCCCGCTCGAAGTCGGCCTTCTGCTTCGTGAGCGGCCACACGGCACTCCGCCCATCGGCGTCCACGACCGCGGTCGTAAAGCCCTGCGTCGTGAAGTTCGGCAGCGTTCCCTGCCCGCTCAGGATGTCGGGCTCGATGTGTTCGTGCATCGCGAACCAGCCCGGCGTCACGTACTGGCTGGCCGCGTCGATCGTGCGGCGCGCACGGGCCGTGCGCAGATCACCGATCTTCGCGATCAGGTCACCGCGGATCCCGACGTCGGCGAAGATGTAGGGGTTGCCGGTACCGTCGAGGACGCGGCCGTTCCGGATGATGAGGTCGTACTCGGCGCCCTGTTGGGGGGCGAGGGCGGTCAGCGCGAGGAGGAGGACGGCTACGGCAGCGGCGGGTCGAAGGACAGTGCGCACGGGTCACTCGGCGGAAGGGGGTGCTGTTCCCGCCAAAAGATGCGCCTGACCAGCGACTCCGCTAGCTGGCGGCGGCCACCCTCGGGAAACTCCCCGCGCTCCGCCTCTGCGGAACGGTGCTGGGGAGCATCCCGTGGAGCATCGCCCGCACCGTCCCATCATCGGGCGTCGCGAAGTCCTGATACCAAAGCGCGACATTCCCGATCGGCACCGGCGTCGCAAGATGCACCACCGCGTCCGCGAGGCCGGCGAGCGCATTGCACGCATCCTCGGACGCCACCGGGCTCGCGACGATGACGACGTGTGGCCGCCGTGTGCGCACCAGCGCGCAGGCCAGGCGCATCGTGCTGCCGCTCGCCATCCCATCATCCACCAGCACGGCGACCCGGCCGAAGACCTCGATCGGAGGCCGTCCTGCGCGGAACCGTGCCTCACGCGCGACGAGTGCCCGCTCGGCGTCTGCCCGCGCGCCGGCGACCTGCTCGTTGGAGAGCTGCCCGGCAGCGATCCGCGACTTGTCGAGCACACAGGCGCCGTCGGTGGTCACGCCGCCGATCGTGATGTAGTCGTGGCCGGGCATCCGGATGCGCCCCACCGAGAGGAGGTCCAACGGGGCATCGAGCCCACTGGCGACCTCGTGGGCAACGCGCAAGCCGCCGCGCCCGACGCCGAGCACGATCACGCCCGCGCGTCCAGCGTGGTCACGGAGCAGGGGCACCAGAGCGCGCCCTGCCTCTGCACGATCGCTGAAGATGTAGCTTGGTTCCACTTCGTCCCTCCTGAGGCTCACCTGCTGGCATCAGGGAGGACGAGTGACCCCGGGAAAAGGTGACGAGTCCCTCGTCACGTCGGCGGCGCTCGTCCCGCCAACCCGTTCGGCTTGAACGGGAGGGGGATGATCGGCGCCGGCTGCACCCTGAACCGGAAGATCTGTTCGGCGAGCTGGCGCACCGGAGTCGTGCCCATCAGCGCCGGGCGGAACCGCATCTGCGGCATCGACGAGCGCACGGCGCGGGCGAACTCGGGACGGCTCGCCTCGATCACCTCGACGGTCGCGAGGTCGATCAGGCCAGTCGAGTCCACGATGAAGCGGAGCGCGGCGTAGCCCTCGACGCCCTTCGCCATCAGCTCGGGGGGATAGACCGGCGCCGCACTCTCGGGATAGCGCACGGCGGCGGAGTCCACGTCGACGATCGTGAAGTACTCGCCGTACTCCTCGGCCGGGCTCGCCGCAGGCGCGTCGAGGGCGACGGTCGAGGGTACGCCGGACGCGCCTGAGCCGGGGTTCTCCCCGCCGCGCAGTTGCTCGAATCCCGAGGTGCGTTCCCCCTCGATCTCCCCCTTGAGCGAAGCGTCGAGCTGTGGCTGGAACTGCATCGCGGCTGACGGGGACTCGGGACTCGTGCTCGGCGGGACAAGGAAGCTGAGTCCCTGCGGCAGGATCTCGTCGAACGAGGCCACGTGCTCGGCGACACTCGGCCCGAGGGCGATCGCCGCGATCGCGGCGACGTGGACCGCAACACTCATCGACGCGCCAAGACCGCTCGACGCGAGGTTCGGCCGACGTGTGGGAAGGAGCATCATCTTGCGCACGGTATCGCTCGTGGGACCCTGGTGTTCCCTACCCCGTCATCCCCCGCCGGTGCCACCGCCCGGGAGATGCCGAACGCTACTCGTCCCACCGCGCCACGGCACGGTCCTACTCCTCACTCGATGGCGCCCCACCACTCTTTGCTACCTGATCCGCCTTCACGTTCGCGACATTGAACCGCTTGGCGGCGCCGAGGAGCTTCTCGATCGTCTCGTCGAAATCGGGGTGCTTCTCCTTCACGAACCGCAGGTAGTTGATCCGGGAGACCACGAAGGCCTTGAGGTACGGACTCTCGAGTCCCTTCTCCTTGAGCTTCTTCACCGCTTCGTTCACGTACTCGTTCAGTTCCAGCAACTTGGTCGCGCGCTCACGCCGGACCACGAGGGCGGCGGGGAGCTTCGCACTCGAGAACTGGTCGATCCGCTTGAGGATCGAGTGGTACGCGCCGCCGGAGAACCGCCCGTTCTCCGCATAGCAGAGCCCAAGCGTGATGAACGCTGATTCCTCGAAGATCTCGGCGTGGCTCTTCTCGGTCGCGCTCGGGTCCAGGTCGCTGAGCGCCTGGGCGAGCCGCGAAACCTCGAGGGACTTCTCGCGGAGGTTGTGGGCCTTCTCGGTGTTGAGCGCGAGGATGCGATGCGCGACCTCGGGCTCTGGCACCACGAGGGCGACGATCGCCTTGGCGCCAAGTTGTTT
Organism: Gemmatimonadaceae bacterium; assembly: GCA_031430835.1. GTDB lineage: Bacteria > Gemmatimonadota > Gemmatimonadetes > Gemmatimonadales > Gemmatimonadaceae > Pseudogemmatithrix. Next base: position 3,503 of record JANPCH010000035.1, read on the forward strand.
CATCGCACCGAGGCGGTGAAATCCGTTGGGGGACCAGTACTTCCCCTTCTCCGCTGGTACCGCGACGATCGGGTCGAGGAAGCGATCGAGTTTGTCGATCGCATCGGCGAGCCGCGCAACGTGGGTCTCGGAGAGGTCGCGCTGGTAGGGCGTCGGCTCGACGATGTCGATCGGGAGTGCCGCGAGGATCTGCCATCGGCTGCCTAGGGGGTCGCGATAGGTCGCAAGCACGACGCCCCCGTCGTCGCCGATGCGCCGCGCGAGCACCTCGACCGCGGACGGCGGCGAGGTGCTCACGAGCTTGGTCGCATCGAGGCCGCGAGTAAGAGCGGCCGCGGCCTTCTTCGACTTCTTGGCGGGTCGCTTCTTCTTCGCGGCCGCCATCAGCCCTTCTTCATCGCGCCGGTCATCCCGATCGCCGCCCCACCGAGCGCGCCGTGGATCAGTTCGAGCAGCGGGTCGACCATCGTGCGGTTGAGGTTGGCGATATTGGTGAAGCCATAGAGGCCGAAGTCCGCCGTCGCCCACAACAAGAATCCGACGACGGCCCCGACCTTCGCGCCTTCGGCAAGCGTCCAGGGCGCCGCACTGCGGCCGAGCGCGTAGGCGATCGCGGCAGCATAGGTGACCGCCGAGACGACGAAGGCCCACATGATCTGCGCGTCGGGCGCGCGATCCACGCCGGTCGCTGACCCGACGTTCGCTGCGTAGAAGTCCGCGAAGAGATAGTTGAAGATCACCCATCCGGTCCCGAACAGCACCACGGCTCCAACGGCGGTTCCGATACTGAAGCGCTTGACGTCCACGACTTCCTCCTGAAAAAGGGGACGAACGACCTACTCGGCGTTCCTGATGGGAGTCCGCCACGGGATCTGCGGTCCCTCAGGCACGCCACTGCCGATGCAACGTGCGCGGCCGGTGCGCTTGGCCTCGAGCAGTCGCTTGTCGGCGAGAAGCAGCAACCGCTCGGCGCGCGTGCTCCCTTCCCTCCCCGGCGCCGCGATCGTCTCGTGATCGGCCGGGGTGCCGGCGATGCCAGCCGAGAAGTCGATCGTGATCGTTGGTCCATCGCCAAGGTCGAGGGGCTCGTCGGCGATCCCGAGGCGGATCGCGTCCATCCGGAGGAGCGCCAAGTCCGGCGGCGTTTCCGGCATCAGCACCACGAACTCTTCGCCACCGTATCGGGCGACGAGGTCGGTTCGCCGGGTCGCTTTCTGCAGCCGCTCGGCGATCGTCCGGATCGCCTTGTCCCCCGAAGCGTGACCGTACTGGTCGTTGATCTGCTTGAAGTGGTCGATGTCGAGGATCGCGAGGGCGAGGGGCCGCCCGCTCCGCGCCGCCGTCTCCACCGCGCCGTCGAGCGCGCGATCGAAGTGGCCGCGGTTGTAGAGGCCGGTGAGCCGATCCCGCGCCGCGAGGTAGAGCAGTCGCTGTGCGCGGCGCACGAGCGTGATCGCGAGGAGCGTCGCGATTGCCATCAGCACGAGTCGCGTCGCGAGATCCACCGGGAGGTACGGGCCGGCGTCGGCCACGTAGGCCGGGTCCGCGAGGTCCACCCGCGAAGCGGCGATGGCCCACATCCCTCCGTACTGCACGATCGCCAGCGCCCCCGAGGTGATGCAGATCCGCGCGTCGTAGCGGAGACTCGTCGCGGTGATCGCCAGGAAGTACATCTCGAACGTCACGCTGGAGTTGAGCGCGACCAGCGGCGAACCGACGACGTAGAAGCTCACGAGCGCGGTACTCACCATCGTGACGTCGAAGGCGCTCGAGGCGAAGCCGACCCAGGGCCGCCATCGACCGCGGCCGATCAGTCGCCAGATGATGATCGCGATGAGCGTCGCGCTCAACGTCACCACGAACCCGGCCACGTAGATCGGGACTTCCGGGGCGTGCGTGATGTTCCAGGTCGGCGCGATCATCAGGAGCAGCATCGCGACCACCCGCACCCGCGCGACGACACTCTCGCCCTCGATGCCGGCGGCGGCGAGGGACGAGTCGGGGCGCATCCAGATCGCGGGCGCGAGCGCGCCTTCGGTGAAGCTTGGCGTCAGGGCCCGCTCCCGAAGATCCATCAGGGCGCGGCGACCACGCGGTTCCGGAGCACGCCCACACCCTCGATCTCGATCTCCACCACATCGCCCGGCTTCATCGGTCGCGTGGTCTGCGGCGTGCCGGTGTAGATCACGTCGCCCGGCTCGAGGGTCACGTAGCGGCTCAGGTAGCTGATGATCGTCGGGATGTCGAAGATCAGGTCCTTCGTCCGCTCCGACTGCACGACCTCGCCGTTGAGGCGGGTCTGGAGGAGGAGGTCGTTGTAGTTGAGTCCGGTGACGAGCGCGGGACCGAGGGGGCCGAACGTGTCGGAGGCCTTGGCGCGGAACCACTGGAGGTCACTTGCTTGCCACGCGCGCTCACTCACATCGTTCCCCGCTGTGACACCGAAGACGTAGCTTGCCGCCTCTTCCCGTGTGACGTGTGACGCGCGCTTGCCGATCACGAGGACGAGTTCCCCTTCGTAGTGCAGGTTCGTCGCGTCCTTGGGATAGATGATCGACGCCTCGGGCCCGATGATCGAACTCGG
>JANPCH010000036.1:0-1777 GCA_031430835.1 Gemmatimonadaceae bacterium
CGGGGACGGCGATGCGGCTCCGCTGGGAGGCTCACGAGCCCGGCAACTGGCTCTTCCACTGTCACCTGATGCAGCACATGTCGTGGATGCAGGCGCCACCGCGCGCCGGCGAAGCCGCGCCGCACCATGCGCCGGAGGCAGCCACCGGCGAGGACCTGCTCGGCGGACTGATCCTCGGGATCACCGTCACGCCGCGGCCGGACCATCGGCGCGCCGTCGATGTCGCGCGGCGCGCGCTCCGGCTCCACATCGGCAAGCGCGATCGCGTCTTCGGCGACCAACCGGCGTACGGCTTCGTACTGCAGGAGGGAGCGACACCACCGGCGAGGGACTCCGTGCGATTCCCCGGGAGCACCATCCTCCTCACGCGTGGCGAGCCGACGCAGATCACCGTGTTCAACAACTCCGACGTCGCGCTCGGCGTGCACTGGCACGGCCTCGAGCTCGAGAGCTGGTCCGACGGTGTGCCGAGCTGGAGTGGGCGACCAGGTCGCGTCATCCCGGCGATCAAACCGGGGGATTCGCTCACGGTACGGATGACGCCGCCCCGCGCGGGCACGTTCATGTATCACGTCCACAGCGAGCCCGGACATCAGCTGGCCACTGGACTCTATGGAGGTTTCCTCGTCCATGAGCCCGGCATGCCCTGGGACCGCGACGCCGATCGCACCTTCCTCCTCGGTTCACTCGGCGCCGGCGAGCAGCCGCCGCCCGTCGTGAACGGGGAGCGTCAGCCGGCGCCGCAGGAGTTCGAGGTCGGCCGCACGTACCGGCTCCGGTTCATGCACATCAGTCCCGACGACTCCAAGCGGGTGCAGATCTTCCGCGGCGACTCATTGGACACCTGGACCATGGTCGCGCAGGATGGCGCCGAGCTACCCGCGGCGAAGCGGCGCGTACAGCCGGCGAGCTTTCGGATCATGGATACCGGGAACACGTTCGACGTGCTCTGGACACCGACGGAGCCGGGTGACCGCACGCTGCGGATCAGGACTGCGAAGGATGGCCTGCAGGCGGGGTTCATCCCGACGCAGGCGCCGGCGCACGTGCTGGAGATCGCGCTGCGGGTGACTACGCCTCGTCGATCGCCGTGAAGAGCGCGGGGAGGTCGAACTCGAGCGCGGGGACCGAAGGAGACGGCAGCCAGGTGAGCGTCGCGACGGCGATCTCGGGACGGTCGGCGTCGGGAGTCCAGATCTCCACGACGCGTGCGTCGAGGTCGACGATCCAGTACTGCGCCACGCAGGCGTTCTGGTATCGCAGGCGCTTCTTGACGCGGTCGAAATTCGCCGTCTTCGGTGAGAGCACCTCGATCACGAGGAGCGGGATACCGACATCCTCCCACCTGCGGATTCGGCCACCGGGCGGCATCGCGGCGACCCAGAGATCGGGCTGCACGATGTGGTCTGACGAGAGGTCCAGGTCCGCAGGCAGCGCCATCAGCATGCCTACGCCGTGCTCCCGCACGTAGGGACGCAGGACCTCATTCAGCTCCTGCACCGCGATCTGATGCAGCGGGCGCGGTGTCCCGCTCACCAACAGCTCCCCGTCGACGAGCTCGTAGCGGTTCCCGTCGTCGGGGAGGGCGAGGACTTCCGCGCGGGTCCAGCGGCGCGAGAGGTCGAGGGCGGGCATGCCCATACGGTACGCTCGGCGGAAACGGGAATGCAACTCGGCACGCCGAGCAAGCTGCGCCGAACGGGTGCTCGGGCGTGACCGGATCAGCGCGGCTGGTACCGGGGCGATGCCTGACCAGTGCGCCGCACTCGTGGGAACG
>JANPCH010000037.1:0-75126 GCA_031430835.1 Gemmatimonadaceae bacterium
GCGCTGGCGAACGACGCAGCGACGGTGCGGGCCGCGGCCGCGTGGGCCCTCGGCAACATCGAGGACGCCTCGGTCGCGTCCGACCTCGAGGCCCTCGTGGCCCGCGACGGTGACCGCCGGGTGCGACTCGCGGCGATCGAAGCGCTCGGCGACCTCGGACTCGCGCGTTCGGTGGGTGTGCTCGCGCCGGTGCTCGAAGGGAGCGACCGCGGTCTCGCGATCGCCGCGGCGAACGCGATCGGTTCGCTCGACGACCTCGAGACGCCTCCAGCCGCACTGGTGCGCACGGCGAGCACGAGCGACCGGGAGTTGATGCTCGCGGTGCTCGATGCGCTCACGGACTTCGAAGACGAATCGCTGGCGCCAGTCTTCCTCCAGCATCTGGACGACCGCGAGGCCGATGTGCGGGTGGCGATGATCGAGGCGCTCGGCAACCTCGGCGTGCGCAGCGCAGTGCCGGCGATCACCCGGGCGCTCCGCGATCCCGATGCTGATGTGCGACGGGCGGCGATCGAGGCGCTGGCCGAGATCGACGACCGCTGAGCGCAACCGATAGGTTTCGCGACGTGGGAACCACCCTCACGCCCCGGGAGCGGACGTGGAATACTCGATCATCGCCCTGAACTTCGGCTACGCGATCCTCGGCGTGGTGCTGATGTGGCTCAGTTACCGCGTCTTCGATCATCTCACGCCGCAGATGAACTTCCCCGAGGAACTGCAGAAGGGGAACATCGCGGTCGCGATCTTCATTGCGTCCCTCTTCATCGCGATCGCGATCGTCGTCGGGAGCGCGCTCAACTGACGGGCCCGCGCTGGGTCTTCGTCACGCTCGTCGCTCTACAGGCGACTCCGCCGACTGCTCCGCCGAGCGCGCCGAGCGCAGTGGCGCGGCGCGAAGCAGTCCGCGCCCAGGACCGCTACGACGACACCTTCCGGCGCTACTCCAAACGGTACTTCGGCGCCGCCTTCGACTGGCGGTGGTTCAAGGCGCAAGGGATCGCCGAGAGCGGTCTCGATTCGGCGGCGACGAGCCGGGTCGGAGCGCGAGGCGTGATGCAGCTGATGCCGAACACCTTCGGCTACATCCAGACGCGCCGACCCGAGTTCGCGTCGATCGACGACCCCGAGTGGAACATCGCGGCCGGGATCATGCACGACCGGCATCTCTGGAAGCTCTGGTCCGCGGTGCCGGTCGAAGACCGGCTCCGCTTCACCTTCGGCAGCTACAACGCCGGTGAGGGGACCATCAGTCGCGCGGCGGATTCGGCGCGCGTGATCGCGGGCTCGCAGCCGATGTGGCTCCACGTCGAGCAGGTCGCGCCAAGGGTCCCGCGGTGGCGTTACCGCGAGACCCTTGGCTATGTGCGCAAGATCGACAGCACGCACGCGCGGCTCCGCCGCGTGCGCTGAGGCGCCCTACATCACGACCACCCGCTTCAATCGCTCGCGGAGGTCCTGCACCTCCTTCTTCAGTTCGACGAGCCGCGCCTTGGCGTCATTCCCGACCTTCTGGTCGGCGCGCATCGTCGCGCCGTAGAGGTACTGCACGTGCGCGGCGAGCCCCGGGCGCCCATAGCGCCAGGGCTCGGACTGGATCGTGGCGCGGATCTCCCCGACGCGCTCTTTCTGCGTGCCGGTGGCGGTGCGGTATGCCGCCTCGACCTCGGCCGAGAGGCCGTTCATGTCGGTCACGAGATCGCGCACCGCGAGGTTGTGGTCGAGGAGTTCCTGCATCACCGGGAGGGTGATGCCGTCGGCGACAACGCGGGGGTCGGCCATGACAACCAACGGCCTCGTCTCGGTCCATGCACCGTAGGTGATCCGCACCTGATAGTCACCGGGTACGATGGTCGGGCCGTTCCGTCCGGCGCGCCCGGAAGAGGCGTCGAACGGACCGGCGAGCGAGAGATCCCAGGCGAAACGATTGTGCCCCTTCGCTGCTGGAAGACGCGGTGTGCCGATGCGTTCCCACATCGGAGCGCGCATCGACTGCTCAGTGGGTTCTACGCGCTGCTCTCCGGCGGCCAGGTTCGAGAAACGGCGCACGACGGTGCCCTTCGCGTCGACCACTTCGAGCGTGACTTCGCCGGCGGGCGCGCTCGCGAACCAGTAGTCGATCGTCGCACCGGACGGCGGGTACTCGGGGTCCGTGCTGTTCTCGCGCGCGCTCTCGAGGCCGCCGAACCCCGCGTTGTAGCGCATCCGCCAGCTGGGGCGCGGCGTGAAGATGTGCGCCTGGCGACGCACGAGCGCGTCCGTCAGCTCATGCAACGGCTCGACGTTGTGCAGTATCCAGAACGCCCGACCCTGCGTCGAGATCACGACGTCCTTGTGGTGGACCTTGAGATCGGTGATCGGCGTGTTCGGCAGGTTCAACTGCAACGACTGCCACGTCTTGCCATCGTTGAAGGAGACGTAGATGCCGAACTCGGTACCGGCATAGAGGAGACCGGGGCGGCTCGGATCCTCGCGCACGACACGCGTCGGCTCATCGGCGGGGATCCCGTTCGTGCCGTCGGTGAGGAGCTTCCAGCTCTTGCCGTAGTCGTCGGTCTTGTAGATGTAGGGCTTCCAGTCGCCGAGCTGGTAGCGGAGCACCGAGTAGTAGGCGCTGCCGCGGCGGTGCGGCGAGGGCTCGATGTTCTGTACGCGCCCGCCGAGGGCGAGGCCGGGTGGGGTGATCTTGTTCCAGGTCCTGCCGTCGTCGCGCGTGACGTGGAAGGGCCCATCGTTCGCGCCGACCCAGATCACCCCCTTCTCGAGGGGCGACTCGCGGATCGCGTAGAGCGTCGAGAAGAACTCCTCGCCGGTGTTGTCCACCGTGATCGGACCACCCGAGTAACTCGCGCGCTTGTCCTCAGGATTCCAGGTGAGGTCGCCGGAGATCGCCTCCCACGTCACGCCCTCGTCACGCGTGCGGTGCACGACCTGCGAGCCGTAGTACACGACCTGCGGGTCGAAGGGGGAGAGCTCCATCGGCGAAACGCGCTGGAAACGGTACTTCATATCCTTCGTCGCGTTGCCGTAGAGCGATTGTGCGCCGACCCAGTAGTGCTTCTCCTGTCCGGTGCGGAGCGACATCCGCGAGTACTGGCCCTTGCAGGAGCCGTAGACGGTGTCGGGGTTGGTCGGATGCGGGATGATCGGTCCCGTCTCGCACCCAGGACCCGTCCGCCATCCTTGCACCGGGTCGTCGAGCCCACCACTGGTGACAGGAAGCGAAGGCAGGATCAGCGTCGAGTTGTCCTGCTGCGCGCCGTAGAGGCGATACGGGAACTGTTCGTCCACATAGACCTGGTAGATCTCGGCCGTCGGCTGGTTGTACTGCGTGCTCCAGGTGCGGCCGCCGTTGAGTGAGACGTTTGCGCCGCCGTCGTTGGCTTGGATCATCACCTGACCGTTCGACGGATGCACCCACATATCGTGATTGTCGCCGTGCGGCGTGCGGAAGGTCTGCCAGGTACGTCCGCCGTCGGTGCTCTTGAAATACCCCTCGGCGCCGGCGTACACGACGTCGGCGTTGGTCGGGTCGGCCGAAATCGTCGTGTAGTAGAAGGAACGGGTCGTGAGCTGCGGATTCGCGGAGGCGAGCGCGAAGGAGTTGCCGCCATCGTCGGAGCGATAGAGTCCCATCCCGGGCTTGGCTTCGACCAGCGCGTAGACGCGCTGCGGATTCGCCTTGCTCACGGCGACGTTGCTCTTGCCGATCAGACCGGTGGGTAGGCCATTCGTGAGCTTGGCCCATGTGGAGCCACCGTCGGTCGAGCGGTAGATGCCGCCTTCCATCGCCCCGGAGACGATGGTCCACGGCTTGCGCTCGGCGCGCCACATCGAGGCATAGAGGATGCTCGAATCGCCGGCGTTGAACTCGACGTCCACCGCACCTGTCGAGTCGCTCACGAAGAGGACCCGCTCCCAGTTCGCTCCGCCGTCACGTGTGCGATAGAGCCCTCGCGCACTCGTGGGGCGGAAGGGGTCGCCGATCGCGGCAACGAACGCGACGTTGGGATTCGTCGGATGGATCTCGACGCCGCCGATGTTTCCGACGTCCTTGAGGCCGACGTGCTTCCAAGTCTTGCCGGCGTCGGTGGACTTCCACACGCCCTTGCCGATCGAGACGTTTGAGCGGAGGCCGTCGGAGCCGGTGCCGACGTAGATCACGTTCGGGTCCGAGTCGGCGACGTCGATGTCACCCATCGAGCCCACGGTGATCTGGCCGTCGGAGAGATTGTTCCAGGTAGCGCCAGCATCGGTGGTCTTCCAGACGCCGCCGCCGGTGGAGCCGAAGTAGAAGGTGAAGGGGTCCTGGTTGACGCCGGTGACGGTGGTGACGCGCCCACCTCGCGCGGGGCCGACCATCCGCCAACGCAGTGAGGCGAAGGACGCGGGGTCGACGGTCGTGGCAACGGTCGCGGCGGGCGCCTGCGCGCCGAGGACCGCGGGAAGGACGAGGAGGAGCAGGGGCGTGGGTCGCATGGTCGGCGGACGCGAAGAGGGGGAGTCAGCTGCGTGTACGACTACGCAATTGACTCCCCCGCTGTTCAGGCGACCAGTGCCGCGTCAGCGGACCACGATGCGGCCGGTCATCGAGGGGTGGAGGATGCAGATGTACTGATAGGTGCCTGCATTCGCGAACGTGAAGCTGTACGTGCTCGTACCTGACCGGACGGTGCTGCTTGTGAACGAAGGAGAGCCATCCGTGTTCACATTGTGGCCGGTGCCGCCCGAGTTCCATGTCCACGTGACTTGCCCGCTGACGGAGACGGTGTCCACGGCGGAATTGAAGGTCCCATTCCTCACGCTCCGGAACTGGAAGTTCTCGACGAGCACGTCGGCCGTGCCCGGCGCCAGCGGTACCTGACCGGTGACCGTGACCAACGCCGAGTCGAGAAGCGAACCGGAGGCAGCCATCACTACGTAGGTCTGGCCGTTCGCCACCGCACGCGCCGTGGTCTGGACACCGCCGCTGGGGCTCACTGTGACGATCACGCCGTTCCGCGTGGTCCAGGTGATCGGGAGGTTCGTGTTGATGCTGTCCTGCGCGGTGCCCGTGAAGATCTGCGTGCCGAGACTTGTCGTGATGCTCGCCGCGCTCGGGGCCATCGTGAAGGCGTTGGCGTAGCGGCGCACGGTGAGTGTGCGCTGTCCTTGGATCCCTGCGGCGGTCGCGACAATGCCGGTGTTGCCGTCACTCACCGCCGTCGCAAGGCCGGTGCTCGCGTCCACGGTAGCGACGCTCGGCAGGGTACTCGACCAGGTGACGGCGGTGCCCATCACGTTCGCCTGTGAGTCGCGGGGGCTTGCCGTGTACTGCTTGGTCCGCGTGGTGGTCCTCAGGGTCTCGGGCGCCGCTGGGGTGACGAGCACCGACGCGACGACCTGCGTGACGCTGATCGGGATGCGCGTGCTCTTCGTGCCGATCGTCGCGATCGCGGTGTCGGAGTTGCCGACGGCGAGGGCCGTCGCCAGGCCGGTGGGACTCACGCTTGCGACAATACCGCTGCCGACCCTGGTCCAGGCGACCGCTGGCGCGCTGGCGACCGGAGCGTCGGACGAGTCGATCGCGGTCGCTGCGAGTTGCCGCGTCGAGCCGATTGCGCCGAACGCGACGGCGGCCGGCGTAGGATTCACCGTGTCGACCGCCTGCGCGACCGTCACGAGAACGCCGGTCGAGTTCACGCCGGAACTGCTCGCGGTGATGGTCGTGGTCCCGTTGGCAACGGCGGTCACGAGTCCACTCGACGCATTCACCGTCGCCGCGACGGTGTTCGTGGAACTCCATCCGATCGCCGCCGTCGCGATCGTCGCATTGGTTGCGTCGCGCGCGTTCGCCGTGAACTGCACCGTGCGGCCCAGGGTTCGGAGCGATGGAGGTGCCGCCGGGGCGGTGATCACCACCGAGGTCACCACGATCGGGTCAGTGCCACCGTCTCCGCCTCCACAGGAGGCGAAGACGAGCAGGGGCGCAATGCGGAGAAGCGCGGAGGCGAGGGTGGGGATCCGGCGCATCGGGAACTCGGGGTTCGGTTGAGGGAGGCGAGCAGACCGCCCGAAATGCTCTACCTGTTGAGCAACGCGCCGCGTCACGGTCGGGTGCCTCGGGGAGTGGGCGCGAGCTCGCGAAGGGCCGGCTCGGCCATTCTCTCGAGGATCTCGGGGGCTCGGCGATCCGCGACGCGGCCCTGCGGCGTCCAGCGAATCGGGCTGGGGAGGACCGCCGCGAGGCGTGCGGCCTCCTCACGAGTGAGAGCCGAGGCCGGCTTTCGGTAGTGTTGGCGCGCCGCAGCTTCCGCGCCGAATACGCCGTCGCCCCACTCGGCGAGGTTCAGGTAGAGATCGAGTATCCGGTCCTTCGAGAGGCAGATTTCGAGCACGAGGGTCAGGTAGGCTTCGTAGCCCTTCCGCACGAAGGAGCGCCCCTCCCAGAGGAAGATGTTCTTGGCCACCTGCTGGGTGATGGTCGAGGCGCCGCGGAGCTTCCGCCCGCGGCGCGCCCGGTCGATCGCCGACTGCAACTCGATCAGGTCGAAGCCCCAGTGGAGGTAGAAGCGATCATCCTCGGAGGCGAGAACGGCGCGGCGGAGGTACGGGGAGATGGCGTCTCGCCTGACGAGGTCGCGCACGGGATAGATCGGCTTCTTCCCGGCACTCCAGCGCTGCACGGTTCGGCGGAGCATCACCGCCGTGGTCGTCGGCTGAACGAAGTTCAGTGGGAGGATCAGCAGAAAAGGCCCGACGACGGCGATCGCCGTGACCACGAGGAGGATCCGGCGGAGCCGCGGCCAGAGCGCGAGGAATCGCGCCTTGAGCCAGGTGCCCTGCGCGCGGCGCGGCATAGGTGAGGAAGGTGGCGCCGCGATGAGGTCGCCGCGAGTCCCCGCTCGCCGGTCAGCGCGTCAAGCCGTAGATCACGTAGTTGGTCGCGAGCTTGTAGGCGTCGTTGGTGAAGTTGACCGGGTACCACCCCTGGCCCGACCACTCCATATAGTCGCCGATGTCGTTGTTGTAGTTGATGATCACCGTGAGCCGCTTGCGCGGGTCGCTGTCCTCGAAGATCCCGAGGTACTCCGCAGGATATCGGCCACCGCCCTGCGGGTGGCTCAGTCCATCCAAGGTCGAGAGGGAGAAGAAGGAGTGGAAGATCGGGTGTGAGACCTGCAGGCGCTCGATCCGGGCCTCGGGCAGGACCATCCGTATCGAACGCTCGAAGTTCGCCCACTGATTGCCGAAGAAGTCGTCGACGATCAGGAATCCGCCTTTCTTGATCCAGGTGCGAAGCCCCGCTGCCTCCGCTTCGGTGGGAAGCCAGTAGCCGGGCTCGGAGAGATACGCGACAACGTAGTTCGCGAGTGCCGGATCATCCATCAGGTGGATGTTGCTCCCACGGACGTGCGGGCGCACGCTCGTGAGGTCGTTCAGGATGGTCATGAAGTTCCGTTCCATCGCCGGATAGTCGAACGCCCATCCGCCACGCCCGCCGAGGTTCGAGTACTGCAGGCGGACGAAGGTGTAGCGGCCGTCGTAGGGGACGTTCGGCTCGACGTCGATGCCGCCGTCGAAGCGACCGCGCTGGGCCCAGGCAGCCGAGGCGGCCGCGAGCACGAGGGTGCCGGTGAGGAGGAGCGTGCGTCGGACTCGCATCGCCTTCATTCTACCCCGCGACCGTGGGGAGTGCGGTGGAGCGACTTAGGGTCGGTGCGCGAACCAGCTGGCTGGCACCCGACCCCAGGCGGCATCGGCCCGGCGCACGCGCAAGTCGAGCGACACGCCTCCTTCACCCTGGAAGAAGCGCACCGTGATCGGGTGCGCGCCGGCCCGGAGCGCGATCATCCCGGTGCGTTCATCGCTTCCGTGGAAGCCGTCGTTGTCCACCACTACTGTCGCACCGACTTGCAACACGCTACCGTCGTCCGATGTGAGCGCGAACTCGTACATCGCATCGTCGGGAACGCGCAGGTAGCCGTTGAAGCGAAGTGCGAAGAGTTCGGGGCGCTCATCCCCGCGCCGCGCGACCGAGGAGACGACTCCCGTTCGGAGCGAGGGCAACGTGTCCACTGCGAAGGCGGATCGGAGTCGCGCCTCGACGTATGCGTAGGTGAGGCCCGGCCTGAGCGATGAGGGATCGACGCCGTCGGCCTCGCGGAAGCGGGTGCGCCGGTACATCGCGGCGCGCGGGGGACTCGCCTTGCCTTCGGCGGTGAAAGCGCGCGCCGTGACGCGCACGCCGGTTTCGGTCACGGCGACGGTGAACGGGCCTGTGTAGCGAGGACTCGCGGGCGATGGGTCAGTGCCGTCGAGGGTGTAGCGGATGGTCGCGCCGGTGAGCGGTACGGTGAGCGTCACCACCGCAGTCGAATCAAGAGTAAGGAGGTCGCGCTCGAGTCCGCTCACGTGCGGGAGTCGGTAGTTCACGCCCGCGCGGTCGAGGGAACGCAGCGCGAACGGAAGCCGCGCTGCGAATCCGTCCCAGCTCCGCGAGTCTCGCTGGCTCCACGTGACCTCGGCCAACGCGAGCGCGCGCGGGAAGGCCATGTACTCGACCGCTGCGGGAGTCTTCAGGTATTCTGTCCAGACATTCCCCTGCGCGCCAAGGATGTGCTTCGCTTCGTCGGCGGTGAGGACCTCGGGGATCGGTTCATAGGAGTAGACGCGCTCGAGCGTGAGCAACCCGCCGATGGCGAGTGGTTCGAAGCGCGGGTCGCCCTGGTAGTGATCGAGATAGAGATGCGAGTTCGGTGTCATCACGACGTCGCGTCCCTGCTTCGCGGCGTCGATCCCTCCCGCGGTGCCACGCCAACTCATCACGGTGGCACCCGGAGCGAGACCTCCCTCGAGGATCTCGTCCCAGCCGACGAGACGACGGCCGTGGCGCGCGAGGAAGGTGTCGATGCGCCGGATGAACCAGCTCTGCAACTCGAGCTCGTCCTTGAGGCCTTCGCGCCGCATCACCTCCTGCGCGAGTGGGCTCTCCTTCCACCGGCGCTTCGGCGCTTCGTCACCGCCGATGTGGATGTACCGCGACGGGAAGAGCGCCATCACCTCGGTGAGCACCTCCTCGAGGAAGGCGAAGGTGCGTTCGCTCGGGCAGAGGATGTTCTCGTCCACGCCCCAGGTCGTGCGCACCGCGAATGGTCCCTCGGTGCAGGCGAGCTCGGGGTATGCGGCGAGTGCGGCGACGGTGTGCCCCGGCATCTCGATCTCAGGCACGACCGTGATCTGTCGCGCAGTCGCGTAGGCGACGACGTCGCGCACCTGCTCCTGCGTATACCAGCCACAGTGCGGCGTGCCGTCCCCGACATAGGGCTCGAAGTGCTTCTCGAGCATCGTCTCCGAACGGCAGCCGCCGATGGCGGTGAGTCGGGGGTAGCGCTTGATCTCGAGGCGCCAGCCCTGGTCCTCGGTGAGGTGCCAATGGAAGGTGTTGAGCTTGAAACGCGACATCAGGTCGATGTAGCGCTTGATGAAGGGCACCGGCTCGAAGTGGCGGCCGACGTCGAGGTGGAGTCCCCGCCACGGGAAGCGCGGCGCGTCGGTGATCGTCATCGCGGCGAGGCGCGGCGCGCCGACGTTCTGCTCGCGGGCCGCGTCCACGAGTTGCTGGAGCGTGACGAGCCCATAGAAGCGCCCGGCATCGCGAGGCGCTGAGAGGTGGACTCCCCGCGGCGTGATCTCGAGTCGGTAACTCTCGGCGCCGCGTGCCGAATCGCCCGGCACAAGTCGCACGCGGATCCCAGCAGCGGCGAGCGTGGCGTCGGTCGCGAGCGCGAGGTCTGCCGGGAGTTCTCCGCGCGGGGCCCACGCGCCTGTCGAGGGAACGACGCTCACTGGGAGTGGGAGAAGTGGCAGGGGAGCACCACCGCCCTGAGCACCGAGTGGCCCTGCGAACGCGAGGGCGAGGAGGAGCGAGGTGCGCGTGATCATCGGGCGAATCGTGTGTTGTGGAGCCACACGGCGCGACTCAGGTGGCGGTCGGCGCGGAACTGGATCGGGACGCTGAGGCCGACGAACCCCACGCCGGCGATCATCAGGTTGGCCGCCGTGCGATCCAGGTCGCGGCTCGCCGCGCGCGCCGAGCCAGCGATCGCGAGGGCGAATCCGGCATCGGTGAGGAGGGCCGCCACGCGACGTGTGCGCACCGCGCGCCGGGCGGCGTCCTGCGCCGCGGCATCGAAGACGCCGCTGATGTCACGGGTCCAGAGGAAGCCGAGCGTCGCGACCGGCTGCTCGTTCTCTCCCCGGACGACACGCAGCCCGCGCAGCAGCGGGACGATGTTGTAGGCGCAGGCGCGGTAGGTGCAGTTCTCTTCGATGGACTGCGCCGCTGCGCCTGGAGCGGCCAGCACGGCGAGAAGTGGGATCAGCGCCGCGGCGCGCATCTAGAGTCCCGCCATCAGCGCGCCGTGGAGCACCCGTTTCACTGTCGCCTTCGGAACGCGCGCGCCGGCGGCGAACTCGACGTACCGCCCCTGCTTCACGATCCGCTCCGGCTTCGCGAGTCGCACGCCGCGCGGGAACTCGAGCCGAACCGTGTCGCGCGTCGTGAAGAGCCCGCAGAAGGCGCCGAACTGGCGGTCGTGATAGCCGGCTGAGGTGCGCCCCTTGTAGATCCGTTCCTCAACACCGGGCACCACCTCGAGGATGATCCGCCGCAGCGTGTCGGCGACGGTTGCGAGATTCCTCGGAAGGTCGAGGGGTTCGAGCTTCGTCACGGTGACTCGTGCCGCCGGCGACGGAGGAGACGCGCGACGAGCCAGAGGACGATCGCCAGCGGGACAAGGAGGCCAAGAGAGCGGATCGCGAAGGCGATGAGCTGAACGAAATTGCGCCAGGCGCCCTTGAACGCCTCGCCGATCACACTCTGTCCGGGAGTAGGTGCAACCAACGGTGCGTGCTCACTCACGGTGACGTCGATCGTGCTGAGCGCCACGTTCGTCCGAAGATACCGGATCCGCCCCTCGTACCGCTCGATCTCCTGGCGCACGCGCGCGAGCTCGCGCTCGACGGCGAGCACATCCTCGAGCTTGCCGGTGCGGGTGGCGAGGAGGGTGACGAGCCGGTCCTCGAGCCGACGACTGTTCGCCATCCGCGCGCTCACGTCGACAAACTCCTCGCCGACATCCTCGGCCGAGACCGAGCTGCTCTCGACTCGGCCGATCGGGGTGAGCCCAGTCATCGCGTTGTCGAAGCGCGCGGCCGGGATCCGGAGCTGGAGCGTGGCGCTGCGCACCTGCATCTCGCCGGCGCTGATCGAGACGTCGCCGATGAGGCCGCCGAGGGACGTCGCGAGTGCCCGGACGGCGGACATCGCGGCCTCCAGGGAGTCGACGCGAACAAAGACGTTGCCTCGGCGGATGAGCATCCGGGCGCCGGCCGAGTCCTGCGCGGGGAGGGGCGCCAAGGCATCGGTTTGGGCCACCTCGAGTGCCATGCCGCGGCTCCTCGCCTCACCTCCGGCGGAACCGCCGGCGATCCCGGCCGTCGCCGGCGCCGAAGGGCGCGCAAAGTCCTCGCTGACCATCGATTCGGGTCCGGCGCCGTCGCAGGCAGTGGCAACGATGCTGAAGAGAAGGGCGAGCGGGAGGTGCGGGCGCAGGGACGAGTTCACGGGGATCCTCGGGCGGCAGGTGGTTGAGATGGAGACGCCCGCCACCGGCGAAGTTGCACACCGGGCGGCGAGGCCGCCATATCTATGGAGGAAGACTCCCCGCTCCCATTGTACTTCGCTGCTCGGAGGCTGTATGCGTTCTCGTCCGATCCTCGCCGCCCTTGCCCTCGTCGCCGTGTGGTCGGCGGCTCCACTCGGCGCCCAGTCCGATCGCGCCCTCGATCTCACGGAGGCGATCCTCGACCGCTTCTTCACCGCGCACGCGAAGGAGAAGTCGGAGGCCGGGAGCGTGAGCACGCAGCTCTCGGACACCGAAGCGAAGATCGCGAAGTTCGAGCAGTGCAAACGCGACTTCGAGGCCGCCGGTTCGATTGCGGGGGGACGCCTCGCCCAGATCGCGGCCCGGGCGGCGATCAAGTCCAAGTGCGGGGCGACCGACTCCGAGGGGATGCGCAAGGAGCGTCAGCGGATCATGGACGGCCCCGAGACCGCCGCCGCGACAGCCGGCGGCTTCAAACTCCCCGAGTACCGGAACCTGCGTGACCGCCTCCACGGCTACATGGCGGGGGACCGTTCGGGCTTCACGAAGGCCGGACTCGACCTCCTCAAATCGCGCGAGGGTCATCTCTCGGCGGCCTTCGGGATCCCGGTGGCGTCGGCCGAGGGAATGGGGGGGATGCGTGGCGCGGGGATGCGCGGCGCCGGGATGTGGAACACCGACTTCACCTGGGTCTTCGTTTCGCAGATGTTCGCGGTGCAATACCTCTCTGGCGCGACGATGTTCGAGAAGGACTATGCGCCGGGCGAGTGGACGCGCTGGTCGGTCAAGACCGACGATGACGACGAGAAGCAGACCGTCGAGCGCGCATTCCTCGGCCGCACGTCCGATGGGGGCGAGTGGTGGCGGATGAAGACGATCACGATGAACGGGAAGGAGGCCGACACCGTCTCGTTCGAGACTCTGTTCAAGCCGGAGCAGGGGAACGAAGGGATGCAGAAGTTGCTGCGGATGCGCGCCAAGCTCCCCGGGAACCCGGAACCGCAGGAGATGATGGTCCCGGACCAGTGGTCGACCTGGAACATGATGGGGACCTTCTCGAGCAAGCCGACGCCGGAGAGTGTCGCTGGAGCGACGGTCGGGACGGAGGAAGTGAAGACGCCAGCCGGGACCTTCCGCGCGAAGCACGTCAAGTTCGGGCAGGGTGGCGGGTCGCTCAACTGGTGGCTCGACGACGCGACCATCGGCGGCTGGGTGAAGTTCCAGGCGATGGATAACGGCAGCAGCGCCCGCTACTCGATGGAGCTGGTCGCCAAGGGCACCGGAGCGAAGAGCGAGCTCGGTGTCGAGATCAAGTAAGGCCGCAGGTCTGGCGTGGGCCGCGTTGGTCGCGGTCCACGCCCCGCTCGCGGCGCAGGGGAGCGCCGGGTTCCCAGGCGCGGCGTGGCCGACTACGACGCCCACGGCTGCGGGCGTGAATGCCGCGGTGCTCGACTCCCTCGACCGGGAGATCGCGGCCGGCACGTACGGCTACATCGACCGGATGCTCGTCATCCGCAGCGGACGTGTGCTCTTCGACAAGCGTTACGCCAACGACTACGACCGCATCTACGGCGACTCGGCCCGCTCGCAGAGCGCCCTCGCGATGCATCACCAGACGAGTCCGTACAACTACTTCGCGGCGTGGTGGCACCCCTACTACCAGCGCGGCGACTTGCACACCCTGCAGTCGGTGACGAAAACCGTCACCTCGGTGGTGATCGGCACCGCGGTGCAGCGAGGGGAGTTCCCGTCGCTCGACACGCCGGTGCTCTCCTTCTTCGATACGACGCGCGTCAAGAACATCGACGACCGCAAGCGGCGGCTCACGATCCGTCACCTGATGAACATGTCGGGGGGCTTCGAGTGGAATGAGAACCTCCCCTACGCCGATCCGCGCAATGACGCGAGCGTGATGGAGGCGAGCTACGACTGGGTGAGCTACGCGATCGACAAGCCGATGGCCCGCGATCCGGGCGCGATGTTCAACTACAGCAGCGGCGAGACCCAGCTGCTGGCCCACATCTTCCAGCGCGCGACCGGGATCGACGTCGAGGAGTACGCGGCGCGGCACCTCTTCCGTCCACTCGGGATCACCCGATGGTACTGGAAGCGCATCCCCTCCGGTCTCGCCGACACCGAGGGAGGTCTATACCTCGAGGCGAGCGATCTCGCGCGGATCTGGTACCTCTTCACGCGCGGCGGTGTGTGGGCGGGCCAGCGGATCGTGAGCGAGGCGTGGCTCCGCGCCTCGACGACCCCGGCGATCCGCGCGTCGAATCGTGCTGGTGCGCCGAGCTACAGCCTGAAATGGTGGTTGCATCCCGATCCCACCGACTCGACGCGCTGGGTCTGGGCGGGATCCGGCTTCGGCGGGCAGTTGCCCTACGCCTTTCCTGAGCTCGACCTGATCGTGGTATTCAACGGCTGGAACATCCTCCCCGGCGGCCCGCCATTCCCGCAACGCCGGGTGATGGAGCGGCTCGCCCGGTCGGTCGTCACGCCGGCCCGACGCTGAGCCGGCCGGCCGATGTGATCGTCGTCGGTGGCGGCGCGATGGGGAGCGCCGCTGCGGCGCATCTCGCCGCGCGCGGCCAGCGGGTGACGCTGCTCGAACGATTCGGTCCGGCGCACGAGAACGGGTCGTCGCACGGCCTCACGCGGATCATTCGGCTCGCGTACTTCGAGGATCCCTGCTACGTGCCGCTCGTGCGGCGCGCCTTCGCGCTCTGGCACGAGCTCGAGGGACGTGCCGGCGTGCCGCTCTTCCACCGCACCGGCGGGCTCGACATCGGCCGGGAAGGGTCGCGCGTCTTCGAAGGATCGCTCGCATCGTGCCGACTGCACGCGTTGCCACACGAGGTGCTCGACGCCGACGCGGTCGCTGCCCGCGCGCCGGCCTGGCGCCTGCCGCGCGGCACACGAGCGGTCTCGCAACCTGATGCGGGCTTCCTGCTGGCGGAGCAGTGCACGGCAGCGCATCAGACGTGGGCCCGCGCCGCGGGCGCCCACCTGCGGTTCAACGAGCGCGTTCGCGAGTGGCACGCGACGCCGGCCGGCGTTCGCGTGCGGACCGACAACGGAACGTACGAAGCGGGCCAACTCGTCCTCGCGGCGGGCGCGTGGATGGGTGCGCTCGCGCCCACGCTCACCACCCGACTTGCTCCGGAGCGCCAGGTGGTCGGCTGGTTCGAGGTCGAGGACCGCGACGACTTCGCGCCAGAGCGTTTCCCGATCTTCGTGCACGAGGCGGAGGAGGGGACGTTCTACGGCTTCCCCGAGTACGGTGTGCCGGGGATGAAGTACGGTCGCTACCACCATCGGGAGGAGCGCGTCGACCCCGATCTGATGGAGCGATCGGTCGGCGCCGAAGACGAGCGCGCACTCCGCACTGGCCTCGCGCGCTACCTCCCCACGGCCAACGGCGCGATGCTTCGCGCGACGACCTGCATCTTCACGAACACGGCGGACGAGCACTTCATCGTCGCACGCGACCCATCTGCGGAGTCCGTGCTGCTGCTCTCGCCTTGCTCAGGGCACGGGTTCAAGTTCGCGAGTGTCATCGGAGAGATCGCGGCTGACCTAGTCACTCGCGGGCACACCGCGCACGAGATCACGCGATTCGGGCTTGCTGGGAGATAACTGCAACGGCCTGACACGAAGGGCACGAAGGTCACGAAGACACGAAGGAGAGCAAATACTGGGGGGAACTGCGCGTGTCCGGCTTCGCGCAGTTCCCCCAGTTCGTGCAGTTGCTTCCTTGCAGTCGTCGTCTTCGTGCGCTTCGTGTCTTCGTGGTGAGCAGTTGCGGTTCTACTTCGGGCCCGGCCGGTACGTGCGCTCGACCTTCCCCGCGAGCTGCGACGGATAGAAGTACACCGGCCTCAACTTGCCGGTCGCGTAGCGCTCGGCCTGATCGTTGAAGTGCTTCGACGCCGTGTCACCGCTCTGGCCCCCGGCTGTCACCGCCAGTGCCCGGACCGAATCCCCGAACTCCACCACCGCGACGAAGCTGTTGCCGGTCGTGCCGTACATCTTCTTGGTTCCGCGCATGGTGCGAGCACCGAACGACGCGAGCGATCCCCACTGCGCCGAGGCGAATCCCACCGGGATGCTCGGTTTCGCGTCGTCGAAGGGATGGACGATGTCGTCGGTGAGGCGCTGGAAGCGGTTGATCTCCCCCCACGGCGTCCTCCAACTGCCGAAGTCGGCGGTGAGCTTCTCGCTCGCCGCCTTCAGGGCGGCGAGTTTGACCGCGGGAGTGGTCCGTCGGGCGACGAACTCGTAGAGCGAGATCCCTTCGGCGTCGGGGTCGCTACTCGCGCGGCGCCAGAGCTCAGTGCCCCAGTAGATGGCCAGTGACGTCGGGACCGACTCCACGCTCCAACGACGATCCCACGCGCGAAGCATTGCTACCTGCTCGGCGACTTCGGCTCGCAACGGATCGGACCCGCGCAGTCCATCGTACGCGCGGAGGAGGGGTGGAATGAGATCGTCGAAGGCGATGAGGTGAGGGTCATACGCCGCCGCCAGCAGCGTCTCGAGCGTGAAGTCGTTCCGACGCGTCAGCACCTCGATCGCGTGGAGACCCCGCGGGTTCTCGCTCCCCTCATCGAAGTAGGGCGCGAAGTCGCGCGCCCGCCGGCTCTGGGCCCCCGCCGCCGACCAGGGGGAGTTGTTGGTGTTCTGGATCCAACCGTTGGAAGGATTCAGCAGGTCGGGCGATTGCTCGACGGTGTGGATCCCCTTCCACTCGGTGGCCGAGGTGGAACCGTCGACCGGCCGGCTCCAATCGAATGCCGGGTCGCGCTTGGGAACGAAGTTGGCGTGGAAGTACGCGATGTTCCCCGAGGCGTCGGCGAAGATGGTGTTGTTCGACGAGTTGGTGTGGTTCCGCATCGTCGCGGTGAAGCTCGCGTGATCGGTCGCCTTCGTGCGCAGGAACGATTGGGTCAGCGCCTTGACCGGCTCCTGCATCAGCTTGATCGTGACCCACTTGCCGCCGCTCGACCGGATCACCGGCCCGTGATGGGTGCGGTAGGTGATGAACTCACGGGTCCGGGTGCCGGAGTCGGTCTTGAACGAGAGGCGCACCGTGTCGCTCACCACCGGCCGCTCGGCGCCGTCGTGCGAATAGGTGAATCCGCCTGCCGCGCCCGAGACCGTCTCCAGATACTCGTCGATCTGATCCACGCTGCTCGAGGTGTGCATCCACCCCGCCTTCTCATTGAATCCCTGGTAGATGAAGAACTGTCCCCACGTCGCGGCGCCGTAGGCGTTGAGTCCCGCGTCGCTCGTCACCTGCATCTCGGAGCGGAAGAAGAACGAGGTGTGCGGATTGATGAGGAGGAGCGCCTTGCCATTCGCGGTGTTCGGCGGCGCGATCGCGAAACCGTTGGAACCGGTGGGCTCCTGGTACTCGCGTCCGGCGTCGGCCACGCGGACCTCAGCGGGAGAGGTCGCAGCGACCGTCGCGGGCGTCGAATAGAACGCCTCGAGCTGGCGCAACCGGATCGTCTCGAGGTCCCAGCCGATGCTCCCTTCGCTGAACGGGAGTGCCATCCAGGGTTCGAACCGCGTGAGGACCTTCGGCGTCACCTCAGGATGCGTATCGAGGTAGTAGTTCAGTCCGTCGGCCGAGGCGTCCATCAGGGCGCGGAGCCACTCGGGGCTCGACGCATAGAGCGCCTTCATCGAATCGGGATCGACGAAGAGCCGTGCGCGCAGGTCCTCCCAGATCGCGCTCTCCCCGTCGGCCTCGGCGGTGCGGCCGAGGGCGCTGAGGTAGTTCATCTCGATCCGATGGAAATCGTCCTCCGCCTGTGCGTAGAGCATCGCGAACACCGCGTCGGCGTCGGTGGCGCCCTTGACGTGCGCGATGCCCCAGTCGTCGCGCGTGATCGTCACGGCGCTCGCGTGCGCCTCCCACCGGGCGCGTTCCTCGCGCGAGACGGTGTCGGGCGTGCAAGCGGCGGCGAAGGCGACGACCAGGAGTGCGGGGGCAATGCGATTCATCGGATGGGGAGGGTCGGGGGGACGGGCGGGAGAGGCGGGGGCGGCGCATCGCGCCACGCGCGATAGGACACCTTCAGGCGCTGCTGGAAATGGTGGACACCCTGCTCGGCGTCCACCGAGAAGCGCCCGCGGTCATACGCACGGGAGGCGAGTCCGCGTTGGACATGCTCGCAGATGGCGATGTCCTCTCGCTGCACGCGATCGCTGTACTCGAGGTCGTCGGCGATCGCCCGCTGCGCGGCCGGGCCGTCGGTGTCGCCGTAGAGGAAGCCGAACTCCACCCGACAACGCTCGGGGCCGAGGGGCACGACGAGGTTCGTCTGCAGCCGCCCGGGGAGGATGTTCAGCATGAAGTTCGGGAAGAGGCAGAAATAGAAGGCGTTGTCGCCCGCGCGGATGTCGTACGGGGCGTCACCCGGAGCGAGCGGACTCCACTGCACAGAGTAATGCTCGAAGGTGTCGGTCCTGTACTGCCGAAAGTCGTACAGCTTCATCAGTTCGGGGTGCACGTAGGGGACGTGGTATCCCTCGAGGAAGTTGTCGACGTACACCTTCCAGTTGCACGCGACCTCGTAGTCGATCCGCTTGACGAACTGCAGCGCTCCCAGGCGCGTTGGCGCGACGCGCTCGGCGATCCCGGCGACGAAAGTCGCGAGTGGGGCGGCGGTGGCGTCGAGGTTGACGAAGACGAAGCCCTCCCACGTCTCGACCCGGAGCGGGAGCAGTCCGAAGTCCTTCTTGTCGAACAGATCCACGCGATCCCACCGTGGCACACCGCGCAGCGATCCGTCGAGAAGGTAGGTCCAACCGTGGTACTGGCAGGTGAGCGCCTTCACGCACCCCGCTGGCTCGGTGGCGAGCGGTCCGCCCCGGTGTCGGCAGACGTTGAAGAAGGCGCGGAGGACCCCCTCCTTGTCGCGGAGCACGATGACCGGGTCATCGGCGATGGTCGTCGTGAAGAACATCCCAGGCTGAGCCACCTGCGCGACGTGGCCGACGCCCTGCCACGTTCGCGCGAAAACGCCGTCGCGGTCCACGGCGTGGAACGCCGGATCGGTGTACCACGCCGACGGGATAGTGGAGGCGCGTTCGATCGGCTCGAAGGCGAGGTCGGTCGGTCGCAGGACCGGACGCATCACTTCACGCCGGGGGTCGCGCCCCCCTTGGGGAATCGCAACGTCGTGCCGATCGAGACACCCGAGCCGATGACGCCGGCCGAGAGCGTGATGGCGAGGCCAATCGGTCGCTTCGGCGGTGCGAAGGCGTACGCGACGAAGACACTCGGTCCGGAGCGGAGCAGGGTCGATTCGTCGATGAGGGTCGGCAGGAAGGTGAAGGGATCGTTGGCTCCGAAGCTTCGGACCGCCTCCTTGAACTTCCCGTATCCGACGCCGACGGTCAGTGGCGTCCGCAGCCGGTAGGTCACACCGAACTCACTGGCCGATTGCGCGGTGACGGTCGCGTTCTCACGCGGCCGCACCCGGGGGTCGAGACCGGGGAAGATCCGCGCGTACAGCCCGACGCGCTTCGTCGCAGTCCAGGCGCCGGAGACGGCGAGTTTCTCGGTGCTGGGCCCGACCGAGAGGGTGACCTCGCTTCGGATAGGACAGAACACGTCGACGATCTCGTAGCACTGGGCGTTGACTTCGGCAGCGGCGAGCGTGAGCGCGGCGCTGAAGGCGATGGTCGAGACGTTCACAGGCGGTCCAGACGGAGTGGTGAGTGTGGAACGATGCCCCGAGGGCACCGGCGGGGCGAGTCGAGGGTATGTTGGAATCAATCCACTGGAGCCTCGCGATGCTACGTCGATCCCTCCCCGCGCTCGCGTTCCTCGGACTCGCTGCCTGTAACGAGACGATCGGACCGTCTGACGTCACGCCGCCGGTCGTCGCGCTGACGCTCCCGGCCGCGAACACCCTCGACCTCACCGGCGCGGTCGCGCTGGCGGCGACGGCCGCTGACTCGGCGGGAGTGGCCCTGATGCAGTTCTTCGTGGACGGCGTGAGTGTCGGCCAGGATGCGACCGATCCCTATGGGGCGACGCTGCCGGCGACCGCTGCGTACACCTCGGGCGCGCACGTGATCGGTGCCGCGGCACGCGACGTGAACGGGAACTGGTCCGATACGGCGAGCGCACTCGTGACCTTCGGCGGAACCGTCGCGCTGCCGGCCGGCTTCACGCGACTGCCCTTCGTCACGGGCTTGGGAGCGCAGGCAACGGCGATCGCCGCCGCGGCCGACGGACGGATCTTCGTGACCGAGAAGAGCGGCGCGATCCGCGTGATCAAGAACGGCACGCTGCTTGCCCAGCCATTCGCGACGCTGCCGGTGCTTCTCGGCAGCGAACGCGGGCTCTTGGGCATCGCCCTCTCGCCCGGCCTCGGGATCACCGGGCACGTCTACGTCTACTACACGACTGCGGCGGGAGTCGCGCACAACCGCATCAGTCGCTTCGTGGCGCTCAGCGACATCGCCGGGGCGGCCGAGGAGATCCTGATGGAGCTGCCGGCGCTCTCCACCGCGGAGAATCACAACGCCGGTGCGATGGCCTTCGGGCCCGACGGGAAGCTCTATGTCGCGGTCGGGGACAACGCGAACGACGCGCTCGCCCCGCAACTGACATCGCGCCTCGGCAAGATCCTGCGGTTGAATCCCGACGGCTCGATCCCGACCGACAATCCGTTCCTTGGCGTGACCACTGGTCTCAATGGCGCGATCTGGGCTCGTGGACTGCGGAATCCGTACACCTTCGCGTTCGACCGGCTCACCGGCGTGATGTTCATCAACGATGTTGGCCAGCAGACGTGGGAGGAGATCAATCGGGGATCCGCGGGAGCCGACTTCGGATGGCCGGCGACCGAAGGCCCCACGTCGATGGCAGGCGTGACGGCTCCGTTCTTGGCGTACAAGCACACCGCGAGCCCAACACTCTTCGAGGGCGCGGCGATCGTCGGCGCGGCCTTCTACCGGCCGGGCGTTCCGCTCCTCGGCGCCGGTTTCGTCGGCGATTATTTCTTTGCCGACTTCTCCGCCGGGTGGATCTACCGCCTCGCGGCCGCGAACGAATTCGCGCCGGCCGCGTTCGCGCTCAACCTTGGGAACCCCACGAACCTCGTCGTTGGTGCCGATGGCGCGCTCTACGTCACGATCGGAAACCGGGTCGACCGCATCGCCCGCTAGGCGCGATCAGATCCAGCGCATCCAGGGGAGCGGCGCAGTTCGCTTCCGTTCGGCGTACCAGCGGCAGGGGAAGTAGAGCGCGACCACGACGAACGCGGTCACTGCATAGAGCAACCAGAGGCTCCACCGGTACCCCTCGGGGACGGGTGGAGGAAGCAACGGGTGATTGCCGAAGAGCCAACCCACTTGGTCGGGCGTGCGCACCATCGCGATGAGCACCGCCACGAGGTGTATGAGCGGGATGTGGAGGACATAGTAGAAGAACGGAACTTCTCCGAAGGTCTGCAGCCAGCCCGCCACGCGGCCCTTCGCGTTCTCCAGGTAGCGGATCGCGAGGATCCCTGGCCCGATCGTCATCAGCAGGAAGAGGAGCGATGCCGGATACTTCGCGGTATTGAGGAAGCCGAGCACCGGGCTGATCCCATCGTTCGCGGTCGACCACCGGCTCGGGTCGCCGTAGACGCCGGTGACTCGCAATCCGATGAAGAGCGCGATGGCGATCTCGCCGATCCGGAGCAGTGTCCGCCGGCGAGTTTCCGCTTCGAACCGCATCACGGCGCCGAAGGCGTAGCCGGCGGCGATCACTCCGGCCCAGGGCAGGAGCACGTAGAGGATCGCCACGTTCCATCCCTCGCGGCCGAGTTGGAACGAGCCGCCCACGTAGAGCAGCTGCAGCCACCACGAGGGATCGTTCACTCCGTAGAGCGCGCCGCCGAACGCATTGTGCCCGGCGATGAGGAAGATCCCGATCGCCGCGATCGCCTTCAGGGGCAGCCAGACGAGCCCCGAGAGCACGACCATCGCCGCGCCGATCACCCAGATCACGCCCGCGAAAGTGAAGCTCGCGTAGTCGAAGTTGAAGGTCCAACCGAAGCGCAGGAGCGTGAGTTCGAGGAGGATCAGCCAGAGTCCGCGGAGCAAGAGGAACTTCGAGATCGCGCTCTTCGACCCGAGCTTCTCCCCGTAGAGGAACGCCGCGGTGCCGGCGAGGAAGACGAAGAGCGGAGCGCAGAAGTGCGTTACCCAGCGAGTGAAGAAGACGGCTGGCTCCGGGCCCCCTGGGGGGACTCCGGCGAAGACACGCACGTGGTCGATCGCCATCAGCACCATCACCGCGCCGCGCACGATGTCGAGGGAAGCGATCCGCGTCCGCGTCGTCGTGTTCATCCGCCATCTCCGGCCCCACGTCGGGGGCGATTCGAGAGGTACTCGTGCCAGAGGATGCGGGCCGCCACCGAGCGCCAGGGACTCCAGCGTTCGGCGTAGCGTGCCGCCTCCTCGCTCGAGGGTCTCCTATTCTGTCGTCGCAGGCGCGCGAGCGCCACGTGCAACGCGAGGTCGCCGCGGGGCCAGATATCGGGGCGACGGAGCGCCATCATCAAGTAGATGCCCGCACTCCACGGTCCGACGCCGTGCAGGGCAGTGAGTTTCGCGGCGGCGTCGGCATCGTTCAGTCGCGCGAGGGACCGGAGGTTGAGGTCACCGCCGGCGACGCGCTGCGCGAGCGACGCGAGGTATGACGCCTTCTGACGTGTCACGCCGAGTCGCCGGAGTCCGGCAGAGCCGAGGTCTGCCACTGCCGGCGCCGCCATCCCGCCGGCGATGGTGCGGTCGAGCCGTCGGAAGAGGGTGGCCGCTGACGCGAGCGAGACCTGCTGCTCGAGGATGATCCGCCCGAGCGTGCGGAATCCGCCAGGGCGCGCCCAGAGGGGCGGTGGGCCGTGGATTCCGACGATCCGGCCGAGGCGCGGATCGGTGGCAGCCAAGTGATCGACCGCGCCGCGCAACGTGTCGCGCGTCAGACTGTGAGGAGTGGGATGCACGAGGGGTATCTTGGTGGATGTCCGCGTCCCTTGCTCGCTCGCTGGGCCTGACGACCGCGACCGCGCTGGTCGTTGGCGAGGTCGTCGGCGTCGGGATCTTCCTCACGCCGGCGACGATGGCGATGTCACTCGGGTCGCCGATGCTCGTCCTGCTGGGCTGGATCGCGATGGGTGTGATGGCGGCGTGCGGTGCGCTGTGCTACGGAGAGCTCGCGTCGCGCATTCCCGAGGCGGGTGGGGGCTACGCGTACCTACGCGAAGCGTATGGCCCGCTGATCGCGTTCCTCTACGGCTGGAAGTCCCTCCTGGTGATGGACCCCGGCCTGACGGCGGCGCTCGCGCTCGGCCTCGCCAGCTACGTGGCCGCTATCGCGCCGATGTCGCCCTGGGCGCAAAAGGTCGTGGCGCTCGTGGCGATCGTTCTCGTCGCGGCGACGAACATCCGCGGGGCGCGCCTCGCCGGGTCGGTGTTGCGCAGCGCGACGCTGCTCAAGCTCGCGCTGCTCGCGGCGCTGGCGATCTGGGCCTTCGGCGCCCGACTCGGGGATTGGGGGCATTTCATTCCCCTCGCCGAGCGACGGTCAGGGAGTCCTCCGCTCGTCGGGGCGCTGGCCGGCGGGTTCGTCGCCGCCTTCTTCTCGTTCGGTGGGTGGTGGGACGTTGCGAAGATCGGGGGAGAGGTGCGCGATCCGTCCCGGAACTTGCCGCGCGCCCTGCTGCTCGGCGTGTTCGTGGTCACGCTGATCTACATCCTCACGAGTGCGGCGTTCCTCTATCTCGTGCCGATCGACGCGGTCCGGTCGGGGGAAGCGTTCGCGGCGCAGGCGGGGGAGGTGCTGTTCGGTGCTTCGGGGGGCCGGATCCTTTCGTTGATCGTGGTGATCTGCGTGCTGAGCAGCCTCGCAGCGCTGATGATGGCGGCGCCGCGGGTCTACTGGGCGATGGCACGCGACGGCGTCTTCCCGCACGCGGTCGCGAAGGTGCATCCCCGATTCGGCACGCCCGCTCGCGCGATCAGCCTGCAGGCGGCGCTGGCCGCGCTGCTTGTGCTCGTCGGGAGCTTCTCCCAGGTGGTCGCGTACTTCATCTTCGTCACGGTGGCTTTCGTCGGCCTCACGGTCGGCTCGCTCTTCATCTTCCGGCGGCGAGACCTCGCGGCCGCGGTGCAGGTATCAAGGGCGGAACCCGCCTTCCGGACCCCCGGGTTCCCGGTGCCGGCCATCATCTTCCTCTCCTTGGTGATGCTATTATTGCTCTTGCTCGCGGTCGAGGCGCCGCTGCAGGCGGCGCTCGGCACCGGCGTGATGGCGCTCGGCTGGCCCGCGTACCGTATCGTGATGCGCCAGCCCCAAGGCGCTAGGGAGGGGATGTCGTGACGTGGATCCGCACGATCCCACTGGCTGAGGCGGACGAGGTACTCCGACGCGCGATCGCGGCGCAACGGACACTCTATCCGGTCGAGTACGCGCAGCCGGTGCACGACACCGGTGACGGGACCTCGGGGATCGTCGCCTCGCATTCGCTGATCCCGAAGGCGCTCGAGCACGCCTTCTCGACCTTTGGCGCCCTGATGGCGCCCGATCTCCCGCTCGACCGGTCGCAACACGAGATGATCAGCACGATGGTCTCGGTGACGAATCGATGCCGATACTGAATCGAATCGCACGCAGAGTTTCTGCGTCGCGTGACCTTGGATGAATCGCTTGTCACCGCCCTCCAGCAGGACTATGCGAGCGCGCCCCTCAGCGAACGTGACCGGGCGATGCTCGACTATGTGGTGCAGGTCACACTCGACGCGACCCGCGTCTCACCGGCGGACCACGATCGACTCCGCGGGGTAGGTTTCGATGATCGTGGCATACTTCAGATCACACTCATCGCGGCGTGGTTCAACTACATCAACCGCGTGGCCGATGCGCTTGGCGTTGGGCGTGACGACCCCCTCCCAACCTGATTGCCCCAGCTCCTGTCCCTGACCCCCCGCCGATGCGCTCCCTCCGACCGCTTCTTCTGTTCGGCCTCGCCGCCCTCGGCTCCTGCACTTCGGCGACCGAAGGAAAGCGACCGACGACGATCACCATAGCGCCAACCGCGCTCTCGTTCGACGCGATCGCCGACATTCAGGCGCTTACGGCGACGGTGCTCGATCAGGACGGGAATGTGATGGCCTCGGCACTGCCGGGCTGGAGCACGACGGCGGCTGCGG
Source organism: Gemmatimonadaceae bacterium (assembly GCA_031430835.1). Lineage (GTDB taxonomy): Bacteria > Gemmatimonadota > Gemmatimonadetes > Gemmatimonadales > Gemmatimonadaceae > Pseudogemmatithrix. The sequence goes on from JANPCH010000037.1 coordinate 24,867, forward strand.
TCGTTCAAGTCAACCCCTTCGGTGTCGCCTCCGCAACGGGGAATGGGACGGCAAAGGTGCGGGCGACGATGGGCACGGCGATCGCTGAGATCGACGTCACGGTCGACCAGACGCCGACCACCTTCTCCTACGCCGCATCGGGGAGCGGCGACGGTCTCAATGCGACTCGTGGTGTGAATGTGTCGGTGCGGCCGGGGGTCGGGATCCTCGACGGAAACGGCTTCGGCATCGCCGGCGAAGCGGTCACCTTCGCGGTCCTCACCGGGGGTGGCAGTATCGGGGCCGCCGGTGCGACGACCGACGCGAATGGTGAGGCGCGGGTCGTCTCGTGGACACTCGGACCGAACCTCGGCGCCAATACGCTTCAGGCCTCGTATGGCGCTTTCACACCGGTGGTCTTCACGGTGACCGGGGTCGAGGATCCCTGCACTCCGATCGGGGCGGCGCCGATCGCGCTGGGTGAGACCAAGAACGGGACACTCGCGACCACCGACTGCCTCGCGCTCGACCTCAAGCGCTACGATCTGTACAAGCTGGTGCTCACCGCCCCGGGCGGTGTCGTGATCAACATGGATGGATTCTCGCCACTCGATGCCTGGCTCACCCTGTTCGCGTCCGACAACACGACGATCCTCGCGGAGAACGACGACATCGATCTCGGCGTGATCCAGGACTCCCGGATCGGGATCGCGCTAGCGGCAGGGACCTACTTCATCCGGGCGACGAGCTTCGATCCGGGGGAGACGGGGTCCTACTCTATCGCTGTCGTGGCGGCGGCGATCGGCGTGCCGGCGACGGTCGCGGTGAATGGTGGGAATGGGCAGGTCGCTGCGCCCGGGAACGCGGTCGCGATCCCGCCATCGGTGGTCGTCCGTGATGCGATCGGGACCCCGTTGGCCAACGTGGCAGTGGACTTCGCCACGGTGACCGGCGTGGGGAGTGTGACCGGCGCATCGGTCGTGACCAACATCAACGGCGTTGCGACGGTTGGAAGCTGGACCCTCGCCGCGGGCGCGAACGTGCTCTCGGCAACCGTCACCGGCGCTGGGATCACCGGCAATCCGCTGATCCTCTCCGCATCGGGCAGTGCGAGCACGGCGGGTTTCAACGTGAGCTTGCGCTTTGCGACGATGCCCACGGCAACACAGCTCGCGGCGTTCAGCACCGCCGCGCTGCGTTGGGAAGCGATCATCGCAAGCGACCTCACGAACATCCCGCTGAATGCCCCAGCCGGGAGCTGTTCGACAGGTCCGGCGATCAACGAGACGATTGACGACCTCATCATCTTCGTGCTCCTCGGACCGATCGACGGCGTGGGTTCGGTCCTCGGGTCGGCTGGGCCCTGCTTTGTGCGCAATACACCGCCGGCGCCGGGGCTGTTGGGTCTTCCGGTGGTCGGCGTGATGCGCTTTGATACCGCGGACCTTCCGTCGCTCGAGGCCGATGGCAAACTCGGCGCGGTGATCTTGCACGAGATGGGACACGTGCTCGGCATCGGCACCCGCTGGGGGACCTTCCTCCAGAACCCGTCGCTGCCGAGTTCGCCGGGGGTCAACACGCACTTCAACGGCCCGAACGCGATCGCCGGCTTCAATGCGATCGGTGGAACCACGTGGACCGGCTCGACAACGCCCCTCGCGACGTCGAGGGTGCCAGTCGAGAACTCGCAGGGGGGCGATGGTACGCGGGACTCACATTGGCGCGAGAGTGTGCTCGCGAACGAGTTGATGACGGGCTTCGTGAACACGGGCGCCAATCCGCTCAGCGAGCTCACGATCCGCTCGCTCATCGACCTCGGCTACACAGTGAACGCGGGGCAGGCGGATCCCTTCTTCCTCGCCCTGGCGATTCGCGACGCGAACACGCCGATCGGGCCGACGCTCGAGCTCAAGGACGATATCCTGCGGCTGCCGATCCGCGAAGTGGGGCCGAGCACCGCCGTGCCAAGGAAGAAGCCGCGAAAGTGAGGCCAGGGCGGTGACCCGTCACGACGTGACGGGGGTCACCGGGCGGTCGCCGCCCGGGGACCGCTTCTTGCGATAGGTTCTTACGTGGTACTCGGCAACTGGTGGTCCTACTCTCCGCGAGAGGTTCAATGACGTTCTTCCTCCGGCCACGGCCGGGACGCCTCGTCCCGCTACTGTGTGCACTCGGGATCGCCGCGTGCGACATCCCGTCGTCACCGCCGATCTTCGAGCAGACGTGGATCGTTCCGGCTGACTCGACGACCATTGGCGTGTCCTCGTTACTCCCGACGAACGTCGGGCTGAACGGAGGGGGCACCGCGTTCACGGTGACGACGCCCGCGGCGAACATCCCCAGGACGCTCGGGGCGATCTGCACCGACCCGGCGTGCCAGAATCCCGGGCCGGTCACGGTACCCTCGACGCCGGCCTTCTCGTCGGGTGCCGGGGCGCTCAGCAACACCATCAACTTCCCAGCCGGCGTCAATGCGCTCACGGTCTCCGGGGGAACGCTCCAGATCCAAGTGACGAACAACATCGGGTTCGACCCGATCCGGCCCAACGGTGTGGCGGGACCTTTCGGATCGATCACCGTCGGGATCACCAGTGGCGCGGTGACATCGAACACGGTCGTCAATGGCAGCGCGACGCAGGGGATGCCGAACGGCGCGACCACGACACTGGACATCCCCGTGCCGACCGGCAACTACGCGAGCTCGGTCACCGTCGCGGTGACGCTGAGCGCCCCGGCGGGTCCGAGCGCGACGATCGCCTCGGGCAACACCTTCAACATCGCTGCGTCGCTCGTCGGCTTCACAGTTTCCAACGCGACGGTGGTCGTGAACTCGAAGCCGATCACGACGACTCCCGCCTCCTTCGACCTTGCAGGAGTGGATGTCGGCGATGTGGTGCAGGGTGGTGGCCTCGTGCTCGAGGTCGTCAACCCGTTCAACGCGACCGCGTCGCTGAGTTTGGTCCTCGCTGCACCGCCGCAGGGCGGCGGGCCGGCGGTGAGTATCAGCAAGTCGCTCAACCTCGCCGCGAGCACCACGAGCAATCTGAGCCTCACGCTCCTCAAGTCGGAACTCGCGTCGCTGCTCGGCAAGTCGAATGTGACGATCAGTGTCACCGGCAACGCGACCGGGGCCGGGGCGGGAAACACGGTCTCCGTGTCCCCGACGGCTGAGATCAAGGTGCGCACGAAGCTCTCGATCACCATCCAAGTCGGAGGCTGACCATGACCCGCCAGAGCATCGCGGGCCCGGCCCGCCTCCTCGCCCTTACTCTCGCCTTCGCGCCGGTCGTGTCGCAGGCGCAGGGGAATGCCTCCGCTGCGGCGGCGGCAATGGGGGGCAACTACACCGCTGTCGCCAGGAACTTCAACGCCGTCGCCTGGAATCCCGCCAACCTCGCGCTCCCAGGCAACTCCCTCTTCTCGATCGCGCTCTCCCCGCAACTGGCGATGGGCACGGGGCCACTCACGCTCACCGACCTCAAGGAGTACGAAGGGCAGCTCGTGCCGGCGCCGGTGCGTGAGGCGTGGCTCGTGAAGATGTCCGAGAATGGTGGGCAGAACATCGGCGGGGACGTCAACCTCACCCCGCTCGCCCTCTCCTTCGGCCGGATCGCGATGAGTGCGACGGCCACCGTGCGCGCCGAGGGCACGCTGCCGACCGCACTCGCCGAGCTCGTGTTCTTCGGCAACGCGGGACGGACGGGCTCGGCGACCGATCTCGTGCTCAACGACCTGGGCCTCAACGCGAACGCGACGTCGACCTTCGCGCTCGCCTACGGCCGCAAGTTCGGCCTTGGTCCGCTCCCCGACCTCTCGATCGGCGTGACCGGCAAGTACACGATCGGCCACGCGATGGTCTCGATGGCCGACAACGGCTCGGTGCTCACGTCGGCGCCGCTCGGAGTGGTGATCGACGTGCCGATCGTCCTCACCGACACGGCCAGCTTCAACAACGGTTCGGGCTATGGGCTCGACGTCGGCGCGGCGTGGACCTTCCGGTCGATCCGCGTCGGGGCCGTGCTCCACAACGTCATCAACACGTTCGAGTGGAACACGGACAAGCTCTACTACCTCCCGGTGAACGTCACCTTCAACGAGTCGTCGAGCGAGACGCAGGTGGACAGTCTCCTCCCGCTCGAGTCGGCGTCGCCGGCATTGCAGGAGGAACTCCGCGCCCGGATCGGCGAGGCGAAGTTCAAGCCGACGCTCGTCCTCGGCGTGGCGTGGAGCCCCTTCCGGCGGCTCACCGTCGCTGCCGATCTCAAACAGAAGGTCGGTGACAGCAAGCTCGAGCTGGGTCCCAACACCCAGGTCGGTGTCGGCGCTGAGCTGCGGCTGATCCCCTTCATCCCCTTCCGCGCCGGCTTTGCGACGGTCGGTGATGGGATGCGGATGAGCGGCGGCCTCGGCCTCGAACTCGGCATCCTCAATCTGCAGCTCGCGGCCTCGGTTCTGCAGGCTGAGGGACGGAGCGACAGTGGCATGGGATTCACTCTGTCGATCGGGGGGAGGTAGCGTTTCCCGAGAGACGGCTGACGGCAGACAGGGGCGGGTGGTGGATGCGGGTATCCACCACCCGCCCTTATCTTTTCGCCATGATGAACTTCCTGAACCGTCGTGCAGCGCTCGCCCTCGCAGCGCTCTCCCTCGGCGTCGTCGCCGTATCGCCCTCGTACGCCCAGGCCGCGCCGGAGTACGGGCCGCCCAAGGGAACGCTGCTGATCGTCGGCGGCGGGAATCTCGAGAGCACCGGCATTCTCGATCGGTTCATCGCGCTCGCCGGCGGAAGCAACAAGAAGTTCGTGGTCGTCCCGACCGCCGGCGGCAATCGTCGGCCTGACGGCACGCTGATCACCTACGTGGATTCCGCGGTGCTCGCGCCGTGGAAGGTGCGCGGACTCTCCAACGTGCGGATGCTTCACACGCCCGATCCGAAGGTCGCAGACTCCGAAGCGTTCGCGGCCCAACTCGCTGACGCCGATGCCGTGTGGTTCATCGGCGGACGGCAGTGGAATCTCGTGGACTCCTACGCGAAGACCCGCACTTTCGCGGCCTTCCACGCGGTGCTCGCCCGCGGCGGCGTGATCGGGGGGACGTCGGCTGGGGCCACCATCCAGGGGGCGTACCTCGTTCGCGGAGCGACCGCCGGCGCGCAGATCATGATGACCGATGAACCGAACCATCAAGATGCCTTCGGCTTCCTACGGCGATCGGCGATCGACCAGCACATCGACGCACGCAATCGCTGGGAGGACCTTGGCCCGGTGATCAGGCGATTCCCCGACCTGCTCGGCATCGGCCTCTCCGAGGGGACCGCGATCGTCGTGACGGGGGACCGCTTCGAGGTGATCGGCCGCTGGAAGGTCGCGGTGCACGACAACACGCGTGCCTTCCAGCCGTGGGAGAAGGCCTGGTTCGTCCTCGGGTCCGGCGACGTCTACGACCTGAAGGCGCGGAAGGTCATCTCGTACGGTCCCCAGCTTCGGCCCACGAATCGAGAGCCCTGATCAGCTCGCCGGGGCGGTGACGCGCTCGACCCACTCGCGCGCGTCGCGCCAGGCACGACCGACGGCCCACCCCGCGACCGACGCCAACTCCTCGACGCTCGGCTGGGCTTCCTCGCCGAGGGAGCGTAGGATGCGCGAGCGCATCCGGAGCACGACCGGCGTCCCGCACTGCACGGCGTCGAAGTAGGGGTCGTAGCGCATCCCCAGTCCCTCGATCAGCGCCGCAGTGCGGGCGAAGTACACGAGGTCGCGGGGCAGGATGATCGGGAAGTCGTAGAGCGACGCCATCACGCGCGTGGCGAGCAGGGCCTTCATCCGGTCCTTCGTGGTCGTCTTCCGTTCGGGGAGCGAGACCAACGTCTCGGTGAGCCGCGCGACCACCGCGGGGTCGGCGCCCGGCGCGATGAGTCCCAGCGCGTAGTAGCCCTTCGCGAGCGCTTTCGCATCGCGGCGGATGGCTGCGAACACCGTCCGCAACAACCGGAGCCGCAACTCCTTCGGCACCCGCACCATCATCCCGAAGTCCAGGAGCACGATCGAACCGTCGGGGCGCACGAGCAGGTTCCCCGGATGCGGGTCGGCGTGGAAGAGTCCGTCCACCAGCATCATCTGCACGTAGGCCTCGATCACCTGCGCCGCGAGTCGCTGGGCATCCACCGACGCTGCGGTGAGTCGATCGGGTCGCGTTCCCTCGACGAACTCGAGCACGAGCACTCGCTGGCGGGTGAGTTCGTGCATCACCTCGGGGATGAGCACTCGAGGATTGTCCGCGAAGTTGGCCCGCACCTCGGTCGCGTACTCGGCCTCGAGCCGGAAATCCATCTCCTCGGCGATCCGTGCCGCGAACTCGTCCACCAGCGCCGCGAAGCCGAGAAGATGAGGGATCGGCCAGCGGCGCGCCGCCCATCGCGTGATGGTCCGTGCCGCAGCGACATCGCGCGCGACCTGCGCCTCGACGTGCGGCCGCAGGACCTTCACCGCCACGTCGCGGCCGCGCCACCTTGCGCGGTGCACCTGGCCGAGTGAAGCGGCGGCGACCGGTGTGCGATCGATCCGCTCGAAGACCTCCTCCGGCGCAGCGCCGTACGACTCTCGGATCGTTCGCTCGATCCCCGCCCACGGCACTGGCGGCACCTGATCGGTGAGGGTGCCGAGCTGCGAGAGGTAGGGCTCGTGGATCAGGTCGGCGCGGGCCGAGAAGACCTGCGCGAGCTTGACGAAGGTTGCGCCCAGTGTGGCGATGCGCGTGACGAGCCGCTCGGCGCGCCGTTCGTGGAATGCGGTGCTGCGCTGAAGCGGTGGCCCGAAGAACAGCCACCGTCGCCAATCGCGGAGGAACGAGAGTGCGAAGGGCGCGAGTGCGAGGATGACGCGGAGGGTGTGAAGCACGCCTCTCATCCTAACGACCGGTCCGACTCAGCGGGGCGGGTCGAGCCGGACGAAGGTCCCCTCGTCGATCACGCCGTTGACGACGCGATAGAAGGTCACGCCGGAAGGCATCGGGAATGGCCCAGCGCGCGCGTCGCCGACAGTGGCTGCCGACTGGTGGAATCGCATCGTGAGGCCGGCGAGCTCGAGGCTGATCCGCTCGCGGAAGTGGAAATGTCCGCCCAGGGCGAGCGGGAAAGGATGGTCGCCGATCGCCGCGAGCAACTCGTCGAGATTTGAGGCGGTGTGCCGGTACTGCGCCTTGCCGTTGATGGTGATCGTCGACGGCGCTGGAGGTCCCTCGTCGAAGCCATTCAGCGGCTCGCCAGTCGAGGCGAACGGGATGTGATTGAACGTCACGATCGGCACGCCCGCCGGCACCATCGCGATATCCCGCTTGAGCCAGGCGAGCTGGAGCGAGTCGACGTGACCGTAGTACCAGAGGTCGGCGATGTCGACGGTGTTGATCCCGACGAAGTGGATGCCGCCGGCGTTGAACGAGTAGTGGTCGGGGCCGCGGAACGCCCGATACATCTTGCGCCCGTAGAGCGGGTGCGTGGTCGGCACGATCGAGAGATGTCGCTCGATCCCGAAGACCTCGTGGTTCCCCGGCACCGTGAAGAGTGGCGTGCGGAACCGCCCGGTCTCATCGGCGAAGAGGCGGTAATAGCCGCTCGCCTCGGCCTCGCCGACCCGCAGAGCGTCGCGGATGAGGTCGCCGGTGACGAGCAGGAAGGCCGGTGCGGCCGAATCCACGATCGCGCCGAGCCGACGTGTGCGTTCCGCCGTCTGTGGCGCGATATGCGTATCCGAAGCGAGGGCGAAGGTGAATGGCGTATTGCTCGGGCGACGCGCGAGTGCGAAGTCGACACTCGACTGCGTGTCGGCGCGTCGCCAGAACGAACCCACCGAGCGGAATCCATCGGGCAGTGACGCGAACACGGCACCGAATCCGGTCGCGCCGAGCGTGTAGCGCCCATCGGCGTCGGTACGGGTGACCTCGTCCTGATTGGAGACCGCGATGCCCGGGATGCCCCGCTCCCCGCTTTCGCGCAGGCCGTTCGCATTGCGATCCTCGAACACCACGCCACGCGTGGCCGCAGGAACGAGGGGTGCCGGTTGGGCGTCGAGGGCGCTGGTCGCGAGAAGAGCCGCGAAGAGAGTGAGCCGCATCAGTGTTTCACGCTGGAGTAGGAGTCGGCCGGCGAGGGAAGGCGAGTCCGCGTTCCACCTCCTCGTGCGCCGCGATCAGGCGTTCGACCTGATCGGAGACCTCGGCCGCAACGCCGAGATGTGTGGTGAGTCCCTGCAACGAGGTCGAACCGGCGTGGAGACGGAGCAACTGCAACCGGATCGTCTCGAGTGCCCCGACGGTCTCGCCGAGCTTCGCGTGGATCTCGTCGCGCGCCTCTCGCACGTCGGTGTAGTCGGGACCGGTCGCGGCGTCCCCGGCATTGGCGATCGCTTCCTTGAGGTCGTCGTACCGGCGGCGCAGTGCCTGCGCGTCGTCCTGCAGCCGCCGGAGGATCGGCGGCAGGTCACCGAGGGCATTTCGTTGTTCGCGCGAAAGCGATTCGAAGAGCTGCTCGGCGGCGAGGCCAAGCGAGAGTTCGGTCGCTCGATGCGTCATCGCCGAGTGGGGAGTGCTGCTGCCGAGCGTGCGCTTGGCCAACGCGAAGAGGAGCTTCCCGAACCGACCGGTCCAGCGGCGCGCCCAGAACTCGGTGTCGATATCGCGCCGACGCTGGCCGAGCAACATGGATCCTACCGCGGCGAACGTCGCCACGGCGCCCCCGAGGATTGGCCAGGGACCCACGGCCTTGAGCCAATACGACGCGAGGTACGGACCGCCGAGCGCGAGGACCGCAAGATCGCTGGCAACGAAGAGTCCGAAGATGCTTAGACCCACGCGCGCGACCACCGGCAGCGACCGCTCGATGATCCCCGGGGGGGCGAGCCGCCCGGTGCTGGCGATCTCCTCGCGGGAGCGCTCCGACTCGGCATCGAACGCCGGGCGAAGGTCCTGATGGGCGAATCCCATCTTCATCAGTCGGCGAGCCTGAGCCACGAGGTACGCGACTGGGAGGGCGATGCCACCGACCACGATCGTCGCGTAGCCAACCGTTGTGCCGAAGGAGAATGACGCGAGGGCCGCTGCTGGCACGAGGGAGAACGCGGCGACCAGCGTCCCGCTCCCATCGAGCCGGCCGTTCCTCTTCACGAACGCTCGTAGCGCGACCGGCAGTTCACGACGTTGCTCAAGCGCGACCCCGAGCTGCTCGGCGAGCGCCTGCGCGCTCTCGGGTCGCTGATGCGGGTCCTTCGCGAGGCAACGGTCGATGAGCGCGGCGAGCTTTCGCGGGACGACCACGCCGATCGCGGCGAGGGCGGGTGCCGGTTCTGTCACCTGTTTCGCCAGCACTTCGGTCGCGGTAGCGCCTTCGAAGGGGCAGCGCCCAGAGAACGCATAGAAGGCCGTCGCCCCGAGCCCGTAGAGATCGCTGCGGGCGTCGAGCGGTTGACCGAGGGCCTGCTCGGGGCTCATGAACTCTGGCGTGCCGACGATTCCCGGCTCGGTCGGGTCATCGAATGCCGCGGCGATCCCGAAGTCGGCCACGAGGACGCGTCCCGCCGCTCCCTCGAGCAGGATATTGTCGGGCTTCACGTCGCGGTGGACCAGTCCCTGCGCGTGCGCGTGCGCGAGGGCCCACGCCGCTTCGCGCAGGACGCGCGTGCCGTCGGCGCTGGTGAGCGGTCCGCGCGAGCGCACCCTCTCGGCGAGGGTCTCGCCATCCACGAACGCCATCACGTAGAAGACGAAGCCCTGGCGCTCCTCGACCGCGTGGATCGGGATGATGTTCGGATGTGAGAGCTTCGCAGCGAGTCGCGCCTCGCGCAGGAATCGTTCCTTGAGCGAGGGCTCCATCGCCCGCTCGGGGGGAAGCAGCTTGATCGCCACGAGCCGATCCAAGTGCACCTCGCGCGCGAGGTAGACGATCCCCATCCCGCCGCGGCCGAGCTCGCGATCAAGCGAGTAGCGGCCGGCGAGGGATTCCTGAAAGTCGAGGAATAGGGAGTCCATCATGTACTAAGAATGCGGATGGCGCACTTCGGACGACAGGGTACTGCGAACTGCACCGGCCTTCACCACAGGGGGCACAGGGACCACAGGGGACTGCAGGGAAACCACTCAACCGCAACGGACGGCACAAAGTCGCGAAGGGCCGACAACCGCTACGACAAGACCTGTTGGCACTGCGCGTCGCTGGCAACGCGTGGTTCCCCCCGTGGTGCCGTTGTCGTTCTTCGTGCCTTCGGCACTTCGTGTTGATCGCCCGTTGCGGTTCCCTGTGTCCCCTGTGCCTCTGTGGTGAAGGCCGTTCCGTTTCTTGGCGGTCACTCCTCCGCCAGCAGGAACTCCGCGACCTCGTCCCAGAGTGCCGGCGCGCGTCCGGCGCGGAAGAACCCGAAGTGCCCGAGCCCCTCGGCGGGGCGGTGGATGTGTCGCGCGCGTGCCCTGGCGTACTTGGCCACCAACGCGGCCGCCGCCCGTTCCGGGGCGATCGGGTCGTCGTCGAAGCTGAGCACGAGGAGTGGGAGCTCGAGCTGCGCGTGGCCGGTCCACGTGCCGTGATACTCACGGCTGCGGCACCATCGCGCCCACTCGAGCGCCACGCCCTCGGGAAGGTCCTCGCCGAGCCCGACGCGGGAGGAGGGGAAGTGACCGAGGATCCTCGCGGCGAGTGGCATCGCGAGGTGGAAGAAGAGCGCGAGCGCGGGTTGCTTGTAGCGTGGCCAGTTCCCGAGCCAGCCGTGCTGCGAGGCGATGAATGCTGCGCGTCGCACCAACCCGGCATTGGGCGCGAGGCCGAGTGCCTGCCCGCCGAAGGAATGGCCGACGAAGACGATGCGACCAGGCCCTCTCGAGCGATCGGCCCAGGCGATCGCCGCCGTGAGATCCTGCTCCCCCCACGCGCGCATCCGGAGTCTCGGGTCCCGATGCGACGCGTCGTGCCGCGATTCGCCGATCCCACGCCAGTCCCACGTGAGAACGTCGAACCCCTTGCCGCAGAGGAAACCGGCGAAGGGATTGTAGAAACGCTGCGGAACACCCGTGGCCGGCGCGATGAGCACGACGCCACGATGACTGCCTTGAGCGAGCCACCGGGTGCCGGAAATCGGGAAACCGTCCTCGGTGACAAGGGTCAGAGGCGCGGGATTCGTAGCGGGTACGTCTGGCGAGATGCGCGACATCGTACCGGTACGATACAGACAGGCCCGTCACTCGGCCTCGACATCCCGCTCAAGTGGGGTCACATTCGCCAGTCCCGGGTACAGGGAATCCCCAGCCGTTCGGAGGGTCGTGGTGAGACGCAGGGAGCGAGTGATGATCGGCGTCTCCTTCGCCGCCTTCGCCGGGATCGCCGTGCTCTTCGGCACGGTGGTGCTGTACCTCTGGCGCGAGTCGGTCACCGCCGAGGAGAACCTCGTGCGGGGACTCGCGACCTCACTCGGCGAGCGCACCGAGGCGATGATCGGCGACACTCGCAGCCTGCTCCAGCGCTTCGATGAGATGCCGCACGCGCGCTGCTCCCCCGCGCACCAGCGCGCGATGCAGGACGCGGCGATGAGTCGGCCGTACATCCGGTCGATCGGTCAGTGGCGGGCCAACGAGCGGCTCTGCAGCGTTGGGTTTCTCCAGTCGAACGCGCTCAAGCCGCGCACGGCGGACAAGATCTATGACTCCGGCGTCGTGGCGTGGTGGCCGAGCTCGTTCACCGAAGTGGGCGGGGTGCAGCTCTTCCTGATGCGCTTCGGTGATCACGACGCGGCGATCGACCCGCGGGCGCTGCTCGACATCGGGCCGCTGCAGCACCGGCAGGCGGGGCTGTGGGTCGAGGGCCTCCGTCTCACAGCGCAGCCGGCGGACGCGGTCCTGCCGGAGCCCTCGTCGGTACCGATCGGGCTCACACTCGACCGGGAGGGAGGGCGGGCGATCTCCCGGTTCTCCCGGACCGGCGTGCTCCCGATCGAGGTCGTCGCGATCGAACCCCTGGAGAGCTTCTTTGGCCGATACGCCGCGACGCTCGCGATGGGGACCGCGGTCGGCCTCCTGCTGCTCGGGGCCTGGCTCTACGCACTGATGCGCTACACGCGGCACCGGCTCAGCATGGGTACGTTGCTGCGGCAGGCGCTCGCTCGGGGCCGGATCGTGGCGCACTACCAACCGGTGGTCGAGCTGAAGAGCGGGAGGTGCGTCGGCGCGGAGGCCCTCGCGCGCTGGACGATGGAAGGGGGCGACATCATCCGCCCTGACACCTTCATCCCAGTGGCCGAGCGCGAGGGGCTCATCACCGACCTCACGCTGGCGATGCTCGCGGCGCCACTCCGCGACCTGCGCACGCTGCTCGTCGACGGCGCCCCGATCGCCATCAACATCAACCTCAGTCCCGAGGACCTGAAATCCGACCGCTTCGCCCACGCACTGCAGGCCGCGCTCGCCGAGAGTGGGGTGGCCAACGCGGCGATCAAGCTGGAGATCACCGAGCGCGCCCTGGTGAACACCGACTCGGCCCGCAATATGATCCACCATCTGCGGGAGCGCGGGCACGAGGTGGCGGTCGACGACTTCGGGACGGGCTTCTCGAGTCTGTCGTACCTTTCCTCGTTCGAGTTGGATGTGCTGAAGATCGACAAGTCGTTCGTGGATGCGATCGGCACCGGTGCCGCGACGAGTCACGTGATCGTCCACGTCATCGAGATGGCGCAGTCCCTCGGCTTGCGCACGGTGGCCGAGGGAGTCGAGACGGAGGAGCAACGGCAGTGGCTGATCGAGCACGGCGTGGATTTCGGGCAGGGGTACCTCTACAGCGTTCCGCTGACGGCGGAAGCGTTCGTGGAGTTCGTGCGCAAGCGAGCGGTGGCGTGAGGGCCCTTGGTGCGGCGCTCCTGTTCGCGATCCTCGGCGTTGGCTGCGGCGGGGGAACGAAACCCGCGAAGCCCGCGGCAAGCCCCGCTCCGTCCGGGCGTCCGCCCGCGGCGATCTCCGCGCCTGCGACGCCGCCGAGGACTGCACCAACCACCGCACCCGCATCAACGCCGGCGCGAACGGCGACTCCTGCCAGCGTGACCGTCCGGCCCGCCGACTTCGAGACGGCGCTGACGCGTCGCAAGACCACACTGATGGCCGCGGGTCGCCGCGTTGCTCGCGACGAAGTTGGCTACTATATGGATGTTCAGGAGGCGCGACTCCGGCAGGTCGGGGGCGCCGACCTCCGGGTGACACGTCGCGAGTTGTCGTTGGTCCTCGAGATCGCCGGCCCGGTGGCGTTCGAGGTCGGCAGTTCGCGACTCTCGGCTCGGGCGATGACCGTGCTCGCGAACGTGGCGAAGGTGCTCGCCGACTATCGGTTCAGCGTGATCTCGATTCACGGCCACACTGACGACTCGGGCGATGCGGCGCAGAATCAGTCTCTCTCGGAGCAGCGCGCACTCGCGGTCAGTCGTCAGCTCATAGCCGAGGGTGTGACAGCCGACCGGATCCTCGTCGTGGGTCACGGCGCGGCGAACCCGGTCGCTCCGAACGCAACGGCTGAGGGTCGCGTGCAGAACCGGCGGATCGAAGTGCAGGTGGATCCGCTGGTTCCCTGAGGTCGGAAAAGAGAAGCGGGGGAGGACCGGGAAAAACTCCGGTCCTCCCCCGCTTCTTCCCTAAGGAAACTCGATCGTTACGACACGATCACCGTGCTCAGATCCATCACGGCCTTGCGCAGCATCTCGACCTTCGGCGCGTCGCACGACCCACGCGCGTCGGTCTCGAGCTGAGTCGCGAGCGTCGACAGCGCGCTCACGCGTGCCGGCCCGACCGCCTTCTCCGCCGTCGAGAGCGACTTCCGCACATCGGCGATGCGCGACGTGGAGAGGCACCCCTTCCTCTCGAGCTGATCGAGATAGGCCTTCGCCAGCGAGAACGATGCCGGCCAGACGATCTGCGGCTGGCCCTGCGCGTTCAGCTGGTTCCACCGCACCGTCTTCGCGGCGTCGATCTCGTTCTGCGAGATGTACTGGCTCGGCACGAGGTCGGCGATATCCATCCCGCGGGCGATCTCGGAGCTCACGATCGAGCCGTTGTACCAGTACACCGACCAGGAACCACCCATCGCCATCCGGGTGGAGTCCACCGGGCCGCGATCGAAGAAGGCGATCTCCTTCGGGTTCGAGGCGTCGGTCCAGTCGAACACCGAGATGCCGCCCTGGTACCAGGCCTGCACCATCACGTCGCGGCCGGGGATCGGGATCAGCGAGCCGTTGTGGGCGACGCAGTTCTCGAGCGAGGTCTGGACAGTCGGGATCTTGTAATAACTCTTGAACTTCATCTTACGGTTCTCGATCGTGAAGATCGCGTTCGAGCCCCACTCCGGCTTATCGGTCGCGCGGCACTTCGGTGCGCCGCCGCCGCCCCACTCGTCGGAGAAGAGGATCTTGGTGCCGTCGTTGTTGAACGTGGCCGAATGCCAGTAGGCGAAGTTCGAGTCGGATACCGCGTCGAGCCGGTACGGGTTCACCGGGTCACTGATGTCGATCAGGAGTCCGTGGCCTTCGCAGGCGCCGCCGGCCAGGCCGAGGGCGGGATACACCGTGATATCGTGGCACTGCCGGCCCGTGCTGATCGGCGTCCCCGGCACCGGCGCCGAGACCAGGCGACTGTAGATCGCCTGTGCATTCACGCGAAGCGTTGCCGAATCGGCTGCGGTCGGCGCGCCCTCACCGCCGCGTGCCTTCACGATCGAATCGAGCTGCGGCCGCACGAAGAAATTGCTCAGGACGACATCTGCTCCGGTGATCGGGTTCACCGCAGTGAAGCCACCATTCGCGCGGGCCTGGGCGGCGGCACGTGACGCGATCGCCCGCTCCTCCTCCGCCGGTCCGTGGCTCGGCGTGATGGTGAGCCCCGAGAAGATGTTCGCGCGGCCCGCGATCGCCGCCGCGGCGGGATTCGCGAGTGGGACCTTGATGATCTCGATCCGCAGGAGCGAGGAGTTCGGGTTCTGGTCCGGCGACTCGCGCACGCAGCCCGCCATCTCGCTCGGAGAGCGGATGCCGGCCGAGCCGGAGACGTAGATGTAGATGTTCTCGCGGTCCTTCGGGTCCTCGAGCACCGTGTGGGTGTGAGAACCACGGCAGGTCTGGACACTCGCGATGAGCTTCGGCGCCTTCACATCGGAGATGTCGAAGATGCGGATGCCGCGCATCCGCATCGCGCTCACGGTGTCCTGGATGCCACCGGGCATGCAGTCGAGCCGGCTCCCCGTGCCTTCCGAGGACATGAACATCAGGTTCCGGTGGACCGAGACGTCGTTCTGCGACGCGGGGCAGGGATAGGCGGCGACCACCACCGGGCGGGCCGGGTTCGAGATGTCCCAGATCACCGGGCCATTGTAGTTCCCCTGCACGACATAGTTGCCGGTGAAGGCGAGGTCGGAGTTGGTCTGGCCGAGGAAGCCCTCGGGGGAGATCGCTTTCGCGACGACCTTCAGGTTCGAGATCGCCTCTCCGGCATCCATCAGGCCCGACTTGAGTCCGACACGCGAATCCATCCGCGGGTCGGCCGGGGCGGGTGACGTCGCGGGTGTGGTGCTCGGCGAACCCGCGCACGCGCCGACTGCGATGAACGCGGCGGCAAGTGCGACACGGGAGGTGAGACGTGCTGCGACTGTCATTCCGGACTCCTCTGCGTTGGTGGCGTGGGGCTCTCGTACAACATCGTGAGCATCCGCGTGATCTCGGTCGATTGGTCGGTCTCGACATCCGCGGCGAACTTGAACATCGTCAGGTCCTGCCCGGCGCCGGGCGTCGCATAGAGCGTGCGAACCATCGCGACCGCGCCCCGGTGGTGCTGGATCATATACACCAGGAAGAACTGGTCGAAGGTCTCTCCGCGAGCCGCCTCGAGTTCCTTCAGCTGAGCGTCGGAGAGCATCCCCGGCATCAACGTCGCTGCACCGCCCATCGTGTGGCCGGTGTGCCCCTCCATCGCCATACCAGGCATCGTGACCTTCCCACCGGCGTCCACCTGAGGCACGGCCTGGCTCCGGTCGCCGAGCCAGGTCTGCATCATCTTGATCTCATCGGTCTGCGCGTTGATGATCCGCTCGGTGAGACGGATCACCGCCGGGCTCGCGCCGCGAGTCGGCGCCAACCGCGACATCACGATCGCCTGCGCGTGGTGGTGGATCATGCCCGACATGAAATCGATGTCGGCCCTGACGTACGGGGCGCGGATCGAGTCGGCGCGCGCGCGGGCGCGGTCGGCCTCGGGACCCGTCGCATAGCGGGGCGCGCGCGCGCCACCGCACGCGGCGAGCAGGACCGCGGTGGCGGTAACGAGTGTGAGGGTTGGCGAGCGCGACATCAGTCGAGGGGCCGCGAGTAGGACAGCGGTGGGGGTCGGGCGGTCGCCCGACGTCAATCAATAGTACTCCGACGGACCGGTGGATGTTGAGGGCTGGTCCACTGGTCTCGTGGCGCCGCGCGTGGGTCGGACCAGTACCCGGTCGCGCTGCGGATCGTTCCCAAAGACGAAGATGTGCTCGCCGACGTCCTCGAAGCCCATTTTGGCGTAGAATGCCCGCGCACGAGGGTTCTCCTCCCAGACGCCGAGCCAGACCGTGGATGCCCCTTGTTCGTCGGCACAGGCGAGCGTCGCGTCCATCAGGCGGTGGGCGAGGCCGGTGCCGTGGTGTTCGCGGTCGACATAGAGACGCGCGAGTTCTCGCGGCGCCGGCGCCGTGACGCAGGAGGGCGCGCGACGGTCACAGAGCTGCGCGTACGCGACGAGGGCTCCGTCGGTGGACTCGGCGACGAGGGTGTCCCACGCCGGATCCGCGAGCTCTCGTGCTTGATGTTCTGGCGTGAAGTGGTCGGCGAGGTGTGCCGCGAGGTCCTGGGGCGTGTTGAACGCCTCGTAGGTGTCGCGGAAGGTGCGCGCGGCGAGGGCCGCGAGCGCGGCCGCATCTGCGGGTCGCGCACGGCGAATGGAGGTCTTGTAGTCGGCAGACATCGGACGCACGATACCTTCCGCTACGGTCCCTCGCAGGGGGTTCTCGGCCTCGGCCATGCCGACGACGACTCCTAGCTGGTCGGCGTGGTCCTCGACGTCGACCCGTCGCTGCGGCGCCGCGAGGTGGAGAGGACCGAGGCAACGACGGTGGCGAGGAGTAGCAGGACGAGGGTGCCGGTCGGGAGGCGCGGGTCGGCGAATGGTGATCGCCACGCCTGTGCGGTCTCGACCGCGAGCCACATCGCCACGGCCGCCACGAGCGCCTCGAGGACGCCTCGCCGGAGCGCGACGCCAGCGAGGCCCGCGGTCGCGACGCCGATCATCGCGACCGTGGCGGGAACTTGGTTGTTGACCAGGGCGATGCCGGCGACCGCGCCAGCGAGCCCAGTGATCGCAAGGCCAGAGCGAATGGCACTCCGCGTGGCGCCGATCATCAACAGGATGATCGTGCCAAGCGCGACTCCAATGAGGCTGAAGGTCAGTCGCGCCGCGAGGTCGGAAAGGGCTTGGCGATGGCCCTCCATCCAGTACGCCGATGCCCGGAGCGGCACGCCTGAAAGCACAGCCACACCACTGGCGATCGCGACGGTCACTGCGGATATGATGAATCCCGAGGGTGCGGCGGTCGGAAGGAGCCTCAGAAGCCTCCGGACATCGGGGACGAACGAGAGATTCTGGTAGCCGGCGAGGAGACGAGGGGCGGTGCGCAGCGCGTGACTCTCCAGCAGCGCGTATAGCAGCGCCAACACGACAGTGCAGACGGAGAGGAACACCAGCCCTAGCGCTGACTCGATGAGCCGGTCCGGCCATCGTGAGACGCCCGGAGAGAAGCCGACTGAGAACGGGTCCCCGAAGTTCTCTGTGGAAAGCACGAACGTCGCAGCGAACACGACGCTCGTCGCAATGGCTAGTGGGAGAACGCGTTCGAGGCGAAGGGCTCTCCGCCTCCACGCGCGCGCGATCCCGATGAGTAGCAGCGCGGACACGCCGAGGACCAGTGCGGCCGAGCTCATGGCCTCTCGAGCATCCGCACGCGCAGCGCGATGCAATTGGTCGGACACGGAACGCGTGACCGTGAAACGCGTGAGGTGCCCATCGGTGACCATCATCGTGAGCCGACGCGTGATGCTATCGGCGCGAGGGGCTGCGCCGAGTATTGGAGCGGCGGTCCAGCGAAAGGACCGTTGGACCCGGCCGCGCTCCACCATCTGCGGCGGGCCGAGTTCCTCGATGGTGAGGGAATCCGGATTCCAGCCGAGTGATCGAAGGATGGCGTTCACGTCGGTCTCCAACGCGGGCGGCCTTCCGCGCGGGACACTGACCGTGTCAAGGACTCGATTGAAGTCGCTCACCCACCCCGGGCCACCCATCGTGAGCTGTACATAGCCAGGTCGACCGGAGTTGAAGAATGCGAATCTCCACCCGGTCAATGGCAATCGTGTCAATGCTGGTGCGAGCGGGCGTGGTGACGTGGAGGAGGCGTTGAGGGCGGAGGACGCGCGGGTACTGCCGCCGGAGAAGTCCTGCGCGGTCTCCTGATATTCGGGAACTCCGAGAGCGCGAAGCAGCGACTCCGCCTGGGCGAGCGCCTCGGCGCGCGGATGTTGGGGTGTGAGGAAATCGAGGTCGGCCCGACGATACGTGGCGAGGGTGATGGCGAGGCCTGCCGCGCCAAGCAGGAGCAGGATCGCCCTTCTCCGCGTTGGGAGCGTTGGAGCCGAGTCGGGCACCTCGATCTCCGGTCCACGCGGCACATCGCGAAGCGCGTCGTTCATCGCGCGCGCGAGCGCTTCCGACGTCGGCCACCGCTCCTGCGGGTCCTTCCGAAGGCAGCGCATCACCGCCTTCGCGATCGTCGCAGGGATTCGGGGATTCACGCGACGCGGGTCCTCCGGCACCTGCGTGAGATGAGCGGCGACCAGCTGCTGCGGACTCGTCGCATCGGCGAACACCGCGCGCTCGGCGAGGAGCTCGTAGGCCACGAGACCGAGCGAGTAGATATCCGCCGCGGGGCCGATCGAATCGCCACTCGCCTGTTCGGGGCTCATATAGGCCGGCGTGCCGATGATCATGCCGGTGCCGGTGAGGCGACTGTCGCTCCCGCCGGACTTCGCGATCCCGAAGTCCATCAATAGTGCGTGTCGCTCGGGACCCTCGAGCAGGATATTGTCGGGCTTGATGTCCCGGTGGACGACACCGGCGCGATGGGCGGCCGCGAGCGCATCGGCCGTTTCGGCGAGGATCCGGCAGGCATCGAACATCGGGAGCCGCTCTCCACGGGCGAGGAGCCCAGCGAGACTCTCTCCCTCGATCTCCGGCATCACGAAGAACGTCAGTCCTTCGCCCTCGCCGATCCCGAACACCGGCATGATGTGGGGATGACGCAGCCGAGCCAAGGCCTCGGCCTCGCGCCGAAAGCGATCCACCGCAAGCTGGGACTCGGCGACGTCAGCTCGGAGGACTTTCACGGCGACCCGACGCTTGAGCGATCGATCGAAGGCGGCGAACACCTCGCCGAACCCACCGCGCCCGAGAAGGCGGCCGACCTCGTATCCGGGGCCGAGGGCGCGCCCCAGCCGAGCCGCGGTCTCATTCTGAACGTCGCCGACAGTCGCGGCGTCGGGCAGCCGAGTGCCGCACTCGGGACAGAACCGCGTCCCTGCTGCCGGCGTCGCGCGGCAGTTGGGACAGGTCAACACGGCCACGAGCGAACGCCCCCGGTCAGTGTCCGGGCGTGGGACAGGCGCGGTAGGTAGGCTGCGTGGGGCATATCAACCGGCGGAGAACGTACCACGAACTGGTCTCTGCGGCGCGCTGGAGGAAGACCGAACCCGGCGAGGGGACGGATCTGGATCTACAGTCGCATAAAAACATCCGAACTCGCGTACTTGAGCCCCGAGTCGGTCATCAACGTGACCACCGTCTTGCCGGGCCCGAGCCGCTCAGCGACGCGGATCGCCGCGACGACATTCGCTCCTGACGAGGGGCCGGCGAAGAGCGCCTCCTCGCGCGCAAGCCGCCGAGCCATCGCCTTCGCCTCATCCGTGTGCACCGGCTCGATGCCGTCCACGAGCGACGCATCGTAGAGCGGCGGCCGATAGCCGATCCCGACGCCTTCGATCTTGTGCGGCCCCGGCTCGCCCCCCGAGAGCACCGGAGACTCCGCCGGTTCGACCACGATGAGCTTCACCTCGGCGCGACGCTTCTTGAGCGCAGTTGCGACGCCGCGCGAACTCGCCGCCGTTCCTACGCAGTGCACGAAGGCATCCACCTTCCCGAGCGTCTGGGCCCAGATCTCCTCGCCGAGGGCGAAGTAGCCGCCGATCGTGTCGGTGTTGTTCAACTGATCGGTCCAGTACGTCCACGGCGCCTGCGCCAGTTGTCGCGCCTTCTCGATCATGTCGAGGATCAACTTCTTCGTCGTCTTCCCCCCGTCACTCGGCACCAGCGTGAGCTGGGCGCCGAGCGCCGCCATCTGGTCGAGCTTCTCCTTGCTGAAGGCGTCGGAGGTCACGATGTGGATCGGATATCCCTTCGCCGCGCAGACCATCGCGAGTGAGGTACCGGTGCTGCCGCCGGTGTACTCGATCACCGTGTAGCCCGTCCTGAGCCGACCATCCGACTCGGCCCGCTCGATCACGCCCTGTGCCATCCGGTCCTTCACGCTGCCGGTGGGGTTCTCCCACTCGAGCTTGACGAGGATGTCGGCGTGGCCAGGAGGGACCACGCGGCGTAGGCGGACGATGGATGTGTTCCCGATGGCTGCAAGGATGTCCATACAGAATCCTAACGTTCGCATCGGTGACGGGACCGGCCAGCTGAGGGTATCCCACGGGTGAGGCCCTACCGGGAGCGCCGCGGCGGATGATCGACGTCGAGTATGCAGTTGAGATCTCTCGCGAGCGACGCGAGGTCGCCGCCTTTGCGTCGAATCCCGACTTCCTGCCTGAGTGGCGCAGCAACATCCTGCGGGTCGAGTGGCTCTCTCCACGGCCGGTGGCCGAGGGAGCAAGGCTCGAGATCGTCGCGACCTTCCGCGGCGCGCACATTCGCTTCCTGTACGAGGTGACGGCGTTCGTGCCGCGCGAACGGCTCGTGCTGGGCACCTCGCAGGGGCCGATCCCGCACGAACACGCGCTCGGGTGGGAGATCGGAGCGTCGGGCACGACGCGGATGACCCTGCGCACGCGCGCGACGCCGACCGGGCTCCAGGCCCTCCTCGCCTCGTCGATCACGAAGACGTTCGAGCGCCAGGGTCAGCGCGACCTCGAGAACCTCAAGCGCCTGATGGAGTCCTCCGCCGTCACGGCCTAGATCGTCAGCGTCGCGGCGATCTCATCCATCTGTTTCCGCCGCTCGCGGGCCCACCTCGGCAGCCGGACGACGCCGGCGAGGAAGGTGCCCAGGCCAAGGAGCGCGAGGATGAGCATCGACTCAAGGCCGTCGGCGTTGGCGAAGCCGACCGTTGCGCTCGTCGCGACGGTTTTCACAACGGAGAGGGCGACCATCGCGGTCCCACCCGTCATCAGAGCTCGCGACACACCGTGCGTCGTCCGGAGTCTGAGTCGATGGCCCTGCGCCGATGGCTCGAGCAGCGCCTGAAGGTTCCCGTTCGTCCACTCGCGCAGGTTGCCGTGTGCCCTGAGCGTGCCGCGGGCGTCGAAGGTCTCGCGGAGGAGCACCACGACGCGTTCCCATTCCTCATCGCTCAGCTGCCGGCCGAGTTCGACCGTGCGCGAGACGCCGATGGTGACGCCGAGGAGACGGCGCGTCGTCGCCGGCGCAGAAGGGATGCGCGCCAGAGCCCGCGCCGCCTCGGCCACGCGTTCCGGCGCGATCCCGACCTCGCGACCGATCTCCTGGAGCTCGGCGAGCGTCATCCCCTCGCCGCCGCTCGGCGCTTGGTGGCGCACGGCTTCCTCGGCCTCCGTCGCACGGCCAAAGATCTCGGCCACCTCGTCCTCGTCGTACCGGCGCTCGGACATACCTGAAGATCGTCGACGCCTAGATTTCGCGCTATGATCAATCTCAAGGACATCGAGAAGTCGGTGCCGATCGCCGGCGGCCGGCACTTCCTGCTGCGACGGATCACCCTCGACATCGCCAAGGGCGAGTTCGTGACGGTGATGGGACCCTCGGGGGCGGGGAAGAGCACCCTCCTCTCAGTTCTCGGGATGCTCGACGGCGACTGGACGGGAGAGTACACACTCGCCGACCAGCCGGTGCATCAGCTCGACACCCGGAAGCGGATGGCCCTGCACAAGGAGCTCATCGGCTTCGTCTTCCAGCAGTACCACCTGATCAACGATCTGACGGTTCTCGAGAACCTCGATATGCCGCTCAGCTACCGGAACATCAAACCGGCAGAGCGCGCGGCGATCGTCGCCGACACGCTCGACCGGTTCGGGATCGTCGCGAAGAAGGACCTCTTCCCGAATCAACTCTCCGGCGGCCAGCAGCAGCTCGTCGGCGTGGCGCGCGCGGTCCTGCACAACCCATCGGTCCTTCTCGCCGACGAACCCACCGGCAACCTGCACAGCGAGCAGGGCCGGGAGATCATGGCGTTGTTCAAGCGGATCAATGCGGCGGGCACGACGATCGTCCAGGTGACGCACTCCGAGGAGAACGCCTCCTACGGCAACCGGATCATCCGGCTCCGCGATGGCTGGCTGGAGTAGCTGCGCCGTCGGTGCCCGGGACTACGGGACCTGCCGCACCTCGAGCTGGTAGGGGCCGGCGCCGCGCCCGGAGTGCACGACGAGGTAGTAGGTGCCCGCGGCGAATGTGCGCTGCGCTCGCGTGACCGTCGGCGTGGGGTTCGTGAGGCCGACGCTGACAACGGTGCCGGATCCGCTCCAGACGCTGAGCGTGAGCTCGGCGTCGGTCTCGGGGAAGCGCGTCAAGTCGATCTGCAGCGTGGTCGGCGCTCCCAAGGTCAGCGCCCGCAACTCGCCGAGTCGCACCGGCGTCCTGTCGATCACGCAGTCGTCGAGCGTGAGTGAGTCGAGGACCGTCCCGCCGACGGCGACGGTTCTCGTCGTGTTCGCTGGCGAGCAGATGGGCAACGTCCGTGCCCTGAGCGAGTAGGCGCCGTTCTCGAAGAAGTCGCCTGCCGACGTCGCCCAGAGCGCGTACGTGCCGGGCATCAGCGTGAAGATCTGCCGCGACCGCGTCTCCTGGTGACCGAGTTCGTACGTGGCGGGGCTCCACTGCAACAGGGAATTCGTCATCACCGAGATCGGCGGGAAGTCGGCGCTCAACACCTCGACCCCGACGAAGGTCCTCACGCCCGCGGTCACGATCTGCCCGTCGGCCGTCCGACCATCAACGAGAACGCAGTCGGAGGGGAGAAGACTCCCGACTCGTACCTGGCCGAGAACGTACCCACTCACCGCTGTTCCGAGCGAACAGGGTGTCACAGTGCGGACAGCGAGGTCGTAGATCCCCTCTTCGATCACGCCCCGTGATGTCGCCCAGACGAGGTAGGTGCCGGGGAAGAGCGAGTCGGCGCGCGTCGCAGAGGGGGCGTAGCGCCCGTAGTCCGCATCGTGGGTGGGCAACGCCTCCATCGCGATGTCGGTGACGACGATCGCAGCTTCAAGGTCAGCGCTCACGGCCCTGAGCGCGACGGTCGTCGGCACGACGACGACGAGTCGCCATCCGTCCGCGACGGGCCCGGTGGCCAGCGCGCAGTCGGTGAGGTCGAGCTGGCCACTGACCGACGCGCCGAGCGTGAGCGTGTTATCGGCGCCGGTGTCGGAACAGATCGCGGTGCGAACGCGGATCTGGACAGAGTCCGAGTCAGTCTTCGTCGCGCCCTTGATCCACGGGCTGCCGATCGCGAGACCGGTGACCAGCCCTCCCGACGAGACGGTCGCCAGCGTCGGGTCGTCAACGGTCCACGTGAGGCGCCCCACCTTCGTCTCGAACCCATCGGCCGACCAGCCGGCAGCGTCGATCTGCAACCGCCGACCGATCGCGACGACCCGACCATCTCTCGGGATCAGACGGATCGTCACCGCGGGACCGGGTGGCCAGAGAAGGTCGCCAATACAGGAGGCCTGCGTCAGCGTCAGACTTAAGGTGAGCGTGATCGCGGTGGCGTGTCGCACGCTACGCCTGGTCCATCTCGTCGTTCAGGAACTGCAGCACCAGCACCTCGTCCCGGCGCAACGCCGCGGACGGCCGCTCCTTCCGCTGTGTGCGTCGCGGCTCGGGAGCCGCTATCCCACGGTGGTACGCCTCGACCACCACCGGGTGCACGTAGTACTTCCGCGCGACCGCGCGCGTGTTTCCGAGCCGTTTGGCGACGATGTCGAGCGCCTTGTTGACGTTCTTCTTCGCGTCGCTGACGGTGGCCGGCGGGCCCATCTCACGAAGGGCGCGGGCTGCGAACATCGTGCCGCTCCAGGTCCGGAAGTCCTTCGCGCTCACATCCTCCTCGGTCAGCTCGCGCAGGTACTCGTTCACGTCCCCCGAATCGATCGTGACGCGATGTCCCTCGTCGTCGACGTAGTGGAAGAGCTCCTGTCCCGGTTGGTCTTGCAGTTGCTTCACGATCCGCGCGAGTCGCTGGTCGGTCACCGCGATCTCGTGCTGGACGCCACTCTTCCCGCGGAAATTGAAGGTCAGGGTGTGCCCATCCACCTCAACGTGCCGCCGGCGCATCGTCGTCAGGCCGACCGACTTGTTCTCCTTGAGATAGACCTCGTTGCCGATCCGGATCAGCGTCTTGTCGAGGAGACGCACCACCGTTGCGAGGAGCTTTCGCCGTGTGAGACCCACCCCCTGCAGGTCGCGTGCGATCAACTCCCGCAACTTCGGGAGTCCGGCACTGAAGGCGAGCATCCGGTCGAACTTCGATTCGTCGCGCTCGGCGCGGAACTTGGGGTGGTAGCGGTACTGCTTCCGCCCCTTCGCGTCGCGCGCCGTGGCCTGCATATGGCCACTCGGATCGGGGCAGATCCAGACATCGGTCCAAGCCGGTGGGATCGCGAGCGAGGCGAGGCGCTTCCGTTCGGCGCGGTCGGTGATCCGCTTCCTGCGCGGCGAGTAGTACGCGAACCCCGCGCCGGCGCGCTTGCGGGTGATCCCCGCTTCGGCGTCGGTGACGTAGTGGAGCCCTGCGGCCTTTGCCGCGGCGACGTGCTCGTCGTGGGGGTCGAGGATCACCTGTCGATACTGGCGCGGAAAGTGGCCCGAGCGCCAGTGTGCAGCTGGGTCGGTCGGCCAACGCCCGCGCGCCGACCGTTGTCGAATCTCTGATCGCCGTCGGTCCCGATCGCAACACCACCCCATCCCGCTCCCCGATGCGCCGCTACCTCGACGACCTCCGCCGCGACCTCCGCTACTCCCTGCGCGGCATCGGCCGCGCCCCCGGCTTCGCAGCGGCCGTCATCCTGACGCTCGGGCTTGGCATCGGTGCCAACGCGGCGATGTTCGGCGTCGTGGACCGGCTCCTCTTCCGTCCCTATTCGCTGCTCCACGAGCCGGCTGAGGTGCACAAGGTCTACCTGAGATCCGGGAACGGGCGCGAGGAGTTCACGAACTCGTACTTCGAGTACACGCGCTACCTCGACCTTCGCCGGTGGACGACGGCGTTCTCCGAGCTCGCCGCTGTCACCTCTCGCAGTCTCGCGATCGGCGAAGGGCTTGAGACTGAGGAGCATCAGGTCGCGATCGTGAGTGCCCCCTTCTTCACCTTCTTCGACGCGCCGCCCGCGCTCGGTCGCTACTTCACCACGGAAGAGGACCAGACTCCCCGTGGAGCCGATGTCGCGGTGCTCAGCTACGACTTCTGGCAGGAGCGGTTCGGCGGCGCCGACGTGCGGGGACGCACGGTGCACGTGGGCAGCCAGGTCCTCAGCGTGATCGGTGTCGCTCCGCGTGGCTTCGTCGGGATCTTCGAGGATCAGCCACCGGCCGCCTTCATCCCGATCACGTCGTACGCCGGCGCCCAACGGAACGGCGACACCTACTTCATCAACTACAACTGGAGCTGGTTCGAGGTGGTCGCGCGGCGGAAGCCGGGCATCACGGTCGCTCAGGCCAGCGCCGACTTGGGGCAGGCCTACACCAAGAGCTACGAGGCACAACTCGTGCTCTCGCCTCGGATGACGCCGCTCGCGATCGCGAAGCCAAGTGGGATCGCGGCGCCGATGCGTCCGGGCGCAGGCCCCGAACCTTCGCTGCAGGCGCGCACCTCGATCTGGGTGAGTGGTGTCGCACTCATCGTGCTCTTCATCGCCTGCGCGAACGTCGCGAACCTCTACCTCGCCCGCGCACTCAAGCGCCAGCGGGAGACTGCGGTGCGCGTTGCCCTCGGCGTCGATCGTGGCCGGCTCGCGCGGCAGGTGCTCACCGAAGGCCTCGTGCTCGCGACCCTCGGCGCGATCGCGGGGCTCTTCATCGCGCAGTGGGGCGGAGCGGGCGTCCGGGCCCTGCTGAGCAATGAGGGTGGAGAGCGCATCAACGTCGCTGTCCTGACCGACACCCGCACGTTGCTCGTGAGTGCGGCGGTCGCGCTGATCACCGGGCTCCTCACCGCGCTCGTTCCTGCGATCGTCGCCGGGCGAACCGACATCGCCGCCGCACTCAAGGCCGGTGCGCGCGAAGGGAGCTACCAGCGCTCTCGTGCGCGCACCGGGCTCCTCCTCGCGCAGTTCGCGCTCTCCTTCGTGCTCCTCGTCGGCGCTGGCCTCTTCGTGCGATCGCTCCAGAAGGTCGAGGGGATGCGCGTCGGCTTCGACTACGACCGGCTCGTGCTCGTGGAACCGAACCTGCGCGGGCAGCGCCCTGGCGACAGCGCCGAAGTGCAACTGATCCGCACCCTCGTCGCAGCGACGGCGGCGCATCCGGGCGTCGAGGCGGCGGCGGCCGTCGGAAGCGTCCCATTCTGGAGCACGTCAGCGACCGCCCTCTTCGTCCCCGGGATCGATTCGGTGCGGACGCTCGGGCAGTTCACCTATCAGGTCACGACCCCCGACTATTTCAAGGCCACAGGAACGAGGATCCTTCGCGGTCGTGGCATCGAGGCGAGCGATCGGTTCGGCGCGCCGCGAGTCGTGGTCGTGAGCGAGTCGATGGCGAGGATCCTCTGGCCCGGCAAGGAAGCGCTCGGGCAGTGCCTCCGGGTCGGCGCCGACACGATGCCCTGCTCGACGGTCGTCGGGGTCGCCGAGGACATCACGCAGCAGAGTCTCACCGAGGTGGAGCATCAGTACTATCTCCCGGCGGAGCAGTATCCCGACGACCGCCCCTGGGCGGTGTACGCGCGATTCCCCGGCGACGTTTCCGCGCAGATGGAAGGTCTGCGTCGCGCCCTGCAGCCGTTGATGCCGGGGGAGGCGTACGTGACGACCACGCCCCTCTCGCGGATGGTGCGGGGTCAGCAGATGTCGTGGCGACTCGGCGCGACGCTCTTCGTCGTCTTCGGTGTGCTCGCGCTCGTCGTGGCCGGCGTCGGTCTCTACGGCGTCATTGCCTATACGGTCAACCAGCGCGCCCACGAGCTCGGCGTGCGAGTCGCACTCGGCGCCGAAGGAGGGCACATCCTCCGGCTCGTGATCGGGCAGAGCCTCGCGTTCGCGAGCGTCGGGATCGGCATCGGCGTGTTGATCGCGTTCGGCGCGGGGCGATGGATCGAGCCGCTGCTGTTCGAGCAGTCGGCGCGGGATCCGCTGATCTTCGTCGGCGTCGCGGCGCTACTGGTGGTCGTGACGCTGGTCGCGAGTGCGGCGCCAGCGCGGCGCGCACTGAAGTCCGATCCCGCGACGGCGCTGCGGTCGGAATAGACCGCTAGCCCTTCCGGCCAGCCTTCCCGCGATTGCGGTGCGAGAGGGGCTGACCTTCGTTCGGTTTCGCGGCGAGCGCCATCCGGTCATTGAGATGCACGGCGGCTGGGGAGGATACCGGTCGGTGTGACCGGCTTGGTTTTCTTCTTCATTGTGGCTTTCGCTCCTGAGCGACTTTCAATGGAAGGAAGTCCTCGTCCGTAGGATTCAACTCCTCGAGAGACCCGTCCGGAGTTTCCCCGTCCCCCGCCATCGTCTCGCTCCCGCTGAAGTGGCATCGCCCGGCGTGCTTGGACGCGAGTCTCAAGGTGGGGCCGGGCCGCGCCGCGAAACAGTCAGCCGAAAGCGCTACTGCGCCAGTGCCTGGTCAGGGGACCACGGGTGGCGGAGGCGGCCCAGCCGCCTCATACTCTGGTCCACCCATTTCACAACTCCCCAGAGGCCCCATGCGGGTGTTTCCCCTACTCCTCGTTCTCGGCGTCGCGTCGGCGACCGCCCTCCCCTCGTCCGCGCCGGCGCAGTCCGCCAAGGCGAAAACCTTCTTCGACGCCGGCAAGAAGGGGTACGATGATGACGAGTACCCCAAGGCCGTGGAGAACCTCGAGAAGGCGATCGCCGAGTATCCGAACTGGCCTGACGCGCTCTACTACCTCGGCTACTCGTATAGCCAGGTGGGGAAGTACGACAAGTCGGCGACGACGTTCGCCAAGCTCGAGAGGGCCGACCCGAAGTACACCGCCTACTTCTATTACCTCTGGGCCCGCGCTCTCGAGGAACGGAAGGAGTGGGACGAGTCGGCCAAGAAGTACGAGACCTTCCTCGCGAAGTATGAACTCACCGCGAGGCGCGCGGGTTCGCGCCACCGGGCGCTCTGGGGACTGCACTACGTGACAGAGTCGCCGAAGCTGATGAAGCTCCCGCCGACGATGCCCGAGCCGGTGAACCTCGGCCCCGGCGTGAACAGCGACGCCGCCGAGAGCGCTCCCACCCTGGACCCCACCGGCCGCACGCTCTACCTCACGAGTGAACGGAAGAGCCGCCTCAACATCGATGGTGGGAACGACGAGAAGGGCTGGGGCGAGAACATCTACCGAATCGAGAAGACGTCGACCGGATGGTCGACCCCCGAACTCCTCCCGGAACCGATCAACTCGAAGGAGAATGACGCCGCCGCCAGTTTCAGCGGCGACGGCCAGACGATGGTGTACGTCGTGTGCGGCGCCGAGGGTGGTGTCGGGTCCTGTGACCTCTACCTCGCAACGCTCGAGGGCACGAAGTGGACCAACCCGCGCAACCTCGGTAACGTCGTCAACAGCGAAGAGTGGGATGCCAACCCGAGCATCACCGCCGACGGGAGCGCGATCTTCTTCGTGTCCCAGCGACCGGGCGGCTACGGCGGCTCCGACATCTACGTGACGCGGAAGAATCGCTTCGGCGACTGGGGCGTTCCCGCGAACCTGGGGCCGACCATCAACACACCATTCGGCGAGTATCGCCCGTTCCTGAGTCAGGACGACAAGACCTTCTACTTCTCCTCCAATGGGCATCCGGGACTCGGGGATGACGACATCTTCGTCTCGGTCCTTGAGAACGGACAGTGGACCGAGCCTCGGAACCTTGGCGCCCCGCTCAACTCCGACAAAGATGACAACGCCTTCACCATCGGCGGGAGTGGCGAGATCGGTTACTTCACCTCTGAGCGCGCGGGTGGGCTCGGGAAGGGGGACGTCTACCAGATCGCGATCCCCGAGGCGATGCGGCCCAAGCCGACGGTGGTCGTCTCGGGCATCGTGACGAACGCGACGAACAAGTCGCCGATCGGGGCGTGGGTCCTGGTCGAGGACATCCAGAGCGGCGACCTTGTCGCGACCTACAAGAGCAATGAGGCCAGTGGGAAGTATCTCGTGGTGCTCCCGGCAGGGCGCGACTACAGCGTCTCGGCGAATCGCGACGGTTTCTTCTTCCATTCGGAGCGTTTCACCGTGCCGACGGAGGCGCGCTTCTCCGAGGTGAAGCGCGACATCGCACTGAACCCGATCGCGCGCGGATCGAAAGTCGTGCTCAACAACGTGTTCTTCGAGACGGGGAGCGCGACGCTGAGCGGCGACAGCCGCGTCGAGCTGCGAAAGGTGGTCGACCTCCTCACGGCGAATCGCACCGTGGTGATCGAGGTCGGTGGCCACACCGACAACGTTGGCAACGAGGCCAACAACATGCGGCTCTCGCACAACCGCGCGATGGCGGTGCGGGAGTTCCTGATCTCGGCCGGCATCGCGGCCGATCGCGTGCAGGCGAAGGGGTATGGGCAGACGAATCCGGTCGGGACGAACGACACGCCGGAGGGGCGTCAGGCGAACCGGAGAACCGAGCTGATCATCATCAGCGGATAACGCTACTGCCCCGTCGGCGGCTCCCAGAGTTCGACCTTGTTCCCTTCGGGGTCGATGACCCAGCCGAACTTCCCGAACTCGGACTCCTCGACTCCCTTCGCGTCGACCGCGCAGCCTTCCTCGCGTAGCAGGGCGAGCAGGGCGTGCAGTTCCTTCACGCGGTAGTTCACCATGAAAGGCGAGGTGCTCGGCGCGAAGTAGTCGGAGCTCATCGGTGAGATGTTCCAAGCGGTGGTGCCGACGCCGCCCGGATTCTCGGGTGTCACCCAATCGAAAGATGCACCGCCCCACGACTGGACCGGCACTCCGAGGTGGACGCGATACCACTCCCGCAATGCGACGGGGTCGCGCGCTTTGATGAAGATCCCACCGATCCCGGTCACTCGCGTCATCTCACGATCCTCGCATCGCGCGCGTGAGCGCACGGTCCAATGCGTTGGCGAAGGCCTGCTTCTCGCGCTGACCATACGTTGCGTGTCCGCCGGTGTCCACGCCGGTGGTGCGCAGCCCTTCCATGAAGTTCCGCACCGAGAGCCGTTCCCCGATGCTCTCGGCCGTGTACACCTCGCCGCGCGGGTCGATCACCGCGACGCCTTTCGGCACGAGGAGCGCCGCGAGCGGGATGTCCTGCGTGACCGCGACATCCCCCGCCTCGGCGTGCTCGGCGATGTAGCGGTCCGCGGCGTCAGGGGTGCCCTCGACGCGCACCGCCTTGAGGTGCGTGTAGCCCACGGGGATCGGGATCCGCTGATTCGCGACGAGGATCGTCTCGAGCTTCAGGCGATCGCAAGCGCGGAAGCAGATCTCCTTCACGGGTTGCGGAGCGGCGTCGGCGTCGAGCCAGAGCCTCATCTTGCGATCACGGCGGATGGATCGTGTCGCTCGCCGCGAGCGCGGAGCACGTGAGGCGGACCTCGATCGAGTCGCTGGGCATATAGGCGGGGTCGGAATCGTCGCCCCCGTCCCAGCGTCCTTCGATCACGCAGGTGACGCCGCTCCGCCGGAGGCCCTGAACCGTACCATCTGGTCCATCGGCAGCGATCGACGTGCGGGTGTCCCAGCCGCGCTCGGTGAGCCAGGCGATCAGTGAATCGATGATCGCGTACTCACCGGGCACGTGTCCGACCGCGGCGACTCGGCACGCGGTTCGTCCCACCGGCTCGCCCCAGGCGGAATCAAATGGGATCGGATCGACGCGCCTGCGCGTCGTGCCTGCTGCGCGCTGGAGCAGCGTGTCGGCGACGTCGCAGGCTTCCAGCACTCCGGCGCCGAGTGGCGTCACGCTGGTCGGCGGTCGTTCGGGCGCAGGCGCATCCTGCCCCCCGCATCCCGCGATGATGCAGCAGAGCACGATCCAGTACTCGCGACGACGTCCCATCCACTGAAGCTACCGCCGTCCGTCGACCGTCGTCTTCCGATTTGACACCTTACCCGAACCGCGACGTATTTGTCCTTATGCCACTGCAACTCCCCGGGCATCCCGCGAACACGGTCCAGGTACCGACCACGAGCGCCGAGCTCCAGGCGATGCAGCTCAGGCGCTCGGAGCTCACGCAGCAACTCGGGTCCCTCTCGGATTCCCGTCAGCGGCTCACCGGGGAACGCTTCGCTGCGTCGGCGAATCAGAATCAGGCGATCGTGGCCGAGCTCGATGGCCGCGTCAAGGAGCTGGGCGTGCGAATCGTGCGGATCGAACGCGAGAAGCTCTCGACCGACGACGCCATCGCCGCAGCACTCGCTCGTGGGGTGGCGTCGGATCAAGCGCTGAGCCCCGGACCCGCAGTCGTGACGATCGACGGCCCGCCGCAGGTGATCACGATCCCCGGTGATCTCGGGAGTCTGAGTCCAGCCGACATCCGCAAGGACTACGAACGCATGATGGCGATGGAAGCCCTCACCTTCATCCTCCTCGGTTTCTTCGGCTGGCGGTGGGCGAAGCGCCGGTGGGAGCGCCAGCGCGCGCGGGAGGTCACGGTGGAGACTGGCGCCTCGAAGGAGCTCAAGGACGCCGTCTACGCGATGGCGGTCGAGATCGAGCGGATCTCGGAGAACCAGCGGTTCGTGACCAAACTCCTCAGTGAGAAGCCTCAGGTCGAGCGCGACCCGGCGCGCGTCACGTCAGGATCGCCTCCTTCCGCTTCCGGCTGAGCACCCCTGCCGTCACCAACGCGACGATCAGGGCCACCGGCAGCGGCTCGAGGAAGGTGATCGCCGCGCTGAAGGCGGGGTTGTTCTTGTACGTCAAGAAGAACTCCGTCATCTCAGCGGACTTCCGAGCGATCTCGGCTTCGCTGGCGCCGCCGGCGCGCGCCTGTTCGATCGCGTAGGCCTGGTACTTCTCTCCGAAGTCGGGGGTGATCTTGTAGTACACGAACTGCCAGGTGACGACGTAGCACGCCGAGGCCACGGTCGCGATCAGGGCACCGACCGCGAGGGCGCGCCCGAACCGCACCGTGCCTCCGGCCACATTGTCGCGATACGAGCGCACGCCGAAGAAGATCAGGAGGAAGGCGAGCACCATCGACGTGTAGCCGATGATGGCGCCCTTGTCGAATCCGATCCGGTCCATGAAGGGGACGGTGAGCAACATCATCACCGACAGGATGGCGCCGGAGATGAGGCCGAAGGTCAGTACGGTCTTCTTCATTAGCAGTGGTCCTCGATGAGTGGGAGGTGCGGGTGAGCGGCCGTTAGTCTGGCTCCTCGCTCGCCGTTCCGCGTCACCCGAAAGGATGATTTTGCTGCGGGACCCCGGAATTCATCATTTCAGGGGATGAGTCCTTCGTCCTTCGCGTGCTGCACCGCCTGCGTCCGCCGTCGGGCGGAGAGCTTGTCGAAGAGCCGGGCAGTGTGGGTCTTCACCGTGTTCTCGCTGACGAAGAGTCGCTCGCCGATCTCGCGGTTGCTCAGTCCCGCTGCGATCGACTCGAGGATCTCGAGCTCCCGCGGGGTGATCCGGAGCTGTTCGATCCGCCCCTCGTTCCGCACGAAAGGCTCGGATACCGGTACGTGGACTTCCCTCACGACGATCTTCTCGCGCGTGAGCTTGAGGCCGAGCCAGATACCGAGTCCCGAGAAGAGCAGCGCGACGAGACCGCCGTAGATCTCGATCGAGTGCTCGAGCACGAGGAAGCGGTATTCGACGACCTTGAGGGCGGCGATGAGCATGCCACCCAAGAGCCCATAGAGGAGGACGGTCTTCTTCATAAGGGTGCCCGCAGAATATGGATGCCGGGCTCCGAATCGCGATGGGGTATCTGGGTCAGGAACCGTAACTCGCGGATACCCTGTTGCGTACTGTCGGCTGGGCGCCCAGTATCACGAGTCCGCCCCAGCCATCCTCTAGGGAGACCGTATGAAGATCTCGCGCGTGTTGGTCCTGTCACTGGCCCTGCCATTGTCGCTCGCCGCCCAGCCGCCCCAGGGCGGTCCGCCCACCGACCCGATCACCACGATCTTCCGGACGCGGACGACGAGTCTCGAGCGCAACATCGCGCAGGCCTTCGATTCGATCCCCGAGCGGCTCTTCGGCTACAAGCCGACGCCAGCCCAGCTCACCATCGGCTACATCGCCCAGCACGTGACGAGCGACAACTATCTCTTCTGCAACCAGTTCGGCGCCATGAAGGCGCCCCTTCCGGAGAAGGACACCGCGACGCCCGATTCGGTGCGGGCGACCTGGCCCCGCGACACCCTGATCACCAAACTCAAGGCCTCCTTCGCCTTCTGCCAGAGCGCCTTCGCGCAGTTGAATGATGCGGCGTTGTCGGAGATGGTCACGCTGACCTTCGGCGGCAACTCGCGCAGCGTCCCCCGCATCAACATGGTGCTCGGCCACACGATTGACGTCGCGGACCACTACAGCCAGTTGGCGAACTACATGCGGTTGAACGGCATCCTACCGCCGTCCGCGCTGCCGCGGCCGCCGCGGCCGTAGTGCGAGTTGTGCCGCGACGGGCCGGGCCTGCGACGTTCGCGGGCCCGGCCCGTCGCGTTCGTTCACTTCACGACGTGGATCACCTGTCGCGCGTAGATCTCGCCGGTCCCGAACCGCCCCTGCAGCTCGTACTCACCAGGGGCGGGGAAGGTCAAGCGGAAATCGAACGTCTCCCCGATGCTGACCGCTTGCCGCGCCCGACGCGTCGAACGCTGCCCGGCGGGGAGGTCGAACCCATCCTTCGCGATCGCCGTCCAGAGCGGGAAGGCTCCACTGGCGTTCGTTAGCCAGTACTGGTTGTTCGGGATGTCGAGTGTGACGTTCATCAGACGCACGCGATACGCGGTGCCGACCTTCAGCGTGAGGGCCGACGGCGCGGCACTGCCGTTGAGGATCGGCCTGAGCGCCGGGTCGGTTCCGGCCTGGAAGATGAGATCGGTCGTGGGATCCCAGGTCTCTCCGGGCTCGAGCACGATGATCGGGCCGTAGAGGCCGTGGCTCTGCTGTCTCAGATCATTGATGTGCGTGTGATACATGAAGCTGCCGGCGCGCGGCGGGGTCATTGTCACCTCGAACGAATCACGCGGCAGGATCATCGGGGAGACGTTTGCGCCGTTGCGGCTCAATCCCGCGACGCCATCGTAGTAGCTGTCGAGCTCGATCCCGTGCCAGTGCACCTGTGACGGCTCGGTCGCCCGGTTGATTACGGTGATGGTCGTTGGCTGCCCGCGACGAAGGACGATCGGTGGGCCCGGCCACTGGATCGCGTTCTCCGCCGGCGCGTCGTCGCCGCGCGCGAGCGCGTATCCGAAGCGTCGGGCCGTGTCCGCCGGCTGCGAGTCGGTATTGATGTAGAGGCGCAGTCGCTCGCGCGGTCCGCTGTACGGTCTCCACTCGGCCTTGGGCGTCACCGTCATCGAGAGTACGAGCCCACCCATCCCCGTCTCGGCGTGCTTCTCCGCGTCGTGGTCGGCGTGGCCGCCCGTGATCTCTGGAGCGCTGAAGAGTTTCTTTCCCATCTCCTCGGCGGTCAGCATCCCCGCGCCGAGCGTGGGATTGGGGAGGACGTGAAAGTTGAGATGACAGTGGAAGACCCAACCGCCGGGCCGGTCGGCGAGCCAAGAGAGGTCCGCGGTGGTCGCTTCGCGCATGTACTCGGTCACTCCCATTCGTTCCTGTGTGGCGCGATAGACCGTGTCCTGCTGAAGGTCGCCGCGAGCCGTGACGCGGAAGTAGAAGCCGTGTAGGTGCAGGGGGTGCACGTCGGCGCTGGCGTTGACGAACCGCCAATGCACCGAATCGCCCTGTGCGTACGTGAGCCGCTCGGTGAAGGGCCAGGGCACGCCGTTGAAGGTGAGCAGGGCGTTGGTGAAGTCGGGCTGGCCGAGTGCGTCCTTCTGCGGAACGAAGAACTGCACGACGAAGACGCGATCGGGGCGGGGTGGGGCCGCGACCGGATCCACGATCAGCGCGCCATTGAGTTGAGCGTCCTCGAAGAAGCGATCGTCGAAGCCGACGCCCGTGGTCGTGCCCCAATAGAAGAAGGTGCCCGCCTCGTCAGCGATGAAGCTCGTCTCGCGGGTCGCGCCGGGTGGGACGACGAGCGTGTCCATCGCCGCGCGGCGACGGTCGGCGAGCCCGTGCACGACGAGCGTGCCGGTCGCGGTGTTGGTGACGTGCACGCGGATGTGCGTGCCGACCTTCACGCGGATCAGTGGGCCGGGCGTCTGGAGCGGCTTGCCGAGTTCGCCGAACGCTAGCACGTTGACCGCCGTCCCCTTGGGGCCATACGGGTGCCATTCTCCTTCGCGCACGTCGAGGCGGAGGTCGAGCACTCCCTTCGCGAGTCGGCCCGCAGCGACGCGGTTCTCGTTGATCGAGATCGTCGGGAGCGTTGCGGATGGTGTGGTGGGGGCGATTGGCGCCGTTCCAAGAAGGAGCGCTGCGGCTGGGAGGAGCGATGCTCTGAGAAAGGTCACAGGCGCCGGTTTGCGGAGTGGGGGAGGATCGCGCGCGCAAAGGATAGCGCCGCGCTGCCGGATCGGGAATGGAGTCGTGGTTCCTTCAAAGGCGATGGTGGCGATAGATTCTGCTGTTGGAGGAGCGATGCGATCACTGAGGACGAGGTTGATTGTTGGCGCGGTGGTGCTCGTCGCGAGCATCGCACCAGCGGCGTGCCGTCGCGCGGTCGTGATCGTGCCGCAGAGGTCCGGCGGATTCACCGCCCGCGACACGCTCTACGGGACCTACCGGCGCAACAACGTGCGGGTCACCTTCCGCCACGACACCACGTGGCGCGTCGACACCGTCGTGCGGCTCGACACGCTCTGGGTCGGCGGCACGCGCACGATCCTCCGCGTCGACACCCTGCGGATCCTCCGCGTGGACACCCTCGCGCGGCGTGACACGGTCCGAATCACGGTGCGCGAGATGCTGATGCCCGGGGGCCGGGATACCGTGACGCGCGTCGACACCGTCCGCGTCACGATCTTCCACACTGACACCATGCGCCTCGCCGGTCGTCGGATGCTCTTGGTGCCGCCCGGCCACTATCCGCCTGAGGGCCAGTGCCGGGTCTGGATCCACGACCGTCCGCCGGGCCAGCAAGCGGACGCGGCACCGTGCCATGCCCTCGGCCGGATCCCCGCCGGTGCCTTCATCCTCTTCGCCGGCGAGGCGTGGGACTTCGACTACGACTGGCTCGCAGCGCCGGGTGGCGGTGGCGCGCCGCAGGTGATCCTCACGCTGAAACGGCGCGGCGGGCCGTAGGCGCTCGGTCCGCCGCGAAGGGCGACTACGGTGTCCGAATCGTGCGCGACGACCAGTGGATCGCTCGGATGCGCCACCCCTCGGCCGTCCGGCTCAA
Source organism: Gemmatimonadaceae bacterium (assembly GCA_031430835.1). Taxonomy (GTDB): domain Bacteria; phylum Gemmatimonadota; class Gemmatimonadetes; order Gemmatimonadales; family Gemmatimonadaceae; genus Pseudogemmatithrix. The sequence continues at coordinate 61,827 of JANPCH010000037.1, forward strand.
CACCATCAGTTCGGCCCCGGCGCTGTTGATCGGGCGGTCGCGATACGTGCCACTGGTGCGACTGGTGCCGACGACCCACGCGACATCACCGCTCACCGTCACCGTGGGTTCCCCGCGCGTGCTCGGGACGGCCTGCGAGAAGGCGATGTCGCCGGCGAGATGTCCGCTCCGGTAGTGGTCGCGAGTTTCCATCCCCCCTGACTCGAGGATCTGGACGTCAGCCGCAAGCAGCTTGAGTGCTCCGAGGGAGTCACCCTTCGCGAGCGCGTCGTGGAAGGCCGTGACGACAGCGAGGACGGCGGTCCGGTCGGCGGACTGCGCGGGCGCCGTGGTCGGCGCTGCGGTCAGGCCCAACACCGCGATGGCGAGCGTCAGCGTGCGTTGCATCGGTCCTCTCGTGCGAGATGGAGGGAAGGCGTCTGCGAACTGCCCCCAATCTACTCGCGCGGTGTGACCGTGATCGGCCCGAAGTACGCCTCGGTCTCGACGTGCGCTCAGAGTGCGATCCGTCCTGGTCCGTCACCGTGCTTGAGGTCGTTGACAACGAGCACGGGCTGCGATGAGCCGTTGACGTAGAGCCGCGCAACCCGGCCTGCGACGACGATCCGCATCGAGGTCCACGCTCCCGGCTCGAGGTCCACATACGACTCGTACACACCGGGTCGGTCCTCTCGCAACCGATGCCACGGGTACTCGGGGTCCGATGCGTACTGCACCGAGCGGTTCCGCCGCAGTTGGTCGTCCGACCGGCCGTTGGTCGGCCGAAGATAGAAGACCTCCGACCAGGCGCCGCGCGCGCCGGTGCGAAAGCTGATGCCGATGAAGCCCCGCGCGCCGCTCGAGGAGCCGGGCAGGGGCGCCCCCGCGACATCGATGTCGATCGTGCCGTCCCGGAAGTCGGCGCCGCCCAAGAGCGCCATCATGTTCTCGTCCTTGCCCGCGCTCTCGGGAGAAGGGATGAGCTTCACGGCCCGTACGCCGCGGTAGGTCACGAGCTCAGTGCGACCGTTGACGACCTCGGAGAAGACTGGCAGGACGGGGCCCGGTGTGACCCTCAGGTTCGAGAAGTACCCATCGGAGCTGATCCGCGCCCAGAGCGCGATCGCGCCGTGACCTTCGCCCTGCTTGAGATCGTTCACGACGAGTGAGGGCTCTCGGGCGCCGTTGACGTAGAGCCGCGCGCTCTTTCCAGAGACCTCGATCCGGAGTGCCGTCCACGCGCCGGCCTCCATATCGGCGTATGACTCGTAATGGCCAGGGCTCGCCTGCCGAAGTGCCTGCCAGAGAAACCCCGGGCTCGATTCGTACTGCGTCGAGCGATTCCGGAAGAGTTGGTCTTCGAGGCGCGCGTTCTCGGGGCGGATGTAGAAGCGTTCGGCGGTGTCGCCCCGCACGCGGAATGAGATGCCGACGAACCCCTTGAAGGCGCTCACGTTGTCGGTAGCATAGCCCGCGCGCCGCGCGCCCGAGACATCGACCTCGATCACACCGTCGCGGAAGTCGGAGCCGGTCAGCACCGCCTGCACCTCCTGATCGGTGTCCTGTTCGTGTCCGACGAGCGGGGCGAGTTTGAGCGCGCGGCGCCCGCGGTGGTCGACCCACACCGCGCGCCCGTTCGTCACCGTAAGCGGCGTGGTCGAGTCGAGAGTGATGGCAGAGGTGCCAGTCGAGGCGCGCTGCGCCGTCGCGAGCGCTGGCGTGACGAGCGCGAGGATCAGGAGTTGCCTCAAGCTTCGCATAGTCGGTCTCCCCGATGAGTGCGGAACGCTCGCGAACTCGCGGGCCGACCACAGAGCCTACGGGGGCGCCACCAGACGGCCTAGAACGTTCTTGCCCGGCGCTCCCTCAGCCACCGAACTGCTTGAGATGATGGTCAAGGTGCTTCGCCTGCAGCCGGCTGATCGACTTCCCGCTCGTGATCCCGAAGATCCGATCCTCGGGCCAGGGGCCGTCGAGCGGGCGACTCACGAACCGGTCGATGAGCGCGAGGCAGTTCGCCCGCTCCCTCTCGAAGTCGTGCTCCGACCTTGCCTTCGCCTGCGGGTGGGTCGGCGCCCCCTTCGGCCACGGTGTGTAGAGGACGAAGAACCGCATCAACGGGAGCGGCATCGGCATCTTCTGTTTCTCGGGGATCGTGTCGCCCAATGCGAAGTCGAGGAACTGGTTCACGTGCCAGAGCATCTGGGGCGCGGTCATCGCTCCCCACTTCCGCTGGGCGTCGGGGCGCAGCGCCTTGAGACGTGACTCGATCTGACTGCGAACTTTCGGGTCGTGGATCAGTGACATCGGTGGCCTCGGGATTCTGCTAACGTTGCACGACTCACGTCGCGTAGTAAAGCACCGCGACGAAGTGGCACGCTGAGCCCGCGAGCACGAAGAGGTGCCACACGAAATGCGCATATCGCATCCGGGGCGCCGCGTAGAACCCGACGCCCAAGGTGTAGCAGAGCCCTCCCGCCGCGAGCCAGAAGAGTCCCCACGCGGGCATCGCGTTCCAGAGCGGCCGCGCGGCGATGAGGGCCAGCCACCCCATCACGAGGTACAGCGCGGTCGAGAGGCGGGGATGCCGAACACCGCCGACCGACTTGAGAATGATGCCCGCCACCGCCAGTGCCCAGATGAGCCCGAAGAGGGTCCAACCCCACGGACCCCTGAGAACACCCAGCGTGAACGGCGTGTACGTCCCGGCGATCAGCAGGTAGATCGCGCCGTGGTCGAGGATCTGGAAGACGCGCTTCGCGCGATTCGGGGCGAGCGCGTGGTAGATCGTCGAGGTCAGGTAGAGGAGCGCCATCGTCGTGGCGAAGACGATCGCCCCGACGGCGGCAGCCGGGCTGTGTCGGATCGCGCCGAGCACCAGGATCGGCAGTCCGATCAGCGCCGCGAGGAATCCGGTGCCGTGGCTGACGCTGTTGGCGATCTCCTCACCGAGGGATTGCGGACGGTGCTCCCTCGCAGCGGCGCCGGCCTCGCTGGGTGTTCCGGTGCCGGGCCTCATCGACTGCATGCGTCGCGTCTCCGTGTGGAATGAGGTGAGGACGATTACGACGCCGATCCGCCCTACATTCAAGATCGGTTTCAGAATCGAAGTGAACTCGAAAGCTCGATCGGACGCACCCCGCGCCCTCGACCCCGCCGAGTATACTTTCCCTCCCTCTCCTCCGCAGGGACTTCCGATGATCCGCCGTTCTGCGATCGCTCTCGCCGCCGCCACGCTGCTACTCACGCCAGCACTGGACGCGCAGCGGCGCACCGCCGCGGCTGCGGACCCGATCCAGCAACAGTACCAACAGGCCGCCGACCGGATCATCCCCGCCGCGACCGCTGACAGCGCCGCCTGGAACAAGCTCGCCGAGCTCACCGACACCTTCGGCCACCGGATCTCGGGGAGCGAGTCGCTGGAACGAGCGATCGACTGGATCATCGCTCGGATGAGGAACGAAGGCCTCGCGAATGTTCGCGGTGAGCCGGTGATGGTGCCGCGCTGGGTCCGCGGTCACGAGAAGGTGGAGCTTCTCCAGCCGCGCTATCTCAACATGCCGATGCTCGGCCTCGGGATGAGCGTCGGCACGCCCAAGGGCGGGATCGAAGCGGAGGTCCTCGTCGTTTCGAGCTTCGCCGAGCTCCAGTCGCGCGCCGCCGAGGCAAAGGGCAGGATCGTCCTCTACGACGCGCCCTTCACGAACTACGGCGCTACGGTGCAGTACCGCAGCACCGGCGCCAACGTTGCCTCGAGACTCGGCGCGGTCGGCGTGCTCATCCGCGCCGTCGGCCCCTTCGGGATGCGGACGCCGCACACCGGCTCGATGGCGCCTTACGACACGACCACGCCGAAGATCCCCGCCGCCGCGATCTCGATGGAGGACGCCGCAATGCTGCACCGGATGCAGACGCGCGGGCAGAGGATCGTCGTCCGACTCGAGATGGAAGCGCAGCTGCTCCCCGACTCCCCCTCACGCAACGTGATCGGCGAACTCGTCGGCCGCGAGAAGCCCGATGAGGTCGTTCTCTTCGGTGGACACATCGATTCGTGGGACGTAGGGACCGGCGCGATGGACGACGCCGGCGGCGTGGTCATCGCCTGGGAAGCGGTGCGGCTCCTCAAACAACTCGGCCTCACGCCCCGGCGCACCATCCGCGTCGTCGGCTGGACCAACGAGGAGAACGGCGGACGCGGCGGTCAGGCCTATCGCGATGCGCACCGGCACGAGCTCGACAAACACATCGCAGCGATCGAGTCGGACGGCGGCACCTTCAAGTTCCGTGGCTTCGGCTTCACCGGTAGCGATTCTGGCTTCCGCGTGGTGAACAGCATCTCGAAGCTCTTCAAGCCACTCGGCGTCGACTCGGCCAACGTCGGTGGCGGCGGCGCCGACATCGGGCCGATCATGGCCCTCGGCGTACCCGGGCTGGGTCACAACGTGGATGGCTCGCGCTACTTCTGGTACCACCATACCGAAGCGGACAACGTCGACAAGATCGACCCGCGGGAACTCGGCGAGAATGTCGCGGCGATGGCGATTATGGCTTATGTGCTCGCGGACCTCCCGGCGCCGCTCCCGCGCGGCGGGAAGCCGGTGGGGCGGCCGGACCTGGAGTAGATTGATTCGTCATCACTCATCAAGGAGCATCGGTATGCGTCGTCATTCGGGGTTCATCGTCGCGGCCATCGCGGTCGCACTCGCCACGCCACTCGCCACCGCGCGGGCGCAGGCCGTGATGGAAGAGTCGAAGGCCGTCGCAGGCGGTGGGATCACAATGAAGGGATGGATGGGCGTGGTGGATGCGGGCGAGGCTCGGCGCGGCCTCAAGATCACCGACGCCAAGCTCGCGGCGATGGGCAGCGGGATGCACGTCACCACCGGGCCGGCCACGACCTATTGGAACAGCGCGACGAAGGCGTCCGGCGACTACACCGTCAAGGCGACGTTCAATGAAGCCAAGTACATGGCGATCAATGATCACGCGCATCCGTACGGGATCATGATCGCGGGCAATGGCCTCGACAGCGACAAGCCGGAGTTCCTCTACTGTGCCGCCTACGGCAACGGGAAGTTCATCTTCCGCGGCTTCTCCTCCACCGCCGAGCGTGGAACGTTCTCGATGACGACCGGCCGTGCCGGCGACGAGAACGCGGCGGTGCGCAAGGCGGCAGGGAAGGACCAGCCGGTGTCGCAGGAGATCGCGATGACTGTGAAGGGCGACAGGGTCTCGTGTTCGATCAACGGCACCGAGGTCGCGAGCTACGCCAAGGCCGACGTGATCGGTACCGGCAAGGTGAAGTCGCTCGACGGCTACGTCGGCGTCCGCTTCGGGCACAACACCGATGCGCACGTCTCCGGATTCGCGCTGACGAAGCCGTAGTCCAACGGGAGAAAGCCCCCGACCGCCTCCACGCGCGGTCGGGGGCTTTCTCTGCCTAACGGAAGACCACGATCACCGAGTTGTACCAGTCGGTGACGTAGACCGTCTTGCCGATGATCTCGATGTCCTCCGGGTACACGAGCACGCCCTCCCCGAAACTGCCGATCTTCGTCCCCAACCGGTCGAACACGAATACCGCGCCGGCACCCTCATCGGTCACGAGGGTGGTACCGTCGGCGAGGACCTTCACGCTCGTGGGATTGGCGAAGTCAAGCGAGTTCAGCGTCTTGACGTACGTCCCATTGCCATCGAAGACCTCGACTTTGCCGCCGAAGTAGTCCGCCACCCAGAGATTCCCGTTGGCGTCCCGGCTGAGCTGATAGGTGGCCGTCAGCGCCCCTGACCCGGTCACACCGAACGTGCCCGCCGGTGTGAACGTCGGCAGGGTCGCGGGGCCGCCCACGGTGTAGATGCGGCATCCCAGCGAGAACGCACAGGCGTACGCCTTGGTTCCGGTCGCGTTGAACTCGATCCCGCGCGGATCATTAAAGATTGGCGAAGGTGCCGGCCACGCCGAACGTCGTGATGTTGAGTGTGCGGACCCCCGCCGTCGACCAGCGGGAGAAACTGGAACAGCGCTGGTCGGTCACCCACAGCTGGCCCTCAGACACGATCATCCCGGCCGGCTCGCCGACTTCAACGCCCGTGCCGATCGTGTCGATCGGGCCGAGGTCGTCGAAGTCGCTCGACCGGAGCCCAGTCGCGCTCGCAGCGCACGAAGCGGCCATCGCGAGCATCGCCGGGAGGACGACCAGTCGGAACGCGTGCTTGAGGGATATCGGTCTGCGCATCGATTTTCCTTGGGGTTCGAGTGGGGGCCGCGAGAAACGCAAGCCAACAGGTGGCGCGGTGGACTCTTGCCTCCCCGCGGCCGCCGAGCGTAGGCTAGGAGTATGCCATTCGCGTCAGGCGACCTGATCGATATCGCCCTCGAGGAACTGCACCCGACGCAAGCTGTACTCGGCTACGACGAGGTCTACTACAAACTCGGCCGGTACCGCGCCAACAAGGACGTCGTCGCCGGCGGCGTGAACAGGAAGTTCGAGGACTGGTGCGAGGCGAATGGAGAGGGAACGGCGGCGAGTGTGAGCGCCGGCGCGCGCCTTGACGATCGCTCGAGCTTCACCTGTACCACCCGGCTCGGCGCCGAGACCGAGGAGTCGCTCGCTCCGATGAAGACGGTCGTAATCGGTCCGCGGGGCGAGGTCTTCCTCACCGACGGGCACCACACTCTCACGTCCTTCTGGGAGACTGCCGACGGCGGCCCGGGGATGCACGTGCGAGTGCGAGTCCTGGGCAATCTCAGCACCCTGAGCACCGAAGAGTTCTGGTGGGAGATGCAGGCGCGGGGCTGGAGCTGGCTCTACGACGAACGCGACCAGCCGATCGCGCCGCACCAGTTGCCGCAGCGGCTCGGGCTACGCGAGTTCAGGCACGACCCCTATCGAGGGATGATCTACTTCGCGCGCGATGTCGGCTACGAGCAGTTGCCCGAGAACGCGGCCTTCCAGGAGTTCTATTGGGCCCGGTGGATCCGAAGGAGCGCCGATCCGGCCCTCTCACTCTCCGCTTGCGACCTGAACGACCTCACGTCGTACCTCGCGCTCGTGCAGGCGACGGCCCACGCGATGACGGCCTTGGGCGACGACGATGTTGTGAGCGACGGCCGGAGCGCGCGGCAGATCGGCAAGATGCCGTCGTTCGACGCGAGCGTGTTCGCCAAGTTGAGCAATCCCTTCGCTGACCCCAAGCCAGGGAAGGTCGCGTATGCCCTCGAGTACCGGTCGAAGTTGCCGACTCCGCTTACCGCGACACCGTCGCGATCACGACCGACCTCCCGTCCGCAGTGACCTTCCGCACCCGCGGCACCCACGCCAGCCGGTCTTCGGCCGCCGTGTGCAGGTACTCGAGCACGTAGCGGTCGGTGCCGTGGAGCGCGACTGCGGTCGGTGACCACGGCGTTTCGGTTGAATCAACCGCGAGCCCGCGCAGCATCGGGGCCTCCGTCTCGGTGCCGGGGATCGTCGCGCAATCGCGCAGGGCGACGTGACTCGCGACCGCCGTGACCTGCCCACTTGAGCTGACTCTCCAAACACCCTCGTTCCCTGTGTAGTAGAACGACCCATCCGGCGCCGCAGCGAGACCATTGAGCCAATGGAGCGGGATGCGAGCGAATAGCGCGCTCCGTCCCGAGGGAAGCAGGCGCATGAAGTCCAGGCCCGCTGGGGAACCGCGCATCGGGTAGTAGAGGTTCCCATCGCTCCCCACCCGCTCGACCTCCCCACCGGAGACCGACGGAAGACGGACGTTCGCGAACCGGTCGTCGGCGTCGAGCGTCATCCAATGGAATCGCTGAGCCGGGATCCGGATCAGCTTGCCCTGCGAGTCGATCTTCCAGAGTCCTGAACCCGTATCCACGAAGTACACGTTGCCGTGTCGGTCCACGACGATGCCGGAGCCCGGATGCGCGTGCGCGACCACCGGGAGGAGGCTCAGGAGCAGCACACCGACCGCCGTCCGCCAACTCGGCGTTCCATCCGTTGTCCGACGAGCCACGCTTCCTCCGTTGAAACAGACGTCCATTGCACCTAGGATGCCGGCGGCGAGAGGAGCGTTTCGTTGACCACGGACCATATTGAGTGGCGGTCGCGCCCTCCGCGCCCCAAGATATGGGGCGCTCACGGCAGTTCCGCCGACGGCAGAGCGCTTCACCCCCCTCTACGAGCTGACTCCAACCGATGACCGCGGCTCAGGCGGGCGACGCCTCCCATCCCGGGGCGATGCGGTCGGCGCTGCTCCGGCTCAGCACCCGGATCGCCGAGTCGGTCGACGAGGGCGCCATCTGCCAAGGCGTCGCCGAGGGACTCCGGCACCCGACCTTCGGATTCGACGCGGTCGGCATCTTCCTCGCCGGCAGCGACACGTTCGAGCCGTCGCTGCGCGCCACCGCCGGTGACTTCGGTCGTGACGTGCCGGGCGTCGCCGAACTGCGTCTCCCTCTCAAGATCGACCAGAGCGCGATCGGCGAGTTGGTCGTCCAACGCTCGGGTAGCGGCGCATTCAATCAGGGCGATCTTGAGATCCTCGCTGCCGCCGCGACGCAGGCCAGCATCGCGATCGGTCGAGTGCGCCTGCTCGCCGCCGAGCGCCGCCGCACATCGGAGCAGCGCGCACTGCTCGACACGCTGGCCGATCTCTCCAGTGAACTCCAACTCGAGAAGCTCCTCGAGGCCGTCCTGAATCGAGCGGTAGCACTGCTCGGCGTCACCGGCGGTGAACTCGCGGTCTATGAGGAGGATCGGCAAGAGTTGGTGATCGTCGCCTCGCAGGGCATCGGCAAGGCATCGATCGGCACGCGGATGAAGCACGGCGACGGCGGGATGGGGCACGTCGCGGTGAGTCACGAACCCCTCATCATCCCGAACTACCAGCAATGGTCGGGACGCTCCACGCAGTACATCCACAGCACCATCCAAGCGGTGGCGGTGGTGCCGCTGCTCGTCGGACCTCGACTCGTCGGCGCGATCGCCGCCGTGCACTCGGATCCCACGCGCAAACTCGGCGAAGGGGATCTCCGGCTGCTCAACCTCTTCGCCGCCCAGGCGGCGATCGCGATCGAGAATGCCCGACTCTATTCTGCCGAACGGGATCGGGCGGTCGAGCAGCAAGCCCTCCTCGACACGCTCGCCGATCTCTCGGGCGAGTTGGAGCTCTCCCCTCTGCTCGACGCGGTCCTCGCGCGCGCGACGACGCTGCTCGGCGTCACCGGCGGCGAGCTCGCCATCTTCGACGAGACCACGCAGGAGCTGATCATCTCGGCGAGCAACCTCCCGGTGAGCGCCGTGGGAACGCGGATGAAGATCGGCGAGGGTGCGATGGGCTACGTCGCCCGGTCGCGAGAGCCGTTGATCATCCCGCTCTACCAGGAGTGGGAGGGTCGTTCCGACCGCTACGCGCAGACGACGATCCAGTCGGTGATGGCGGCGCCGCTGCTGATCGGCACGCGGTTGGTCGGCGCGATTGCCAGCGTCCACAACGACCCCTCGCGCCACTTCGGCGACCGCGAACTCCGGCGGCTCACGATGTTCGCGCCGCAGGCGGCGATCGCGATCGAGAATGCGCGCCTCTTCGCTGCCGAGCAGGCGAGGGCCAGCGAGCAGAGCGCACTGCTCGACACCCTCACCGACCTCTCCGGCGAACTCGAACTCTCAAAGGTCCTTCAGCGCGTACTCGGTCGCGCCGTCTCCCTCCTCGGCGTGACCGGCGGCGAGCTGGCGACCTGGGATGAATCCCGTCGCGAGCTGGTGGTCGTCGCGAGTCAGAATATGGGGACCAACGCTGTCGGGGCGCGGATGGCGCTCGGCGAAGGCGCGATGGGACGCGTCGCCGAGACACACGAGGCGTTGATCATCCCGCGCTACCAGGAATGGGAAGGTCGATCGGACAAGTACGCGCAGACTACGGTGCAGGCGGTGATGGTCGCCCCGCTGATGATCGGCAACCGGTTGGTCGGCGCGATCGCTAGCGTGCACTCCGATCCCGACCGGATCGTCGGCGCCGAGGACCTGCGGCTTCTCCAGCTCTTCGCTCCGCAAGCCGCGATCGCGATCGAGAACGCCCGCCTCTTCGAAGCGTCGCAGCGGTACTTCGAGGCGCTGATGCGGAACAATCCGGTGGCGATCGTCAACCTCGACCTCGACTACGCGATCACCTCCTGCAATCCGGCGTTCGAGCAGCTCTACGGCTACACCGAGGGCGAAGTCGTCGGGAAGAACCTTGATGCATTGCTGACCACCGAGGCCACCATCAGTGAGGCCCGGTCGCTGACGCAGGAGGCGACGGCAGGCCGGAAGGCCACCGCGATCGGTCGTCGTCGTCGGAAGGACGGCCACTTGGTGGATGTCGAGATCTCCTCGATCCCGGTGATGGTCGGCGGCGCGCACGTCGGGATGATGGCGCTCTATCACGACATCTCCGAACTGCTCCAGACGCGCCGCGAGGCCGAGGCGGCCAACTCGGCGAAGAGCCAGTTCCTGGCGAGTATGAGTCACGAGCTACGCACGCCACTCAATGCCATCATCGGCTACAGCGAGATGATGGAAGAGGAGGCAACTGAGCAGGGGCACAACGCGTATGTGCCCGACCTGCAGAAGGTCCGCGCCGCCGGTCGGCATCTCCTCGCCCTGATCAATGACGTGCTCGATCTCTCGAAGATCGAGGCCGGCAAGCTCGAGCTCTACCTCGAAACCTTCGATCTCGCGACCGCGGTGAAGGATGTGGCGGCCACCATCCAGCCACTGGTCGAGAAGAACCGCAACCGGCTGGTGCTGGAGTTGGCACCGGACTTGGGCGCGATCCGTTCCGACCTGACTCGCATCCGGCAGGTGCTGCTCAATCTTCTCTCCAACGCCTGCAAGTTCACCGATGGGGGCGTCGTGACGCTCGCGGTGGCGCGCCGCGGTCCCGACGTCGAGTTCGTCGTGCGAGACTCCGGCATCGGAATGACCGAGGAGCAGATGGGCCGGCTCTTCGAGGCGTTCACGCAGGCAGAGGCCTCCACCAGCAAGCGATTCGGCGGCACCGGTCTCGGGCTCGCGATCACCCGGAAGTTCTGTCAGTTGATGGGGGGCGAGGTGACCGTCGCCAGTGTGCCCGGGAAGGGTTCGACCTTCACCGTGCGGTTGCCAAGTGTGATCGAGACACCGGTGGCCGCGGTTGATGCAGCGGAGAGGGACGAAGGATCCGCCGGCACGGTGTTGGTGATCGACGACGATCCCGCCGCGCGCGCGCTCACGCGGCGCGTGCTCGCGAAGGAGGGGTACCGGATCGTCGAGGCGGCCGACGGCGAGAGTGGACTCCGGCTCGCCGCGGAACTCAAGCCCGACCTCATCACGCTCGACATCCTGATGCCGGGGATGGACGGGTGGGCCGTGCTCTCGGGGCTCAAGGGCGATCCGGCACTCGCCGGCATCCCAGTCATCCTCCAGACGATAATGGAGGATTCGCATATGGGGTTCGCCCTTGGCGCGTCGGAGTATCTGACGAAGCCGATCGATCGGAAGAGACTCTCTGCCCTCGTCAAACGCTACGTGCCCACAACGAGCGCCGGCTCCGTGCTCGTGGTGGAGGACGACGTGCCGACGCGTGCGCTGTTGCAGCGCGCGCTGACCAAGGCCGGATGGGCAGTGACCGAAGCGGAGAATGGTCGAGTCGCGCTGGAGCGCATCGCCGAATCCCGTCCGGCGCTCGTCCTGCTCGACCTGATGATGCCGGAGATGGATGGGTTCGAGTTCCTCGATGTGCTCCGCCGTAGCGAGTCGCCGCAGTCGGTCCCCGTCGTCGTGATCACCGCCAAGACGCTCACCGACGCGGATCGCCGTCGGCTCAATGGTGGGGTCGAGCGGGTGGTGCAGAAGCGCCCGCACGATCCGCAGTGGTTGCTCAATGAGATCCGTGGACTCGGGGCGGCGGCGAAGGCCCCGGTGAGCAAGGAGATGATGACGGCCCCCTGAGCGGGACGCGTAGCCTGCGGGGTGGACTCTTGCTTTCCCTCGGCAGCCGAGCGTAGCCTATGGGTATGCCTCTCGCATCAGACGACCTCTGGACGGTCGAGCGCGTCCAGGCCCTCCCCGCGGACGGCAACAAGTACGAGCTGGTGTGGGGGGAGTTGCTCGTGAGCCCCTCGCCGCGGTTGTTACACCAGCGGGTCGTGGATCGCCTCGACCACCTGCTTGACACCTACTGCAGGGCGCACCAGCTCGGTGAGGTGTTCGATGTTGCCGCCGACATCTCGTGGAGTGCCGACACGCTCGTACAGCCGGACGTCTTCGTCATCTCGAAGCGGGACGCGGGCGCCCGCGAGTGGAGCGACGTGAAGCACCTGGACCTCGTCGCCGAGGTGCTCAGCCCCCGTACCGCCAAGCACGACCGATTCCAGAAGCGAAAGCTCTACCAGTCGCAAGGAGTCGGCACCATCTGGCTCGTGGACGCGGAGAGGCGCTTCGTCGAGGTGTGGACCCCCGACGCGATCTTCCCCACGCGTGAGACCGAGCGCGTGCACTGGCACCCTGAAGGTGCCAGCGCACCACTCGTCATCGAGCTGGCCGAGCTCTTCGGCTGAGGAGCACTACGGCGTGGATGAGGATCCCGACCTCGACGAGGAGTTCCCACTCGGCGACGGCACCGTCGACACCGAAGCAACCGTGCTCTGCCCCTACTGCGGCGAGAGTATCGAGATCGCGATTGACCCCGGCAGCGGCGCGGCGCAGGAGTATGTGGAGGATTGCGAAGTCTGCTGCCGGCCCTGGCAGGTGAGCGTGACCTTCGACGCGGACGGCGCGGCGGAAGTGACCGTGAGCTCGCTCGACGACTGAGGCTACGCCTCGTCGCCCCAGCGGTAGCCCACACCGCGCACCGTGACGATGAGCCGGCCGGCCGGCCCAAGTCGCCGCCGCAGCACAGCGACGTGCCAGTCCACCGTCCGCGACGTGACGTCGGCGTGATACGCCCACACGTGCTGCAAGAGGAACGCGCGACTCAGCACGCGGCCGGCGCGCGCCACGAGCGCGACAAGCAACGCGAACTCCTTGGGGCGCAGGTCCACCGGGCGCCCATCGATCAGTGCGCGGTGTTCAGAGAGATGGAGCTCGAGCGGGCCGGTGCGCAGACTGTCCCACGCCGGCTCGCCCGACTTCCCTGTGCGAAGCGGATCCCAGCCGTGTCCCTCCGATCGCCCGTGGCGCAACCACTCGTACAACGCATCGTAGATCGTGAAGCCACGCGCGAGCATCAGCTGGTCGTCATCAACCGAGAGCCGCGAGAGCCCTAACGAGATCGCGAGCAGTCCGGCCGCCTGTGGTGCGAGGTCGAGTCGCGC
>JANPCH010000038.1:0-9637 GCA_031430835.1 Gemmatimonadaceae bacterium
ATCGCTTGCGAATCACAAGCGATCTCAATTCCTCGACCGATCGGACCCCAACTCCGCCTCCCGTAACTGCTGAACCCAGCAGGGCGACGGCTTCAACCGTAGTGCGCCTGCGCTCGCATCAGCGCAGGTAGAGCCCCGCGATCAGCGCGAGTTGCTCGACCTTCGCGTCGAATCGCGCGAAGTTCAGCTCGTTGAGCTCCCGAAGGTCCGAGCGATACTGGGCTTCCACCTGATTGAACCGCTCCACCAGTTCGTCGAAGCCGAGCCACAGGATGCAACATCCGCTCGGCGGCCCGAGTATCGATAGCCTGCGAAGGGTGCCAAGGCCACGCTTCGGATCCGGACGCTGGACGCGCCCCCCGATCGACTCACCGCCGCGCTCTCGGACCGCTACCGCATGATGCCCTTCATCGAAGGCGAGACCCTGCGCACGAGGCTCGACCACGAGCAGCAGCTTCCCCTCCAGCGTCGCCGCGTTGTCGACGTTCGACGGCGCCGAGTCGTGCGGACCCAACTCCCCCATCCACTGCCCGCTCCACCAGATCTTGTCCATCCGATGGTCGTGAAATCCCGCCGCGAGCTCACCGAGTTCAGCGACGTGTGGTACGATCGGGAGCGGCAGCACTCGTCGCCCTGCCCGTCGGATCCCGCATCAGTTGGGCCGCGACGTCGAGCGTCTGCTGAGGCGGAGTGCCGATCGCGCGCCAGAGCCGTAGCGCGTCAGTCGCTCCGGCCTCGAGCTCCCCAGCGAAGACCCGGGCGAGGGTGGGCAGTCGTAGCGCGTGGTTCCGTGGATCGCCGGCGAACGTGCACGCAGTCGCGACCCCGCGCCATAAGTCGGACTCGTATCGCGAGCCCCGAATGCTCCTGGCGGACGCGTCGCCGTCGCCCCCCGTCAGGAACCAGAGCGCGCGACCTCTGCCGCGGGCCGAATCCGGAGTCTCCCCGCTCCCCGCGCGCGCCGACACCCCCTCCGCGAGTCCCAACTGGAACCCGAATCCGTTCCGGATGAACGGATCCTCACCAGCTGGACGCTTGAGCTTCGCGAGCCCGCACCCGATGCCGATCAGGATGAACGGACGCCACTCCCTCGTCGAGTCCTCGAGAAAGGTCTCGACTGGTGAGTGATCGGGATCCCCGTCCGTCCGAAGCCGCAGGGCCATCCCCGCTCCCTCATGGGCGAAGGGTGCATCGCGGGGGTCGAGCGACCGCAGCGCGTCGAGAAGGACCTTCGCAGGGGTCTCCGGTGGGAGGAGACGGCCGAGACGATATCCCTGGTGGAACGCCGCCTTTGCCGCAATGAGGCTCACGCGGTGCCCTCGATCCGTCGACCGATCCGCTCCAGTGACGCGAGCACCGACCGCAGCTGCGCAACGACTCGTGCATCGTCGCCCTGGCGCTCGGCCCCGAAGTACGCATCCATCATCCAGTCGAACGACCCCCACTCGACCGTCGCATTCCCCGATGGCACGAGCGGGACGATCTCACCTCGCCTGAACCGTGCCTGGATCCTCCCCTGCAGCGCGCGCAGGGTGAGTAGTTCGGGCTTGATGCGTGAGAGGAAGCGGGCGTCCGTCGAGAGGCCGTGACGGAACAGCATCGCGTTGAAGCCGAAGTAGAGCGCGCTATCCCACAGCACCTTGGTTCCGACGATCTCGGATCTCCCGAAGTTGGCATACTGGCCGCGGTAGATCTCGGCGAGCCCCTCGGCGAATCCGTGGAAGATGCGGTTCGCGGCGGCCGACCCGCTCGGCCGCCCCGTCGCGAGATCGCGCTCTACAAGGTCGGTGACAAGCGTGTTCCCGAGGGCGATCAGGTCCGTCCCCGGGGAGTACAGCACGTCGACGAACGCCGCCGCCTGTCCGATCACCGCCCATCGGTCGTCACTGAAGCAGGTCGGCGCCACCGCAGCCTCGAGATCGGCGGCGTGCCAGTCACCCTCGACCGGCCGGGTCGAGGACAGTTCCCGGGCCAGGCGCGGATCCCGATCCGCGATCCACTTCTCGAACTCGCCATAATCACGCGGCATGACATCCACCACGTCGGGGTCGGAGACAATCCCGACGCTGGTGACATCGCTCGGAAGGGGGATGAGCCACACCCAGTACCCCTTTCCAAGTAGGTGTGTGGTGCTGAGGCGTCGGTAGCCCGGGGGCGTGCGGCCCAGGAACTCTGCTCGCGTCGACCAAGCCCCGACGTCCAGGGCGCCCTCGACGCGCACCCACGCGGCACGCGTTCGGTGACCGAGGGAGCGCTGGGGCTCGCGGCCCGGTATCTGTGTCCCGGCGGCGAACACGACCCAGCGCGTCTGGAGCTGACCAGCGTGATCACCCGTCAACTCCAGTCGATGCCCCGCGCTATCCATCTGGATGTCTTCGACACGGCTGCCCTCGAGCAGCTCGACTCCGGCAGCGACGCAACGGACCGCCAGCTCGTTCTCAAGCCGAGCCCTGTCCACCTGATGGGTTCGCAGCGGAAGCCCCAGCAGGCGACCACCTTCGATTTGGCAGATACGGGTGTCCAGGACGCCGAGCTCGAAGCGGTCCGCGAAGTCATCTTCGTCGCCCACGATGAAGCGAAGCCCGAATTTTGGGAGCTGCCTGGCCTCGAGATGATCCGCGAGCCCGATCACGTCCCGCAGATAATGGGCCCCGAGCTCAGAGAACGACTCCCCCACCGTCGCCCGCCGCTCAGGTGCCGGGCGTCGTTGCGGATCGACGACCGCGACTTCCAGCTCGGGTAGTCGCCGGACGAGTTGGAGAGCGAGGGTCAGACCCGCGAGCCCCCCGCCGATGATCGTCACTCCGTTGGCCTGGCGCATGCGCGGTTCCGGCGGCGTCCCTCGCTGGTGCTCGGCTTGACACCGCTCGCGACGAGGTGGACTGTTGCAAGGGAAGGTACCGAGTGCTGCAGTGTGTCGTCGGGGAGTCGTCGCCGTCGGTTGGCCTGGGAGGCTATGTGGATCGTCGCGGTTTTCTCTCGCGCGGGGCGGTGGGCGTATCAGGGATCATCGCGGCGCGCGAAGCGTCCGGGGAGGTTCCACGCGAGGAGACGCTCCCAGATGCGGAGCGGTCGGCGCTGCCGCCCGACGAGATGGACGCGTATCTCGCGACGATGGACGCGGGCGCGGGGAGACTGGCCGCGTGGCCGATCCAGGAGAGTTTCCCGGGCCTTTCGGCGGATCGGCCCGAACTCGTGGCGCTCAGCAAGGCCGCGATGCACTCGCTGTACGTGGCGGGGATGTTCGGCGACCTGCCGCTGGAGAATCAGGTCGACCGGCGCGTGCAGGACCGCCTCTGGGAGAGCCAGCCACTGATGGACGAGGCCCTCAGCGGGATCGAGAAGTACCTCGACACCAGGACAACGACCGAACTGGCCGACGTTCGTGAGACGCTGCGGAACCGCCCCGAGGTCCTTCACACGATCATCGGCACCGTCGACGAGGAAGCCGGGCGCTCCGGGGTGTCCGATGCACGACGTGCGCAGCTGAGGACGCTCTTCACCGAGGTGGGCTGGCGGCTCGCGAACCAGCCCCCGGAGCTGATCGTGCGTGAGTACGCGGACAAGGTGGAGCGAGTCACGGCCTCTGACGTCCAGTCGGAAGCGAGGCGACGGTGGCTCGCCTCTCGCGTCGGCGAGGCGACGTTCTGGCAGGCCCAGGAGTCTCTTCGCAAGCGGCGGATCAGTCGCGGTCTCAAGGCGATGGGGATCGGGGTGGTCCTTCTCGCCGGCGGCGCCATCCTCATTTCCGCCGGCAGCGGAGGCCGCGGCAGCGACGCACTCGTCTGGATCGGGTTGATCCCGGGCATCACCGGGGGCTCGATCTTCATGGTCATCGGCCTGATCACCCTGCTGGTCGGTGCGCTCACTTCTCGCGACGCGGTCGTCGAAAAGAAAGACAAGCAGGAATGATCCGCACCTCGCAGGTGGTGGTCACCGGCATGGGAGCCGTGTCGGCCCTCGGCCACGACTGCACCGCCCTGCAGGCCGCGATCGAGGCTGGACGAAGTGGGATCGGGCGAATCCGGAGATTCTCGACCGACGGGTTCGACGTTCACTCGGCCGCCGAGGTGCAGGATTGGCCGGGAGCGTGTCCGGGCCCGGCGGAGGCGAGCGACGAGAGGCTCTGCGTCGACTTCTCGCTGCGGGCCGCCCGGGAGGCACTCGACCAGGCGCGCCTGACGACACTGCCAGCGGCCTCCAGGTCAGCGCTGGTGTTTGGCACCGCGCTGGGGAACCTCCAGTGCCCGGTGCACGAGTTGGCGGAAGAGATGGCGGGAGCCCTCGGTCTGGCCGGGCCGACGCTCACGGTGTGCACGGCGTGCTCATCCTCCTCGGGCGCAATCGGCCTGGGTCGTGACCTCCTGCTCAACGGCGAGGCGGACGTCGTGGTCGCCGGTGGCGCGGACGTACTGACAGCGAAGGTCTTCGCCGGCTTCCACGCCCTCGGTGTGCTCAGTCCATCGAAGTGCGCGCCCTTCAGTTCCCCGTTCGGGACGAGCTTGGGTGAGGGCGCCGGCTTCCTCGTCATCGAGCGGTTGCAGGACGCCGAGCGAAGGGGCGTGGAGCCACTGGCGTTCCTCTCGGGATATGGGCTCTCCGGAGACGGGTATCACGAGACCTCGCCGCACCCCGCGGGCCGGGGTGTCGAGGCCGCAGTGCGGGCGGCGCTGGTCGAGGCGGGGCTGGGCGCTGCGGACGTCGGGTACGTGAATGCCCACGGTTCGGGCACCGAATCGAACGATCGCGCGGAGTGGCAGGGGATCCAGCGGGGCCTCGACGGACGCTCGAACGTGCCGGTCAGCTCCACCAAGGGTGCGATCGGCCACGCGCAGGGGGGCGCCGGCGCGCTCGAGATCATCGTCACCATCCTGATGATGCGCCGGGATCTGCTGCCGCCGACCTTCAACTTCATCGGTCCGCGTCAGTTCGCGCCGGACGATCCGATCGGGGAGACGCGGCCGCGACCGGGTCGATTCGACCACGCCGTCTCGGTGAACGCCGCGTTCGGCGGGGCGAACACGGCGGTCGTGGTCTCCCGGGTACCGTCGGTACAGTTGAGGTCACGCGAG
This sequence comes from Gemmatimonadaceae bacterium, assembly GCA_031430835.1. Lineage (GTDB taxonomy): Bacteria > Gemmatimonadota > Gemmatimonadetes > Gemmatimonadales > Gemmatimonadaceae > Pseudogemmatithrix. Next base: position 5,073 of record JANPCH010000038.1, read on the forward strand.
AGGGCCGCCGTGCACGTGCTCGGGATGGGGATGGTGGGACGTTGCGGCATCGGGGTCGAGGCTTGGGACCGTCGAGCGCCGGGGCCGTCGGATGGGCGGTTGGCGTCGTTCAACCTCGCGGAGGTGAGCCGCCGCCTCGATCCACGCGGCCTCGACCGATCCGCACGCTACCTCACGGCCGCCGCCGCGCTCGCCCTCGGCGAGGCCGAGCAGGCGAGCGTGGTCCGAAACCGACCCGACGTCGGCCTGGTCGTCGGATCGACCCGCCTCTCACCCGAGAGCCTCCGGGACTTCGGCCGGAGCGCGACCGAGTTCGGACTTCCCCGTGTCTCGGCTCCGGCATTCGCGCGCATCGTGCTGAACGCTCCGGCAGGCTTCTGTTCGAAGCTGCTGAGCCTCCGGGGGCCCCTCTCCGTGATCACGGTCGGCGCCGGATCAGGTCTCGCCGCGATCCTCGTCGCGATCGACCTGCTGAGTCGACGCGACGACGTGCGGATGATGCTCGGGGCCGCGGTCGACGAACTCGCTGACACGGAGGATCCGGCCCACACGATGCCCGCCGGCGAGGGTGCGGTCTGCGTCGCGCTGACCAGAGCGGGGCGCGAAGCCTGGGCGACGCGGGTGCCCCGCGTCTGCGGGTGGGGATTCGCCGGGCCCACCCGGCTCCCCGAGGCCGTGACGCGCGCGCGGGCCGGCGATCGTCACGCCTCGCGCGAGATCGATGCGATCTTCGACGAGCGCGACTACGCCGGGTCGGCCGCACAGGGCTGGGCCCTTCCCTCGGCCCTGGCGTTCGTGGCGGCCGTGACCGCACTCCGCCGCGGAGACGTGAGGCGGGCGCTGGTGACATCAGACCTCGGCCGCTCGGTCAGCGCCGCCGTGCTACTGGAGGCGTGACAACGATGGATGACGATCTCCGAGCGAAACTCGACCGCCGGAATGAGCTGTCGCTGCGCGTGCGACGCCTGCTGGTCGAAGACCTCCACGTGCCTCGTGAACTCGACGAGATCGATCCCGACACGCCGCTGTTCGGGGTGGGCCTGACGCTCGACTCGATCGATGCCGTCGACCTGCTGGTTCAGCTCGAGGTGAAGTTCGGGATCAACATCCCGAGCGACGCGGAGGGCCGCGCCGCGCTCAGGAGCGTCAATTGCATCGTGGACCTGGTGCTCGCGCGGGAGGATGCGGAACGTGGAGCTGCCTGACCGGATCCTGACCCTCCGGCGCTCGGTCGCGTTGAGCCGCCTACCGCACGTCCACTACGTGCGGCTCCGTGGGGATGGAGCCCACGAGCTGCTGGATCGCGTATTCACGCGGGAACTCTACGTGCGAGTCGGCCAGCTCTCGCTGGGACTGCTCCTCCGGGACGACGGGAGCGTGCTCGCCGACTGCTATCTCGGTAGCGATGAGGATGGCTTCTTCCTGCTCGCCGAGTGCCGCGACCGCGCCGAGCTGCTCGAATACCTCCGCCGTCACGGCGAGGGCACGGGAGAGCTGGAGATCGTCGCGACGGACGAGTACGCGTTGATCAGCGTCGAGGGCCCGTACGCCTGGCAGCTGATGGCGCGGCTCGGTGGGCCGGAGATCATCGGACTGCCGTTCATGACGTTCTTTCATCTCGACGGGATGATCTGCTGTCGAGCCGGCAAGACCGGCGAGTACGGCTACTGGCTCATCGTACCGTCGAGCCGCGAAGGGTCAGTCTGGGACGACCTGCGGGAGAAGGGCCGTGCGCTCGACGTCGGCGAGGCCGGGCTCGATGCGCTCGACGTGTGCGCGCTCGAGAACTGGTTCTTCAATGTGCGCCGCGAGGGGAGCGGCGACCTCACCCCGCTCGAACTGCAGCTCCAGTGGCGGCTCTCTCGCAGCAAGGCCTTCATCGGTTCCGAGGCATTGGTCGAGCGACGGCGCCTCGGACTCCGCAAGCGAGTGACCACGGTCGCCGCCCCTGGTCCGATGAGTCTGGGCGAGCGGCTCGTCCGGGACGGACGCCCGATCGGCGAGGTCGTGAACGCCGCCTTCTCGCCCGCTCGCGGGGACTGGGTCGGCCTGGCGCTCGTGGAGCTGGAGTACGCACATCCCGGCGTTACCGCTTCGCTGACGGGCGCCGGGGAGATCCTCGCCCGCTTCATCTCAACTCCGGTCATCGCGAATCGGAGCCTTTACGTGAATCCTCAGGTGCACTCGTACGCTTCCCGACACGAGGACGACTTCCCGTCTCTGGTGCCCTCGTGAGCAGTCCGGGCCGCTTTGCCGGGACCTCCGTCCTGGTCACGGGCTCCTCGCGCGGACTCGGGCGCGACATTGCAGTGGCCTTCGGGGCCGAAGGAGCGTTCACGGCCATCGGATACCACGTCCACGAAGAAGAGGCTGGAGAGACGCTGGCGCTGATTCGACAGGACGGTGGAGACGGCGCAGTGCACCGGATGGATGTCCGCAGCCGCGACGCGGTCCAGGAGACGGTCGCATCGATCGAGCAGCGGTTCCCCGTCTCGGTCCTGGTCAACAACGCCGGCATCGTGCAGGATCGACCCTTCCTGATGTTGTCGCCCAAAGAGTGGACCGACACGATGGACACCAACCTGACGGGCACCTACAACTGCTGTCGCGCCGTGCTGCCCGGGATGCTGGCCCGGGGACGAGGCTCGATCGTCAACATCGCCTCGGTCGCGGCAACCCGCGCGAGCCCTGGGCAGGCGAGCTACGCGGCATCCAAGGGTGCGATCCTGAGTCTCACCCGGACCTTGGCGGCCGAACTCGCGCCGCGAGGGGTCCGGGTGAACGCAGTGATTCCGGGCCTCCTGGACACGGGGATGGGCGCTCGACTCGACCGACGGGTCGCCGATGGGATGAGGACGCGGATCCCGCTCAAGAGGCTGGGACGAGGGGAGGAGGTGGCGCGCCTGGTGCTGTTCCTCGCGTCGGACGAAGCGAGCTACGTGGTCGGACAGGCAGTGACCGTGGACGGGGGCCTTTCGCTCTGATGGTACCGCAACGACCGCAGCACCAGGAGCCCGGCGACCTGCACCTTGGCTCAAGGCTCGTGGAACTCCTCCTGCCACATCGGCGACCGTTCCTGATGGTGGATCACATCGAGAGCTTCCGAATGCGTCCGCAGCCGACCGTGCGCGCGAGCCGCCACATCACGATGAACGAGACGGTCTTCCAGGGTCATTTCCCGGGCTTGCCGATCTGGCCCGGGGTGCTGACGCTCGAGGGTCTCCAACAGTGCGCCGCCCTCACCGTGTCACTCGCGGCGTTTCACCGCTCCGCTGCCGAGAAGGGAGAGGATCCCGAGAATCTGTTCGAGGCCCTGCGGAATCTCGATCGCGGATTCCGCCTCCATCCCGCGTATCGGGCGGACGGTGCCGCTGACCTGATCGCGAGACTCGCGGCCCCCGCGGACTCGCTGGTGTTCGGGGCGGCCGTGCAGATCAAGTTCCTTCGGCCGGTGTTCCCCGGTTGCCGACTCGACTACAGCGCGGAGATGACGCACGAAGTCGGGGCACAGGCCCGCTTCTCGGTGGCGGCGACCGTGGAGGGCGAACCGGTCGCCGAGGGGACGATCGCAGGCGCGATCAGCGGTCATCCACCCGTTCCCCGCGCTCCCTGAGCGGGTGCGCCACCTCGCTCGGGTCGTCGTCGCCGCACTAAGCCTGACCGGCTGCCGTCCTGCGTCGGTCTGGCACGGTCTCAGCCCTGACCACAGGACGTCGTTCGAGGTCTCGTCGTCCGGCGGTCGGTCGTGCGTCGCGGCGGAATCGAGGTCTCGTGGGTGCTACGACGGCGTCGCCATTCATCAGATCGAATTCTCGACCGATAGCCGCCACCTCGCGTATCCGGTCCAGGACGGCAGCCGTTGGTTCGTCGTTCGGGACGGGATCAGGGGTCCGGCGGTGGACGGTGTCGGAGAGCTGGTCTTCAGCCCCAACGGTCGCCGGCTCGCCTATTCCGCCTTGCTGGACGGCGCCTGGCACGTGGTCGTCGAGGACCGGTTCATTGGTCCGTTCGAGTCCCTGCTTGCCGGCAGCCTGGTGTTCGACCTCTCCGCCGACAGGCTTGCATTCGTCAGCTGGGAGGCGGGAAGGGCGGTTCCGGTCGTGGACGGCGTTCGTGGCCGAGCGCACGACGCCGTGGCGAGCATCGCGTTCTCGCCCGACGGCCGTCGAGTGAGCTGGGTCGCGAGAGACGAGGACCGGATGTACTTGGTGTTGGACGGAGTGCCCGGCACTCCGCACGACGTCGTGACCGAGGTGCGGTTCAGTCCCATCGGAGGGGAGGTCGCCTACATCGCCCGCGACGCCAACGCCTGGTGGATCGTGCACGCCGGCGAGAGGAGTGGACCGTACGCCGGCGCGCGAGACTTGGCGTTCCACCCGGTGACGGGGACGCCCATCTTCACCGAGCTTCTGGCGGCGGGAGAGCGCGTCGTGATCGGTGGAGTCGCGGGATCCCCGTTCAGCTCGATCGACCCACCGGCCTTGGGCTCGACCGCCGAGCAGTGGGGCTACGTGGCGAGGGATTCCCTCCAGTCGACCGTCGTGATCGCGGGCGAGACCGTAGGC
>JANPCH010000039.1:0-27718 GCA_031430835.1 Gemmatimonadaceae bacterium
ACCAGCCCGGTCATATCGGCGGTGTTGAGGTGGCCGATCTCGCGACCCTGGGCGCGGAGGTCACCGCGCAGCTCACCGGAGACGTCAAAGACGCGGAAGCCGCCATTGTACGCCCCGAGATAGAGCGAGTCGCCCGCGACCCAGACGTTGTGCACGCCGCCGTTCTCCGGCTCGTAGAAGGCGACCGAGCGCGGCTTCTCGAGGTCGGAGATGTCCACGACCTGGAGACGCCCATAGGCACGGCCGGCCGCGGCATCCTTCGCGCCCTTCACGCCGCTCGCCGGGAAGACCTCGTCGGCGATGAAGACGTAGTTCTTGTGGCGCCACGCGGTGTGCGTGCCGCGGATGAATCCCGGGCCACCGTCGGCCTCGACGTTCCGGTAGAGCGCATTCAAGTCGTACTTGAACTGCGAGACGATCACTGGCTTGGAGGGCGTGCCCCCCTTGATCCCGTTCCCCACGTCGAGGATCACGAGTCCGTCGTTCCACCACGATCCGTAGAGGATCCCGTCCTGGATGTCGATGTCGTGGAGAGTGCGACCCGCATCGGGCCGGTTCTCGGTCTTCCACTGCCCGATCTCACGTGGATGCGCGGGGTCGTCGATGTTTAGCACGTGCAGTGCGCCCGTCCCATCATTCGTGATGAAGACGTGCTGGCCGTGCTTGGGGTCCTTGTAGATGAAGGAAGAGTGCACGCCCGCCGTCACGCCGTCGGTGAACTCGCTGATCGGCTTGGGGTGCAGCGGATCCTCGAGCGAGGCGAACACGACGCCGTTCTTCCGGTCGGCGGCGCCCTCGCGCGTGAAGACCAGGAACTTCCCGTCGGGCGTCGTCATCACGTCGTTCACGCGGCGCGTGTTCGCGATGATCGAATCGGTGACCACCGGGGCCGAGGGATTCGAGATGTCGATCGTGTAGAGCACATCCCCGCCGCCACCCGAGCCGAGGTACGCGACCTTGCCGTTGGGGTGGAGCCACACCTCTTCGGTCGTGAAGCGGGTGCGTGGGAGTCGGCCCACTACGGAGAGAGGCCGACGCACGTCGCGCGCGCCCAGCGTGACCACGCCCTCGGCAGTCCGATTGCCGAACGAGGCCGTGACGGTGTATTCCCCGGCCTCATAGCCGACGAACGCACCGTCGGCGTCGATCAGCCCCTGTCCGGGGGTGAAGCTCCACACCGGCGTAAGCCCGGCGATCTCGCGGCCGCTCGCGTCCTTCGCGACCGCCTTGAAGCGGATGACATCGCCCGTGCGCGCGTCGGTGACGCCCGGGGTGATCGCGAGTGAAGCGACTGCGGTCGGGACTACCTGGACGGCGAGCGCCTGCTTCACTGCTCCGACGCTCGCCGTGATCGTCGCGCGGCCCGCCGCAACGGCGGTGACGAGACCGACCTCGCTCACCCGGACCACCGACGGGGCCGACGAGGTCCACGTGACCCTGTCGCTCCGCCGGTCATCGAGCTTGGAATAGACCTCGCCGCTCAGACGGATCCGCTGGCCCGGGGCGAGCCGCGCAGGCGCCGGCATGATCGCGATCCGCGCCGCCGGGCCGGGGACCATCTTCACCTCGATCCGCTCGACTTTCGGCTGTTCTCCGGGGAGGATGCCGACCACCGCGACGGGGAATGTGCCAGTCGATCCGGAGGTGACCAGGCCGGTCGCCGCATCCACCCGCGCTTCAAAGCGGGCGCCGGTCCCCGAGAACCGGAACTGCACATTCGGCAGCACGTTGTTGTCAGCGTCGCGCGCTTCGGCCGAGAGCCGCAGCGTGTCGCCGGCGGCGACCACGCGCTGGACCGGGGAGACGATGATGCGGGCGATCCGCGACGGAGTCTGTGGCGCCTGTGCGGTCGGTGCCGGTTGCTGCGCGAGCAGGACGACCGGTGCGGACGCGAGGAGCGCGAGGAGTCTCGGGTTGGTCACGGCTGCGGAGAGTGAAGGGAAGGGGCTCGGCCGCGGGGGCCAGATATGGGACCGAATCTAGTACCACCTCGCGCCGGTGAGAGTTTCCCGTGCGCCGCGCGGGGCACTACCGTCGCCCGCGTCCGCGCGAGAGGTTGCACCGAACCCGAACCCGGCCTTCGATGCGACCCCTCGCCGCGCTCTCACTCCTGCTGGTCTCCGCTTGCACGCTCAGTGTCGGCGGTGCCTCGGACACCGACACCTCAGACGCGTTCCTCCTGCGCGCGCGACACGTGCTGCGCGAATCGCCGCTGATCGATGGACACAATGATCTGGCCTGGGCGATCCGCACCGACAGCACGGCACCGCACGACGTCGAGGCCTATGATCTGCGACGCCGGACTCGCGGACACACCGATCTCGCACGTCTCGATGAAGGGATGGTGGGTGGTCAGTTCTGGTCGGTGTACGTTCCCGGGGACTCGGACATCGCACGCCAGGGCTACGCGAAGGTGCAACTCGAGCAGATCGACATCGCGCGGCGATTCATCACGAAGTATCCCGAGCGGTTCGAGGCGGTGACCACCGCCGACGGCTTCCGGGCGGCCTTCGCGGCCGGGCACATCGGATCCGCGCTCGGGATGGAAGGCGGGCACGCGATCGAGAACTCCCTCGGTGCCCTTCGCGCCTTCCACTCACTCGGCGCGCGGTACATGACGCTTACGCACAACGTCACGCTCGACTGGGCGGACGCGGCTGCCGGGTCGCCCACGCACGGCGGTCTCACCGACTTCGGCCGCGAGGTCGTGCGTGAGATGAACCGCCTCGGGATGCTGGTGGATCTCTCCCACGTCTCGCCAGGCACGATGAGCGACGCCCTCGACGTGGCCGAGGCGCCGGTGATCTTCTCTCACTCGAACGCGCGCGCGATCGCCGACCACGTGCGCAACGTCCCCGACTCGATCCTCCGGCGTCTCCCGGCGAATGGTGGCGTGGTGATGGTGACGTTCGTACCCGGTTTCACTGCGCAGGCCGTCGTGGAGTGGAACCGCATCCCGGCGGCGCAGCGGCCGGCCGGCCGGGCCGCGCCCCGCGCGACGCTCGCCCAAGTTGCTGACCACATCGAGCACATCCGGCGCGTCGCAGGTGTGGACCACGTCGGCATCGGCGGCGATTTCGACGGCATCGAGGAGGTCGTCGTGGGTCTCGAAGATGTCTCGAGCTATCCGCGCCTCTTCGCCGAACTCGCGCGCCGCCGATGGAGCGACGACGATCTCAAGAAGCTCGCCGGGGAGAACGTGCTGCGGGCGTTCGCGCGGGCGGGAGAGGTCTCCGCCGCGCTGCAACGGTCACGTCCCCCTTCGACCCTCTTGTTCCGCCCGTAACACCGCACCGACCACCTCGAGACAGGGCTCGAGGGTCTCGACCGAGTGGTCGCCCATGTGGCCGATCCGGATGGTGGAGTCGCGCAGGGCGCCGTAGCCGGTCCCGATGATGAACCCCTCCGCCGCGATCCGGTCCACCACATCGCGCGCCGAGACGCCGTCGGGGAGGGTGATCGTGCTGACGGTGGGTGACCGCTCGCCGGCGCGCGGGAGCATGGCCAGGCCGAGTCCATCGGCCCGGCACGCTTCGATCCACCGCTCGGTCATCGCGAGCATATCGGCGTGACGCCCCCAGCGGGCGATGATCCCCTCCTTCAGGATCGCGGCGAGTTGCACGTCGGCGGCGAAGAGGATCGGGAGCGCGGGCGTGTTCGGGGTCTGCGACTTGATCGCGAATTCCTCATATTCGACGATGTCGAGGTACTTCCCACGGCCGGGTGTCGCCGACGCCTGCAGCACATATGCCTCGCTTGCCACCGCGAAGGCCATTCCGGGAGGAAGGGCCAGCGCCTTCTGCGAGCCGGTCAGCACGAAGTCGAGCCCCCACGCATCAGTCTCCACCGGTGCGCCGCCGATCCCGGTGACGGAGTCCACGAGGCACATCGCGCCGTAGCGATGGGCGAGCTCGGCGAGGCTTCGCAAGTCGCTCAGCGCCCCGGTGCTCGTCTCCGAGTGCACCACCGTCATCGCCGCGAAATGCCCTTCGGCGAGCAACTGTTCGACGAGGTCGAGGGGCGGCGTCTCCCCCCAAGGGACGGAGAGCACGCGCGTCCGACGGTCGCAGCGCTGTGCCACGCGGGCGAATCGTTCGGCGAATGCGCCGTTGACCACCGAGAGGATCGGCCCCTCGGGCGCATTGCGGATCGCCGCTTCCATCATCGCGGTGCTCGACCCCGAGGCGAGGTAGACGGGCCGGCGGGTGTGGAAGACCTGCTGCAACGCGGCATTCACGCGCCGATGGAGCGCCTGATATTCGGCGCTACGGTGCGGGATCATCGGCTGCACCATCGCCCGGAGGATCTCCGGACGGACTTCGGTGGGGCCGGGGAAGAAGAAAGTGCCGAAGGGCTCGTTCATCGCCGCGGGGGTCGATCAAAGATACCGTGGCACGCGTCCGGGAACCGGATGCGCCCTCGATCCGCCCCCTATCTTCAATCGAGATACGCCCCCTGATCACCGAGTACGACATTCCGTGATGCGTCTCCCGTTGGTCGTCACGTCAGCGCTGATGGTGGCGAGCGCGTCCCGTCTGCTTGGCCAGTCGAGCGCCGAGTTGGAGGCGAGCGGCGAGGCCGCGTGGGCGGCTGGGGATCGCCGATCGGCGCGGGTAGCGTACGAGGCGCTCGTCCAGCGGGACTCGTTCGCGGTGCCGGCTGCCCTGCTGCGGCTGGGTGTGCTCTACGGTTGGGCAGGGGACGTTCGCGGGGCGCTCGCGGCGCATCGGGCGTACGTCGCGCACTTCCCGCGGGACGCGGTGGGTCGCAGCGCCTTCGGCCGTTCACTGGCGTGGGCCTCTTGGTTCGCGCCGGCACTCGCGCAGTACGACTCCGCACTCACGATCGAGCCCGACTCCCGCGAGGCGACCCTCGGACGCGCCTCGGTGCTGGCGTGGTCGGGCCGGGTGCGCGATGCGATCGACGTGTTGGAGCGGTGGGAGCGGTCTCATCCACGCGATGTCGAGGGGATCGTGCAGCGGGCCCGGTTCCTCTCCTGGCGAGGGCGCTCGGGGGCGCTCGATGCGCTCGTGGACTCGCTCGGCGGGCGTTCGGCTGGAGCGTCGATGACCGCCGACGCGCGCGAACAGTGGCGATGGGTCGAGGCGGAAGTCGCGCCGATGGCCTCCGCGCGCCTCGTGTCGTCGGAGGATTCGGAGAAGAACCGGCTTGAGGCACTCGATCTTACGGTGCGTCTCGGTCTGTCGGGAGCGATGCGCTACGATGCGCGAGCGCGGGTCAAGCAGGTGTCGCGCGCGGGTGGCGCGACGCCGGCCCGAACGCTGCCCTCGTTCGGCGCCGCAGTGACCTGGCAACCGTTGCCGGCGGAGTACTCCCTGCGCGCGGAGATCGGGGTCACCGACTTCGGCGCGACGTCGGCGGCTCGTCAGGCGCTCACCGGTGAGTTTCGTTTCGCGCACCCGGTCGCAGCTGGCGGCTTCGTCGGAGCCACGCTCTCTCGTGCAGCGTTCGACGACATCCTGAGTGCCGCGGACCTCGCCCTCACGTTAGATGATGCCGTTGTGGATCTCTCACTGCCGCTGGGTCCGGCGCTGATGGTCTCTGCGGTGGGGGGCGTTGGCAGCGTGCGAGGAGAGGGTGACGCGAATCGCCGGGTGCAGGGGAGCGCTGAGTTGCGATGGGTGCCGTGGCGAAGAAGTTCGCTGCGCCTTTCCCATCGTGAGGTCGCGTGGGACCGCGGCGCGCCGGGGATCCACTTCGCGCCGGCGCGATTCGCCCTGAGCGAGGTCGCCGCAGCGTGGGAGCGCTCCCGCGACCTTGGTCTTGTACTGGGCGCCGACGCCGGACTCGGCTCGCAGGTGGTGCGGTTCTCGGGTTCCGCGGCGGCGACTCGATTCGCGCCGCGAGGAGCCGTGCGGTTCGGTTGGAAGGGCGCCCCGGGTCGGGAGATCGTGGTTTCGCTGCTGTGGGCGGCAGCCGCTGCGGCGGGCACCGAGGTCGCCGAGGACTACCGGGCGCAGGTCGCCACGCTCGGCGCACGCTGGACCTTCTGATGCCTCAGCGCCGCAGCACTTCGAGCAGTTCCCCCGCCAGTGTGAGCGGGTCGAAGGGCTTGGTCAGGCACGCGATCGCACCGACCTCGATCGCGCCGTCGAGCTCACCGCGCTGTGCCTTGGCAGTGAGGAAGACGACCGGGAGATGGGCTGTGGTCGGGTCGGCCTTGAGACGCCGGCAGGTCTCGTACCCATCGACCTGCGGCATCATCGCATCGAGCAGGATCGCGTCGGCTCCCCCCTGCTTCGCGCGCTCGATGAGCGCCGTCCCCGAGTCGAAGAACTCCGCCTGGAGCTCGGGTTCGAGTCCGAGCGCGAGCTCGAGGATCGTCCGGATGTCGGGTTCGTCGTCGGCGCAGAGGATTCGGATCACGAGTGCAATATCGCCGACCGCGCGCCTCGCGCAACGCGCGCGGGCGGCCGATACTACTTCATGACGTCCTCGCCTCAACTCTCGGAGGCGCTCGCAAAGCTTCGCGAGCGCTTCGCCGCGACGTCGGGGAACACGATCGCCGCCTTCGCCCAGCTCGCTGACCAGCTCCAGCGAACGCCTGCGGCCCCCGCCGTCGTCGATGCGTTACGCCGCGAACTCCATCGCGTGCATGGCACCGCCGGGAGCTACGGGTTCCACGAGGCGAGTCGGCTCGCGGGGGCGCTCGAACTCGTCGCGGTCCGCTGGGCCGCCGATCCGGCCCTCGACGCCTCCCGCCGCGGGACGATCGTCCGCCAGTTCGTCCACGGACTCTCGTCGGCGATCCGTTCGACACCGGCGGCCGACTCCCCACTCGCCCGCCGTCTCCTCTTGATCGGGCTCGACGACGATCTGGCGATGCCGCTCGTGACCGAAGGAGTCCACCGAGGGCATTTCGTGGAGCGGGCGACCGTGGAACAGCTGCCTCAGCTGCTCGACGCCGGACTCCCTCAGGTGGTCGTCGCTCGCGCGAACCAGGACCTGAACGTGCCTGAAGGTGTCGCCCTCCTCTTGCTGCGGCGTTCCGGCGAGGAGATCGTCGCGCACGGCGCGCAGGCGCGGGTGCTCGATGCCACGACGGAGGCGTCGGATGTGTTGCAGGTGGTCGAGTCGTTGGCGGCGCACACGGGGCTGGCAGGGTCCACGATCCTCGCGATCGACGACGATCCGGCGATGCTCGATCTGCTGCGTTCGATCGGGGAAGCGGAGGGCATGTTCGTCGTCACGCTCGAGAGCGCTGGAGGTCTCGACGCGGCGATCCTGGAGCATCAACCCGCCCTCCTGCTGCTCGATATCTCGATGCCCGGCGAGAGTGGGCTGGCGGTGATCGGCCGGATCCGCCGCGAGCCTGCACACGCTGGCTTGCCAATCCTCGTGGTCTCGGCACAGGTGGACGCCGACACGCGAACTGCAGTCTTCACGCTGGGCGCGGACGACTTCCAGCCGAAGCCGATCGTCGCGGTGGAGCTCACTCGTCGGATCGGGCGTTTGCTCGAGTTGCGACGTCAACGACTCGTGGCGCGCGGCGTGCACCCGGCGACCGGCCTCTGGCTCTTCGATCGCGCCGTCCGCTCGTTCGATGAGACGCTGCACGCTGCGGCTGCGGCAGGAGCCGCTGCCTCCCTCGCCTTCCTCCGACCCCGTGATCCGCCGGCGGGACTGCACGGCGCCGCGCTCTGGCATCGCGAGTGCGCGCTCGTCGCGGCGGCGCTCGGCGTGGACGGGGCGCAAGCCGGCTTCCTCGATGAGGCGACCCTCCTCGTGCTCTTCCCATTCGGCAGCGTCGAGGCCGTGGCACGCCTCGAATCGTTCGCCGAGGCGAGCGAGCAGGACGAGGTCCCTTGGTGCGCCGGCGTCGCTGAGCTGCGTGTCACCGGCGAGGCTTCGAGTCGCGCCCTGCAGCGTCGCGCGGAGGAGGGCTGGCTCGCGGCGCGTGACGCAGGGGTATCGGTGCGCCGCTGGGACGAGGCCGATGCCGGGATCGCACCCGACGTGCTCATCGTCGAGGACGATGTGGCGCTAGCCGATCTATTGAGCTTCGCGCTGACGGCGCGCGGCCTGTCCCACCGAGTCTACCACACCGGTCCCGAGGCGCTGGAGGGGCTGCGCACGCTCCGAGTCCACGAACGTCGTCCCCTGATCCTCCTCGACGTCGACCTGCCGGGGCTCGATGGGTTCTCTCTCTTCGAACGTCTCCGGGAGGAGCGGCCGGGGGCGTTCCGCGTGGTGTTCATCTCAGTGCACGCGAGCGAGGGTGACCAACTCCGGGCGATCCGGGCCGGAGCGCTCGACTATCTCGCGAAACCGCTGAGCCTGCGGATACTGATGGCGAAGATCGCGCTTTGGCGGGATCAGGGACGGCCGCAGTGAATGGCGGCCTCTCCCCTGCGGCGACCGGGGCGTTGGTGCTCGCGATCATCGCGGTGGTGCAGGGGATCTTCCTGCTCCTGTTGGTGGTGTTCGTCGTAGTGCGGCGCGGATACGACCGCCGGCAGCGCGCCGCGTTCCTCGCCGCTCGGGCCGGGATCGAGGCGCCGATGCGGGCATGGCTGGTCGCGGGTGCCTCCCCGGAACCGGTGGTTGCCGCGCTGCGGACGCTGCCGCGAGGGACGGCCGTCGGTTTCGTCTCGCTGCTTGCGCGACGCATGATCCCAGCGCACAACCTCGCCGAACTGGCGATCTCCCTGCGTGGGGAGCGGTGGGTGGCCGATGTCATCGCGCGCTCGGGGTCCCGTTTCTGGTGGCGTCGCCTCGAAGCGGCGCGGGCGCTCGCGCTCGTCGCAGGCGAACGCGAGCGTCCACTGGTGCGCAAGCTCCTCGACGATCCGCATCCGGCGGTGCAGATCGCGGCGGCGTCGGCCCTGCCGCGGGTCGCCGACGTCGCGACCCTCGGTCATCTGTTCGACCGCCTGCCCCAACTGCCGAAGGTCGTCCGGCACTTCCTCCCCTCCGTCCTCCGGGCGACGCGCACGCTGGGTGGACCTGAACTCGCCCGGCGGATCCGGGAGAGTACCACGCGCGAGATGCTCGCCGCTCTGATCGAACTCGCGAGCGCGATCGACGACCCCGAGGGGATCGCCGCGGCGCTCGGCCGTGCCGATCACCCGGAGGCAGCGGTCCGTCGCACCGTCGCGGACGCGTTGCGCCGCCGTCCCGGACCCGAGACGGTCGCGGTGTTGCGCCGGCTCGTCGGCGACAGCGATGCCACCGTGCGCGCCGCCGCTGCCCGCACGCTCGGCGAGGTCGCCGGCCCCGAGGCCGCGCCACTGCTCGCACCCCTGCTCAGTGATCGGGCGTGGATGGTGCGATTGCGAGCCGCGATCGCACTCGCGCAAGGCGGGGAGCGCGGGCGAGCGCTCCTGCGAGTCGCCCGCGAAGGCCCTGATCGATTCGCCCGTGACATGGCCGCGATGGTGAGTGGCCTTTCCGATGGCGCGCTACTCGAACTTGGCGACCGATGACCGACGGCCTCATCGGAGCGATCCGCTCGCTCCTGTTCTGGGGCGACCACGCCGCGCTCGCCTACTTCGTCCTGCTGAACACCGCGTACGCCGTGCTCCTGCTGCTCTCGATCCCCGAGCTCTGGCGTCACTGGCGGTTGGCCGCCGATGAGCACCTGCAGCGGCTCCTCTCCTCGGAGGCACTGCCGCCCCTGACGCTGCTCGTGCCGGCCTACAACGAGGAGGTCACGATCGGTTCGAGCCTCCTCAGCTTCCTCACCCTCGAGTATCCGCAGCTCGAGATCGTGGTGGTGAACGACGGCTCGTCCGATCGCACGATGGAGGTGCTGCGCAGCGAGTTCGATCTCTACGAGGTGCCCCCCGCCTTCCCGGTCTTCGTGCCAACGCAGCCGGTGCGGGCGTATCATCGCTCGCGACGGCACGCCCGCCTGCTCGTGATCGACAAGGCGAACGGAGGAAAAGCCGACTCCCTCAACGCCGCGATGAACGCTGCCCGGCACCCCTTCGTCGTCGCGGTCGACGCCGACACGGTGATCGAGCCCGATGCGCTGGTCCGGCTGGCGCGCCCCTTCCTGCTCGGACGCAATGTCGCGGCAGTGGGAGGCACCATCCGGGTCGTCAACAACTGCACGGTCGAGCACGGGCGGGTGACCGATGCGCGCGTGGATCCCCGGTGGCTCCCCGGTTGCCAGGTGGTGGAGTACCTACGCGCCTTCCTCTTCGGTCGCCTCGGCTGGAACCGACTCGGCGGGAACCTGATCATCTCGGGCGCGTTCGGACTCTTCCGCAAGGAGTACCTGCGGGCGATCGGTGGGTACCGCACCGGGAACGTGACCGAGGATATGGACCTCGTCGTCCGACTCCATCGGTACCTGCACGAGAACAACATCAAGGCCGAGCTCCCCTTCATCCCCGATCCCGTCGCCTGGACCGAAGTGCCGGTCACGGCTCGGGTGCTCGGGCGCCAACGCGAGCGATGGCACCGTGGCTTGATCGGCACGCTCTGGGAGCACCGTGTGATGCTCTTCAATCCGCGTTACGGGCGGATCGGGATGCTGGCGATGCCCTTCTATCTCTTTGGTGAACTCCTCGCCCCAGTGGTCGAACTCTTCGGGTGGGTCGCGTTGGTGCTCGGGCTCGCGGTCGGCGCGGTCGATGGCCAATTCGCGATGCTCTTCCTCGCCGTGGCGATCGGTTACGGGATGCTCCTCTCGGTCTGGGCGATCGTCCTCGAGGAGATGAGTTTCCGGCGCTACAAGCGGCGGAGCGATTTCTTCCGACTCCTCGGCTTCGCGTTGATCGAGGGCCTTGGCTACCGGCAGATGACGGTGTACTTCCGGTTGCAAGCCTTTGTGCGCTACGCGCGCGGAGTGGAGAGCTGGGGCCGGATGACGCGCGAGGGGATCGGAAAGGCTGCCTAGCGGCGGGTCGCGAGCTCGGCTTTCAGGCGATCCAAGAGCACGCTCTCGGCGTCGCGCGACTTGACGTAGGCGTCGGTGGCGCGGATCCCCGACCCGCGGAGTTCCTCGACGCTGTACTCGCGCGCCGAGAAGAGGAAGACCGGCATCGTCCGGAACCGCGGGTCGCCTCGCAACTGCTTCGCGAATGAGAGCCCGTCCATCCCCGGAAGGCCGGGGTCGAGGATGATCGCCGACACCTTCTCGCGTTCGAGGATGTCGAACGCCGCCTCGGCGCTCTGGGCGGCAAGCGCCCGCGCGAAGACCTCGCACTGCGCCATCATCACGTCGCGCATCGAGGGATCGTCCTCGACGATGAGGACCGCGGGGCGCGAGTCCGTTGACACGGCCAGCGTCTGCGTCGTCGCGAGCGTCACCCAGAAGGCGGTCCCTCCTCCCTCGGCTGGCCGGAAGCCGATCTGTCCGCTGTGTTGCTCAACGATCGCCTTGGCGATGTTCAGGCCGAGGCCGGTGCCGCCGCTCTTCCGGGAATCCGCGCCACCGGCCTGCTGGAAGCGGCCGAAGATCCGCGCGGCGAACTCCTCGGAGATCCCCGGCCCGTGGTCCCGCACCGAGACGGTGGCCTGGCCTCTCGACAGCGCGATGGAGAAGTCGACCGAGCTCTGCGCCGGAGAGAACTTCACGGCGTTCGATCCGAGGTTCGTGAAGACCTGCACGAGGTGGTCGGCGTCGCCGATGATCTCGGCGTCGGGGCCCGGTTCGATCTTGAGTGTCACCTTGGCGGTCGTCGCGAGTCCCTCCAACCCTGCGATCGTGGTCTCGATGAGGGGGCGGAGCTTGAGGCGGTCGCGGCGCGCGGTGACCTGGCCGGCATCCATCTTCTCGATGTCGAGGATGTCGTTGATGAGGCGGATGAGGCGCTCGGTGTTGGAGGCCGCGATCTGGAGCAGCTCGCGACCGCGAACGGGGATCTCGCCGACCTTGCCAGCGACGATGAGGCTCAGGGCGCCGCGGATCGAGGTGAGTGGCGTGCGCAACTCGTGACTGACAGTCGAGACGAAGTCGCGCTTCAGCCGCTCGAGCTCCTTCAGCTTCTCGATGTCGTCCTGGAGTTGCCGTTCCCGCTGAGCGATGCTGAGCGCGACCTGCTCGAAGGTCCGGGCGAGTTGGGCCATCTCGCGATTGGGCGCGAGGTGGGAGGAGGGGAGACGCGCCTCCTCGTATTTCCCCCGTTCGAGCGCGCCCGCGGCGGTCACCACCTGTCCGAGCGCGCGCGAGACCCGGTGCATCAGCAGGGTGAGGACAAGCAAGAAGATGACTAGCGCCGCAGCCCAGATCAGGAAGGTGAGCCACTCCTCGTCGGCCGACGCCTCCTCTTCCCGCAGTTTCAGGGAGGCCGCCTCCTCGGCGATGATCCGGAGGGCGCGATCCTGCGCGCTCCGAGCGCTATCAAAGAGCACCGCGCCGCGGTGGACGGCGGAAAAGGCGGCCGATCCGGGCGTGAAGGCGCCGATCCCGTCGCGCCGGCGCCGCGCGACGTTCGGCCGGAAGGTGGAGTCCTCCCATTCCTGCATCACCCTGCGGAGCAGCGCGACCTCGACTGCCACTCGTGGGTCGTCGGTGGTCTCGAGGAGCCGCGCGCCGTCGACAGCGAGGCCGCTCCGCTGTCGGTCAACCTCGGCCACGAGAGTGTCGTCCGCGGTCACGACGAACCGCATCCCGGCTCGCGACATCGACGCGACGTGCGCATCGAGGCGCGTCACCAGCACCTCGGCCAAGCGCAGGCGCTCCAGTTCGGCGAGTCGCGACCGGGCATCGATCTGGATACGTTCCCCAGTCGCGCGCGCGATCAGGAACCAGGCGAGACTCACCAGCATCCCTACCGCGAGCAGTTGCGCGGTGAGGGGAAGCGAACGCCACGAGCTCCGGCGGGGCCGACGCACCGAGACGCTGTCAGGCTCGTCAAGTCGCATCACACAAGACGAGCGACGTGGCGCGCACGGCACGGCGACCGTGGTAGATTCCCCTCTGTCCGACGCGCCCCCAGCCACCCGACCAATGGCCGCCACCCCACTCCACCAACTCCACGCCGCCGGCCAGTCGATCTGGCTCGATTACATCGACCGCGCGATGCTCGGCACTGGCGAGCTCGCCCGTCGCATCCGGGACGACGCCCTCACCGGGATGACGTCGAACCCGACGATCTTCGAGAAGGCGCTCGCGACCGGCACCGCCTACGACGCCCAGCTCCGTGAGGCCGCCGGCGCGCGCACGGCGTGGGAGCTCTTCGAACTCGTCGAGACCGACGACGTCCGGCGGGCCTGCGACGCCTTCGCCGCGACTTACGAGGCGTCGGGCCGGAAGGATGGCTTCGTCTCGATCGAGGTCTCTCCCGGTGCGGCACACGACGCCACGGCGACCATCGCCGAGGCCCACCGGCTCTGGGAGACCGTCGACCGTCCGAACGTGATGATCAAGGTCCCCGGCACGCCCGAGGGATGCATCGCCCTGCGCCGGCTGATCGCTGACGGACTCAACGTCAACGTGACGCTGCTCTTCGCGGTCGAGGCGCATGGGCGCGTCATCGAGGCCTATCTGTCGGGTCTCGAGGATCGCGCGGCGAAGGGGGGCGACCTGGGTCACGTCGCGTCGGTCGCATCGTTCTTCGTCAGTCGCGTGGACGGCGCGATCGACGCCGCGCTCGACGCGATGGTGCAGGCCGGCACACTCCCGGCGGTGCGCGCGAAGGCGCTGCAGGGCCGCGCCGCGGTCGCCAATGCCAAACGGGCGTACCGACTCTTCCGCGAGCGATTCAGTGGAGCGCGCTGGAATGCGCTCGCCGTCCGCGGGGCGCAGTTGCAACGGCCGTTGTGGGCGAGCACCAGCACGAAGAACCCAGCCTACCGCGACGTCATCTACGTCGAGGAGCTCATCGGTCCCGACACCGTGAACACGATGCCCCCGGCGACGCTCGAAGCCTTCCGCGACCACGGCGTCACGCGCGTCACTGTGGATGCGGGACTGACCGAGGCCGATGCGCTGCTCATCGAGCTCGCCGCCGTCGGCATCCCGCTAGGGACCGTCACCGACAAGCTCCTCGTTGACGGACTCGCGTCGTTCCAGAAGTCCTTCGACACGCTGATCGCCGGGCTCGAAGGGAAGGCGACGGCACTCGGCCGCGCCCTCGCGGCTCGCTAGGCGCGGCGATGCCGACCCGCTCTGACGTCACCAAGATCGTCTGCACGATCGGGCCCGCGTCGACGAACCCCGATGTCATCCGGCGATTGATGCAGGCGGGGATGAACGTCGCCCGCCTCAACTTCTCGCACGGCACGCACGAGGAGCACGCGCGCACCGTCGCGAGCATCCGGGGGATCGCCGATGAGCTGCACCGCCCAGTCGCGATCCTCGGCGACCTGCAGGGGCCGCGGATCCGGATCGGCACACTCGATGAGGCGCGGACGCTCACCGAGGGAGAATCGCTCGTCCTCGCGTACGAAGAGGTCGCGACGCCTGACGAGATCCCCGTGACCTATGAAGGGATCGCCCGCGACGTGCGCGCCGGCGGGATGATCCTGGTCGATGATGGGCTGCTCGCGCTCAAGGTGGACGCGGTCGAGGGACAGCGCGTCCGCGTGACGGTGCGCTACGGCGGCCTCCTCAAGTCGCACAAGGGGATGAACCTTCCCGGCATCGACGTCTCGGCGCCCTCGCTCACCGAGAAGGACCGCGCCGACATCCCCTTCGCGATCGCCCAGGACCTCGAGTACCTCGCGCTGAGTTTCGTCCGCCGGCCCGAGGACATCCTCGAACTCAGGGCGCTGCTCCCAAAGGGATTGCTGATCGTCGCGAAGATCGAGAAGGACTCGGCGCTCACCCGGATCGAGGAGATCCTCAAGGTGAGCGACGCGGTGATGGTCGCCCGCGGCGATCTCGGCGTGGAGTTGCCGTTCGAGGAGGTGCCGCTCCAACAGAAGCGCATCATCGGGCTGGCGAGCCGCTATGGTCGCCCGGTGATCACGGCGACGCAGATGCTCGAGTCGATGGTGCAGCATCCACGCCCCACGCGCGCCGAGGCGAGTGACGTTGCGAATGCGATCCTCGACGGGACCGATGCGGTGATGCTCTCGGCCGAGACGGCGGCCGGGTTGCATCCGGTGCTCGCCGTCGAGGCCATGCGCCGGATCGCGAGCGCCGCCGAGCAAGCGCCGGTCTCTCGCGGGCAGGGGATCGACCAGATCGCACCCGGTTCGGCCTCGGTCGAGGAGACGATCGCATCGGCGTCGGTCACGGCAGTGCGTCTCCTCGGCGCGTCGATCATCGTCGTCTTCACCAAGAGCGGTTTCTCGGCGCGGATCGTTGCCGCCCGCCGGCCCAATGTGCGGATCGTCGTCCTCACCGACAATCCCCGCACCTACCGCCAGCTCGCGCTCGTCTGGGGCGTGATCCCCTTCCTCGTGCCGCACTGCGACACATACGAGCAGATGACGGCGCTCGCCCGGGCGAAGCTGAAGGAGAGCGGGCTCGCGCACGAAGGCGAACGGATCGTCGTCACCGCGGGCGTGCCCTTCGATGTGCCGGGCACCACCAACCAGTTGAAGGTGGAGACGGTGTGAGCATTGATTGGGGCGTTCGGTGCGGCTGACCTTCCTTGGCACCGGTACGAGCTTCGGCGTGCCGCAGGTCGGGTGCGATTGCGCCGTCTGCCAGAGTACCGACCCACGGGACAAGCGCACGCGGGTCGGCGCGCTCGTCGAGTCGAAGGGCCTCCGTCTCCTGATCGACACGCCTCCGGAGCTGCGCCTCCAGCTCATCGCCGCGAAGGTCGACCGCGTGGACGCGGTGCTCTACACGCACGACCACGCCGACCACACGCACGGGATCGACGACATCCGCGCCTTCTCCGTCCGCCGCGATGGTGCGCTGCCGATCTATGGCCCGCCGGAAACGCTCGATTCCCTCTGGCGGAAGTTCCCGTACATCTTCGACGAGGCGATGAAGCCCCTTCCCGGGACGTCGAAGCCCGAGGGATTCGCCCAGCCACTCGAACCGTCGGTGCCGGTGCGGGTCGGGCACCTCGACGTGATACCGGTGGCACTCCCGCACGGCCGGATGCGCGTCTTCGGCTACCGCATCGGTCCACTGGCCTACGTCACCGACGCCAAGACGTTGCCCGACGACGTGATCGAGCAACTGAAGGGGGCCGAGGTGCTCGTGCTGAATGCACTGTTTCGCACCGCGCATCCGACCCATCTCTCGATCGGCGAGGCGGTGGAGGCGGCGCGGCGAGTTGGTGCGACGCACACCTACCTCATTCACCTGACGCACCAGACCGGCCACGCGGAGCTCGCCGCTTCGCTCCCGAAGGGCATCGAGCCAGCCTACGACGGACTCACGATCGAGATGGCAGAGCCGTGACCATCCAGCTCGACGTCTCGGGGATGATGCACCGCGCGGTCCCCTCGGGGCCGACGCCGGAGCGCCTCGCCCAGTTGGCGCCGCAGCTCACCACGGTTCACGCCTCGCTCCTCGCCGACGCGAAGCGGGGGATCTTGGGGTTCCGTGAGTTCGAGGCGCAGGCGGCCGAACGGTCGCGGGTCGTCGAGTGGGCGCGAGTCGTCGCGCAGGGGTGCACCGACGTCGTCGTGCTCGGCATCGGCGGCTCGGCGCTCGGCGCGCTCGCGCTCCGCACTGCGCTCCTCCCGTGCGACTGGAACTTGCGGAGTGCCGAAGCCCGCGGGGGGCGGCCGCGACTGCACATCCTCGATAACGTGGATCCCCGTTCGGTGCGTGGCGCGCTCGAGCTGGTCGATCTCGCTCATACGCGGTTCCTCGTGATCTCGAAATCGGGAAGTACCGCCGAGACGATGTCGCAGTACCTCACAATGCGGGCGGCCGTCAGCGCGGCTGGACGGCGCACGGCGGACCACTTCGCCTTCGTGACCGATCCCGAACGTGGCGTCCTGCGGCGCATCGCGAAGGAGGAAGGCATCCCGGTGTTCGACGTGCCGGCGAATGTCGGTGGCCGCTTCTCTGTTCTCTCGCCGGTGGGCACGGTGCCCGCCGCACTCCTCGGGATGGATGTCGCCGGACTCATCGCCGGCGCGACCGCGATGCGCGACCGCTGCACTGGCGAGTCGCTCCAGCGCGATCCCTCACTCGCGTACGCGGCGCTGCAGTGGCGGGCGCACGTCGAGGCAGGGCAGCGGATGCACGTGCTGATGCCCTACAGCGACACTCTCCGCGACCTCGCTCCTTGGTTCGTCCAGCTCTGGGCCGAGAGTCTCGGCAAGCGTCGTCCCGACGGGACGCACGTTGGACCGACGCCGATCGCCGCGGTCGGCGCCACCGACCAGCACGCGCAGGTGCAGCTCTTCATCGAGGGACCGGTCGACAAGACCGTGACCTTCATCGAGGTCGCGGAGGATGACGGTGGGGACCTCACGATCCCGTCCGACGGCGCACCACCCGAGCTCGCGTACTTGGGGGGCCACGGATTCGGCGAACTGCTGCGGGCGGAGTGTCGCGCGACCGCGGGCGCACTCGCGCGCGAGGGCCGCCCGACGATGACGCTCCGCGTCACGCGCGCCGACGCCTGGCACCTCGGTGGACTCTTCATGCTCCTCGAACTCGCGACGATCCACGCGGGTCGTCTGTACGGTGTGGACTCGCTCGATCAGCCGGGCGTCGAACTCGGCAAGCAGCTCACCTACTATCAGTTCGGCCATCCCGAGTGGCAACGGATGCGCGCGATCTGGGACTCCCTTCCCCAGACCGATCCCGACTGGGTGATCTGACCGCGTTGCCCCACGGCAACGAGGCGGTCAGATTGAACACACTCCCACTGAGACCGATGTCCGACGCTCCCGCTTCCGTGCTTCGCGCCCTCGGCGCGGCCCTCTCGATCGATGCCGGCAAGGTCACTGTCAAGGACGCCGGTGCGCTCGCTTCCCCGCTGATGGATGGCCTCGTGCGTCTCGCCGTCTTCGGCGATGAAGCCGAAAGGGAATGGGCCCGCTGGGTGATCTGGGAGGCGGGGCGGGCGGTCGGCACCTACTCCTCGTCGATCCACGACTTCTATATGGCCCGGGGCCGCGGCGACGTGAAGGGCGTGACGGTCCCAGCGATGAACGTGCGCGGCGCTTCGTACGACACCGCGCGCTCGATCTTCCGCACCGGGATCAAGCTCGACGGCGGCGCCTTCATCCTCGAGATCGCCCGCTCGGAGATCGCCTATACCGACCAGCGTCCGGCGGAGTATGTGGCGGTGATGCTCGCGGCCGCGCTCCGCGAGGGGTATCGCGGACCGGTCTTCATCCAGGGCGACCACTTCCAGATCAACGCCAAGAAGTACAAGGCCGATCCGGTGCCCGAGGTCGCGGCGGTGAAGCAACTCGCGCTCGAGGCGGTGAGCGCCGGCTTCTACAACATCGACCTCGATACGTCGACACTCGTGGACCTCGCGCACCCGACGCTCGACGCACAACAGCGACTCAACTTCGAGGTCGGTGTCGAACTCACGCGTCACGTGCGCGGGCTCGAACCCAAAGGCGTCACGATCTCGCTCGGCGGGGAGATCGGCGAGGTGGGCACCGAGAACTCCACGGTCGCCGAGCTCGAGGCCTTCATGGACGGCTACAACCGCACGCTCGCGGCGCAGGCGAAGGGGATGATCGGGCTTTCGAAGATCTCGGTGCAGTCGGGCACTTCGCACGGCGGGGTGGTGCTCGCCGACGGTTCGATCAAGGACGTGGCCCTCGACTTCAAGACCCTTGAGGATCTCTCAATGGTCGCGAGAGCGAAGTACGGACTCTCCGGCGCGGTGCAGCACGGCGCCTCGACCCTTCCCGACGACGCCTTCTTCCATTTCCCGAAGACCGAGACGGCCGAGATCCACCTCGCGACGCAGTTCCAGAATATGCTGTACGACAACATCCCCGACGCGCTGCGCGAGGAGATCTACGCTTGGCTCCGCACCAACGCGGCCGAGGAACGGAAGGCCGGGGACACCGACGAGCAGTTCTTCTACAAGACGCGCAAGAAGGCCCTCGGCCCCTTCAAGCGGAAGCTCTGGGACCTCGCGCCGGAGACGAAAGCTCGGATCGCCAAGGCGTACGACGAGAAGTTCACCTTCCTCTTCGAGAAGCTCGGCGTGGGCGGAACATCCACGGCAGTCGGGCGGTACGTGAAGGGGCCGGCGATCCCTCGAAGGGCGCCGGGCACGGGAGGCCCTGCCGTCGAGGCGGCCCCCGACGATGCAGAAGCAGGCGAGTAGCGCCGGATCCCGGCCACGCCTGACCCCCACAAGCGCACCGCGCACAGAACGGAGTCCCGAAATGCGTAAGCTCCTCCTCACTGGCACCCTGGCGGTCCTCGCGACCGCGTGTGTCTCAAAATCCGAGTACGATCGCCAGCTCCAGCAGGTGGCCTCCATCTCCGCTGAGAAGGATTCTCTCCTGAATGAAGTCGTGCAGACGTCCCAATTCATCGCCGAGGTCAACACCGAGCTCGACAAGGTGAAGTCGGGCAAGCCGACCGTCGCCGCCTCGGGCGAGATGGAAGCGACTTCTCCGACGCAGCAGCGTGCCGCACTGGCCGAGCGCGTGCAGGGACTCACCAACCGTCTTCGCGAGAGCGAGGAGCGGCTGGCGCAGAGCCGGCGTCGCGTGAGTCAGCTCACCGCCACCAACGCCACGATGCAGGCGCAAATGGCGTCCTTCGACTCGACCTTGAAGTCGTTCCAGCGCCTGATCGACACCCAGAAGGCGGAGATCGTCTCGCTGCTCGACCAAGTGACGCTGCTCACCGCCGAGAACACCTCGCTGCGCGAAGCGAACACCCAGCTCGAGAGCCAGCGCGCGGCACTCAGCGCCGAAAAGGCCGCACTCACCATCGAACAGAACACCGTCTACTGGGTCGCCGGCAAGAAGGATGAACTGCGTCGCAAGGGCATCATCGAACTGCGTGGCGGGATGCTCGGCATCGGGCGTACAGCGGTGCTGGCGCGCACCCTTGACCCGAGCGCCTTCACGGCGGTCGATCGCACGATGCTGAGCGAGCTCACGTTGCCCGATCCGGCGAAGGCGTATCGGATAGTCTCACCGAACGACTTGACGGGCTTGGCTTCCGCGCCCAAGGACGGCAGGTTCAAGGGGAGTCTCAAGATCACGGCGGCCGAGACCTTCTGGCGGCCCTCGCGATTCCTCGTCCTCATCGAACAGTAGGAGAGCGTCGTGACCGACTCCGAGGGAAAGGAAGGACCGGTGGTGATCGAGCGTCGCGGAGGCGGCGTCGGGCTCTTCCTCCTCGGAGTCGCGGTCGGCGCCGGGTTGGCGCTGCTCTACGCACCGCAGTCGGGTGAGGAGACGCGGGCGACGTTGCGTCGCGGCGCCCGCCGGATGCGGCGGCAGGCCCGACACCTCGCCGAGGAGGCGCAGGAAGCCGCGGTCGAGTATGTCGATACGGCGCGCACCACCGTGCGTGACGCCGCGCAGGACGCCCGAGAGGCACTCGAGAAGCGGCTCGCCCGGCATCGGCGCCCGGCCGCGGCGGTCGACGGAGAGGACGACGGCGTCTGAGCGTCCGCCTCCGCATCCTCGGTGACGCCTGGCGGAGCGCGGGGACGGACGACGCGTTCTTTCTTGCCGGCGGGGTGGCGTTCAACGTCCTCCTCGCCGGCGTTCCATTTCTCCTCCTTCTCTTCTCGGGGCTCGGGTACGTCGTTGGTGGGACCCCCGATGCGGCCTCCGACCTGGCGACGGCGGTCGTCGCCGGACTCCTTCCGGCCGGCGCGACAGCCAGCACCGACGCCCTCGGTGCCGTCGTGGGCGACGTCGTGCGCACGCGCGCGGTGGCGGGCATCGGCGGACTCATCGGCTTCCTCTGGTTCTCCTCGTACCTGTTCGGCTCGCTCCGCTCGGTGATGGCGGTGGTCTTCGGGCACGGCCGCGACCGCAACTTCTTCGCCGGCAAGCTCTGGGACTTCCAGCTCACACTCACGTCGGTGGCGCTGTTGACGGTGTGGGTCGTCGCCAGCACCTGGCTGGTGGTCACCAGCGGCCGCCTCGGAATGCGGCTCGAGGCCCGCGGGTACCTCACCGATGCGACCACGGGGATCGAGTACTTCGTGGGACGTGCGCTCGCGATCGTGGTCGTCGTGATGATCTTCTTCTCACTCTATCGGTGGCTCCCGCGCACCCGCACGCCCGTGCGGATCGCGCTGCTCGGCGCCCTCTCCGCGACTGCGCTCTTCGAACTCGCGCGTTGGCTCTTCTCACAGGTGTCTCGCTACTACACGCCAGGCTCCCTCTACACCGGCACGATGGGGGCCCTCATCGTGATCATTTTCTGGACCTACTATTCGGCGTTGATCTTCGTTCTCGGCGCCGAGTTCGCGGCGGCGGCGCAACGGGATGCCGTCGCGGTTGCCAGTGCTGCGAATGTAGAACATCAGACCCGCTGATCAGTCGCTGCTCTCCCCTCTCCCATCTCAAATCTGCCGTTCGATGATCGATCTCCGCTCTGACACCGTCACCAAGCCGACCCCCGCGATGCGCCGCGCGATGGCCGAAGCAGAGGTCGGTGATGATGTGCTCGACGGCGACCCAACGGTGCGGAAGCTCGAAGCGCGCGTGGCTGCGATGCTCGGGAAACACTCGGCGATCTTCTGCCCGACGGGAACGATGGCGAACCAGGTCGCGCTCTGGTTGCTCGGCGAGCCGGGCACCGAGGTCTTCGCCCACGACGACTCGCACATTGTGAACTGGGAGATCGCGGGGGTTGCGGCGCTCGCCGGGCTGCAGGTGCGCGTCGTGAGTGGCGGGCCGGTGATGGACGCCGAGTCGCTGCGGCGGATGTACCGACCCTTCTCGATTCACGCGCCACGCGCGTCGGTCGTGTGCGTCGAGAACACGCACAATGGCGCGGGCGGGATGGTGACGTCGCTCGAGAAGTTGCGCGCGATCCAGGCGACCGCATCTGAGGCGGGATTGCCGGTACATCTCGACGGCGCGCGGCTCTGGAATGCGCACATCGCGACCGGCACGTCGCTCGCCGACTTCGCGGCCTGCGCCTCGACCGTGATGGTCTCGATGTCGAAGGGACTCGGCGCTCCGGTCGGCGCCTGCCTTGCCGGGGACGAGGAGCCGATGCGGCGCGCGTGGGAAGCGCGGAAGCGGTTCGGCGGCGGGATGCGCCAGTCGGGGATCCTCGCGGCCGCCTGCCTCCACGGACTCGACATACACCTGCCGCGGATGCACGAGGATCACACGCGGGCGCGCACTCTCGCGAAGCGACTCGGCTCGGTGCCCGGGGTAAGGGTCGTCCCACCCGACACGAACATCGTGATGGTGGACTGCACTGCGGGGCAGACGGCCGAGCAGGTCGTCGAGCGCGCGAAGGCGAGGGGCGTGCTGGTCTCGGACTGGAACGCGACTCGGGTGCGGTGCGTGCTGCACCTCGATATCGACGATGCCGGTGTCACAAAGGCGGGTGACGTGCTGGCGGAGGCCTTCGCGGGGCGATTATAGTTCGGGTGTTCCAGGCCCCGGGGGGCTTCGGCCCACCAACTCCGCCAGGGTCGAAAGGCAGCAACGGTACGTGGTGTTCGTCGTCGCTCCGTCAGGCCTGGGACATTCGCGCGGGTGAGCACGCTGAGGCGTGCTCCCCGCGCGAGTTGTTTGGCGGATGGTCAGGTCGGTCTTGGCCCGCTCCTCGCCAGGATCCTTCGCCAAGCCGCGCCGTCCGATTCCCAGGTGTCACCGCCGTCCGGAAACTGCTGCGGGTCGTGCCTAAGCGCGACACGAACGTGTCGCGGCGCGCGGAACCAAACATCCAGCACCAGCGTGTCGCGCGGCCAGTCGGTGCCACGTGCAAGCAGGTGCAGCCCAACATAGTCAGCGCGCAGGCGCACCACGAGATAAGCCGAACCCGTTGGAAGAGGCCGTATGCCACGTCTCACTGAGACGACGTCCTCGATCCACGCTTCCTCGACCGGCACGAGGCCGAACCTCGAGGGGGCAACTGTGTCAGCCAAGATGATGGTCGAACGAAGCCGAGCGCGCTCGCGCGAGTGGGCGGCATCGCGAGACACCTCGCGTAGCCGCCCCTGATGCGCAACGAGGTTCGCGAGGTCGAACACTATAGCGAAGGCGGCGACCAGCGCTCGAACCAGACTGCTCCAGATTGAACGCTTGCCGTGTCCGATCGCCTGCATCTGCCGTCTCCGTGTGACGGGCTAACGCTCCGGTTCAGCGGCGGGCCGCGCCGCGGCCCGTCCGCTGCAACCGGTTGTCATGCGGTGCGGCGCCGAGATGGGCGCTTACCCTTGCCGCCGCCGATGACGCTCGCGAGCGAACGCAGGGCCTCGTTCACCGATGCCGAGTTTGGGAAGAGCGCGGCGACGTCGGGCTCGAGGACCACGATATTGGTTCCTTGCGCATAGCGGCTCGCGTACGGATTGCGCGTCGCCTTGCTCCAATCGTACTCGGGGCGGATCTCGTCGGGATCGGCGACGGCACGGGTCCGGCGCGCGGGCTTAGCGGAAGTCTTCTTCATACTTGTGTCGCTCACGCGAGGTGGCGAGGCGCGCGCTGATGATGCGAATCAGCTCGTCGCCGCGATCGGTGAAGAGAATCGCGAGCAACCGATTCTCAGAGGATCTGCCGAGTAGCCGAAACCGCTTCTCCTCGGCCGAATGCGCTTCATCCGCCTGGTACCGTCGTTGGGTTGTGCTGCGGCCGCTTCAATAATGCGGCCGTCTGCACCAACCTTCGTGCCGTCAGGCCGCGAACATCTCCTGCAAGATCGCCAACGCTTTTGCCAGCGTCGGGGCAGTCAGAGCACCGAGACGTTTCACGAGGCGCTCGCGGTCAACGGTGCGGAGTTGATCGAGGACGAGGTGGCCGTCCTTTCCTGAGAACCGGCACGGAATGCGGAACGGGTAGGGGTGACTCCCGGTCGTCAGCGGTGCCACGATGAACGTGCCCATGTGGGCGTTGAGCTCGTTGGGTGAGACGATCACGCAGGGCCGCGTCTTCCGGATCTCTCGACCGCGGGTGGGGCTCAGCTCGACTAGGAACACGTCGCCGCGATGAACGCCTGCCGCTACCGCCACTCCCACTCCTCGTCGTCGAACTTGGTGCCCGTCGACGCATCGAGGAGGTCGGCCGGCCCGTGCCTGGCGGCTGCGGCGGCCCAACCTGCGCGAGGTGCGCCCACGGCCGAAATGATGAGAGCACCCGGCTCGACGCGAATATCGACCTCGTCCTCGAGGCCGGCCTGCTCGAGCAACGGCTTCGCGAGGCGGACCCCGCGAGAGTTGCCGATGCGAATAAGGCGGGTCTTCACGGCACAGCCTCCGAGATGGTGAGTACAATGTAATCACTATGACGGCTGCGCGAAAGCCCGGCCGATCACGCGAACGCCAGAGTTAGGCGACCGGCGCTACCAGGTCCGAACTGTCAACCGGACAGTCAGTGGACAGCGCTCCGCTTCGGGAGCCCGGTGAGGAACGCCGTTGCGAATGGCGAGCGCTCGATGGCGGCCTCGTCTAAGCGCGACTCCCATTGGAGTCCGTCGCTGTTCGCGAGAAGGACCAGGGTGAGCCGCTCGGCGGGCGTGTCTCCGAGCACCTTGAGGTAGAGCGCCGAGTACCGCCCTTCCCAGAGCCCCGTATGCCAAGCCACGCGTCGGCCTTGATACGTACCCAGAAACCATCCGAGTCCGTAGGGGAGCAACGCGCCTGAGGGCGTCCGCGTCGGCGACCAGAGCGCCGCGCGGGATGCCGGTGTGAGCAGACGACCGTTTGTAAGCGCGATGTCGAAGCGCGCGAGGTCCATCGCGCTCGCGATCACGCCACCGGCCGCACCGTCCCCCTGCGGTGGTGGCGGATCAGACTTCACCAATCGGTCGGCCGAGTCGATGTGCTGGGGCGTGGCCAACGCTTCTGCGATTCGTGGCGGGAGTGGCAGCCGCCGATTCGTTCGGGCAGAGTTGCGCATGCCGGCCGGCCGGAAGACGAGGGAGTCCACCAGCTCCGAGAAGGTGCGTCCTGCCACCTCCGCCATCGGGCGCGATGCCCAGGAATACGAAGGCGGATTGTACCAGAAGCGGGTGCCCGACTGTTCGCCGTTGGCTGTCATGGACAGCACGTGCCGAAGGGTGAGGTGGTTGTCCCTGCAGGCGTAGTCGCCGAAGAAGATGCCGCCTTGTTCGCGCGCCGCAGTGCAGAACTCGGCGAAGTCTGCGTAGCGGCGCAACGGCCGGTCGAGGTCGAGCAGGCCATCCTGAACAAGGCGGAGCGCGACCACGGCCGAGATCGGCTTGGCGACGGACGCGATGTTGAACGGCGTTTCGGGTGTGACGGGGATACGGCGCTCCACGTCGGCGAACCCGAAGCCGCGCGCGAGAACTAGAGTGGTGTCGCGCAGGACAACGACCGCAAGACCCGGGATGCGCAGCGCGCGCCGGAGCGAGTCGAGGCGCGGGCCCAGCGCGCGCGCAGACTCCAGATCACCCTGACCGACGTCGCGGGCTGGTACGGCTGGGCGTGCGCTCACGCACCCGGCACCCATGAGGACCGCCGCGGCGGCAGGGAGTACTCGGGACATGACCGTCATACCGCTCCTGTACGTGCGCCCCGCGTACTGGTTTCGGAACCTGTGCGTCAACGAGGTTGTAGGAATACTACTCGAGCCGCGAATCCCCCGGATTCGAGGGGTCCTCCGATGCTCTCCGAGGTGCCGATCGTCGATTGTGCGCAATCTGGGGAGGTCGGATTCTCAACATCGCGATCTCGCATTTGACGAGCGGACTTATTCTACATCCTCAACGTGAGCTTGTGCTGCAGGCACTCCAAAGATGCGGCGGCGCAGCCGCCGCTACCATACCGTGGACTGTCAGCACCAAGCATCGTCAGACCGCAACGCGCCCGCGAAGGATGCGAGCGCACGGGCTCATTCCCCCTCGCTGTAAGGCACCTCGCGAAGCAAGGTTGCTCTGATGACAGCGCGCGGCGGGCACGTGGCCGGCCGCGCGCGCAGCACGCCTGAGCTCCTGAACGAGGAAGCTGCCGTAGCCGCGCCCGCGGAACTGCTCGGCGACCTCCAGGTACAGATCGACAAACGGCGGGTTGTAGTGTGTGAGGAGCCCGCCGGTCGCCACAATTGTACCCCGGAACTCCAGCCCCCAGTCTCCCACGGGCTCCAGCAGATGCGCAAAGACGTTGGGACGCTCGGCGGTGGTGATCGGCCGCAGCGTCACCTCTGCCAGCGCAAGGCTGCGGCTGCCCCCGTCCGCGAAGAGGACCGTCTCGCTCGCGCACTCCGTCGCGCAGTCCCAGAGCAGGAGACTGAGCTGCACATCGTTCGTCTGTGCTTCAATGAACCGAGCCTGACTGCTCTCGATGACCAGTCGCGCGAATGGCAACGTGAGTTCGCGCCGGTCCGGCACGAGATAGAACTCCTTGAGGATGTCGCGCGGCTCGCCCGGTGACCCTCCGACTGCTGCGTAGCCGATGGATGCACCGTCGGCCTGCAGCACATACAGCGTCGAGAAGCCGCGCCGGTGCCACGAGTCGTGCACAATCTGACACGCCATCTCGCGCCGGTACTCGTCGCGCATCGCCTGAACTACCGCGAACTCCACTTCCCTGACGGTCAGGCTCGGTCCATGTGACATCGGCGGACCTCGAGGATGGATGTCGGTCTAACGAGGATGTAGGAAAACTATCGGAGTCGCGAAAGTTGCCGGATTTCAGGGGTCCTCCGATGCTCTCCGAGGTGCCGATCGTCGATCGTGCGCTATCTGGGGAGGTCGGATTCTCAACGTCGCGATCTCGCATTTGACGAGCGGGCTTATTCTACATCCTCAACGTCGGGTTGTGCTGCGACCGCTTCAATAATGCAGCCGCGCAGCGGCCGCCATCAATAGCGCCGTTGTCAGCACCAACCAGAGTTAGCTGTCCGCGGCGAGGTACTGATCGACAAACTGACGCGGCGTCAGCACGTCCACGCCTCGCCAACCCGAGACCCGCAGGAGATCCCTGTCTCCGGACACGATGAGCTGAGTCCGTGAGGCCAAGGCCGCCGCCAAGAACATGTCATCGTCCGGATCGTCGCTGACCGGCGCGGCGAGTGGTGGCGCGTCGACGATCATCGCGTTCATGGCGATGAGCGTGAGGACGGGCTCAAATGTCGCGCCGACTGTTGGATGCTGACGCCCGAGCTCGTGACCAACGCGCCGGTACTCCTCAAGGATGACGGGCGACAGGCACAGGACGAGCTTCCCCGCAGACCACGCCGACAGGATGCGACACGGCACGCCGCCGAAGAACACCCCGGAGACAACGACGTTGGTGTCGAGGACAACCCTCACCGCGCGCGACGAACCTTCGCTACCGCGTTCGCGATGTGGGTCTGGCGCAGGCCGCTGCGCTTTGCGGCCTGCCGGGCCTGAGCTACCAGTGGAGCGAATTCGCCGAGGGCCGGTGGGTCGAGGACCTTGAAGATGACCACGTCGCGATCTGCGACCACGACGAACTGGGCGCCTGCCTTCAGGCCCAGCCGCACTCGGATCTCTTCGGGAATGACGACCTGTCCCTTGGAGGACAGGGTGGTCGTGGCGGCGGTACTCATGCAATCCTCGCAGTGGGTCTTACTAGTAAGACTAGCGAGTTCACCCACGCGCGTCAAGTGGGCGCCACCTCAGGTCAGGCAACGAGGTTGTAGGAAAACTACTCGAGCCGCGAATCCCCCGGATCCGAGGGGTCCTCCGATGCTCTCCGAGGTGCCGATCGTCGATTGTGCGCAATCTGGGGAGGTCGGATTCTCAACATCGCGATCTCGCATTTGAGGT
>JANPCH010000040.1:0-4971 GCA_031430835.1 Gemmatimonadaceae bacterium
TGAAGGCGCGGTACGAGCAACCGGGATCGCGGTGTTGCTGACGCGACGCGTCGGGTCCGTCGCCGCGGCGCTCCTCTGTGCCGCCGGCCTCTCTTGCGGCCGCGGCGAGCCGATCCTCATCGGCCTCGCCGGTCCGGTGAAACAACCCCGTGGCGTGTCGATGGAGCAGGGCGCGCGACTCGCCGTCGACGAGATCAATCGCGCCGGTGGCGTGCGCGGCCGGATGATCGAGCTCGTCGTCCGTGACGACGCCGGCGAGAGCGAGAAGGCGATCACGGTAGCTGGCGAGCTTCGGGGGATGCGCGACATCGTGGCAGTGGTCGGCCACCTGAACAGCGGCCCGACGATCGTCGCCGGGAAGGTCTATGGCGCCGGTGACGATCCGGTGGTCGCGATCTCCCCGTCCGCCTCGAGTCCGCAGGTGACGGGGATCGGCTCGTGGGTCTATCGCGTCTGCCCGACCGATGATGAACACGGCGGTGCGATCGCCGGCTACGTCCTCAAGAACCTCCGGGCCCAGCGCGTGGCGGCGATCTACCTGAATGATGCGTACGGGCGCGGGGTCTTCGCGGCCTTCCGGCACGAGTTCGAGCGACAACAGGGCACGCGGATCACACCCTATCCCGTCCTCCCATCGGCCGACGCGTCCGTCATCGCGGAGCACGTGGCGGCGCTCTCGCAGGCCCAGGCGATCGTCCTCGCCACCGATCGCGCGACGGCGCTCCCGATCCTGCGGGCGCTTCGAGCGCGTGGCGTGACGCTCCCGATCCTCGGAGGCGACGGGCTCACGGGGATCGAGGCGGAGGGAGCGATCGCCGAGGGGGTGTACGTGAGCGCGGCGTACCTCGCGCAACGGCCGGGAGAGACGAACCGGGCGTTCATGACCGCGTACGGACTCGCCTACAACGGCGCGTTCCCTGATCACCGAGCCGCCGGCGCCTACGACGTCGTGCACCTGCTCGCGAAGGTGATCGGCCAGGTCGGCACCGGGCGCGATCGCATCCGGACCGCGCTCGACCGTGTGACCGGCGAGGCCGCCTTCGAGGGCGTCACCGGCTCGATCAAGTTCGACCTGAATGGGGATGCGGAGGCGAAGTCGGTGTTGATCGGTGTCATCCGCGCCGGGCGGCTGCACTACGCCGAGGGGCAGTAGCGCTCACCTCGCGTCGCGGTCACACCTCGACCAAGCCCTCCGCCAGCGCCTTCAGGTCCGCGTTCACGGCGCGGATCCGTCCGGTGATCTCGGCGAGGTCCGCCCCCGATGGTGCGAGGTCGCGGAGGGCGATCAGTTGCTGGCGAAGCAGCGCCTGCTGCGCGTCGAGCCGGGCCTTGAGCGCGCCAAGTTCGCCGATCCGCGTCTCGGCGCGGGCGAGGAGCGCCCGCTGCGACTCGAGCATCGCGCGAAGGCTCGCGTCCCCGCTGCCCAGCGAAGCGAGCCGCTTCTCCACCCGCTCGATCTCCTCGGCGTTCACGAGTTGACGCAGCTCGCGCATCTCCCGCTCGATCGAGGCCTCACCGCGCGACACGGCCTCGAGTGCGGCGGTGAGGCCGTCGGGGAGTGGGACGTTCGCGGCGCGGAGGGCGCGGATCATCTCGCTCGTGGAGGGAAGCGTGTCGGTCGGCGTCGCTGCCGCTGTGAGAAGGCTCGCGTAGTGCGGATGGCGCCACTTGGGATCGGCGTTCGCGAGTGACTGAAGCGCGCGCAATTGGGTGGTATCGATAGTCAACCGCTTGCGCAGTCGCAATGAGAGGAACACGATCGCTCCGACGAGGCCGACCGCGACGAGAATGGCGCCAGCGAAGATCGCGTTGGCGAGTGGCCGCCGGTTGGCACTGAAGAGCGCGAGATACGCGATGCCGCGCTCGCTGAAGACCCAGAGCAAGAGCGCGACCTGCAGCGGGAGGATGGTGGCCACCGAGAAGGCGTCAAGGTTGCGCATCATTCGCATCTCCCTCGGCAGCCTGTCCCAGACATCGCCAGGCCGGCGGAGGCGTCGCGGCCACCAGGCCGACCACCATCGTGGCGGCCGCAGTCCGACCTTGACGCGAAGGTCCGCGCCATCGGGCCTGCGCCAGCGGTCGAACTTCGTCCAGCCCCAAAGGACCAGCGCTGTGATCGCGGGAATCACGGCGCCGCTGGCGACCGTCCCGATCGTGGAGCCGGTCGTGAAGCCCGCGATCGGTGCCAACGCCACGGCGCCGCCGGTGGCCGCGAAGATCATGATCACGCGCGGATAGATGCCGTCGATCGCCTCGAGGTGGTCGGGCAGCATCTCCTCGCCGGCGTCGACGCGCAGCGCGGCGGCCATCTCCCCCGCGGTCGACCAGCGGTCGGCCGGCAACTTCGCGAGCGCGCGTGAGAGTGCGTCGGAGAGCGCGGGCACCTGTTCGACGATCGCTTGCGGCAGAGGTGCCGGGCGCGCCGTGAGGTGCTGCGTGATCACCTCGCGCACATTCGATCCCCCGAACGGGAGCGTGCCGCTCACCATCCGGTAGCCGATGACGCCGAGGGAGTAGATGTCGCTGCGGCCGTCGATCGCGCGGTCGCCACTCGCCTGCTCCGGCGACATGTAGTGCGGCGTCCCGACGATGATGCCGGTGGAGGTCAGGGACCCTTCCCTCCCCAAGTCGCGCGCGATGCCGAAATCGGTGAGCATCGCGCGTCCCGTCGCGGCGTCGAGGAGGATGTTCTCCGGCTTGAGGTCCCGATGGACGATCCCCGCCTTGTGCGCGTAGTCGAGCGCACCCGCGATCTCGGCGAGCCGCGTCTGCGATTCCTCGGGCGAGAGGCGGCCGACGCGCGCGAGCCGCGCGGCGAGCGTCTCACCACCGACGTAGCCCATCACGAAGTAGAGCTCGCCCTCGACGTCGCCGAAGGTGAGCAGGGGCACGATGTTCGGGTGCGTGAGCTTCGCCGCCGATCGCGCCTCGCGCCGGAACCGCTCGCGCGCCACGGCGGCGGCCGCCTTGTCGGCGTGCAGGACCTTGATGGCGACCATCCGCTCGAGGGCGCGCTCGCTGGCGAGAAGCACGGTGCCCATCCCGCCGGTGCCAAGGACGCGCACGAGCTCGTACTGCACGTCGAGGTACGTGCGCAGGCGGTCGGAGATGGGCAAGTCGGCCAGCGCGGAGTCCTGTGCGAGAAGGTCGAGCGCGAAGCTACCGAGACAACTTGGGCGACGCCACGACCAGCGGGAACGCGATCGTCGCCAGCGCCGCCACCCCGGCCGCCATCACGAACGCCGCCTCCACTCCCGCCCCGTCCCACACGATCCCGAAGACCACCGACGCCGGCAGCGAGGCGAGCCCGACCGCCGCGTTGAACCAGCCGAACGCCGTCCCGCGCCGCCGCACCGGCACGAGGTCCGCCACCAGCGCCTTCTCCACTCCCTCCGTCATCCCGAAGAAAAGTCCGTACACGAGGAAGAGCGCCCACGCGTGCCACGCGGTGCTCGCAAAGGCGAAGCCGAGATACACGGCCGTGTAGATCAGCCACCCACCGAGGATGAGGCGCGATCGCCCCACGCGGTCGGAGAGCCATCCGCTGACGAGCGACGACGACGACTTCACTACGTGCAGCATCGCCCAGAGGATCGGGACCATCGCAGTCGGCACACCGAGCTGGGAGACACGGAGCAGCAGGAAGGCATCGCTCGAGCAACTGAGCGTGAACAGGAAGACGACGGCTAGGTAGCGCCAGAAGGGGGCGCCGAGTCCCTCTGCCGTCAGCCCCGGTATCGGCTCGGGCTTCGGCTTCGGCTGCGTCGCCGTCTCCTTCACCATCACGATCACGAGCAGCACCGCGAGCAGGCCCGGTAACGCCGCCCAAAGGAAGAGGCCACGCAGCTCGACCACGCCCAGACTCAGCAACGCCCACGCGATCAGTGGACCGAGCACCGCGCCAAGGCTGTCCGACGCGCGGTGGAGTCCGTAGGCATACCCCCGTTGCGCCGGCGAGACGGAGTCGGCGATCAGGGCGTCGCGAGGTGCGGTACGCACGCCCTTTCCGAAGCGGTCGGTGAGGCGGATCGCGAGTACCTGCCCCACGTTCTGCGCGAGACCGATCAATGGCCGCGCGAACGCCGCAAGGGTGTACCCGAGGACGACGAGCGGCTTCCGCCGCCCGAACTTGTCCGAGAGCCACCCCGCCGGCAGGCGCAGCAGCGACGAGATGCTCTCGGCCGCCCCCTCGATCACACCGAGCGCCGCCGCGGAGACGCCGAGCACGCTTGAGAGGAAGAGCGGCAGGAGCGGATAGATCATCTCGCTCGCGACGTCGGTGAGGAAACTCACCGCCGCGAGCGCTTTCACGTTGCGTGGGAGCTTCGTCACGGCCATTGCACCCCCGGCCCCGGCCGCACGGTGAAGAACTGCGCCTTCGATTCGCGCGCCGGGAAGGCCTTGGCGTACTCTGCGCGCCAGCGCCCAGTCACGGCGTCGGCGCTCGAAGTGTCCACCACGGCCCAGACAGCGCCGCCGAACCCGGCGCCGAACGCCGAACCCGCATGCGCTCCGGCCGCCATCGCTGCCCTCGCGAGGAACATCGTCTCGGGGATCTGGTTCTTGAGCGCCGTCTCGGCGCGCTGCTGCGACTCGACCGCGAGGCGACCGAGCAACGCGGCGTCGGCAGTCTCGAATGCGATGAGCGCCTGCGGCACGATCCGCTCGGTCTCCGCTCGGAACTGAGCGATCCGCGCGAGATACCAGGGCGCGTCGGCGGTGTTGCGCGCGAGGTCCTCGAGTCGCCCAGCGGCGTCCTTCGACGATCGGAGCGCGCACGCGAGCGAGGGGTCGGCGCGACCGCTGGACCGATTCCATAGGATGAGAAGGTCGCGCACGAGATCCGACGCGCGATTGTAGTCATCCCGCGCCCCACCGGTCTTCGTCGCCCGCACACCACTCACGCCGACCACGATACTCCAACTCGACGGGAAGCGCGCACGACCGAACCGCTCGGCCGGCAGGTACCGG
>JANPCH010000041.1:0-12825 GCA_031430835.1 Gemmatimonadaceae bacterium
GGTGACGACGGTGCGGACACCGTAGCGGCCGAGGGTCTCGACGTTGTCCTTGGCGAGCGTCTGGTAGAGGTACTCGTTCCCCATTCGTCGCGCGGGGTCGCCGTTGCACTTCTCCTCTTGCCCGAGGATCGCGAAGTTGACACCCGCCGCTTTGAGGATCCGCGCAAAGGCGACGGTGGTCTTCTTGGCCCGGTCGTCGAACGATCCCATGCAGCCCACCCAGTAGAGCACGTCGGGACGCTCGTTCCGCTTCGCCAGCTCGGCCATCGTGGGGATGTCGAGCCCTTCGGCCCACTTCGCGCGATCGCCGGGATCGAAGGCCCAGGGCGAGCCGCTCGTCTCGAGCGCCTCGAAGGCGGGCGTCATCTCCTCGGGGAAGCGCGACTCCGAGAGGACCAAGTTGCGTCGCAACTCGTTGATCACCGAGAGCTGGTCGATCGAGACCGGGCACTCGTAGACGCAGGCGCGGCAGGAAGTGCAGGCCCAGAGCTCCTCGTCGGTGATGTATCCGCCGAGGAGAGACCGTGATTCGTCTCCGGCGGCCTTCGCTTCGAGTCGCTCGCGCACATTGATCATGATCTTGCGCGGGCTGAGCAGCTTGCCTGTGATGTTCGCCGGGCAGACGCTCGTGCAGCGGCCGCACTCGGTGCAGGCGAAGCCGTCGAGCAGTGACTTCCAGCTGAGCTCGTCGACGTCCTTCGCCCCGAAGTGCTCGGCGTCGGCGCCTTCGAAGTCCATCGGCCGCATCGCGCCGATCGTGCCGGGGCCGCTCGTGTTCGAAAGGAAGGTGTTCGGGAGGGAGACGACGACGTGCAGGTGCTTCGAGTAGGGGAGGTAGTTGAGGAAGCCCAGCACGAGCAGCGCGTGGCTCCACCAGAAGAACTCGTGCATCACGATCGGCGCGGTCATCCCGGGCCCGATCCCGAGCTGACCGATGATCATCGCGAGGGGGAAGCTCACCGGCCGCACCGAGGCCATCGCGACCGGCTCGGCCACGAAGAGGAAGGCCGTCGAGAGGAACATCGTGACCATCAGTGCGCCGATCCACGAGAGGATCAGGAGCGGGTCGTTCGGATGGGTCTCGGCGCCTTGGAGTCGCGGCACCTGCTTCGCGAGGCGGCGCCAGAGCGCAAAGGCGACCGCGACGATGACCGCCGCGGCGAAGAACTCCTGGCTGATGAGATAGCCGCGATAGAGGAGGTCGGGGAGGAAGTCGGCGAAGCTAAAGGACGGAAAGACCCCTTCGATCAACATTTCGGTGGTGCCGGCGCCGAGAACGAGGAACCCCCAGAAGATGACCGCGTGCATCGGACCGGCGACCGAGTCGCGGAAGATCTTCTCTTGGAAGAGCCCGATCCGGATCAGGTTGCCGACGCGGGCGGGGATCGCGTTCCAGCGGATGTCGTCGAGGCGTCCGAGGCGGAGCTGACCGAGGAGGCGCAGGACGCTCGCGGCGAACGCGCCGACCGCGATGACGATTATCGCAAGGAAGAGGGCGTTCGCGTCGGTCATCGCGTGTGCGCCGCTATCCGGCGGCCTTGGCTTGCTTCACGGCGGCGGTCAGAATGGGGAGGATCTCGACCACATCACCGACCACGCCGTAGTCCGCGATCTTGAAGATCGGCGCGTCCTTGTCCTTGTTGATCGCGACGATCGTCTTGCTCGTGCGCATCCCGGCGAGGTGCTGGATCGCACCCGAGATGCCGCAGGCGATGTAGAGATTGGGACTGACGAGCCGACCGGTCTGGCCGATCTGGTCCGAGTGCGGGCGCCAGCCGTCGTCGGTGACGGCGCGCGTCGCCCCGACAGCCGCGTTGCCGAACGCCGCGGCAAGATCTTCGACGAGCTTGAAGTTCGCGGCCTCCTTCAGTCCGCGCCCTCCGGAGATGATGACCGGCGCATCGCCCAGGTCGAGCTTGGCGGCGTTGCCGGTGGCGGTCTCGGTGACCTTCACACGACTCGCCGACGGATCACCGGTCGGAGCGAGCGTCTCGACCGCGCCTGCTTTCGTGGCCGCTTTGGGGAGGAACGCTCCGGGCCGCACCGAGAGCACCGCCGGAGTGGCCGTGAGCGAGAGGGACTGCAGGATCTTCCCCGTGTAGCCGGGATGCGTGACGCTGATCGCGCTGCCATTGACGGCGATCGCGATCGCGTCGCTCGCGACCGGCACCTTGAGCTTCGCGGCCACACGCGGCGCGATGTCCTTGCCGGTGGCCGATGCGGCGCAGATGAACGCGCCGTATCCGCTCCCCATCCGCGCGGCGATCGCCGCAGCGACGGCCTCGGGGTTGTTGTTCGCGAACGCGGCGTGCTCGACCACGAGGACTCGGTCCGCGCCGTGAGCGCCGAGCTTCGCGGCGTGCGAACCGATGCCCATCGCGCCGAACAGGATCGCGTGCACTTCCGCGCCACGCGCGTCGGCGATGACGCGTGCCGCCGTGACGGACTCGAGAGCGGCCCGGCGAAGATCGCCACCCCGGGATTCGGCGAATGCGAGGACGTTCGTCATCAGAGGACTCTTGCCTCTTCCTTGAGGAGCCGGACGAGTTCGGGAACGGCTGCGGTGCCTTCGCCGATGATCCGTCCCGCCGCGCGTTCGGGCGGAAGCGTGAGGGTGTCGAGCGTGAGGCGCGCTTCCGGAAGCTGTGCCGGCCTCGATTCAAGGGGCTTCTTCTTCGCCGCCATGATCCCCTTGAGTGAGGGATAGCGGGGCCGCGCGATCCCTTCGTCGATCGTGACGACCGCGGGGAGCGCGCACTCCACCAGCTCATAGGCGCCTTCCAGCTCACGCCGCATCTTGGCGGTGCGACCGTCGAACTCGAGCTTGCTGATTGCGTTGATGCAGGGGAGTCCGAGGAGCTCGGCGACCATCGCGCCAACGGCGCCGTGCGCGGTGTCGATGCTCATCCGGCCGAAGAGGATCAGGTCGTAGGCGCCGTCCTTGAGTTCGGCCGCGAGGGCCGACGCGATCGCGAAGGAGTCCACCAGAGCGCCGTCGTACTTGAGCTGCACGGCGCGGTCGGCGCCCATCGACATCGCTTTGCGTAGCGTCTCCTGCACGACATCGGGCCCGAGCGAGATCACCGCGACCTCACCGGTGTTGAGTTTCTCCTTGATCTGGAGTGCCGCCTCGACCGCGTATCCGTCGAAATCGGAGATGTCGAACTTGAGCCCCGCCTCGTCCACCGCCTTCCCCGAGGGGGCGAGCTTGAAGCGGACATCCATATCGGGAACGCGCTTGATGCAGACGGCGAGCTTCAATCAACACCTTTTCGGCGAGGGGGCTGGGTAAAGCTAAGGATGGGAGGTGGGAGAGGGGAGATGTGAGGGAGCGGCGGTCGTGCTCTCCCATCTCCCCTCACTGATCTCCCATCCGTAGCTTATGTGTCGTGCCGGAATCCAGCCAAGAGTTCGCGCGTCCGCTAGCGGTCATCACCGGCGCCTCGTCCGGCCTCGGCCGGGAATACGCGAGACAACTCGCCGAACGCGGCTTCGACCTCCTCCTCGTCGCTCGCGACAAGGAACGCCTGCGGTCGACTGCCGACGAACTGGCGCTGCAGCACGGGGTGAACGCCGAGCCCTGGCCCGCTGACCTCTCGCGCGACGAGGGAATGCGGACGCTCGCCGAGTATCTCGCGCGCAGTGAGCGGGTGATGGTGCTGGTGAACAATGCCGGCTTCGGAACGAAGGGGAAGCTCGCGTCGCGCCCGGTGGGAGAGCAGGCGACGATGCTTGAGCTGCACGTGATGGCGCCGATGCTACTCACCCGGGCTGCGCTGCCGGGGATGATCGCGCGTCGCGAGGGCCGGATCATCACCGTGGCGTCGGTCGCGAGCTTCACTGCGAGCGCGGGGAACGTCAACTACTGTGCGACCAAGGCGTACCAGCGGGTGATGATCGAGGGGCTCGCGCTCGAGCTCGAGGGCACCGGCGTCAAGGTGCAGGCCTGCTGCCCCGGCTTCACGCACACCGAGTTCCATCAACGGGCGGCGATCGACAAGGAGAACGGGATCCCGAAGTGGGCGTGGCTCGATGCCGAGCGTGTGGTGCGCGAGTCACTCGATGCGGCGTTCGGCGATGGGCCGACGATCGTCGTACCGGGTAAGCGCTACAAGATCATCGTGCTCGCATTGCGGTTCATGCCGCGATGGATAAGGAACTATTTCCAGCGGAAGTACGGGAAGGCGCGGCTCACGTAGCCGAGAACGGGCTCACCACCCGCAGTGCGGCTCGCCTTCCCCCCATCCGCCCGGCACGGCTTGGCCGACGATCATCCCACAGGTGTATCCGGTCGCTGTGAACCAGACCACTCCGCGCCAACCACGCGCGTCGGCGCTGAGGATCTTGGCGCGGGTGCCGACGGGAAGCGCGACCGTCAGCGAATCGGCCGCGAGAGTGTAACTCATCGCCTGCATGTAGTTCATCTCCTGCGCCGTCACGGTGTTCCGCATCGCGGTCCGCAGCGCGCTGCGCTCCTCGGGCGCATGCGCGGGGCGCACGGCGAGCGTGCGGTCGATCGGCGGCAGTGGGCCCGTCGCGATCCGGTGGACCACCACGCGCTCGAATCCGGTCGAGTCGGAGGCGATCCCGACCACCGCGCCACGCTGGAAATGAAGGGCTCGCAGTCCCGGCGGCAGTGTCACCGAGGCGAGGGGTCCGGCTGAGTCGGCATACACGCGCCACTCCCGCAGTGCGGTGTCCTGACTCACCCAAAGGAGCGCTCGCTCGTCGAGATGCGCGACGCGCACCTCGGCCGACGCGGCGGAGAGTCCCGTCAACAGGCGCGGCACCCACGCCGGAGGCTCGGCGAGGTCGCTCAGCGCGAAGATCCCTGCGTGGAGCATCGTCGGCGCGCGGAGGGAGTCGGCGACCTGACGCGTCCCGCCGGTGTGGGAGTCGATCACCGTCCAGCGTCGCTGCGAGGGATCCCACGCGGCAGTCGAATCGCCCGGCATCTCCATCAATGTCATCGCGTCGGCGAACTCGCCCGGCCCGCGGCCCTTCCGCCCGGCGCGCGCCCCCGGTCGACCCTGCGCGTCGAAGTGCAGCACCGCGAATGACCCTCCGTCGGCGATCGCGAGACCGCCATTCGCGAGCCAGCGAGCGTCTGAGACGCTGCCGAGGACGATCGAGTCGCCCTGCGGCGAGTCACCCACGGAGAGGATCGGCGTTGGATCGATCGGCCAGACTGGGGGCGCTGACGCGCGTTCGCTGGGGTCGCCGCACGCCGAAGCGACCAGCAGCACGAGGGCGGACGGGAGGAGCCGATCGCGGGCGCGGCGCACGGAAGTCTCACTGTATTGGTTTGCCAGTACAGTGTTGGTGCGCGCTCGGGATGTCAACCGCCAGCGTCATTCGCGTGAACGGAAAGGGCCGCCCGAACGGGCGGCCCCCTTCCTTCTTCCACCTTCCATCTGCCTCTATTCGAACGCCGAGAGCCCAGTCTCCGCCTGCCCGAGGATCAGCGAATGCACGTCGTGCGTCCCCTCGTACGTGTACACGCTCTCGAGGTTCGCCATATGCCGCATCGAGTGATACTCGGCGAGGATACCGACGGCGCCGAGGAGCCGGCGCGCCTCGCGGGCGATGTCGGTCGCGATGCTGACGTTGTTGCGCTTCGCGAGTGAGACCTGCTGCGGCGTGAAGGTGCCGGCATCCTTCATCCGTCCCAGGTGCAGCGAGACGAGCTGGCCCTTCACGATCTCGGTGAGCATCTCGGCGATGCGCACCTGCTGGATCTGGAAGCCGCCGATCGGCCGGCCGAACATCACGCGCTCCTTCGAGTAGCTGAGCGCCTCCTCGTAGCAAGCGAGCGCAGCGCCGAGTGCACCCCAGGAGATCCCATAGCGCGCTTGCGTGAGGCACATCAGCGGGCTCTTGAGTCCGCCACTCTTCGGAAGGATCGCGTCGGCCGGCAGGTGCACGTTGTCGAAGACGAGTTCGCTCGTGTCACTCGCGCGGAGCGAGAGCTTGCCCTTCTGGTCCTTCGCCTTGAATCCTTTGCTCTCGGTCGGGACGAGGAAGCCGCGGATCGACTGTCCTCCCTCGTCGCCATCCTCGGTCTTCGCCCAGACGACGGCGACGTGCGCTGTCGAGCCATTCGTGATCCACATCTTCGCGCCGTTCAGGATCCAGGTGCCGTCAGCCTGTTTCCGAGCGCGGCTGATCATTCCCGCCGGATTGGAGCCGAAATCGGGCTCGGTGAGACCGAAGCAGCCGATCTTCGTCCCCTTCGCCATCTGCGGGAGCCAGTGCTTCTTCTGCTCCTCAGAGCCAAAGGCGTAGATCGGGTACATCACCAGCGCGCCCTGCACCGAGGCGAAGGAGCGGATCCCGGAGTCGCCGCGCTCCAGCTCCTGCATGATGAGGCCGTACATCACGTTGTTGAGCCCCGCACACCCGTATTCCTCGGGGAGATTCGCACCGAAGTACCCGAGTTCCCCCATCTCGGCGATCAGTTCCTTGGGAAACCGGCCTTCGACATAACAGGTGCCGATGATCGGAAGGACCTTCTCGTCGACGAAGGCTCGGACCGAGTCGCGCACCGCCCGTTCCTCCTCGGTGAGGGCGGCGTCGATGTTGAAGAGATCGCCGGCGCGCGGCTTGAGGTGGGGCGAGGCGAGGAAGGACTGCGTCTCGAGATCGTGAGGCATCGGCGGCTGGGATTTATTGAGGACGCTGGAATCTAGCCGGTGCCCTGCCCCGAGGCGAAGGCGTAACTTTGGCGCGTGCCCCATAGCGTCTCATTGATCTCGACCATCGCCGCGGCGTTCGGGCTGGCGCTCGTCTTCGGGCTCATCGCGGTGCGGCTCAAGATGCCGGCGCTCGTCGGTTATCTCGTCGCGGGAGTCGCGCTCGGTCCCTGGAC
This sequence comes from Gemmatimonadaceae bacterium, assembly GCA_031430835.1. Classification (GTDB taxonomy): domain Bacteria; phylum Gemmatimonadota; class Gemmatimonadetes; order Gemmatimonadales; family Gemmatimonadaceae; genus Pseudogemmatithrix. The sequence continues at coordinate 6,869 of JANPCH010000041.1, forward strand.
ACCGGGCTTCGAGGCCGACGCGGGCCTCACCCAGCAGCTGGCCGAGATCGGCGTGATGCTGCTGATGTTCGGCGTGGGGCTCCACCTCTCGCTCGATGACCTCCTCTCGGTGCGCCGCGTCGCGGTGCCGGGAGCGCTGATCCGGATCGCGGTCGTCACGGCGATGGGTGCGGCGCTGAGTTCATTCTGGGGATGGGACGCCGGCGCTTCGCTCATCTTCGGCCTCGCCCTCTCAGTCGCGAGCACCGTCGTGGTCCTGCGGGCGCTCGAGTCGGGCGGGACGCTCGAATCGCTCTCGGGACGCATCGCGGTCGGGTGGCTCGTCGTCGAGGACATCGCGATGGTCGTCGCGCTGGTCCTCCTCCCACCGCTCGCCGCCGCGCTCGGCGGAGGTGCGATGGCGGGCGACGGAGGTGCGGCACTCGCGCGAGACCTCGCGCTGACGCTCGGAAGCGTCGCGCTCTTCGTAGCGTTGATGTGGATCGTCGGTCGGCGTTTCATCCCGTGGCTGCTCTGGCAGGTGGCGCGCACGGGCTCGCGCGAACTCTTCACGCTCTGCGTGATCGCGGCCGGAGTCGGCATCGCCTACGGTGCCGGACGGCTCTTCGGCGTCTCCTTCGCTCTCGGTGCCTTCCTCGCCGGGATGGTGATGCGCGAGTCGGAGTTCAGTCACCGCGCCGCCGACCAGTCGCTCCCGTTCCGCGACGCCTTCTCGGTGATCTTCTTCGTCTCGGTGGGGATGCTCTTCGATCCGTCGCTGCTCTGGCGCGAACCGGTCAAGCTGCTGCTCGTGCTCTCGATCGTCGTCGGGGCGAAGGCGTTGATCGCGCTCGGGCTCGTGATGCTCTATCGGTATCCTCTGAACACCGCCCTCACGGTGGCTGCGAGTCTCGCCCAGATCGGCGAGTTCTCCTTCATCCTCGCAGGGATGGGCGTCTCGCTCGGCCTGCTCCCGGCGGAAGGGCAGCAACTGCTCCTCGCGGCCGCGGTCGTCTCGATCGCGGCGAATCCCCTGCTCTTCCGCGCGGTCGAGCCGGCGCGGCGCTGGATCGAGTCGCGGTCGCGATTCGCGCGCCTGATGACCCGCTCGGCCGACCGACTGTCCGAGCTCCCGCATTCGTTCACGCCAGAGCGACTCACCGGCCACGTGCTCATTGTCGGATATGGACGGGTCGGCCGGCGGATCGGCGACGCGCTACGCGCCGCTGGCATCCCGACGGTGGTCGCCGAGCAGAACCGTGAAGTGGTGGACCGGTTGCGCGCGCAGGGGTTCGCGGCGGTCGCGGGGAACGCGGCGACCGACCCGGCAGTGCTCATCCAGGCGCACTTGATGCGGGCCCGCGTGCTCGTGGTCGCGACGCCCGACCTGGTCGGGGTGCGCGCGATCACGGGGATCGCGAAGCAGTTGCGGCCCGACATCCCGATCATCCTCCGCACGCACGGGGACGAGGAGGCGGCGTTGTTGCGAAGCGAGAACGCCGGCGAGGTGTTCATGGGAGAGCACGAGTTGGCACTGGCGATGACGCGGGCGGTGATCGCGCGCACGACCTCCGCACGCTAGCGCGTGAACACTCGATCCTCTCGCGGCGTGAAGTCCCGCGCCTCGTCGCTCCATACGCAGGCGCGCACGCGCAGCTCGTCCGGCTTGACTTCGATCTCCTGGAATGCCGACGGGAGACCGCCGCGCTGACGGTCGCAGAGCGTCGTCGAGTGCGAGACGACCATCCGCCGACCGATCTCGACCGGCTCGATCCGCGTCTGGTGGTCGTGACCGTTGAGCACAAGGTCGGCGCCCGTCGCGAGCGCCTCCCCAATCGCGTCGGCGCGTGCGGCGAGTCCCCAGCGGCGCGAGAGGTCGCCGCGGAGGAGGTTGTGGTGGAAGACCAGCACCTTGAGGTCTCCCGCCGGCGCCGCGGCGAACTCGGCCTTCGCACGCGCCCACTGTGAGGGAAGGATCGCCCCGACGATCGAGATGTCCTTGAGCCGCGTGGTCAGCGTGTAGGGACGCACGCCGTGGCAGGAGTTGAGGGCGACGATCGTGACACCGGGGAGACGCAGCGTCGGCTCCACCTCGCGCGAGATCCACTTCCGGTAGCCGCGGTACATCATCGTACTCGACCCGATTCCAACAGGTCTCCACCACCAGGCGACGTCGTGATTGCCTGGCACGGTGAGCACAGCGGCGGACGCGCGCGCCGCGTCGAGCCATTGCTTCGCGGCGCGGAGCTGGCCGCGGAAGTTGCGTTGCGTCAGATCGCCGGCGACGATCACGGCGTCATATCGCCGCTCGCCGATCCGCTTGGCGAGCGCGTCGAGGTATTCCGGGATCGCGTGGCGCCCGAAGTGGACGTCGGAGAGCTGGGCGAGTCTCACCGCGCGCGGCCGCTCAGGCCCCGAGCCGAGCGATCACCGCGTTCGTGTACTCCTCGGTGCTCGCAGTGCCGCCGACGTCGCGCGTGATCGTCTTGCGATCTCGCAGCGTCCCCTCGATCGCCGAGCGGATGCGGTTCGCGGTGGCGCCTTCATCGACGTGGTCGAGCATCTGACAAGCGGCGAGCATCACCGCGGTCGGGTTCGCGATCCCCTTCCCCACGATGTCGGGCGCCGTGCCGTGCACCGCCTCGAAGATGGCCGCGTCGTACCCGATGTTCGCACCCGGCGTGAGGCCGAGCCCACCGACGAGGCCGCTCGTGAGATCGGAGAGGATGTCGCCGAAGAGGTTCGTCGTCACGATCACGTCGAACCGTTCGGGGCGCATCACCAGTTCCATCGCACAGGCGTCGACGATCTTGTCCTCGCTCGCGACCCGGCCCTCGTACTCCTTCGCCACTTCGCGGCCGACATCGAGGAAGAGTCCCTGCGAGTACTTCAGGATGTTCGCCTTGTGGACGATCGTGACCTTCTTCCGGCCGTGCTTCACCGCGTACTCGAACGCATATCGCACGATCCGTTCGGCGCCGTGTCGGGAGATGATCGCAACCGACTGGGCGACGGCGTGCGGGTCGTCACCGACCTTCACGTAATTCTCGATCCCGACGTAGAGCCCCTCGGTGTTCTCTCGGACGATGACGAGGTCGACGTCGTCGAAGCGGAGTCCGGGGAGCACCGACTTCGCCGGGCGGAGATTCGCGTAGAGGTCGAACTCCTTTCGCAGGGCGACAGTGATCGAGCGGAATCCCTTGCCGACCGGCGTCTCGAGCGGCCCCTTGAGCGCAAGGCGCGTGCGCTTGATCGAGTCGAGCGTGGCGTCGGGGAGCGGATCGCCGAGCTCCTTCACGCCAGCGGCACCCGCGACGTGACGCTCCCAGGTGATCTTCGCGCCCGCCGCGTCGAGGAGCCGGAGGGTCGCGTCGGTGATCGAGGGCCCGATCCCGTCGCCGGGGATCAGCGTTGCAGTGAACGGACGGGTCACGGGTCGATGATGAGATTGGCGACGAGCGTCGCGAGCTCCTCGATCATCCTCGCTCCGCCGGGAGAGAGGAGATCCCCGGCCCAGACGACCGTGCGCGTGCGCGTGTCGACGAGCACCAAGCGGAGCACGGCGGCCTCCCCCACCGCGTGGAGCTCGACCGGAATGAGGGCGTAGCGCGTATCACCCAGCGCGGTGACGGAGCGGAGATTGTCTCCAAGGACCCCGGAAAGCACCTCACCCGCTTCGGGCGGGGTCGAACGCCAGCGGCCGACGCCGAGGGAATAGGGATCGCTCGCGTACGTCGGATTGCGGCGCGCGCTGCGCACGACGTCCGACGGATAGGCCCACTTGCGCCCGAGGCCACGCTCCTCGAGCACCGCCTGTAGGGCGGAATCGAGGGCGAGGCGCGTCTGGCCCCAGTTGACGGCCCGGCTCCATCCGATCGAATCAGCCCGCCACAACTGCACCGGCACGATCGCGACCCGCATCGCAGTGAACGACGCGAGCGGGGGGCCAATGGGAGTTGACTTCGGGTCCTGCGCCAGAAGCGACGCCGGGAGCAGAAGTGCGGCGAGTGGGAGAGGGAAGCGCACGTGGGGATGGGAGATGGGAGATGTGGGATGCGAGGTCGACGGGTGTTCTCACATCTCCCATCTCCCCTCTCACATCTGTCCTCAAACCTAGTGTGCGAGCGGGGTTAGTTCTACGTTTTGTCGTCCCGTTGGCCATGCACCCCGAACCCGGACCCCCGATGCCCCGTTGGCTCGAGGCCTTCATTTGGGCCCTCGTCGCGCTTGTCGGTGCCGGCGCCTTCGCCTACCTCGCGCTCACGCGCGGCGAGACGATCAGCGCGGCCTGGCTCCTGACCGCCGCGGTCTGCACCTACCTCGTCGGGTATCGCTTCTACTCGAAGATCATCGCGTCGAAGATCTTCGCCCTGGACCCGGCGCGTCAGACGCCGTCGGAGCGGCTCTCCGACGGTCGCGACTATGTGCCGACCAACCGGTGGATCGTGTTCGGGCATCACTTCGCGGCGATCGCCGGGCCGGGTCCACTGGTCGGGCCGACACTGGCCGCGCAGTTCGGGTTCCTTCCCGGCGCGATCTGGATCATCGTCGGCGTCGTGGTCGGTGGCGCGGTGCAGGACATGGTCATCCTCTGCTCCTCGATCCGCCGCAACGGGAAGTCGCTGGGCCAGATGGCGAAGGAGGAAATCGGCCCGATCGCCGGCTTGACCGCGATGGTCGCGGTGCTCGGGATCATGATCATCCTGATCTCGGTGCTCGCGCTGGTCGTAGTCAACGCGCTGCGGCAGAGCCCCTGGGGCACGGTGACGATCGGCCTCACGATCCCGATCGCGATGCTGATGGGACTCTATCTCCGCTTCGTGCGCCCCGGCCGTGTACTCGAGGTGAGCGCGATCGGCATCCTGCTCCTCATCGTCGCGCTCTACGCCGGCCGCTGGGCCGCGATCCATCCGGTGCTCGGGCCGATGTTCACCCTCGACGGCGAGGCGCTCGCGTTCAGCGTGATGATCTACGGCTTCGCCGCCTCGGTCATCCCGGTCTGGTTGCTGCTCGCCCCCCGCGACTACCTCTCGGCGTTCGTGAAGATCGGCGTCGTGATCGCGCTCGGGTTCGGCATCCTCATCGTGCTGCCGCCGATCCAGATGCCAGCGGTGACGCAGTTCATCGACGGCACTGGCCCGGTCTTCGCCGGCAAGGTCTTCCCCTTCGTCTTCATCACGATCGCCTGCGGCGCGATCAGTGGGTTCCACGCGCTGATCAGTTCGGGCACCACACCCAAGCTGATCGAGAACGAGAAGGATGCGCGGTTCATCGGCTACGGCGCGATGCTCACCGAGTCGCTCGTGGCGATCATGGCGCTGATCGCGGCGTGCGTGCTCACCCCCGGCGTCTATTTCGCGATCAACGCGCCGGCCGGCGTGATCGGCACAACGGTGGAAAGTGCCTCGCAGGTGATCGCGACGTGGGGATTCACGCTGACCCCCGGTGAACTGACGACCCTCGCGCAACAGGTCGAAGAGGCGTCGCTCCTCTCTCGGACCGGCGGCGCGCCCTCACTCGCCGTCGGGATGGCGAAGATCTTCGCCGACGTGCTCGGTGGCCCCGGCGCGATGGCGCTCTGGTATCACTTCGCCCTGATGTTCGAGGCCCTCTTCATCCTCACGACCGTGGACGCGGGCACGCGTGTCGGGCGCTTTATGCTGCAGGACCTGGGCAAGCACATCTGGGAACCCTTCGGACGTGTCTCGTGGTATCCGGCGGTCGTGATGTCGAGTTTCCTCTTCGTCTCGATGTGGGGCTACTTCCTCTATCAGGGCGTTACCGATCCCCTCGGGGGGATCAACTCGCTCTGGCCCCTCTTCGGGATCGCGAACCAACTCCTCGCGACCGTGGCGCTCTGCGTCGGCACGACGGTGATCATCAAGATGGGGAAGGCGAGGTACGCCTGGATGACACTCCTCCCGATGGTGTGGCTCGTGATCGTGACGATGACCGCCGGGTGGCAGAAGCTCTTCTCG
>JANPCH010000042.1:0-137696 GCA_031430835.1 Gemmatimonadaceae bacterium
CTCTCGAAGCCAGTGATCGCGGCCGTGAATGGTTTCGCGCTCGGCGGCGGACTCGAACTCGCCCTCGCCTGTCACATCCGGGTCGCGAGTACGCAGGCCAAGTTCGCCTTCCCCGAGGCGAAGCTCGGATTGATCCCCGGCTATGGGGGCACGCAGCGGCTCCCGCGTCTCGTCGGCACGGGCCGCGCCCTCGAGATGATCCTCACCGGCGACATGATGGACGCGGCGACCGCCGACCATATCGGCTTGGTGAACCGCGTAGTGCCACCCGAGGGATTGATGGAGTGCGCGCGCTCGATCGCCCTCGCCGCGTCGAAGAACGGGCCACTCGCGCTCGCACACGCGATCACCGCGGTGAACGAGGGAGCCGGACTCTCGCTCGACGACGCGCTAAAGCTCGAGTCCAGACATTTCGGCGCCGTCGGCCGCTCTGCCGACATGCGCGAGGGCACGAGCGCCTTCCTCGAGAAGCGCGCCCCGACCTTCCACGGGGCCTGAGTGCGCGAAGCGCCGGTCGCGGCCGCAGTGCGGGCCGCTCGCCTCGACAGGGTCACCCTTCGCGACTTCCGGAACATCGCCGAGGCCGAGGTGCGCCTCGACGCGAACGGCATCGTCGTCGTCGGCGACAATGGGCAGGGCAAGTCGAACCTCATCGAAGCGATCGCCTATCTGCGGCTGCTCCGCTCCGCGCGCGGCGCGCGCGACCGCGACCTGATCCGCTTCGGCGAAAGCGCCTTCCACCTCGCCGCGGAACTCAGCGACGCTGGAGCGCACCGCGCCGGGATCGGCGTGGACAAGCAGGGGCGCAAGCGGATCACGCTCGACGGCGGCGAACCGGAGCGGCTCAGTGACGCGCTCGACACCCTTCCTTCGGTCACCTTCGCGCCCCGCGATGTGGACCTCGTCGCCGGATCCCCCGCCGAACGGCGACGCTACCTCGACATCACGCTCGCGCTGACCTCGCCCGCGTACCTGCACGCGCTTCGTCGCTACCGCGCCGCGCTGCTCCGTCGGAATGCTGCGCTGCGAAGTGCCGTCCGTGCCGGTCGTGCCGCCCAGAGTGCCGTTACGGCCTGGGAGCCGGCCCTCGCCGAGCAGGGCGCGGTGCTCGTGACGCATCGTCGCGAGTGGGTGGCGGAGCAAGGCGCAGAGTACGCGCGACTCTGCGCGGCGGTCGGAGAGTCGGGCGCGAGCGCGATCGCGTACGACTCGTCGCTCGCCGAGGCCGCAGACCCGCGCGCGGCGCTCCTCGCGCAACTGGAGCGGCAGCGGGAGCAGGACATCCGTCGGGGGCTCACGCACGCGGGGCCGCACCGCGACGATCTTTCCCTCGCCCTCGACGGGCACGACCTGCGCACCGTCGGCTCGGCCGGTCAGCAACGCTCCGCCGCGATCGTGCTGCGACTCATCGAATCGGCGACACACACCCAGCGCGCCGGCATCACGCCCCTGCTCCTGCTCGACGATCCATTCGCTGAGCTCGACCGGCACCGCACCGCACGCATCCTGACGCTGCTCGAGGAGGCGGCCCCAGGGCAGTGCGTGCTCGCGGTACCGCGCGAGGATGAGATCCCCGCGCGGTTCACGCGACTCGCGCGCTGGCGCGTCGAGGGTGGCACCTTCGCCTCCGAGGAGGGCGCGTGACCCGTGACCGGAGCGGCAAGCCGGGGAAGTTCCGCCCGATCGGCGAGGCGTTGGCCGAGGTGCTCAAGTCGCACGGGCTCGACGATGATGTGGCCCGCGCAGGCGTGCTCGCTGAGTGGCCGAAGCTCGTCGGCACACAGATCGCTGGCGTGACGCAGGCGCGGATCATCACCGAAGACGGCACGCTCGTGGTCGGCGTGAAGAGCCACGGCTGGATGCAGGAACTCACGATGATGGAGCGCAGCCTCGTCGAGCGGGTCAACTCGGGGAGCGGGAAGGCGCGGGTGCGCCGGATCCGTTGGGAACTGCTCCGCTAGAGGGAAAATCGCCCTCGTTCCGCGTTGCTTTCGCTCTGGCAGGGGCCTAATTTCAGAGCAATGGCCAAGACGAACGACGCCGCCGAGTCGCACTACGACGCCTCTGGCATCCAGGTACTGAAGGGCCTCGAGGCGGTGCGTAAGCGCCCCGGGATGTACATCGGGTCCACCTCGCACCGCGGCCTCCATCACCTCGTCTACGAGGTGGTCGACAACTCGATCGACGAGGCGCTCGCCGGCTTCTGCGACTCGGTGCGGGTCGCGATCCACGCCGACAACTCGGTCACGGTCGAGGACAACGGCCGCGGCATCCCGGTCGACATCCATCCGACGGAGAAGATCCCGGGGGTGGAACTCGCGCTGACCGTGCTGCACGCCGGCGGCAAGTTCGACAAGAACACCTACAAGGTCTCCGGCGGGCTCCACGGCGTCGGCGTTTCGGTCGTCAACGCGCTCTCGGAATCGCTCAAGGTCTGGGTGAAGCGCAACGGGAAAGAGCATTATATGGACTTCGTCCGCGGCGACACGCTGACGCAGCTCAAGGTGCTCGGGACCGTGAAGCCGAAGGACACCGGGACCAAGGTGTTCTTCAAGCCCGACCACACGATCTTCACCGAGCTCGAGTACGACTACGCGACCCTCTCGACGCGGCTGCGCGAACTCTCCTTCCTGAACAAGGGCGTCACGATCGTCCTCGTCGACGAGCGCGCCGACAAGGAGAAGGAGGAGACCTTCCACGCGAAGGGCGGCCTCAGGGAGTTCGTCGCCTTCCTCAACGCGAAGATGAAGCCCCTCCACCCCGAGGTCCTCTATCTCGACGGGGAGAAGGACGACATCGGGATCGAGCTCGCGCTCCAGTACAATGACGGCTACAACGAGAACGTCTTCTCGTTCGTGAACAACATCAACACGCACGAGGGGGGCACGCACCTCACCGGCTTCAAGTCGGCCCTCACGAGCGTGATCAACAAGCACCTCGACAAGTCGTCGTTCGCCAAGAAGGACAAGGAGGTCAAGCTCTCCGGCGACGACGTGCGGGAGGGATTGACCGCGGTGCTCTCGGTGAAGGTCCGCGAGCCGCAGTTCGAGGGGCAGACGAAGACCAAGCTCGGCAACTCCGAGGTCGAGAGCGCGGTCAAGACGATGATCAACGAGTGGCTCGCGTCGTACCTCGAGGAGCATCCGCGCGTCGCGAACATCGTGCTCGAGCGGGCGTTGGGGGCAGCGCGCGCCCGCGAAGCGGCCCGCAAGGCGCGCGACCTCACCCGCAAGAAGTCGGCGCTCGACGTCGGCAACCTCCCCGGCAAACTCGCCGATTGCTCCCTCTCCGACCCCTCACTCTGCGAGCTCTACCTCGTCGAGGGCGACTCGGCCGGCGGCTCGGCCAAGCAGGGTCGGGACCGGATGTTCCAGGCGATCCTGCCTCTGCGTGGCAAGATCCTGAATGTGGAACGAGCCCGGTTCGACAAGGTCATCTCGAACGAGGAGATCCGGACGATCATCACAGCGATCGGCGCCGGGATCAAGGAGGAGTTCCAGCTCGAGAACGTCCGGTACCACAAGATCATCCTGATGACCGACGCCGACGTCGACGGCGCGCACATCCGCACCCTGCTCCTGACCTTCTTCTATCGGCAGATGCAGGAGCTGATCGACGCGGGGATGATCTACATCGCCCAGCCGCCGCTCTTCCGCGTCGCCAAGGGGAAGGAGGAGTACTACGCCTACGACCTCGCGGAGCGCGACGCGATCGCCGCCCGGATGGGGAATGGGGACGGCACGAAGGCGGTGAACCTGATGGTCCAGCGCTACAAGGGTCTGGGCGAGATGAATCCCGACCAGCTCTGGAAGACGACGATGGATCCCGAGACCCGGACGATCCTCAAGGTGACGATGGACGACGCCTTCCAGGCGAACGAGATGTTCCAAACGCTGATGGGCGACGAGGTCGAGCCGCGCCGCGTCTTCATCGAGACCAACGCGAAGTTCGTCTCGAACCTCGACATCTGAGACGGAGAGCCGCGTGAAGCGCCTTCTTCTCGCCGCCCTCGTGGCGGCGCCGGTGGCGCTCGCGGCCCAGCAGCCGCTACCGGTCGAGCCGCCGCCAATACGTGGTGGCCTGTTCGCGACGATCTCCCCCCTCGCGATGGCGAGCCTCACGAGCAAGGACCTCACCGGCGGCGAGACGCGCAGTGGGAGCGGATTCGCCGCCGCCGTCGGCTACGGTCTAACGACCCGACTGACGATTCTCGGCGACCTCACGGTCACCGACCTCGTGCTCGAGCCGGGCTCGTCGTACAATCTCTATCACGCCGAGATGTTCGTCCGGCCGTCGCTCAAGCCGATCCGCGTGGGACGCACCGAGATCGTCGGATTCCTCGACGCCGGGGGTGGGCTGGTGAAGATCTCGGGTCTGCGCCCGAACATCGGCTTCGTCGAGAAGCACGGCTTCAGTGGCTCATTCATCACGTTCGGGCTCGGCACCTCGGTCTTCGTGAGCCACACCTTCGCGGTGACCGCCACCGGCCACGGATCGTTCGGCACCTTCTCGGATGAGAAGACCGGGAGCGTGACGGCGGGGAACTTCTCGATCGGTGCCGGATTGCTGCGGGCCGCGTTCGGGGTCAGTTGGCACCCACAGCGCCCGCGCTGAGCGCGTCGGCCCACACGTCGCGCTTCGGGCGCGATAGGACGATGACAGCTGGCGCCTCGTGATGCTGGCGCGGCGCACGCCCGGTTGATCTTGACGCCCCGCAAGTCAGACCTTCATTGACACCATCGCGCGTCTTCCTTACTATGTGTAAGGAACGACACACGAGGTGCTGGATGCCGATCGCGACGATGACCTCCAAAGGCCAGCTCACCATACCGAAGCCGGTCCGGGATGCGCTGCAGCTCAACGCCGGCGATGAAGTCGAGATCACACTCACCGGGGACGGTGCTGCGCTGTTCCGGCCCCGGCATCCTGCCGTGGCGACGCTCTTCGGCGCGGTCAAGTACGCGGGCCCAACGGTGCCCGTGAAGGCGATGGATCCAGGTGCAGGGGACGACCGGTGATCGCGGTCGACACCAACGTCCTCGTGCGCGTGCTCGTCGCCGATGACGCCAAGCAAGCGGAGGCGGCGCGACGCTGGATGTCCGCCCACGAGGTCGACGGGATCTTCGTGGATCACATCGTGCTGGTGGAACTCGTGTGGGTCCTTCGCTCGCGCTACGCCCAGTCGCGGAGTTCGATCCTACGAGCGCTGGACTTGCTGCTTGCAACGGGGGGGGTCGTGGTGCCTGCGGAGCACACGGTGCGCTTGGCGCTCGAGGCGTTCCGCGCCGGCCAGGGCGACTTCGCCGATCATCTGATCCGAGAGCGAGCGCTCGCCCACTCCGCCGCGCCAGTCGCCACCTTCGACGCGCAACTTCACCACGTCCGAGGATTCAGTCGCGTCCGTTGAGCGGGCCTGATCCCCGATTGAGCTGAACGCCGAACCAGGCGTGCGCCGCGGCCACCAGCGCGAACACAACGAACGCCGCCGCACTCGCGGCGAACCAACCTCGCTGATCCATCCCGCCGCTGGCGACCGGCCGGATGAAGAAGACGAACCCCAGCCACGCGACCATCGCGCCGGCGGCGACTCCTTGCGCCCCGAGGGCGGCCAGCTTCTCGAAGTTCATACGCTCTAACTTGCACTGATCGGGGGGAGGACTTCCACCCCCTTCGTCGTCACGCGGTGTGAAACGAGTGGGCGTGAGGCCGGCGCGACGTCACCGAGCAGGATCGCCGAAGTGATCTCGCTGCTCGCGGCGTGCATCGTCGCGGCGTCCCGCGCGAGGACCGTCGCGAGCACGTCGCCGCGCCGCACGTGGTTGCCTGGCTTGGCGTGCACCAGCACCCCCACCGCGTGATCCACACCCTCGTCGATCCGCGTACGCCCGCCGCCGAGCGTCGTGATCGCCCGGCCGATGATCCGCGGTTCGACCCGCTGCACGATGCCATCGCGCGCCGCCGACACCTCGGCGCGCAGGGGCGCGGTCGCGAAGTGCTTGCCGGGGTCATCCACGACACCAGGATGCCCGCCCTGCGCCTGCACGACCGCGCGGAACTTGGTGAGCGCCGCACCGCTCTCGAGCGCAGTGGTGGCTTGCCTGCGCGCAGTCGCGATCGATGATGCAAGACCCGCGACGACGAGCATCTCGGCCGCGAGCGCCAACGTCACCTCGCGCACGTCCGCCGGACCTCCCCCTCGCAGCACCTCGATCGATTCGACGATCTCCACTGAGTTGCCGCAGGCGGTCCCCAGTGGCGCGTCCATGTCGCTGAGCAGCGCGACGGTCGGACAACCGTACCGTTCGCCGAGCGAGACCATCGTGCGGGCAAGCGCGATGGCGTCATCGAGTCGCGGCATGAACGCTCCCGCCCCCGTCTTCACATCGAGGACGAGGCCCGTCAGCCCCTCGGCGAGCTTCTTGCTCATAATGCTGGCCGCGATGAGCGGGATCGCCTCCACGGTCGCGGTCGCGTCACGCAGCGAGTAGAAGCGCCGATCCGCGGGGGCGATCTCGGCGGTCTGGCCGATCAAGACGCAGCCGAGCTGCTCGACTTGGCGCCGTGCTTCGGCGAGCGTGAGCCCGGTCCGGAATCCGGGGATGCTCTCGAGCTTGTCGAGCGTGCCGCCGGTGTGACCGAGCCCGCGCCCCGACATCATCGGCACCGCGATCCCGCAGGCGGCCGCGAGCGGCGCGAGGATGATCGAGACCTTGTCCCCCACGCCACCGGTCGAGTGCTTGTCGATGCGGGGGATCTTCAAATGCGCGAGGTCGAGGCGGCTGCCGCTCTCGAGCATCGCTTGGGTGAGCGCCTCGGTCTCCCCGTCGTCCATCCCACGGAAGAAGACCGCCATCGCGAGTGCCGCGACCTGATAGTCGGGGACCTGCCCGACGGCGTAGTCCGACATCAGCTTGCGCCACTCGTCGGGCATGATCCGGCCGCCGTCGCGCTTCCGTTCGATGAGCTCGACCACCCTCATTGACCCACCTCGCACCCTCCGCCAACGTTACAGCGAAAGATATGGGTCCACGCGCCGTCGGCGCCTCTGGCGCTCGCCCGGACCCCTTCCTCAGGAGAAGCAATGTTGATCTCGAAGTCGATGAACGCCGCGCTCAATGTCCAGGTCGGGAACGAGCTCGCGGCCTGCAACCTCTACGTCGCGATCGCGGCGTACTTCGATGGCGAGGGCCTTCCCGCCCTCTCGCAGCACTTCTTCAAGCAGGCGAGCGAGGAACGGGCACACTCCCTCCGCTTCGTGAAATACATCCTCGACGCCGGGGGAGCGGTCAAGATCCCCGAGATTCCCGCGCCGAAAGCGACGTTCAAGGACGCTGCCGACGCGGTGAAGGTCGCGCTCGAGTCGGAGGTCCGGGTCACGAAGCAGATCAACGGGATCGTCGATCTGGCCCTCAAGGAGAAGGACCACCTCTCCAAGAACGCGCTCGAGTGGTTCGTGAACGAGCAGCGCGAGGAAGTCTCCTCGATGGACACCCTCCTCCGGATGGTGAAGCGCGCCGGGGAGCCGGGCCTCTTCTTCGTCGAGAACTTCCTCCTCCAGGGCGGGCTCGCCGATGCCGGCCGCGACGCTGGCGAGGCGCAGGCCGACTGAGTCGGCCCGCCGAACGAGCGGCTGAACTGCGCCGCCGCCTCGAGCGGGCGGCGCGCGAGTACTACGTCCTCGATAAGCCGTCGCTCAGCGATGCCGAGTACGACCAGCTCTTCCGCGAGCTGCAGGCGCTGGAGCGCGACCATCCCGAGGTGCGCGATGCCGACTCGCCCACCGCGCGCGTCGGGGCGGACGTCGGCGAGAGCCACCTCGCGAAGCACCAGCATCTCGTGCCGATGGCCTCCCTCGACAACGCGTTCGACGAGGGGGAGCTCGCCGAGTGGGAGGCACGCCTCCGCAGGCTGACCGGCGACGCGGTGGATGCAGACGGCTTCTGCTGCGAACTCAAGATCGACGGCGCCGCGGTCTCGCTCACGTACAAGGCGGGGAAACTGGTGACCGGCGCGACTCGCGGGAACGGCTCGGTCGGCGAGGACGTCACAGCGAACGTGAGGACGATCGCCGACATCCCGCGGCATCTCAGCGGGAGCGGACACCCCGAGCTGATCGAGATCCGTGGCGAGGTCTTCATGACCTTCGACGGGTTCGAGCGGTTGAATCAGGACCGCGTGAAGGCGGGGGAGGAGGTCTTCGCGAACCCGCGCAACTCCGCCGCGGGCGCCCTCCGGCAGAAGGACCCGCGCGAGACCGCGAAGAAGCCGCTGAGATTCTTCGGCTATGCCTTCGCCGTCCCCGGCGCGCCCTCGCTCCCCTTCGCCACGCAGTGGGAGCTCCTTGCGTCATTGGTCGGATGGGGGATTCCCGTGGCGCCGCACCGGCGCCGCTGCGCCGACTTGAACACAGTGCACGAATGGGCACGCGAGCTCGAGACGACGGTCCGCGCGACGCTCCCCTTCGCGATCGACGGCGGCGTGGTGAAGGTGGACCGGCTCGCGCTCCAATCGGAACTCGGTGTCGTCGGTGGCCGCGTGCCGCGCTGGGCGGTCGCCCGCAAGTTCGCGCCCGACATCGCCGAGACCACGCTGCTCGACATCGAGGTGCAGGTGGGACGCACTGGCGCCCTCACGCCGCGCGCGGTGCTCGCACCGGTCGAGGTCGGCGGCGCGACGATCAACTACGCCACCCTCCACAACTTCGACCTCGTGGCGGAGAAGGACCTCCGGATCGGCGACACGGTGCAGGTGAAGCGCGCCGGCGAGGTGATCCCGCAGATCCTCGGCCCAGTGCCCGCGCGGCGCACCGGCGCTGAGCGGATCGTGAACGCCCCGACGCACTGCCCGATCTGTGGCACCGCCGCCGAGCGCGACGAGGAGGAGGTCGCGATCTACTGCCCGAACGTCGGCTGCCCCGGCCGGCGGATCGAGGCCCTCGCACACTTCACCTCGCGCGATGCGATGGACATCCGCGGGTTGAGCTACCAGCGGCTCGAACAACTCATCGCCGCCGGGATGGTCACGGACGCGGCAGATCTCTATTCGCTCGACGCGGCGGGCATTGCGACCCTCGAACGGTTCGCCGAACGGAGCGCCGAGCAACTCGTCGCAGCAATCGATGCGTCGCGGCGGCAGCCTCTCTCGCGACTTCTCAATGCCATCGGGATCCGGCATGTCGGCGCCGAGAGCGCGAAGCTGTTGGCGCGCAGCTTCGGGAACATGGAAGCACTGCAGGCCGCGACAGTGGAAGAGATCGAGGCGCTGCACGGCGTCGGACGCACGATGGCCGAGTCGGTATGCGGGTGGCTCGCCGACCCGATCGCTGGCGACGTCATCGCGCGCCTCGCCAAGGCCGGCGTGCGAATGGACGAACCGCGCGCCGCAGCCGCCGACGGGATCTTCAAGGGGAGGAAGATCGTCCTCACCGGGACCCTGCCGACCCTTTCCAGACCGCAGGCCACCGAGCGGATCGAGGCGGCGGGGGGCAAGATCACCAGTTCAGTCTCCAAGGCGACCGACATCGTCGTCGCTGGCGAGGAGGCGGGAAGCAAGCTCGAAAAGGCAAAGGAGCTTGGGATCGAGGTGATCGACGAAGCCGAACTCTTGCGCCGCTTGGGCGGCTGACCCTTCTTTGACAACACGATGACTCAACCCGCGATGAGCCCGACCTCGCACTCGGCGATCCCCCACGCCTCCATCCGCGCGCTGCGCGCTGCACTCGTGCGCGACTTGGGGGACGGATTCGCGAAGGTGATGCAGGAGTCGGGCTACGCGGGCGGTGAGTCGGTGTTCGCGGCTTTCCGCGACTGGTGCACCGCCAACGACCTCCCGGCGCCGGAGTCGGTGTCGTACGAGCGCTTCAAGGAAGCCGCCGCACGCTTCTTCGCCGACTCGGGGTGGGGCCGTGTGGCAGTGAGCACCGTCGCCGACACCGTCGTCGCGCTCGACTCCGAGGACTGGGCCGAGGCCGATCCCGCGGCCGGGATGCCCTACCCGTCCTGCTACTACTCGGCGGGGATGCTCGCCGACTTCTTCGGGCGAGTCGCCGACGGAGCGCTGAGTTGCATGGAAGTCGAGTGCCGCTCTTCCGGGTCAACCAGTTGCCGTTTCATCCTCGGCAGCCCCGAAGTCATCGGTCACGTCTATCAGCGGCTCACCGAAGGGATCGGGTACGAGCACGCGCTGAAGGACCTGCGCTGAGTCAGTAGCCCCCGCCCGGCCCGTACTTCGGGTTCGGGTGCAGTTCGCCATCCACGATCTGTTCGCGGTCCCACGGGAGCACGATCGTGCTTTCCGTCTCCAGCGCGTAGTAGTCCGGCTTGTAGCTCCCGGTCTTGAAACTGACCGCCGTCCGCACCTCGGACGAGCCGGCATTGATGATCGCCGCCTTCGCGAGCCGCATCGTGTCGCCGGCGTTGCAAGTCTCATCCACGATCAGCACCCGCCTGCCGAGCACCTCGGAGGGGGCGGCGGAGAGCACCGCAGGCGTATCCCGGATCGTTGTGGCGCGGTACCGTCGGCTCACGATGATCGAGTGGAAGGGACGGTCGAGCATCGCCGCAACGACAGCGCCGGGCACCACGCCAGCCGTCGCGACACCCACGACGACCTCGGGGTCGAACTCCCGGGAGACCTTCAGGGCGAGCGCTCGCGAGAGCTCCCCGAAGAGGGGCCAGTCCACGTGCATCGTCTCGCGGGGCGTGACGGGGGCCGAGCGGCGCGGCGGCATCGTGGGGTCCTGGGCAGAGTGAGGCGGTGGACCGCAACCTATCCCGTGGGCCCCGCCTGCGGAATCGCGGTTGCTGGCCCCCGGATGCATCCTTACCTTGACCTGAATACCCCGCCGAACCGAGACGCCATGTCTTTCTGGGACCGCCTCTTCGGCGGCCGCTCCGAGTCTGCACAGAAACAGAACCGGCAGCGTCTCGACTATCTCAACGAGGCGCTGGTCTTGGAGCGTCAGGGGGACTACGACGCGGCAGTGACGAGCTATCGGCTCGCACTGCGCGAGCGGCCCGACGACCTCAAGATCCTCCAGAACATGGCGATCGCCCTTTCGCGGGTGGGCCGTCTTGAGGAGGCGATCCGGGCCTATCGAAAGGCGCTTGAGCTCGACCCGACGCTCTCGGGTGCGCATTACGGGCTCGCCTTCCTCCTTCAGAAGCGGGGGGATTCGCCGGGTACGGTGAAGCACCTCTCGGCCTTCCTCGCGCATCCTCCCTCGGGTCCGGACGCCGCGCGGTGGATCGCGCACGCGACGGCCACACTCGACCAACTGCGCGCGGGCGCTGACGGACCGCCTTCCAGCACCGGGAACTGACGTGGGAACGATCTTCACCATCGTGAGCCAGAAGGGGGGCGTCGGCAAGACGACCACCGCCGTGAACCTCGCCGCCGCGTTCGCCCGACGCGGGCGCAAGACGCTGCTGGTGGACGTGGACCCGCAAGGCTCGGTCCGCTACGGCGCCGGGCTCCGTCGTGGGCACCCGACCTACGGATTCGCGGACTACCTCTCGGGGGAGCGCACGCTTCGTGATGTCCTCCTCCCGACGGCGCTTCCCTGGCTCCGTGTGATGCTCGCGGGGAGCGTCACCGACGCGGTGGACCACACGGCGTATCAGGAGCAGATCGCCTCGTCGGACCTGCTCGCGCGAATGCTCGCTGCGGCGGCTGACAAGTGCGACATCGTCGTCGTGGACACGCCCCCGGGGCTCGGACCGGTGACTCGCGGTGCGCTCGGCGCATCCGACCGTGTTCTGATCCCACTGCAAGCCGAGCCTCTCGCCCTGCAGACCACGCCACAGATCCTGCGCGGCATCCAGGACATCGTGACGAAGCACGAGCATCTGGTGTTCGACGGGATCCTCCTCACGATGTTCGAAGCAGGGAATCCCGCCTGCGAAACGACCGCGACCTACATCCGCGAGAAGGTTCCGGCGCACCTGATGATCGACATCGTCGTGCCGCGTTCGACCGCGGTGGCGGAGGCGTTCGCGGCGGGGCAACCGGCTGTGGTGCGCTCCCCAGCCGATCCGGCGTCGCAGGCCTATGTGAACCTCGCAACGCGGCTCGCCGAGCGGATCGGGCAGTGACGCTTCGCGCAGGGCGGCGGGGCACTCGGTGGGGCGTCTCGACAGCGGTCCTCGGGGCGGCGCTCATCGGCTGCCTCGATCTCAGCACCGACCCGAACGCCCCCTTCGCCCTTGAGTTCGAAGGCATCGCGTACCCATCGGTCCTCGCGCAGGACACGCTCCGCGACGCGCTCGGGGCGGCAACGCCGCTCCGCGCGGTCGCACTCAATAGCGATTTCGACGAGATCGCCGCGGCGCCGATCTCGTACCTCTCGCTCGACACCGGCGTGACGATCAGCGCGACTGGGATCCTGACGACGACACGGCGGACCGGATCGGTGCGGGTGGTGGCGGCGGTCGGCGGGCTGCAGTCGTCGTCCCGGACGATCATCGTCTCGCGCCGGCCGGACACGACCTTCACCGAACAGGACTCGCTGGTCCAGTTCGCCTACGCGCTCCCCGATGTGGGAACGAACACCACGCCTGAACTCCGGCTGCGGTTACAGACGACCGATACGGTCGGCGGGCTCACCGCGAACGTGCCGGGATGGGTCGTGCGCTGGCGCGCGGTGCACGCTGGCGATACACTCGCCCCGGGCGATACGTCGCTGGTCACGCTGCTAAGCGGCGGCGGCATGCGGTCGGCGCTCGACACAACGACTGCCGAGGGCACCTCGGTGCGGAAGCTGCGTGTCTGGGCCGGACGTCTCGTGGCATCGGTGGATTCGTTCGTCGTGGTCGCGGAAGTGAAGTTGCACGGTGTCGTGGTGCCAGGCAGTCCCGTCCGATTCGTCGTGAGAATCGCTCCAGCCGTTGCTCCCTAGCTCTCCCCCCCAAGAGGGACTCGCATGATCGTCTCCGGTGGCCCCCGCACCGCTCCGAGCACCCTGACAGCGATCTTCTTCGACGCACTCGAGCGATTCGATCTCCCGAACGCGTACCAGTACAAGCGCGACGGGAAGTACACGCCGATCACGCATCGCGAAGTGCTGGAGCGGGTCCGTCGGGTCTCGCTCGGCCTTGGCGCCCTCGGCGTAGCGCGCGGCGACCGCGTGGGGATCATGTCGGAGAATCGGCCCGAGTGGGCTCTGGCCGACTGGGCCTGCCTCGGCGGAGGGATGACCGACGTGCCGATCTATCCGACCCTCCCGGCCGAACAGATCGTCCATCCGTTGAATGACTCGGGAGCGGTCGCGCTCTTCGTCTCGAGCGCAGAGCAGGCGGCCAAGGCGGCCGGTGTTCGCGCGCAGCTCAAGACGGTGCGGACGATCATCTCTTTCACCGACCCGAAGCCGATCGGCGCCGATCTTACCTTCCGCGAGCTCGAGGCCAAGGGCGCGGCGCGCGACACCGAGCGCGCCGCCGCCGAGTGGAAGGCAAGCGCTCTCGCCGTGAGGCCCGATGACCTCGCGACCCTCATCTATACCTCGGGGACGACTGGCCTCCCGAAGGGCGTGATGCTGACGCACGACAACATCTCGTCGAACGTGCTCGCGTCCAACGTCAAGGTGCCGCTCGAGAGCGGGATGGTCGCACTGAGCTTCCTGCCGCTCTCTCACATCTTCGAGCGGATGGGGGACTACCTCTTCTTCTCGCGGGGCGTGAGCATCGCGTACGCCGAGAGCATCGACACCGTGCCCTTCAACCTCTCCGAGGTGCGACCGCACGTCGCGATGTCGGTGCCCCGGCTCTTCGAGAAGATGTATGCGCGTGTGCTCGAGAACGCGGTGTCGGGTGGCGCCGTGAAGGCGCGGATCTTCGCCTGGGCCCGCGCCGTCGCCGACAAGTGGGCCGACGAGGTGCTGGCCGACCGCCGACCGGGTCCCTTCCTCGCCTGGAAGTACGGCGTCGCGCAGAAACTCGTCTTCTCGAAGCTGAAGGAGCGCACGGGAGGACGGCTCCGGTACTTCGTCTCCGGCGGCGCGCCCCTTGCCCCGTCAATCAACAAGTTCTTCTATGCGGCCGGGCTCAAGATCCTCGAGGGGTACGGCCTCACCGAGACCTCACCGGTGATCTGCGTGAACTCCGACGACGCCTTCCGGATCGGCTCGGTCGGGAAACCGGTGAAGGGCGTGGAGGTCACGATCGCCGCCGATGGGGAGATCCTGACCCGCGGCCCCCACGTGATGAAGGGCTACTACAACCGCCCCGATGCGACCGCCGAGTCGATCGACACGGAGGGCTGGTTCCACACCGGCGACATCGGCGTGCTCGAGGACGGGTTCCTGCGGATCACCGACCGCAAGAAGGACATCATCGTGACGGCGGGCGGGAAGAACATCGCCCCGCAGCCGATCGAGAACCGCGTCAAGACGAACAAGTACGTCTCGCAGGCGGTGATGATCGGCGACAAGCGGAAGTTCGTGGTGATGCTCGTGGTGCCGAACTGGGACAACCTCGAGAAGTGGGCGGGAACGATCAAGGACATCATCTGGACCGAGCGGCGGCAACTGCTCGAGATGCCGACGATCCGCGCCAAGATGGACAAGGAAGTGCGGAGCACACTCGAAGGGCTCGCCTCATTCGAGAGCCCGAAGAAGATCGCGCTTCTCGAGCACGACTTCTCGATCGAGCGCGGCGAGCTGACGCCCAAGCTGAGCGTGAAGCGGCGGGTGATCGATCAGACATACAAGCAGTTGATCGATTCGCTATACGAATCGGACGACTGAGGGCGACCTAGCTCCTCCGCTTCAACTCGACCACACCGCTCGTCGCGTCGCGCTCGCCGACCCACTCGCGCTCGTCGCGCGCCAGTTCTCGGACGCCGGCAGGCACGGCGAGCTCGATAGCCCCGACAACGCGTCCCCCCCGCATCACGCATCGCACCGCGTCGCCCAGTAGCCCCTTCGCAGCCCGACCGTCGAGCGCAGCCCCGCGAAAGGTCCCATCGGTGAATGGGATCGCATCCCACGCGCCGATCTCGACCACGCTCACCTCGCATCGCCGCCTCAGCGCCTCGGCGAACGCGACGTAGCTCCCACCGAGCAGCACCGCCCCTTCGGGCTCGGCAAGTCCGAGCAGGGCCTGCAGGCGATCCAGCCCCGCATCGCTCCCCGCATCGCTCCCCGCATCGCTTCGCACCGCCGTCCACCCTCCGCCGTCCGTCGTCGGCCCCAACTGCAGCACTCCGTGAGCGACACGGATCTCCCTACCACAGAGCGGGCACCCAGCCACGCCGCGCACCAGGTCCCGCTCGAGCACTTCCTCGGCGATCACGATCAGAGGCGTCGGCGCGTGCGGTTCGGGACAGCGCAGCCGTTCGGCGAGTTCGAGACGCATCCCGGCTAGCTGCGCGAGAGCCGCACTTCCTCGACATCCACGTGGGCCGGACGCGTCACGGCCCAGAGCACCACATCAGCGACATCCTCGGCCCGGAGCATCATCGCCCGCGAGGGAAGGTCCGGCGACCCGTCGGGATCGTACGCGTCCCAGATCGGCGTGTCGGTCGCTGCGGGCGAGACGAGGGTCGCGCGCACGCCACTCCCCACGGTCTCCATCCGAAGCACCTCGTGCATCGCCCGCACCGCGTGCTTGGTCGCCGCATAGATCGCATTGCCCGGGAAGACCGTCCGGTCGGCGACCGATCCGATCGTCACGATGTGGCCACTCCCCCGCGCGCGCATGCCCGGGAGCACCGCCCGCGTGAGCCGCAGTGGCGCCGCCGAGTTGAGTGCGAGGGCGATGTCGAGCTCGGCGTCGCTCACGTCCACCAGCGGCCCGAGTGGGAAGGTCCCCGCCGCGTGGACGACGATGTCGGGATCCGCGCCGAGGAGGCCGCGCGCTGCGTCGGCGAGCGCGGCGGCCGCTGACGTCTGGACAAGGTCGGCCACCAGGGCCGACGCCCCGTGCGGGAGGGTCGCGGCGAGTCGGTCGAGCGCATCGCGCGAGCGGGCGACCAGCACGACCCGCGCCCCCGCGCCGGCCAGCCCACGGGCGATCGCCGCGCCGATCCCTCGCGAGGCGCCGGTGACGAGCGCGCTGCGCCCCGCAAGCGGATGGATCACGCCGTCAGACCTTGGCCGAGCCGCCGTAGGCGAGACGCAGGAACTCGTCACGGGTCATCGGCGCGTCCTTGAACGAACCCCGAAGTGCCGAGGTGATCGTGCGCGAGTTCTGCTTCTCCACGCCCCGCATCATCATGCAGAGGTGCTCGCATTCGATCACGACGCCGACACCTTCGGGGCGCAGCACCTCCTCGATCGCCTGTGCGATCTGCTCGGTTAGCCGCTCCTGCACCTGTAGGCGACGCGCGAAGACCTCGACGATCCGCGGCAGCTTCGAGAGGCCGACGATCCGCCCCTTGGGGATGTAGGCGATGTGCGCCTTGCCGAAGAAGGGGAGCATGTGGTGCTCGCACATCGAGTAGAGCTCGATGTCGCGCACCATCACCATCGACGCGTGCTCCTCTTCGAAGACGGCGTCGCCAACGACATCGGCGACGTTCATCTCATACCCACGGGTGAGCCAGGACATCGCCTTCGCGACGCGCTCGGGGGTCTTGAGCAGTCCGGGTCGCGACGGGTCCTCGCCGATCAACTCGATCTCGCGACGGACGATGTTCTCGAACTCGAGCATCCGGTCCGCCGAGAGCGGCGGCGAGGACTCGAACTCGTCGGCACTCGCCAGCGTGCGCTTGGCCCTTGCCGCCTCAGCGGCCTTGATACTCGACATAGTGATTCTCCGTCTCCCAGAGCTTGAGCTTGGCGAGGCGCGCCGGCGTGACCTTCGGCGCCAGGATCCGCCAGCAGGCAAGCACGAGATTCTCGGTGGTGGGGATGACCCCGTGCATGAACGGGACATCCAGGTTGAGGTTCTTGTGGTCCATCAGGTCCACCAGCTCCCGCTCGCCGATCCGTTTCAGTTCGGCGAGATCGATCACGTAGCCGGTCCGCGGATCCACCTCGCCCTCGACCGTGATCTCGAGGGTGTAGTTGTGGCCGTGCCAGTTGGGATTGTTGCACTTGCCGAAGAGCCGGACGTTCTCCTCGTCGCTCAGCGCGGGGTTGTGCACCCGGTGGGCGGCGTTGAAGCGGAGCAGGCGGGTGATCGCAACGACAGGCATGAGGACGGACGGCGGTTGGCGGACGGCAGAGGACTACACTAACCCTGCCCTGTGGGCCGCGGTTCCGCGACCCCACCCCCTGAACGAGCCAACGCCCCGTCCGCGAGGACGAGGCGTCGGCAGGAGTGGAACGAAGAGAGGTTTTTTGAAGCCCTGTCGAATACGTGAGGCCCTCACCCTACGTTCGTCTTCCCGGCGTCCGGGCGTGGCGTCAGCAGAGATGTCGGATCCGCTTCTAAGGACTTATCGGCTCAAAAGGTAGATCCCCTTCGTCCCGTCAGTTGTCATTCGAATGTAGATGTGGGTGCTGGCGAACGCCAGACAGAAGACCGCACGCAGCCACTTCCGTCCACCGACCGTCAACCGCCATCTTACGGGCTATGGATCTGCTCACGCTTTCCGGTCTCGCGATGCTGCTGGTCTGGGTCGCCGGCACTTGGTTCTTCGAAGCGCCCGGCGCGATCCACGCCCTCCTCACCCTCGGTGTGTTCTTCCTCGTGCTCGGCGCCCTCAAGCGTTCCGAGCGCGCCCGCAAGGCGAAGTAGCGCTCAGATCTCCCAGTTCGAGAGCACGATCCCGCTGGTCGGCAGGGGATCCTCGAAGCCGGTCAGTGTCATTCGCAGGTCGGTCCACCGCACGCGCGCGCCGTGGGCAACCAGCGAGCGGAACGCCGGCCCGTACTCGCCTTGGGTGCGGATCGCGACCCGGAGGGCTCCGCTGCGCCGCGCTTGCGCGACAAG
This sequence comes from Gemmatimonadaceae bacterium, assembly GCA_031430835.1. GTDB lineage: Bacteria > Gemmatimonadota > Gemmatimonadetes > Gemmatimonadales > Gemmatimonadaceae > Pseudogemmatithrix. The sequence goes on from JANPCH010000042.1 coordinate 17,874, forward strand.
CGCCTCGGCGACCCGCGGCACCGTCCCCTGATCGCGTAGCGCGAGCTTGAGCACGCGCAACTCGTCACGGCCACGTCCCTCGACCAGCGGCACGTCGTGGAAGAGCGCGAACCCCTCCAGCGCGCCCGCCGAATCTCGAAGCACGATGCAATCACCCAACGCGTGCTGCAGCGTGAGCGTGATCTCGCGCGTGAAGTCGAGACCCTCGCGGAGGATCTTGGTGAGCGCCGCGCATTGCCGGATCACCACCTCACGCTCCCCCGTACCGAGGGAGGTTAACACCACCGGACGCAGATCGGTCGTCGGGTTGGCCTCGAGCGTCAGCGTGATCGTGAGCCGGCCGGGCACGAACCCGAGCCCCGCGTAGAACCCGATGTTGTCCATCGTGCGTGGCATCGTCTCAAGCCCGATCACGCGGCATTGCGCGGCGCGCAGGTGTTCGATCCCCGCCCGCACGATCCGCTGGCCGAGTCCACGGCCCTGCAACGACTCGTGCACCGCAAGCGGCCCCATCCACCCTTCGGAGCCCGAGACGTGCGCGATGTTGAACGCGGCGATCCGGTCCTGCGCGTCGCGCCAGAGCATCGCCCCCTCCCCGGCCCCTTCGATCGCGAATCTCCAGATCACCGGATTGAGCGGCGGCACCCGCACCCCCGCCATCCCATCGCGGCGGTAGCGCTCGCTGAAGGCGTCGCTGAAGAGCACGTTGAGCGTCGGCAGATCCGCCGGGCGGATCGGGAGAGGCCCGCGGATCTCGTTCACGCCGCGCTCCCGGCGCCAAGCGCCGCGAGGCCCGGACTCAGGCCCATCGGCCGGGTGAGCACGGCGGCGCCGGTCCGCTCGTCGAACCCAACGGCGATCACCCGGTCGAGTCCGTCGCGCACCCCCTCGATGTGCGTGATCACGATCACCTGCTCGAACCGGTCGTTGAGGCCGCGGAGGAGCGAGAGCACGTTCTGTCGGCGCACATCGTCGAGCGACCCGAAGACCTCGTCGAGGATCAGCAGCGAGAAGGCCTGTCCCGCGCGATCGGCGATCATCTGCGAGATCGCGAGCCGCAACACGAGGTTCGCGAGATCCTCCTCGCCTCCTGAGATCACCGGCTTCGGCACCCCTTCTTCGAGCACGAGGAGCCGGTACTTGTCGTCCAGTTCGAGCTCGGTGTAGCGTGCGTCGGTGAGTGCGGTGAGGAAGGTCGACGCGATCTCCGACACCTCGGGACGCAATTGGAAATTCAGGTCGGTGCGCAGGTCGGAGTAGGCACGGTGGAGTTCGTCGTGCAAGCGACGATCGCGGTCGAGGGCCTCGACTTTCGTGGCCAACCGCTCGTACTCGGCCTCCGCCTCGCGCGCGCGCTCGGCGCTGGCGGCAGCCAGGTCACGCGCTGCGCGGGCCATCGCGGCGGTGCGGGCCGACTCAGCGTAGGCGACGCCCACCTCGTCGTGCAAGCGCCGGAGCTCGACGTACTCCGCTTCGGGGAAGTGCAGCGCGCCGATCCGATCCAACGCGGCCGCGCGCCGCATCTCCAGCGCCGAGCGTTGGCGCGCGAGGGACTCCGCCTCGCGTTGCAGCGCCGGGGCCCGCTCGATCCTCGTCGAGAGGCGGTTCGCGAGCGTCGTCGACTCGGCGAGCCGCTCGTGCTCCGCCTCGAGCCCGCGGTGGCGGATCGCGTCGTAGCCGCCGGGGATCGCCTCGAGCTCGGTCGAGGCACTCGAGAGGCGCGCCGACTTGGCGGCGAGGTCGCGCTCGACCTGCGCGAGTTGCGCCACGTCCGATTGTACCGTCGCCAGCCGCCGATCCGCCTGTCCGACCTCGACCTGCAGCGTCCGACGCAGCTCGTCGAGGTGCTCGATGTCGGCCGGCATCACCTCGAGCTGCTCGAGCCGTGACTTGAAGTACTCCCCGTCGGCTTGCACCACCTCCATCTGCCGCTCGACGACATCGAGGACGTTCCGGAAATGCTCGCCGAGCTGGCGCGTGCAGGTCGGACACGCCCCTTCTTCGCCCAGTTGCAACAGGCGGTCGCGCTGATCGCGCAACTCTGCGTACTGGCCGCGCAGCGCCCGCAGTCGCGTGTCGACCTCCTGCCGGTCGCGGACCCACTCGGTGCGCCGCGCCTCGAGCTTTCCCTGTGCCTCCTCGAATCCGTGACGATGTCGCTCGAGCACGAGCGTCGCCTCTGCTTCCTCCTCAGGCGCCGAGCGGAGGCGGGTGCGTGTCTCGACTAGCGCCTCCACCTCGGTACCAAGCGCGGCCTGCATCTCCAGCAGCGCGCGGCGGCGCCCGTCGTGCACCTCCAGAGCCCGCAGCGATTCCAACGCCGCTTGGGCCAGTTCGAATTTGGCGACATCGGGCAGCAGTGGCGCGAGCGCCGCGCGCGCCTCGGCCACCTGCGCAAGCTCCTGTTCGAGTCGCGTCTCGGAGCGCGTGAGCGCGCCCGCTTCGCCTTCGACCGCGGCCAGTTCGGTCTCGAGACGCTGGCGTTCGTCGCGGCCGGTCTGGGCCGCGAGCCATCGCGGCGCGATCGCGTCGAACGCCTCTTTCGTCTCGACTTCCGAGCGCTCCGCCCCGTGCACCGCTCGCTCGGCGTCAGCGAGCACGAGCTGGGCCTCGCGTGCCTGCGCTTCCACCGCCTCCCGTTCGGGCATCCCCGAACGGAGCCCGGCGATCTCGCTCGCGAGCTCCTTGCGCCTCGCGTTGCACAGGTCCTGCGCGACGCGGAGCCGCTCGTACCCGAGCACCCGCGAGAGGAACTGGGCCCGCTCCCCCGACGACAGCGCCTGCATCACCGCGAGTTCCTTCTGGCCCGTGAAGTAGGTGTTAAAGAACTCCGTGCGGGTCATCCCGATCCGCCGCTGGAGCATCTCGCCGACGGTCGTCACCGAGTTCGCGATCGGCTGCTCGCCGCCATCGAGGAACAGCTCGGCCATCGAGAGGCCGCGCACCACGCGATAGCGATGCCCAGAGAGATCGAAGTCGAGCTCGACCCGAACGGGAGCGCGTGGCGCGGCGCGGTGGAATCGGAGGGACTCGTTGCCGCCGCGCGCCGTATTGCCGCCGTAGAGCGCCCAGGCGATCGCCTCGAGGATCGTCGACTTCCCCGCTCCGTTCGGCCCGATGATGCCGGTGAGCCCGAGATCGAACTCGATCTCCGTCTCGGCGTGCTGCCGGAAGTTCGTGAGCCGGAGCCGGACGAGTCTCATCCGTCGGCTCCGGGCAGCGACGGTGCCGGCTCCGCGAGCTCGGCCTCATCGAGGTACTTGAGGGCGAGTCCGACCAACGCCTCGCGTTCGATCCCTGACGAGAGTGCTCGCGACCGCAGCGCGTCGCGAAGGGTGTCGGCGAGCGAGGCGCGACGGCCCGGCGCGCCCGACGCCTCGCGGCGCACCGTCTCGGGCCGGCGCGTGTCGAGGTGGAAGTGCAGTGCGCGGCGTTGCAACTCGCGCAGCGCCTTGTGGTCGAGTTCGCGTGCGATGTGGCGAGGGACGTTCTTCGCGACGAGGCGCACCACCGCACCGTCGATCCCCGAGCTCACTCGCGCCACCGCCGATTGGATGGCGCCGTCGATGTCGGCCGCCGACATCCCGCGCCCCTCGATCGGCGGCAGGTCCATCACCGGTCGCGAAACCGCGAGGGGATGGAAGGTCTGCTTCCCGGTCGCGAGGTCGCGCTCGATGAATCCCTTGCCGGGGAGCTTCGCCGCCTTCGCCTCGGCGAGTTCGCCCCACGGATTCGTGCTCGTGTACTCGATCGCGCCCGAGTAGTAGACGTGGTCGGCGACGCGTTTGTAGACGTGATAGTGCCCGAGCGCGACGTAGTCCCATCCCGGCGCGGTCAGCGAGTCCACCGGGATCTGCAACGCCGCGCGGTCGGCGTCGTCGGAGTTCGGGAGCACGCCGCGTACCTCGCCGTGCAGCAACAACACGTTGTAGCGCGCGGTCGGATCCGGAGAGAGATCGACCGACCCCACCGGCACGTCCGGGACAGCGAGGACGGAGCAGCCGAGGTGCGGGAAGGAGAGCCGGCGCGCCTCACGATCGGCGACGAGGATCGGAAGCGGCGCGGCGATCTCCTGAGGCCTGCCCTCGGAGTCGCGGGCGACGAATCCCTGCTCGAAGAGCCGCAGGATGCAGATCGTCTCGCTTGACCGCGGCATGTCGTGATTCCCAGCGACGACCACGATATGCGCACGCGGGAGCTCGGCGACCAGCCGCGCGAACTGCCTGAAGGCGTGGAGGATCGCCGTGTTCGTCGGTCGGACGGTGTGGAAGACGTCGCCACCGATCAGCACGAGGTCGGGCGCAAGCGCGATGATCCGGTCCACCGCGCGCGCGAAGGCGGCGGCGACGTCGGCCTCGCGCTGATTGATCCCGGCGGGCGTCTGCCGCTGGAACTGGCGGAAACCGAGATGCAGGTCGGAGAGGTGGACGAGGCGCACGCTTGAGGGGAATCTACGCGCCCGTCCTCTAGGCGTACGGGTCGTCGCCGCCGGGAACGCGCAGTGGGGTCGGACCGCGCCGCGCCACCGGCTCGGTCGGCGTGCGCTTCTTCAGGTGCGCCCTGAAGAACGCCTTCACGTCGTCGGGACGGGCCTGTAGCGTGCGGTTCCGCGCACGGAGGATCCCGTCCTCGTCCTCGCCCGCGAGTGCCAGGGTGTCCTTGACCCAGCCGAGGGTGATCGCCGGGTCGAGCTTGCGGAGCGCCTTCGTCACGGCCGCATCGAGCGGGAGCTCTTCGGCCTGCGGGAACCGCTCCACGCCCTCGCGGCCGCCCAGCACCGCCGGCCGCGGGAAGCGCACGAAGATCGGCTGCCCGAAGTGCGGATGGCGCACCATCAGCTGGCCCTTCTCGAGCGTCGCGAGGCGCGCCTTCGTCGCCGGCGTGAAGGTCTGGTAGCCCGGCGTCGCGAGTTCGTCGGGGTCCATCCGGCCATAGAGCGAGGTGCCGCTATTGCCCACGACCCGCCGATGCACCTGCGAGCGGAACTGCTGCGCGCCGAAGAGCACGAGCCCCAGATAGCGCCCCCGCTCGGCGATGTCGAGCAGCATCTTGCGCACGTAGGTCTCGGGGCCATCGGCCGGCGCGTACTTGTTGAGCTCGTCCACGAAGACGACCACCTGCTCGACCCCGAGCTGGCGCTTCTCGAGGTGCTCGCGCAACTGCGAGACGACGCGAGCGAAGACGAGGTCCTGCGCGTCCTCCTCGAGGTTCGCGACGTCCACGACGTACACCGTGCGATCCTCGAACTCCTTGAACGGGAGGTCACTCACCGACCCGTCGTCGGTGACGAGCCCGCGACACCGCGTGGAGATGTTCGAGAGCCGGTTCCGGACCTTCCGGATGGTCGCGACGTGATGCGTGCGCCAGACGTCGGCATTCCTCGATTCCATGGATCGGAGCAGCTCGCGGAACCACCCCTCGAGGTCGGAGAAGGAGCGCACCTCGTGCGCCCGTTCGAGGAACCCGGGATCGGTGAAGACCTGGTCGAGCACGCGCTCCTTGATGAAGTCGATCAGCGCGTCGGCCTTCGCGTCGATGTCGTCCTTGTTGAGTAGGACCTCGGCGTATTGCAGCGTCTCGCGCAGCCCCCACGTGAGCGGCTGGACGTTCTCCTGCAGCGCGTCGTTGGATCGGAGTGTGGCGAGTTGTCCCCCCTTCGCGCTCCAGGGCGCGAAGTAACGCACCTTCTCGAATGGCTTCGCCGGCACGCCGAGCGCCTCGTGGAGCGCCCGGTCCTCCTCGGAGAGCGCCGTCGCGGGCTGGTCGAGGAAGCAGAGGTCGGGACCCTTCACATTGAAGCAGACGGCGGCCACGCGGCCCTTGGACGCCGGGAGATGTGCGAAGATGCTGGCGAGGAGCCACTCGACCGCGCTCGTCTTGGTCGCGAGCCCGGAGACGCCGGAGATGCTCAGGTGCGCCGCCTCGGGGCCGAGGAGGAAATCGGCGTCGAGGTGGATCGCCGCTTCGGTGCCTCCGGCGCGATACAGCCCCACCGGGATCCCGCGGGCGCTCTCGCCAGTCGCGTACGACTCCATCCGCAACGCGATCTGGACGTCGGACTCGCTCGCGAGGTGCACGCTCCCCATCGCCACCGGCTGCAGCGGTTCCTCGGGGACGTGGCGGAGGACAGCGGCGGTGTAGAGCCGGATCTCGGTGCGCTCGGTCGGCGCCGCGACCGACTGCGCCGGGTCGCCGTCGGCCCCGAGGACGTCGTGCAGCGGAGTCTGCAGGTCGGTGAAGCCGAACGCCTCGGTCACCACGCCGTAGACGCGCGGCAGGACTCCCGAGACCGGGCGGTCGGTCTCGACCCGTACGATCGTCCCGATCCCGACCGGCGCGTCGAGCGCGGTCCAGAAGTGGAACTCGTGCGGCGTGTTCGGCCGCCGCTCGGTGGCGACCACGCGCCCGAGGATCGTCGCTGTCATCGGATGATCGCGGAAAGGTACTGCTCGCAATCGCGCACGCCGTACGACATCACGTCCCAGCGCGGGTCGGGGAGCGCCACCGGCGTCCGCTCGGCGAGGAGCCAGCGTGAGGCCTCGTCGGCTCGCGCGGTGAGATCACCCTCGCGGGCGACCTCGACCCGCACCAAGCCGAAGAACGGTGAGCCGCTCCCGGGATCGCGGAGGCGGAGATACCAGGTCGCCACCGGGAAGCGCCGCGGTGAGGTGACACCGACTGCGGTCGTCCGTTCTCCTTCGCGGAGGCCAAGGATCACTGGCAGCGACTCGCCTGTCGCGTAGAGCGTGCGGTGCGACTTCACCACCCCGACGGCGCGACCATCCGTCGTCGCCGCGCGGCTCCCGCTGATGCCTCCGTCCACCAGGACCGGCCCCCCCGGACCCGCGAGCCACTCCTCGAGGAGCGCGAGTTCCGCACCCTCTCGCTCGCGCTGGACCGCTGTGAGCGCGCGCGCCGTGCACTCCTGTGGATGACGCACGAGGGTGGGTTCCTCTCCCGCGAACGGATCCACCGCACCACATCGCTCGTGGAGCACCAGGGCGAGCGCCGGATCGAGGGAACTGAGTGGCGCATAGAGCCGCCGGATCACTCGGGGAGCCCGCCAGGTGCGTAGCCGGCGCGTCACGCGTTCCCGTACCACTGCGGCGACATCGGCGTGCACGATCGGCATCGCATCCGCGTAGCCGACGACCTGCGATCGCTGCACTCCATCGAGGAAGGCGGTGAATCCGGCGACCGGTTCCCCAGCCACGCGGCGCACCGCGAGCGTGGCCCCCTCGAGCGCGAGCGGCGCTTCGAGACGCGGTGGTTGATCGGAACGCGCCGAGAGTTCGAGGGGCGCCGATGGCAACGCCGCCCTGATCCCCGCCGAGCGCAGCGACCGCAATGCCGAACGCACGCTTGCCGCGCCCTGAGGGGCGCCGTAGCTTCGCGAGATGCGCCGCCCTGCGTCCATCGCGAGCATCCTACTCCTCTTCGCCGCCTGCGACAAGAAGGCCGACGAGCCGCAATCGCCGCCCATGGCGACGATCACGATCTCCGATTCGGCGACGGTACTCTTCCAGGTCTTCGGAGATCGCGACACGCTGCGCGCCGCGCCACTCGCCCTGGTCGATAAGGGTAAGCTCGGTCCTCTCACTCTCGACGCCGCCGGCTGGCGCACGCTCGACTCGGGCTTCTTTGCGACCGCGCGCCTGATGCCGATCTACCGCAATGGCCTTGACGCCGGCACGATCGAGGTGATGCGTGGGATGTGGCCTGCCGATGGCGACGCACTCTACTCGCTCCCCGGCTGCCGCAACGTCGTGCCGCAGGCGCTCGTCAAGCTGACCACACGCCCCCGGACCGAGGAGAGTCTCGAGTTCCTCGCCTCGAGCCGGCCGCTGAAGCAAGGCACGGACGCGCGCGCGGTGCCGGGGGATGCCAGGTCGCGCGCGAAGCCTCTCGCCGATTCGGTGGCCGCTGCGGAAGGAGTCGGGACCGAAGAGCTGGATCATCTCGAGTTCATCGCCCGCTGGTTGCGCACCGGCGCCGGGCCGAACGGCCTCACGCTCCTCGCGAGCTACATCGACCCCGAGGCTGGCGACGCTGGGCCCGGCGCGGGCCACACCTCGATGGTGCTCGTGCTGGCCGAGGATTCAGCGCGAACGGTGCTCACGACCTACCACCACGTGGCGTCGGGGGAGTCGCGGACCGTCGAGTTCCAGCGCCTCGTGAACCACGCCGACCTCGACGGCGATGGCGTCGACGAGATCATCCTCGAAGTGTGGCACTACGCCGGCGTCCCCGAACTCGCGATCCTCAAGCGCTCGGGCGGGCGCTGGGCCCAGGCGTTCCGCGTCAGCGAGAACTGGTGCCTTGACCGCGCCGCTGCTGGTGCGCCGCGCTAGTCAGTCCGCACCCATATCCCACGCCTGCTCCAGGTCGGCCTTGGAGTAGGCACGGAAGGCGGTGAGCGTCGTCGTCTTCACGAGTCCCGGGACTTCGGGGAATCGCTCCGTGACGATTCGCGCGATGTCCTCGTACTCCTTGACCTTCAGGAGCACCACGAGGTCCCAGTCCCCCGACACCGAGTAGACCTCGGTCACTCCCTCGATGCCCGCAAGCGCGGCCGCACACTTCGGGATGAGCCTCGGCTCGGCGTGGATGAGGACGATGGTGGTGATCATGGCGATGGGGGGAACGGGGGGACGTTGAGGAGCCAGAGCCCAGCGATGCGCGACTTGGTGTCCAGCTCGACGAGCAGGTCCCGCGCGACCTTCAACGCGCGCGAGGGCCGCATCGGACCGATGCGGAAGTGTATCGTCCGCTCGGCCCGGTCGGCTACCGCGAGGATCGCCGCCTCCACTTCGAGCGCCGCCGTGCCCAGCTTCGAGCCTTGGGTGGGCACCCGCAACCGTGCCGCCCCGGCGCCTGTCGGTGGCTGCAGCAGTTCCACCGTCCGCACGTCCGGCCAGACCGCGACCTCCACAGAGGCCAAGCGGCCGGACGAGATCTCCAGCAGAAGCCACGCACCGTCCGCGCCCTGGATATCGACCGACCCCGAGAGTCCCTCGGCGACGCCGGTCGGCCGGAGAGTGAGTGTCAGGATGTCGGTGTCTGGATCCCAGCGGTAGTCGACGGCTGGCAGCTCCCCTTCCGCGATCGTCTCCACCTGCAGTTCGAGCGACACCGGTCTCCCCCGTTCAGGTTGTCGCCACGATGGCGCCACGACGCACGCGCACCGGGAGCGGAAGTGCGCACATCGTCGCGGAACGGTGCACGCGACCGATCCTCAGGTGGTGGACTCGGCGGCGGCTCGCACGATACGGCGGCACGCCTCGACGACGAGCGCGCGATCGGCGGCGTACGAGACGCGCACCCAGTCAGGTGTCCGAAAGGCGGACCCCGGCACGATCGCGACCCCTTCCGACTCGAGGAGCCGCGCACTGAAGGCACCCCCGGCGTCGGATCCCCCGCCGGGAACCCGAAGAAAGAAGTAGAACGCGCCCTCGGGAGGCAGCACCGTGAGTTCCGGCGCGGCCCGGAGGATCGGTAGGGCGGCATCGCGTCGCGCTCGGAACTCGGCGACCATCGCGCGGACCGCGCGCTCGACCGGTTCCCCAAGGGTGAGCGCCGCGAGCGCGGCGTGCTGGGCGACGGTCGTCGCGTTCGAGGTCGTGTGCGACTGCAGCGCCGCGATCGTGCGCGAGACCTCAGCTGGCGCGACGGTCCACCCGATCCGCCAGCCGGTCATCGCGTACGCCTTCGCGACACCATCCACGACGACGAGTCGGTCGCGGCGCGACGCAACATCGAACGCGCCGGGTGCGGTGCCGGTGTAGGTGATGCGCCGATAGATCTCGTCGCTGATGACCCACCATCCGCGCGCAGCCGCCAGCTCGAGGATCGCGCGAAGTTCTTCGGCCGTGTAAACGGAACCGGTCGGATTGCTCGGGGAGTTGAGCATCACGCCCCGCGTGCGCGGTGTCGCGTGGCGGGCGAGTCGCTCGGGGTCGACCTTGTATCCGCGCGCCGGATCCCCGTGCACCTCGACCGCCGTCGCGCGCGAGAGCGCCACCATCTCATAGTAGCTGGTCCACGACGGGGTCGGCACGAGCACCTCGTCGCCTGGCCCGAAGAGCACGAGGCAGGCGTTGTAGAGCGCCTGCTTCGATCCGGTCGACACGACGACGTCACCAAACGATATCCTGTCATCGCCGCGGTACGCGGCGGCGGCCGACGACGCGATCGCCTCGCGCAATGGGGCGATCCCTTCGATCGCCGTGTACCGGGTGGCCCCACGGTCGAGCGCGTCCTCGGCTGCCTGCCGGATCGGCTCGGGCGTGTCGAAGTCGGGCTCCCCCGCGCCGAGGTCGATCACCTCGCGTCCCGCAGCCTTCATCGCCTTCGCCCTTTGGGAGACTGCGATCGTCGCCGATTCGCGGATCGACGCGACGTTAGCCGAGGGCCGGAAGGGATCAGGCACGGACACGCGGGAGCCTCCGCTGCACGGGAGTAGATCGGGGATGTCGGTCGGGACCGAGCGCTGGCGAGGCGGCTATATTTCGCGCTCGACCAACGATAATCCCCGCGCCTATCGGCGCGCCATTGAAAACCGAGGTTCCGCAGTGACCGCACCCGAACGCGAGACGGCTGGTACCGTCCGCTCTGCCCACGTGGCCCACTTCCTCCCGCCGGACTGGGCGCGCATCGCGCGCATCGCCGCGCCTGCCCTCGAACGCGTCCCGCGGGATCTCGGTGCCCCGGGCCTCCTCGTGGTCGTACCCGACTCCGGCGCGACCGTGGCGCTGGCACGTGCCCTTGCGGCCCTCCCGGTCGCTGAGGGCCACCGGATCGTCGCGGTGACCAGCGCCCCGCGCGGCAAACGCCTCCTCGCTGGAGCGCCTGCCACCGTCGTAGTCGGCGCCCCCTCCGCCCTCGCGCCGTTGCTCGCGGCGTCGGCCCTCAAGCTCGGACAGGTCGGTACACTGCTCCTCGCCTGTGCCGACGACCTCGATGCCGACGACCCAGAACTCGGGGCCCTGATCACCGAAGTACCGAAGACCGCGGCGCGCCTCCTCACCGCGCTCGAGCCCACGGCAGCCGTCGAACAGCTCCTCGAGCGGCACCTGCACCGCGCGCGCCGCGTGATCGACGAGGCTGCACCAGCGAGTGAAGCCACGCCGCCAGCTCTCCGGTACCTCGCGGTCACTGGATCCCCGGTCGAGGCGCTCCCCTCGCTCCTCGACGAGACCGACGCACCGACGACGACGATCGTCGCCGCTGATCCCGCCCAGATCGCTGCCGCTCGCTCGCTGCTCTCCGCGCTCGGCTACGAGGAGGGTCCGTTGGCTCGCTTCAGCGACGGCGCCGTCGAGGCGAACACCACTCTCGTCGTCTTCCTCGGCGTGCCAAGCTCGGCCCAATGGGCGAGAGCCATCGCCGCAACGCCGGCCCAACTCGTCGCGATCGTCACGCCACGTGACCGAGCCACCCTGATGCACCTCGCCAAGCCGGCACCAGTCCGGCCCTTCGTGATGCGGGCCACGCTCGCGCAGGCACGCGCTGCCGAGGCACGCGCTCGGGCCGAGCTTCGCGACGTGCTCGCCGAGGGCATCCCGTCGCGGGAGATCCTCTCGCTCGAGCCAATGCTCGTCGAGCACGACGGCCTTGAAGTAGCCGCCGCCGCGCTGCGTCTGCTCGACCGCACGCGCAGCGCGCAGGCGGCGTTGGTACGTGAGACCGAGCGGCGTATGCGCGCCGAACTCGCCGCGGCCGCGCCGGCCGCCAGCAGTGCACCGCCACGCAGCCGCGATGATCGTCCGCGCGGCGACCGACCACCCCGCCCCTTCTCTCCGAAAGGCGATCGCCCACGTGGCCCGCGGCGCGACGACGACCGCCCCCGGAGCGGCCCGCGGCGCGACGACGACCGGCCCCGTGGGCCGCGGGGGCCGCGGTGACTGGATCGTTCCAGCTGACCGGCGGCTGGATCGAAGTCATCGCCGGAGTGATGTTCAGCGGAAAGAGCGAGGAGTTGATGCGACGCGTCCGTCGCGCGATGATCGCGCGGAAGCGCGTGCAGGTGTTCAAGTCCCATCTCGACGACCGCTACGCCGGCGGCATCTTCGCGGTCGGCAGCCACGACGGTCGCACGATCGAAGCCTTCCCGGTGGATTCGTCGGCCCAGATCGCGCTCCGGGTCGATCCGATGGCGCAAGTCATCGCGATCGACGAGGTGCAGTTCCTCGACTTGGGGATCGTCGAGCTCGCGACCGACCTCGCGAGCCGCGGCCGCCGGGTCATCCTCGCCGGCATCGACACCGATTTTCGCGGCGAGCCCTTCGGCCCGATGGCGCCTCTGATGTGCGTAGCCGAGGTGGTAGACAAGCTGCACGCGATCTGCGTGCTCTGCGGCGCCCCGGCGAGCCGCACCCAGCGGCTCATCGACGGGAAGCCCGCCGCCTATGACTCACCTACCGTGATGGTCGGCGGGGCCGAAGCGTACGAAGCGCGATGCCGTGCGTGCCATTCAGTCACGCGCGGCGATACGGACCAGCTGAAGCTCTAGGGTTTCGCGAAGAGGACTTCTTCGAAGTACTGCAGCGCCCTCGGATCCTTCGACTGCCCGAGCCAGAAGATCGCGCTGCGCCGGATCTCGGGGTCCTTGTTCGTCCGGGCAACACGAATGAGCGCCGGCACCGACTCACCCTTCGGTCGCTGCGAGAGGGAGAACACCGCGCTCTTCCGCACCTCGCGGTCGCCGTCGGGATCATCGACGATCTCCTGGAGGCCCCTGGTCGCCGCTTCGCCAGCCGCCTGACTGGCCCAGAAGATCGCCGAGTTGCGTACCTCTCGCGGCCGGTCCACATCCTTCGCGATCTTGAGCAGGCGCGGCCAGATCGTCACGCCCTCGGCGATCGTCGCCGGAAAGATCGCTTCTTTCGCCGGCCCTGCGCTCGCGTGCTCGGCGATCCGCATCAAGTAGTCACTCGCCTCGATGGCGCTGACCGTCCCGAGATCCGCATCCGCGGTCCCACGCCACCGCCCGCCGACGTAGGCGCGGACGGCCGTGATCTCACCGCGAGAGAAGTCGAGGGCGACGCGCACCGGCCCAGACTCGCATTCGTCCTCCCACTCGTGCCTGCTCCCCTGCGAGTAGGTGCTGCGACCATCGCCGCGCCGGATGGAGATGTTCCCCCGCCCATTCCCGCACACGCCCTCCGCCGCCGCGTACTCGAATCGAACCGTTCCACTCTGTGTCGCGCTCACTCGCTGCGCGAGCGTTTGTGCCCCAGCATCCTGTCCCGCTCCCGCACCCATCGCCGCGAAGACCGCGACGGGAATGATGACTCGCCTGACCGTGGACATCGAAGTCTCCGTGATAACCGCCGTCCGCCAACCGCCGTCCGCCATCCTCCTCACTTGTTGATGATCTCCTCGAGCAGCTTGGCCACCCGCGGATCCCGCGACTGTCCGAGCCAGAAGATCGCTTGGCGCCGGAGCTCACGGTCCTGCTCCTTCCGCGCGATGTCGAGCAGCTTGTCGATCGCTGCGGCATCGTTGCGCCGCTGCGAGAGGACGAAGATCACCTGATTGCGCAGTTCCCTGTCGTCGCCACCGCTGTCGTAGATCTCGGCGAGGTCCCTCACCGGCGCGCCACTCTGCCCAGCCCAGAAGAGCGCCGACTTGCGCAGTTCGGCGTCGAGCCGCTGGTTCTTCGCCGCCGCGAGAAGGAACTTCGAATTCTCGGCGTTCCGGCTCTGCGAGATCGCGAAGATCACCTTCTCCTGCAGCTCCTGACTCTCGAGCGAGGAGAAGATGTCGCGGAGGAAGGCCGCGTTCTGCTCTCCGCGCCCCTGGCCGAGCCAGAAGATCGCTTCGCCACGCACCTCCTCGTCCACGTCGGTGCGTTTCGCGAAGTCGCGAAGGATCCGCTGGCCGCGCTCACTCCGGGTCTGCGAGAGGGCGAAGACCGCCTTCTTCTGCAGTTCCTCGTCGGGCGCTTCCTTGAGGAGGATCTGCTCCAGCACCTCGACCGCGCGCTCGCTGCGCGTCTGCGAGAGCCAGAACACCGCGTCTTCGCGGGTCGGCCGGTCCGGATCGTTCTTCGCCGTGTTCAACAGGATGTCCACCGCCTCGTCCGAGCGCTGCTGCGAGACGAGGAACACCGCTTTCCGCCGCAGCACCTCCGAGCACTTGTCGCGCCGCTCGAGCACCTTCCGGAGGACGGGGAGCGTCTGCTCCGAGTTCATATGCAGGAGCGCGTTCAGTGCCTCGACCCGCTCATCGTCCTCGGCGTACTCGCAGCCCGGAGGCACGTCGCGGTCGCCGCGGCGTCCCGATTGCGCCATCTCGCGTGCCATCTCGCTCTGGCTCCGCGCAAGCTCCGCCGAGGCGCGCGAGAGCTCGCGAGTTACCTCCGGAGCGACGCGTGCGACCTCGGCCGCGGCCGCGCTCAGCGCCGAGGTGACGCTTGTCGCCGCGACTTCGGCGATCGCCGACGCCATCTCCGACACCGTCTGCGCGGCCTCGGCGTCCCCGCTGCGAGCGAGACGGCCGTTCACGCGCGCCAACAGCGTGCTCGACTCCCCCGAGGTGTAGGTCGCCGACTTCGGATAGTCGTTCTTCTGCCGTGCGAGCGCCGACGCCGCACGCCGCAAGTCGACGCGTCCGCCGACCCGCTGCAGCGCGAACGCCTCCCAGTAGAGCGCATCGCCAGCGTAGGTCGAGCGCGGAAAGCGATCGACGATCGCGCGGAAGGCCTCGGCAGCTTCGGACCACGCCTCATCAGAGATCGCGATCCGGCCCCGTCGCCAGAGTGTGTCGGCGCTGTCGAGGGGCGCCCAGCTCGCCGCCGGCAACGGCTCACCGACGAGTCGTGGTTCCGCCGAGACGAAGGCGCCGGTGCCGGCCACCGTGACGAGTACAAGGGTCAGCAGCTTCATCTGGTCGATCCTCAGGTTCCGGTCGCGCCGGAGCGCAGCCGCGTCAACAGTTGGGTTCGCTGGAGCGTGCGATCGATCATCGCCCGGTCCTCGGCGGCACGTCCCGAGCGCTGGACGAGTTGCACGAGGAGGGACTCCAGGTCTTCAAGGAGCTGGCGCCGCACAGGGTCGTCGCCGGCAGGGGAGTCGAGCAGGAGCCGCGTGTTCGACAGGACGTCACGGGCCCACTTCGAGGTGAGGGAGTCCATCATCGCGTCCGCCGGCGTCGCCGCGACCACCGCGACGAGTGCCTCGGCACGCGAGAGATGCTGACGCGAGGCAACGCCGTACGATGCGTCCGCCGCGTCGGGGTTGTTCGGATCTTCGCGGCCGCCGGCCGAGCGCACCGCGGAGGCCACTCGGACTGCTGGCACCCGGCGCGGGAACGCGTCGGGCAGGAGGACCGGTGGAGTCGTGGAGTCGATCTTGACCGCGGTCGGCGTCAGGGTGACGTTCGTCCCAGGAAGAGCGGAATCGGTCGACGACGTGCCACGTTGCAACGCGAACCGGCCGATCCCAACGCCCAGGATGAGCGTCGCGGCCATCCCGATCCAGGGCGCCCAGCGCCTCGGGCGGCGACGAGCGGTGCGACTCTCGGCGATCGCACTCCACATCTCATCGCGCGGTACTCCCGAAGGAGGCTGGTTGTAGCCAGCCGCCTCACGCCGGACGAACGCCTCGAACCCGTCGTGTGATTCCTGATCGTTCACGATGCCCACTCCCCGGCGAAATCCGCCAACTCGGTGCGCAACTTGGCGCGCGCCCGGAACAGTTGTGCCTTCGAGGTACCGGACTGGATCCCCAGCGCGGCGGCGATCTCCTCGTGCGTGTAGCCCTCGACGTCGTGCATCACGAACACCGTGCGATAACCCTGCGGCAGTGCATCGATCGCCCGCTTCAGTCGCACCTTCAGGTCCGGCTCGGCTTCTCTCGCGGTGACTGTGATCTCGGGGAGCTCATCCCCGCCGATCTCGCGCCCGTGGATCCGCCGCACCTTCTTGAGCCCGTTCAGGATCACCGATACTGCGATCGAATGCAGCCAGGTCGCGAGGGAACTCTCCCCTCGGAAGTTGGCGAGCCGTTCGAAGGCCCGTATGAACGTGTCCTGCGTGAAGTCCCGCGCCAGCGTCTCGTCACCCGACATGCGGTACGCGAGACGGTAGATGCGATCCACGTGCGCGTCGTAGAGCCGGCGTTCTGCCCGGACGTCCCCCCGCAGCACCTCGGCGATGATCTCGTGGTCGGTCACTGGGTGCGGTGGGGGCGAGCGCTCGTGAACGCCCCAGAGACAAGGGGTCGCCGGGAAAGGTTGCGTCGCGTCCGTGTTCGCTCGAGTGCGGCGGGCGCTGATTCTCTACTACGAGTGTAGAGGGCGCCGAGTGTCGTCCGGGGCTAGAGCGTCTTCCCCTTGAGCCGCAGGAGGAGCGTCCGGATCTTCGTCGGAGTGTTGGCATTGCTCGGTTCGAGCTCGAGCGTGCGGACGAAGGTGTAGCGGTTCGTGAGGGGGAAGAAGGGTGGGCGACCGGCGGAGTTCTGGCAGCGATCGAGGATGCCCTGATAGCGCATGCCGGAGTTGCTTGAGCCGTACAAGGCGGAGTACCGCCGCATCGCCGCGCCGCCAACGTGTCGCAGGCACCCGCCGTGGGTGACCGTGCTCACTGCGCCGTTCTCCGGGCAGGGCGGCAGCCAGGCGGTGGAGAGCATCGAGAAGCTCGTCATCTCGGCCCCGACAGTTCCCGTCAGGCTCATCAAGGACCCGTGCAGCCGGAATCCCTTGCCGCCCGTCGAATTGGTGTTGAAGCGCCGGGGGTCGAAGGGCCAGGCCGACGTCGCGATCACTCGTGAGCGTGTCGCGAGCCCGGAGACGACAAGGATGTCTCCGACCGCGACGATCCCAAGCTGATCTTCACAGGCCGTGGTCCCAGGGTCAGCGGGATCGGTCTCATAGGTGAGATCGTCGATCAACGTCACCCGGCCAGCAGCCCGCAGCGTGACCTTCCCCCGCAGTTGGCCGCTCACGTAGAGTGGGCCCGCCGTCGCGCTGATCACTCCGCGCGACGCCGAGTTGTAGGCGGTGGTGTAGGGCCAGAGATAGGGAAGTTCGACGGCTTGCCGCGCGGTTGCGCTGATGCCACCCACCGCCGTGCCGGGGAAGGCTCGCCAAACGCCGAGATCGAACACGAGACCACCCGAGCAGCGCCCGGTCAGCACAACGACCGTGCAGGTGCGGCTCCGGATCGTAAACGTCGTGTCGCTCCCGCCATACCCGTTGGGGGCGCTCAGCGGCCACCCGCCGGCAGGCGGGACCACACCGAAAGGAACCGTGTCGGCGGCGGCCAGCGTGACCGCTCCGGCGGGATTGGTCATCCGCTCGGCCGGCATCAGGTAGGGACTGCCAGCGGGAAAGCAGCGCGCAGTGGGCTGGGTCATGACTGAGTCGGCAGCCGCGATGCTGAAGTCGTCCATAATCGCCATCTTGGCTGCCGGCACCTGCGGATAGTCGCCAGCTGCCAGCGACTGCACGACCGCCGCCGCGTACGGCCGGCGGTGGGTCGAGAGCGGGAAGAAGTGCCATCGCCCCGTCCGCAGATAGAACGCGCCGCACTGGTTCTGCACGATGTCGTGGTCGAAGCGGTTCCAACTCATGAAGAAGTTGAGGATCGGCGGTGAAGCACGCAGTCGCAGCGTGTCGCCCATTCCTCCCGCCGAGAGATCGAAGACTCGCACGAATGACTCGTGCCTCTCGACATCACCATCCAGGTCCGCGTCGAACGAGACGAACTCCAGGTGCGATGCGCGCGTGCCTCCGGTGACTGGGACAAAGGACAGGTTCGCGGCCGACGCCAGAGCGTCCATCCGGGGGAATGTCGAGTCCTTCGGGAACGGCACCCGCGGCACGCCGACGATGCTATCCGCGTTGTACGTCCCCACACCACCGACGGTGGCGAGCGCCGTCACTGTGTCCAGGTAGGTGCTGCCGGTCAGACTGCGCCAAGTGTCGTTCGTATGCACCCGCCCCGGGACAGTTCCCGGCCCGTGGCTCAGGGAGGCGGGAAAGGAGTCAACGAAGAGCGAATAGCGCGAGAAGCTCTCGCGTCGCAGGTCCATCCGGCGCACGTGCCGCGTGCCGCTCGCATCGTACGCCGCCGCGATCAGGGTCACGTGCGGTAGCAGGGTGCCGCTCGTATCGCCGGTGACGGCGGCATACACATTCGTCCGCACGCGCGTCAGGACGTTCCCGCTGGCGTCCCTGACCTGGAACCCCGCCAACAACTGCCGCATCCCCGTGTCGGGGATGACGAGGGCGCTGTCCTGCGTCAATCGCGAGCGCACGATCGCGAGTGCGGCTTCCGCTGCCAGACGATACTCGCGTTCCCGGTCATAGTAGGCGGAAAGCAGTCCGGCGCTCGACGACATGAAGATCGCGGCGATCGACAAGCCCGCGACCGCGAGCGTCATCATCAGCACCAGGATGAGGGCCGACCCAGGCCGCGCTCTCACGGGAGCGTCACCGATGACGCGGTCCCCTGAGTCGATCTGATCGCAGCGCAAGTCACCGCCCGCACCGCATAGTCGCGAGCTCCCGTGATTGTGGGCTGCGCGTGCATCCACTGGTAGGTGGCACTCGCCGTGGCTGACACGACGCCGGTAGTGACCCACGGCTCCGCGCTGCTGGTCGTGCGCGATTCGATGAGGTAGCTCCTGACATCGCTCCCCGCCGTGTCGGTGGCCGAACGCGACCAGGCGATGTTCACGCCGTAGGGCTGGCTCGTCGTCACCTTCGTGGCGGTGACGGCGGTGGGCGCCGCCGGCGTGCCGCGACAGCCCGCGCCGACGCGATTCGCCGCATTCGGCAACACCGATGTCCAGTTCACCGTTCGGAGCGTCACCGCGCCGGTGAACCGGTCGCGGAAGTACCCGGCCGCCCGGATCCCCACGGCGCGCACCGAGTCCACGGCCGCCGAGTCCCAATAGAGCGGAAGTCGCGACCCCGCGATCCGCGTCAACGTGCCGCTGATCGGGCGCTGATAGTTGAAGAACGCCGAGTCGGTCGGCACGTAGAGACCACGGACGATCTGCACCGAGTCACGGGCATTGACCCGGCGGTAGAGCACGTAGATGTCGTTCCGCCCCGTGATCGTATCGGGACGAAGGAAGTAGCTGATCGTCTCACTGCGACTCGACGCCCCGTCGGCATCCAGATACGCTTGCGTGGGATAGCTCCGGGCGACGAGCGGGAGCGTGGACGCGTTCGCAACGGCCCACGATTCGGTCAGTGTCGTCGCGGCTCCAGACTCGATGTCGGCTGCGCCAGGGTCAGTCGTATCGGGGGCCAGCAGATTCGCGTTGAAACTGACGGCGAAGGGTCCGGCGAGGACGAGGAGAGGCTGCCCCTCCACCGCGCTCGCGAGCCGGAGGTCGCGGTCGACCGCTCGCTGCGCGTATCGGGCGATCTGGTCGGCGTCGAGCCGCCCGGCGCTCGCGCCAAGGGCTCGCGTCTGCGCACGGACGAAGGGGAGTGTGATCGCGAAGACGGCGAGCGTGAGCGTCATCGCGACGAGGATCTCGATCAGGGTGAACCCCGCCCCTCTCGTGCCCTTCACGGGAACGAGGCGATCACGAGGGTCTTGGCGATCGGGGCCGAGAGCACCGCCGCCGTCACCGTCACGGTGACGGTGACGTAGTCGGTCGAGTCAGTCTGCGTCCGCGTCGCGCCGGTGGCGCGAGTGTATCCGTCGAATCCCGTCATCGATGGATTGGCACTCCCAGCCGAGGTCTCACTCGCGCCCCCGAAAGTCGAGACGATGGTGCCGTAGACGGTGTGGCCGCGCACCACTTCCAACCGCGCCGTCGCAAGATCGCTCGCGATCGCGAGGTTCGCGGCGTTCCGGGCGGCTCTCGTGAAGCTCTGCCCGAAGCGGGCGAGGCTCAACATCACGCCGGAGAGGATGACGATCGCGAAGAGCACCTCGATGATCGTCATCCCCGCGCGCGGTCGGAGAGGGGTCTGGCGGTCGTCCATTGCCTCGGAATCTATGGTTGTCAGGGAAGCGCAGGACTCCGTCACGAGACGCGTCGGGCTGATGGGGTGTCACTTTCTGACAGTATGTCGCATCTTCCCCTCGTCGTGACGAGTGCAGCGAACGTCACGTCCGGTCCCTCCCCGCGCCGAGTCACCTCTGGCCTCGATCGCCACGCTCCTCCCCGACCCTCGCGCCCTCGCCCGACTCACGTCGGCCGTGCAGGGGGAACATCGGCTGGTCGGATGCCTCACGTGGGTGGAACTCGAGACCGCGTGCAAGGACGAGGAGGTCACCCTCGCGATCGTCGATCTGTACGCCGACGGCCAGAGTCGATTCGATGTCGTGCGGCGCCTCAAGATGCGCGCCGAGCGGCTCACCCTCGTCGCGTACGTGGCCCTCACGCCCGAGCGTGCCCGCGACCTGTTCGACGCGGGGCGTGCGGGCTTCGACGGTCTTCTCATCGCCGGTCAGGACGATACTCCGACCGCCTTCCGCGCGGTGCTCGAGCGAGCCGCCGCCCGCGGGGTCGCGCAACTCATCCGTCCGCACCTCAGCGGCGTGCCTCCCCTCGCCCGTGACGCGGTCCTCGTCTCCGTCACGCGCGCGCACCTCCGCCTGACCTCGCAGCGACTCGCCGAGATCTGCGGCGCGTCGAAGCGCACCCTGCTCAAGGCACTCGAGTCGGCGGGATACCCGAATCCGCAAAAGCTGCTCGCGTGGGGTCGCCTGATGGTCGCCGCGCAGATGCTCGAGGACGGGGACCGCGCCGCCGACGCCGTCGCGCGGCTCCTCGACTTCCCCTCCGGCTCGGCCTTCCGCAACACCTGCCAGCGCTACCTCGGCGCCACTCCGCACGAGATCCGACAGAAGGGAGGAGCGGCGTGGGTGGTGCAGCGGTTCCGCGAGGCGACGGGCCGGATCGGGTAGATCGGTTCGGACGTCAGCGGTCGCGCTGGCGCCAGACGCCAGGAGCGCGCGACCAGAACCCCGTGCGCGCCGTCGCCCCGACGATCGTCAGGGCACGGAAGTCTTCGGGGAGGTTGCGCGGCGAGCCGATGTAGACCACGGCGTCACCCGAGAGCGAGCCGTTGGGCGCGATGCGGATCGCGCGCTGGAGCGGATTCCCCGTCTCGATCACGCCGGGCCCAGTCATATAGGCCGCGGCCGCCCCGTCGATGGTGGTCGGCGGGGACTGGAACTGCGCGCCGTCAGCCAGGGGACGGTAGCGGGCACTGTCGCTCGCGTCCATCAAGCCATTGGAGTTGAAGTCCTGCAGGATGCGCACCCGTTGGTCGTTCGCGTCGAACATCACCTGCACTGTGACGTTCTTCGTGATCGCGGTCTGCTGTGCGCCGATGATGATGTTCTGGAGGAGCCGGATGTTCGCGTCCATCCGATAGCTCCAATAGCTGAAGCGCGAGATGGCGAACCCCGCCACGATGCCGATCAGCGCGACCACCATCAGGATCTCGATCAACGTGAAGGCGTGGCGGCGCGAAGGCATCTGGCGAAACTAATGCCATCCCGTACGATTCGGCGATGCTTGTCGTCGGACTCACCGGGAATGTCGCCTCCGGGAAATCGGTGGTCGGCGCACGCCTCGCCTCGCTCGGGGCGATGCTCGTCGATGCGGATCAACTGGCCCGTGAGGCGGTGGCGCCAGGAGCGCCGGGGCTCGCGGCGATCGTGGCGCGTTGGGGGGCCGGAGTACTTCAGGCCGACGGTTCGCTCGACCGGACGGCGCTCAGGCGCATCGCCCTCGCCGATCCCGCGGAGCGCCGGGCGCTCGAAACGATCGTCCACCCCGCCGTCGAGATCCTGCGACGTCGCTTGATCGCCGACGCGCGGACGCGTGGTATCCTCCTTCTCGTCTGTGACATCCCACTCCTCTTCGAGGCCCGACTCGAGGGCACCGTGGACCGCATCGTCGTCGTGGATGCGCCGGCCGAGGTCCGGCGGGCCCGCCTCATCCGCGACCGCGACCTCGATCCGGCCGAGGCCGACGCCCTCATCGCGACGCAGACCCCCTCGTCGGTGTATCGCGGGCGGGCGCAGCACGTGATCGAGAACACCGGGACGCTCGAGTCCCTCCGCGACCATGCGACCGCGCTCTACCACGAACTCGACCGGATCGCACGGTCTGCTTGACCGTCGTGGCGGGGCCGGATAGCCTTCCGGTCGATCGCCCATCGTCCTTCCCTCGTATCGCCCGGAGTCGCGCGTGTCGTCGATCCCGCAGGATCTCCTGTACACCAAGGACCACGAGTACCTGAAGCGAACCGCCGATGCTGCGGTCGTCCTGATCGGCATCACCGACTACGCACAGGGCGAACTCGGGGACGTCGTCTTCCTCGACCTGCCGGCCGCCGGCAAGAAGTTCGGAGCCCACGAGGTCTTCGGGACGATCGAAGCGGTGAAGGCGGTGTCCGACCTCTACTCTCCCGTCGCGGGCGAAGTGGTCGAGGTCAACAAGAAGCTCGACGGTGAGCCGGCGCTCGTGAACACCGATCCCTACGGGGATGGGTGGATGATCAAGCTGAAGGTCGATCCCACGGCTCTGAGCGGACTTCTCGACGCGGCAGCGTACGGCAAGCTGCTCGGCAAGTAGGGAACCGCAACAGCAGTATCACGAAGGACACGAAGGGAGCACGAAGAACACGAAGTAGCGCAAACGCTGGGGGAACGACATCGCCTGAATCAGACGCGGTCGTTCCCCCAAGTCCTTTCTGTCGCAGTTCTTCGTGTTCTTGCCTGCTGTTCCTTCGTGCCCTTCGTGATACGTCGTGGTCGTCAACGGTGCCGTCAGGCCGAAGCGTATTCCTCGATCGGCGGGCACGAACACACGAGGTTGCGGTCCCCGAATGCGCTCTCGACGCGCCCGACTGACGGCCAGAACTTCCGCTCCCGCACCCAGGCCAACGGGAACGCCGCCCGCTCCCGCGAGTAGCCGCGCGACCAACTGTCGCTGAGTACGACTTCGAGTGTGTGCGGCGCGTGGTGCAGCGGATTGTCCTCCTTCCCAAGCACGCCAGACTCGATGTCGGCCGCCTCGGCGCGGATCGCGATCAGCGCCTCGCAGAACCGGTCGAGCTCGGCTTTCGACTCCGACTCCGTCGGCTCGATCATCAACGTGCCCGCGACCGGGAAGCTCACCGTCGGTGCATGGAACCCGTAGTCCATCAGCCGCTTCGCGATGTCCTCTACCTCGACGCCCGACGCCGCCTTGAGGGGCCGCGTGTCGATGATGCACTCGTGCGCGACCCGGCCATTCTTCCCCTTGTACAGCACCTCATAGGTCCCCTTGAGCTGATGCGCCACGTAGTTCGCGTTGAGGATTGCGATCTTCGTTGCATAGGAGAGTCCCTCTCCGCCCATCAGATCGATGTACATCATCGAGATCGGGAGGATGCTCGCGCTCCCCCACGGCGCCGATGACACCGCGCCGATCCCAGTCGCGCCGCCCGTCTTCACCACCGCGTGCGACGGCAGGAAGGACGCGAGGTGCCCCACGACGCCGATC
Organism: Gemmatimonadaceae bacterium; assembly: GCA_031430835.1. Lineage (GTDB taxonomy): Bacteria > Gemmatimonadota > Gemmatimonadetes > Gemmatimonadales > Gemmatimonadaceae > Pseudogemmatithrix. Next base: position 41,345 of record JANPCH010000042.1, read on the forward strand.
GGGCCCATCCCCGGGCCGCCGCCGCCGTGCGGGATGCAGAAGGTCTTGTGGAGATTGAGGTGACAGACGTCGGCGCCGATGTCCCCCGGCCGGCTGAGTCCGACCATCGCGTTCATATTCGCGCCGTCGAGGTACACCTGGCCGCCGTGCTCGTGGATGATCGCACAGATGTCCTTGATGCTCTCTTCGAAGACGCCGTGCGTGCTCGGATACGTCACCATCAGCGCCGCCAGGTTCGCCGAATGGTCAGCGGCCTTCGCCCGCAGGTCAGGGACGTCGATGTTCCCACTCTCGTCGGTGCGCACGACCACGACCTGCATCCCCGCCATCACCGCACTCGCCGGGTTGGTCCCGTGGGCCGACTGCGGGATGAGGCACACCGTCCGATGCCCCTGCCCGCGCGCGCGATGATACGCGCGGATCACAAGTAGCCCCGCGTACTCCCCCTGCGATCCGGCATTCGGTTGCAGCGACACCGCGCTGAATCCCGTGATCTCGGCCAGCGCCGCCTCGAGTCGCTTGAACATCGCGGCGTAGCCTTGTGCCTCCGATACCGGAGCGAAGGGGTGCAACCCACCCACCTCGCGCCACGTCACCGGGAACATCTCGGCGGTCGCGTTGAGCTTCATCGTGCAGCTCCCGAGCGGGATCATCGAGTGCGTCAACGAGAGGTCGCGCGACTCGAGCCTTCGCAGGTAGCGCAGCATCTCGGTCTCGCTGTGGTAGCGCGAAAAGACCGGATGCGACAGAAAGGGCGACGTGCGCCCGAAACGTTCGTCGAACCGCGCGTCGAGACCCTTCGCGATCGCGTCGAGGTCGAGCCCGTGAGGCACGCCGGCATTGAACGCGGCCAGGAGGTCGCTCACATCGCCGACGGTGGTGGTCTCGCCGATCGAGACGCCGAGGGTCTTCGAATCCACCACCCGGACGTCGATCCCGAGCTTGGCGGCGGCCTTCACGATGCGGCCGCGCTGGCGACCGACGGTCACCGTGACCGTATCGAAGAAGAGTTCGCTCGTCGTCGTGTGTCCCAGAGTGCGGACCCCGGCCGCGAAGAGCTCCGCCCGATGATGCACCCGCTTCGCAATGCGCGTGAGGCCGGCCGGACCGTGCCAGACCGCGTACATCCCCGCCATCACCGCGAGCAGCACCTGCGCGGTGCAGACGTTCGAGGTGGCCTTCTCGCGGCGGATGTGCTGCTCCCGCGTCTGCAGCGCCATCCGGAGCGCCGCCTTCCCGGATGAGTCGCGCGAGACGCCGATGATCCGTCCGGCGAGTTGCCGCTTGAACTCATCCTTGGTTGCGAGGAAGGCCGCGTGCGGACCGCCATAGCCGTACGGCACGCCGAAGCGCTGCGAGTTCCCGATCGCGACGTCGGCGCCCCACTCCCCCGGTGGCGCGAGCAGCGTCAGGGCCAAAAGGTCCGTCGCCACGATCACCATCCCCCCTGCGCCGTGCACGCGCTCGGCGAGTGCACGGTAGTCCTCGATCGACCCCGTGGTATTCGGATACTGGAGGATCACCCCGGCTGTCGTCTTGTTCGGCCTCATCTTCGCCGGCGCGACGACCTTCACCTGCACCCCGCGGGCCTCGGCGCGCGCCGTCACGACCTCGATCGTCTGCGGATGACAGTCGTTCGCGATGAGGAACACGTCGCGGCCGTCCCGCCCGACCGTGCCGTGGACCATGTGCATCGCCTCGGCAGCGGCCGTCCCTTCGTCGAGGAGCGACGCATTCGCGACGGGGAGGCCGGTGAGGTCACTCACCACCGTCTGGAAGTTGAGCAGCGCCTCGAGCCGACCCTGCGCGATCTCGGCCTGATACGGCGTGTACGCCGTGTACCAGCCCGGATTCTCGAGGATGTTCCGCTGGATCACCGCTGGCGTGTGCGTGTCGTAGTACCCCATCCCGATGAAGGAGCGGCGGACCACGTTGGCCGACATCTCGACGCGGAAGGCCGCGAGCGCATCCTGTTCGGAGCGCGCCGACGGGAGTGCGAGGGGACGGCGCAACCGGATCGTCTCCGGGATGGTGTCGTCGATGAAGGCGTCGAGCGAGCGATAGCCAAGTGCTCCGAGCATCGCTTGCACGTCAGCGTCGGAGGGACCGATGTGCCGGGAGGTGAATACGTCGGGCTGCGGATGGGCAGAAGCCGTCACGACAGGGATCCTCTTGAGGGGCGGGAGTCCCTGAAAATACACGAGTGGGAAGCCCGACGTAGATTCTGGGAATGACTGAATCGGTGCGGGTCCAGGCGACGAAAGCCGGCATCAGCTTTGGGTCGGCGCTCGCCATCGTCATCTCGTGGAGCGAGAACCAATCGATCCTGTGGGCGATCCTCCACGGCGTGCTGAGCTGGCTGTACGTGATCTACTTCGCCCTGACGCGTTGATCGGGCGGCTCGCTCCGCGCTGGCGCGTCCTCGAGCAGGGCGCCTCCGACGGCGCGACGAACATGGCCGTGGACGCAGCACTGCTCGCGAGGGCGCAGCGGAGCGGCGAGGGAGTGCTCCGCCTCTACGCCTGGTCGCACCCCACGCTCTCGTTCGGTCGGAACGAGCGGACGCTCGGTCGCTTCGCTGCGGCGCGACTCCTGGAGGCCGGCGTTCGTAGCGTGCGCCGACCGACCGGCGGCCGCGCGCTCCTACACCACCGCGAGTTGACGTACAGCGTCACGGCGCCGGCCGCCGCGCTCACGCTCGGCGAGAGCTATCGTGCGATCAACGCCTTCCTGATTGCCGGGCTCGCGCGACTTGGCGTACCCGCGACCGAAGCCGTGCGCACCCGGATGGCGCTACGGCCCGATGGCGCCGCCTGCTTCGCCACACCGGCACCGGGCGAGTTGGTGGTCGAGGGCGCGAAACTCGTCGGAAGCGCCCAGCTCCGCGAGGGCTGCGCGCTGCTGCAGCACGGGTCGATACTGTTTGACGACGACCAAGGGATGGTCGCGACGCTTCGTGTGGAGGATGAGCCTCATCGCAACCTCGCGCCCGTCGCCACGTTGCGCGGCCTGCTCGGTCGTCCGGTGGCCTTCGCCGAGGTCGCGCGAGCCCTGCGCGACGCGCTCGACGCGACCGTGACGCCACAGCCGCTCGCCGAGTCTGACGTGGGGGCGTACGCCCCGGTCGCCGAGCTCCGGGCGCATTTCGCCGACCCGGAGTGGACTTGGCGGCGCTGATCTCGGCAGCGACCCCTTCCATCGCGGGCACCCGATGCGACGCTCACTCCTGACGGCCCTGCTCTTCGCACTCCTCGCCTCGTGCAGCGGCATCGCGAGCGATGGGCCCGTTGGAGGATCGGTCATCGTCGGCGAGGCCGCTGATGCCGACGCACTCCTGCCGCCGCTGTTCGGCAGTATCTCCGGCCGGATCGCGTCGGAACTCCTCTTCGATCCCCTCGCCGAGCTGAGCGGGTCGCTGAATGTCGTCGGGGACAGCGCCTTCGCGCCGCGTCTCGCCCGTCGCTGGGAATGGAGCAGGGACTCGCTGACGATCCGGTTCTCGATCGACCCCAGTGCGCGCTGGCACGACGGTCATCCCGTGCGCGCCACCGATGTCACGTTCGCGTTCCACACGATCCGGGATTCGCTGAACGCCTCGCCGGTCGTCTCGAATCTCGGCAGCATCGACTCGGTCATCGCCGAGGACTCACTGACCGCCGCGGTGCACTTCTCGCGGCGGTACGCCGAGCAGTTCTTCCATGCGAGTCGCATCGTGCCGATCCCAGAGCATCTGCTGGGTGGGATCGCCCCCGGCCAGGCGCTTCGCACGAGTCCGCAGGCACTCCATCCGATCGGGAGTGGCCAGTTCCGCTTTGTCTCGTGGGAGCCAAAGGTCCGGCTCGAGTTCGCAGCGGTGGAGGACCACTACCGCGGACGGCCCAAACTCGACCGCGTGCTCTTCGTCGTCAGCGGTGACCCCGCCGCCGGGCTCGCGCAGATCTGGTCCGGTGAGGCAGACGTCTGGGAGCCGCTGCTGCCCGGCCAGGTTGCCGACGCCGCGACGCGCTCGCACGTCCGTGTCATCGCCGGACCGGGCTACGACTATGGATTCCTCGCCTTCAACCTTCGCGATGCTCGGGACCGGACGAGGCCGCACCCCCTCTTCGGCGACCGGACGCTCCGGCGCGCGCTGACGATGGCTATCGACCGGGACGCTGTGCGGCGCGCCGCGCTCGACTCACTCGGCCTCGCCGGCCTCGGTCCGTTCGTGCGCGAGCAGGCCACCGCGGACACGACGATCGAGCAGATCCCCTTCGACCGGGCCGCAGCTGAAGCGACGCTCGACTCCGTCGGCTGGTCGCAACGCGGTAGCGACGGCGTCCGTCGCCGCGGCCGGGAGCGCCTCTCCTTCACGATCACGGTCCCGACTTCGAGTGTTCCTCGGATGCGTTCGGCGACCGTCCTGCAGGAACAGTTCCGGCAGGTCGGCGTCGAGGTCACGGTCCGTTCCCTCGAGTTCGGCGCGATGCTTGCCGAGGTCGACGGTCGGCGTTTCGATTCGGTGCTCTGGACCTGGCGCACCTCGCCGAGTCCGAGCAGCCTCCGCAGCACGTGGGCGAGCACCGCGGTCCCCGACGGCGGTCGGCAGAACTTCGGCTCCTACGAGAACGCTTCGTTCGACCGCGCGGTGCTCGATGGACTCGACGCGACCGATCTGGCGACGCGCCGGGCGAGCCTGCGCCGCGCCTATCAGCAGATCGTCGATGACGCCCCGGCGATCTGGCTCTTCGAGGTGCGAAGCCTCGCGGCGGTCCACCGGCGATTCGACATCCCGAACTGGCGTTCGGATGCGTGGTGGCTGACGCTGGGTGAATGGACGGTCGATCCTGCGCAGCGGCTCCCGAGGGACGCGCGTCCCACGACGCCCTGAGCGGCACTGTCGTGGCGCGTCTCCTTCTCGCCCGCGCCGGTCAGGCGGCGCTCGTCATCTGGCTCGTCGTCACCGCCACGTTCGTCCTCGTCCGCCAGGCGCCCGGCGATCCCTTCGCGCATCTGGCGGCGGATCCCAGCGTTCCCGTCGAGGTGCGCGATCAGCTACGCCGCTCCTTTGGTTTCGACGGACCGGTCGGCGAGCAGTACCTGCGGTTCCTCACACACGCCGCACGGGGGGACCTCGGATGGTCCGTCTCCCGTTCGGCGCCGGTGCGCCAGGTCCTCGCGCGCACGCTGCCCAACTCTCTTCTCCTGATGGGGACCGCCGTTCTCCTTGGCTTCGCCGCCGGCATCGCGCTCGGCGCGTGGCAGGGGTGGCGTCCTGATTCGGCCGTGGCGCGACTCACCGATCGGCTCGGGTTGGTGCTCCTGTCGGTCCCCGAGTTCGTCGTCGCCCTGCTGTTGGTCCTCGGACCTGCGCTCGGGCTGGGGCTCTTCCCCGTCGGACGGATGCGCACCGAGTTCGGTCCCACCGGATTCGCCGCGATCGGCGACGTCCTGCATCACCTGATATTGCCGGTCCTCTCGATCGCCCTCGTGCTGACGGCGGTCGTCGCGCGCCATCAGCGTGCCGCAATGGATGGTGTGCGTGACCGTGAGTTCATCCGAGCGGCCCGCGCGCGGGGCGTCCCCGAACCACGGATCTTCCTCCGTCACGCCCTTCGCAATGCGCTCGTTCCGGTCCTCACGCTCACTGGCGTGGTCCTGCCCTCGGTCCTCGGCGGGTCGGTCCTCGTCGAGTCGATCTTCGCGTGGCCGGGGATGGGACTCGCGACGATCGACGCGGTCTTGAGTCGCGACTATCACCTCGTCGTCGGCTGCGTGCTCGTGAGCGCGATCTGTGTTGTCGCGGCCAGTTTCGTCGCCGATCTCGCGGTGCTGTGGGCCGACCCGAAGCGGCGCTCGGCACGATGAGGCACGAGGCGCGGCCCGCGCTCCTGCTCGCGACGGCGCTCTTGGGCCTCGCGGCCGTTGGTCCGCTACTCGCGCCCTATGGTCCGACGGAGATGTTCGATATGGTAGCGATGCGCACACAGCCGCCAAGTGCGCTGCACCCGCTCGGGACCGACCCCCTCGCCCGTGACGTCTTGAGCCGCCTCCTCCACGGCGCGAGAACGTCGATCGGCATCGCCGCCCTCGCGGTCGCGGTCGCGCTCTCGCTCGGGACGCTCATCGGGATGACGGCAGCGCTCGGCGGCCGAGTCACCGAGGCGGTCCTCATGCGACTGACCGACGCGGCGCTCGCCTTTCCGCGGATCCTCGCGCTCCTCCTCCTCGCGGCGACGCTCGGCCCCCTACCTCCGGTTGAGTTCGCGCTCCTGATCGGATGCACCGGGTGGATGAACACCGCGCGACTTACGCGGCAGGAGACGGGGCGCCTCCTCGCGACCGAGCACCTGCGCGGCGCGCGCGCGCTCGGCGTTCCGCGTCCGCGGCTCGTCCGCAGGCATCTCCTCCCGGCCCTGCTGCCTACGCTCATCGCGGCCGGCACGATCGCGTTCGCCGCAGCGATCCCACTCGAGGCGGGACTCTCCTTCCTCGGTCTCGGTGTGCGGCTCCCCGATCCGAGCTGGGGGAACATCATCACCGAGGCCGACGGACGCATCGTTCGTCATTGGTGGCTCGTGCTCTTCCCGACCATCGCGATCGTGGCGACGGTCCTCTCGGCGACGCTCGTGGCGGAACGGTTCGCTGGTCGCGCCCGCGAGGACCGATGACCGCGCCCCTCCTCGAGGTGCGGGAGCTCGGCGTGCGCGTCAGGGTGCGAGCGACGGAGCGGATCCTGATCGACGGGATCACCTTCGCCGTCGCGCGGGGCGAGTGCGTCGGCATCGTCGGAGCATCGGGCGCTGGGAAGAGTACCGTCGCGTCGGCGCTCATCCGTCTGCTCCCCTCCGCCGCGACCTTCACGCCGGGCAGCGGCGTGCGCCTCGGTGGTGAGGAGCTCCTCGCACTCGACGAGCGGGAGATGCGCAGCCGACGCGGGCGGAGACTCGCGATGATCTTCCAGGAGCCTCTCCTCGCGCTCGACCCTGCGATGCCGGTGGGGGAGCAGTTGGCGGAGACGCTGCTCGTCCACGGACTTGCTACGGCGGGCGAGGCGCGCGAGCGGGCGATCGAGATGATCGAGCGGGTCGGGATCGGCGGGGCGCGCCGAGCGGCCGAGCGGTATCCGCACGAGTTCTCAGGGGGGATGCGCCAGCGCCTCGTGATCGCCGCAGCGCTCCTTCCCGGCCCCGAGCTCGTGATCGCCGACGAGCCGACGACCGCGCTCGACCCGACGATCCAGGCGCAGGTGCTCGACCTGCTCGACGACCTGCGCGCGGCCTCGGGGACTTCGCTGATCCTCATCTCGCACGATCTCGACGTCGTCGCCGAACGGTGCGACCGCGTGCTCGTGATGGATGACGGCCGGATCGTCGAGTCGGGTCCGGCGGCGACGATCGCCGACGCCCCCACTTCCGAGGCGGGCGCGCGGCTCGCGATGGCCCGGCGGCGCCTCACCGCCATTCCGCGCGAGGGGCCGAACGGCCCGCCTGATTCACTCCTTCGGGTCGAGAACCTCTCCGTGCAGTACCGCGACCGGCGGCGACGGTCCCGCGGCACGGACGTGACCGCGGTGGATAGCGTCTCCTTCTCGATCGCACCGGGCGAGTCGGTCGGACTGGTTGGCGAATCGGGTTGCGGGAAGACCTCGATCGCCCTCGCGATCCTCCAGCTGGTTCCCGCCGGCGGAGCGGTCCTCTTCGGCGGAGAGGACCTCCACCTGCTCGAGGGCGAAGTGTTGCGGCGCCAGCGACGGCGCCTCCAGATGGTCCCGCAGGACGCCGGCGCCTCACTCACGCCGCACCTCACGGCGGGGGAACTCGTGACCGAGGGCTTCGAGGTCCACGGGATCGCGTCCGGTGCCGAGGCGACGCGACGCGCCCGCGCGCTGTTCGACGAGATGGGACTGCCCGACCACGCCTTCGACGCGTTGCCGCCGGCGCTCTCGGCTGGCGAGCGTCAGCGAGTCGCCATCGCCCGCGCGCTCAGCACCTCGCCCGACCTGCTCGTCTGCGACGAGCCCGTCGCCTCGCTCGATGCACCGACCCGTGAGCGGTTGCTCGCGCTGCTCGATCAGCTGCGGCGGGATCGGGGCCTCGCACTCCTCTTCATCTCGCACGATCTCGCCTCGGTCCAACGGATCACGTCGCGCCTCCTCGTGATGTACCTCGGGCGGATCGTCGAATCGGGTCCGACCGCTGCGGTGATCGACACGCCGCGGATGCCCTACACGCAGGCCCTCCTCTCTGCCGTCCCGACCGGTGACCGTGCCCATCGGCAGCGGCGCATCGTGCTCCCGGGAGAGCCGCCTTCGCCCGGCGCGCCGTCGAGCGGCTGCGCGTTCCATCCGCGCTGCCCACATCCCTCGCGCGACTCCGCCTGCGTGACTCAGGTGCCGCCGCTCCGGCACTTCGGTCCGGGGCACGACGCGGCCTGCCTCAAGGCCTGATCACGCGCACGACGCGACGCTTACGCCGCTCGGCTCTTCGCGCCACTTTCCTGCTCCACCATCACACCTCGAACCCCGGCCATGCCCCAGGACCTCTCCCCGTATGTGAGCGACAAGCGGTTCTTCGGCCACCCACGCGGTCTGGCGACGCTCTTCTTCACGGAGATGTGGGAGCGGTTCTCCTACTACGGCCTCCGCCCGCTCCTGATCCTCTTCATGACCGCCGCCCTGCTGGACGGCGGTTTCGGCTTCGATCGCCCGGCGGCATCGGCGATCGTCGGCATCTACGCTGCCTCGATCTATCTCGCCTCGCTCCCCGGCGGTTGGATCGCCGACCGGCTCCTCGGTCTCCGCCGGGCGATCCTGATCGGCGCGATGCTGATCACGAGTGGCCACCTCTCGATCGGCCTCTCCGGATTCGCACCGGCGGCGATCGGGAAACCGATCTTCTTCCTGGGACTGATCCTCATCGTCCTCGGCACCGGGCTCCTCAAGCCGAACATCTCGGCGATCGTCGGCGACCTCTATCCAGAGGGTGGCGCTCGCCGCGATGCCGGCTTCTCGATCTTCTATATGGGCATCAACTCCGGCGCCTTCCTCGGCCAACTCGTCACCGGATTCCTCGGCGAACGTGTGGGATGGCACTGGGGCTTCGGGGCGGCGGGGTTCGGCATGTTCCTCGGCCTCGTGGTCTTCTGGCTGAGGGCTAAGCCGACGCTTGGCCCGATCGGTGAGGAGATCGTGCGTGCTGCCGATCCCGCGGCGCAGGCGAGGAGCGAGTCGTCGGTCCGGCGATGGGTCTTGGTCGGCCTGACCGCCCTCGCGCTGGTCTTCGTTCTCACCTCGGTCGGCGTGATCGCGATCGACCCGCAGACCGTAGGCCGCTGGATGACCGCCGTGCTCGTGGGGATCGCGGTGGCCTTCTTCGCCTACGTGTTCGCCGCTGGCGGACTGAACCTCGACGAGAAGAAGCGGGTCGGGGTCATCTTCGTCCTCTTCATCTTCGCCGCGATCTTCTGGGCGGCGTTCGAACAGGCGCCGACCTCACTCAACCTCTTCGCGAACGACTTCACCGACCGGAGCATCTTCGGATGGCAGATGCCCGCCACGTGGTTCCAGTCGATCAATTCGTTCTTCGTCATCATCTTCGCACCCGTCTTCGCCTGGCTCTGGGTGTCGATGGCGAGGAGGGGCTTCGAGCTCTCGAGCCCGACCAAGTTCGCGCTCGGCCTCGGCCTTGCCGGCGTCGGCTTCCTGCTGATGGTCTTCGCCGCACGGGCGGTGGTCGCGAGCGGAGGCACCATCCTCGTCTCGCCCTGGTGGCTGATCGGCAGCTACTTCTTCCAAACGCTCGGCGAACTCTGCCTCAGTCCGGTGGGACTCTCGTCGATGACGAAGCTCGCACCGCGTCAATACGTCGGGCAGATGATGGGGATCTGGTTCCTCGCGACCTCGGTCGGCAACCTCATCGCCGGACTCGTCGGCGGCCACATCGACCCGAACCAGCTCGACCAGACGCCGGTGGTGTTCACGGGCACCGCGATCGCGCTCTTCGTTGCGACGCTCGTGCTGGTCGCGATGATCGTCCCGATCCGGCGGATGATGGCTGGTGTGAAGTAGCGCCCCGGCGCTACTCCTTCCCCATCCGCTTCTTCAGCGCCTCGAGGGCCGAGGCGGCGCCGGCCTCGCGATCCGCCCGTTGTTGGGCGCGCGCGAGGCCGTCGAGTTCCGACCGGAGTGGCGCGTCGTCGGGGAGACCGAGCTCCGCGTCGGTCGGTCCACGCTGGTCGGCGTTCATCCCCGTGCCCACACCGACCGCGGCCTGCTTGAGCTGGGCGACCATCCCGTCGTAGTCGCGCTCGGCGAGTCCGCACTCGGCTTCCTGCGCCTCCAGCTTGCGCTCGAGGACCCCGACCCGCTCGGCGTGCTGCGCCTCGTACTTCGCCGCGACCGCGGCAGTCTCGGCGTCGTTGATCCCTTCGGCGAGGGTGCGCCGCCGGGAGGCGGTGGCCAACGACTCGCGCTCGGACGTCAGCTTGAGGCGCGTCACTTCGACCCCCTCACGCAGGTCCTCGACGCCGAGCTTGGCCAGGGCGAGCGCCCGTTTCATCTCGGTGATCACCGCGCGGCGGTCGGCCGGAGCGACGCGGCCACCGAGGAGATCGCTGATCGTCGCGCGAAGGGACTCGAACAGGGGAGCCTCTGGTGCGATGGGGAACACTGGCCAATCTAGCCGCCGAGGGAGCGCGACGCCTGTCAGGCGCCGTGACGCCGACGAACGTTCCGTGGTCAATCCGGATAGGACCGGGTAGAACGGTCAGTGACCCCAGCCTAGGTTTCGAGAGTGCTGTACCTCTGCATCCCATCGTTCAATGAGGCCCCGACCGTGGGGGTCCTGCTCTGGCGCATCCGCAAGGTGTTCCAGGAGTACGCGCGCGAGTACGAGATCCTCGTCTACGACGATGCGAGCTCCGACGACACGCGGGAGGTGCTCGCGCCTTACACGAAGGCATTGCCTCTCAGCGTCCTTCGCGGCAACGGGCGCGTCGGATACGCGCGCGCCGTCGACGCACTCCTTCGCGAAGCGTCGCGCCGCACGCGGTACCCGCGCCGCGACGCCGTGATCCTCCTCCAGGCGGACTTCACCGACCAGCCCGAGGGGATCCCGGAACTCGTCAAGCGATTCGAGGGCGGCGCCGACCTGGTCGTCGCCGAACGTGTGCTGCCGCTGGAGGCGCCGGAGGAGGTGCGACGTCTGCACCGCCTCGCTGGGTGGCTGCCGCGTCTTTGGCCGATCCGCGCCGGCGTCACGGTACCGGGCATCGCTGATCCGTATGGGTCGTTCCGCTTGATGCGGATCACAGTGGTCCGCGAGCTCCTGCGCGTCGCTGGCGAGCTCCCCGCGAGCCTCGCGCTGGAACCCTGGCAGGCGAACCTCGAGTACCTCCGCGCGGCGGTCCCCCACGCGCGGCGCGTCGAGAGTGTGCCACTGCCGTTGCGCTTCGATGTTCGCCCACGGAGGACCCGAAAGGACGCCTGGCCAGACGCGTGGGGCCTGCTCAAAGCCGGGTGGGCGTCGCGGCGCGGCTCGCGCGCGAACGTTGCCACGTGATCCCGATCGTCGTGCGCACCGTGGCCGCTGCCGCCCTCTCCTCTGCCTTCGCCATCACAGCACCGGCACAGAACGGCGGCACGAGCGTCGTGCGCGCGGCGGTGCCATTCGCCGAAGGGGAGCAACTGGTCTACGATGTGAAGTTCGGCGCGCTCCGGGTCGGCACCGGCCGGATGCGTGTCATCGGCATCGACACGGTGCGGGACCGGCAGGCTTGGCACGTCCGCTTCAACCTCGCCGCCGGGACCTTCTTCTACAAGGTGGATGACGTCTACGAGAGCTGGATGGACGTCGAGACGCTGAACTCGCTCCGCTACCATCAGGACCTCGACCAGGGCTCGCGCGAGCGCAAGCGGACATTCGAGATCTTCCCCGAGCGGATGGTCTTCCAGGAGATGTTCGGGAAACGGCGCGAGCTCCCCTCGGTGAGCGAACCCCTCGACGACGGCTCCTTCCTCTTCTACATCCGAACGGTGCCGCTCGAGGTCGGGAAGACGTACGAGTTCAACCGATATTTCAAGCCCGACCGGAACCCGGTGACGATCCGGGTACTGCGGCGCGAGCGCGTGAAGGTCCCGGCCGGCACGTTCGACGCGATCGTGCTGCAGCCGATCATCAAGACGACCGGGATCTTCTCCGAGGGGGGACAGGCCGAGATCTGGCTCTCCGACGACGACAAGCGGATGATGCTGCAGATGAAGTCGCGACTCGCCTTCGGCACGCTCAACCTCTTCCTCCGCTCCTTCCGCTTCACGAGCGACACGTCGGTCGCGGTACCCACGCCGTGAGCCCCGACCGCCGTACCCCTCGCGAGGCGGATCTCTCGAAGGTCCGCACGGTGCCGATCGCTCTCCGGCCGAACAAGGTGCGCTCCGAGGAGTTCGCGTCAGTACCGGGAACGGACCGGTCCTTTGGCGCCTTCCTCAAGTCGCTCCCCGACGTCCTGAAAGCCCAGGACTTCCAGCGCGTCGTCGCGGCGGTGGTGCGCGCGGCCCAACGGAAGCGCGGCGTGGTCGTGATGCTCGGGGGCCACGTCGTGAAGACGGGCATCGGGCCACTGCTCGGCGAGTTGATGCGGCGCGGTGCAATCACGCACCTCGCGATGAATGGCTCAGCGGCGATCCACGACTATGAGATCGCGCGCTTCGGCGGGACCTCCGAGGATGTCGCGTCCGGCCTGAAGGACGGCTCCTTCGGGATGGCCGAGGAGACTGGCCGCGGCCTCAACGAGGCCTTCACCACCGGGATGCAGCATGGATGGGGGATGGGGGAGTCGGTCGCTCGCGCCCTCGACGCCATACCAGCGCTCGCCCACCCCGAGCATTCGGTGATCCTCTCGGCGCATCGTCTCTGGATCCCGGTGACAGTGCACGCGGCGCTCGGCGCCGAGATCATCCATCAGCACCCGGCCGCGGACGGCGCCGCGATCGGCGACACCAGTCATCGCGACTTCCGTCGCCTCGCCGCCTCCTGCGACGACCTGCATCAGGGCGGCGTGGTGTTGAACCTCGGCTCCGCTGTCATCATGCCTGAGGTGTTCCTCAAGGCGCTGACGGTCGCGCGGAACCTCAACAGCGGGAAGCCGACCGACTTCACCGCCGCCGATTTCGACATGCAGCGTCACTACCGCCCGCGAGTGAATGTCGTCCAGCGGCCGGTACTCGCCGGAGGCGAGGGGTTCGAGATCACGGGGCACCACGAGTTGATGATCCCACTCCTCGTCTGGGCGGTCGCCGAGGCACTCGACCGGGGCTGAGCGCCGGGCCCGTCAGGCCACGAACGCCGAACGGCGGCGCTCCCACCGGGAGAGCGCCGCCGTTCTTGTTCGCGCGACCGGGATTCAGCTGCCGCCGAACTTGTCGCGGAGGTCCTTCGCCGTGTCGGGCATGAAGATCTTCAGCAACAGGTAGATCACCAGCCCGAGAATGGCGATCGGGATCGCCATCGTGAGAAGTCCGAAGATGACGCCGAAGAGCCCGCCCAGGATGCCAAAGAATATCCTCAGCACGAAGAGCCCGACGAAGGCGATGAGTCCGATGGTGAAAATGGTGCGGAGCATTGCGGGTCCCTGTTTGGGAGGTTGTCGAAACTACGCATTCCTCTCCGCACGTGTTTCAGTGTCGAGCGGAGCGGCTTCACCACAGGGGGCACAGGGCAGGGCAAGGGAGTGAACCGGGTCTGGCTCGTGTCGTGGGGCCGGTCCCATCCTCCATCCAGCCGTCACGGCCGTGCCGGTGACTCCCCTGAAACCCCCTCTGAACCCTGTGACCCCTGTGGTGAAGTAGTTTGGGTCTTCGAACAGGCTAACTATCTATATTGGCTTTAGGCAGTTATGATTCGAGATGTCGCCAGCACCCCCTGCTAGCTTCTTCCCCAGCAACGCGGAGTCCCCTCCAGCCCGGAACCGAAGAAGATGGGTGAACACCTCCACCAGATCCTCGGGCGCCACCGCGCCGAGCCACTCCCGGAACGGAAGCCGGGCTGGTTGAAGGTGAAGGCCCCCGGGGGTCCGAACTACCTCCGGCTCAAGCAGATGATGCGCGAGCTCGATTTGCACACCGTCTGCGAGGAGGCACGCTGCCCGAACGTCGGCGAGTGCTGGGAGCACGGCACCGCCACCTTCATGATCCTCGGGGATGTCTGCACTCGGAACTGCGCCTACTGCGCGGTCGCCCACGGTCGTCCCCCCAAGTACGACCCGGCAGAGCCGGAGCGCGTCGCGGAAGCCGCTCGCACGATGGCGCTGCAGCATCTGGTGATCACGAGCGTCGACCGCGACGACCTTCCCGACTTTGGCGCATGGGCCTTCGCCGAAACGATCCGCCGGGTGCACGAGACAGTGCCCGGATGCTCGGTCGAGGTGCTCGTCCCCGACTTTCAGGGCAACGAGGATTCGGTCCGCTCCGTGCTCGAGGCGCGCCCGGAGATCTACAACCACAACACCGAGACGGTCCCGCGCCTCTACAAGAAGGCGCGCCCCGGTGGTCGCTACGAGCGGGTGATGGGGATCTTCCGCCTCGCGAAGCGTCTCGCGCCCGACATTCCGACGAAGACCGGCATGATCCTCGGGATGGGGGAGACGAACGAAGAAGTCCTACAGACGATGCAGGACCTCCGCAGGGTGGACGTCGACATCCTGACCCTCGGCCAGTATCTGCGGCCCTCGGCCGACCACATCGCCCTCGACCGCTACGTCACGCCTTTGGAGTTCACCATGTTCCGCGAGGCCGGTCGCGCGATGGGATTCAAGCACGTCGAGTCGGGGCCGCTGGTCCGCTCCTCCTATCACGCCTGGGAGCAGGTGCAGCAGATGCAGACTGCGGACCTGCAGAGGTGAGAGAGCGGCACGCTCTCTCCCATCTCCCCTCTCCCATCTCTCATCTCTAGAAGAATGGCGACCAAGAAACGGACCGACGGACGGATGCCCGGCGACGCGGCGCTCCGCAAGGAACTCCTTCACTCGATGCTGCTCCAGCGGCGATTCGAGGAGCGGGTCGGCGAGGCCTACGCGCTCGGCAAGATCGGCGGATTCTGCCACCTCTACATCGGTCAGGAGGCGGTCTCGACCGGCGTCCTCTCGATGCTCCGGCTCGATGACTACGTCATCACCACCTATCGCGATCATGGGCAGGCGCTCGCGCGCGGGATGACCCCGCGCGCGATCATGGCCGAACTCTTCGGGCGACAGGATGGCTGCTCGCGCGGGAAGGGGGGCTCGATGCACCTCTTCGACCGCAACGTGAACTTCCTCGGCGGGCACGGCATCGTCGGCGGACACGTTCCGCTCGCGGCCGGCGTCGGCTTCGCGATCAAGTACCGGGGCGGCGACCAGGTCTGCGTCTGCTTCATGGGGGAGTCGGTGGTGAACACCGGCGCCTTCCACGAAGCGCTCAATATGGCCGCGCTCTGGAAGCTCCCCTGCATCTTCGTCATCGAGAACAACAAGTACGGGATGGGGACCGCGGTCGAGCGCTCGGCCGCGATCAAGGATCTCTCGCGCCGCGCCGACGCCTATGATGGGATGGATGGCGAACACGTGGACGGCCAGGATGTCTTCGCCGTGCGCGAGGCGATGGAGCGTGCGCTCGAGCTCGCGCGTCGCGAAGGGAAGCCGGTTCTCCTCGAGGTCCGCACCTATCGCTATATGGGCCACTCGATGTCGGATGCGGTGAGTGGCACGTACCGTACCAAGGCCGAGCTCGACGAGTACCTCAAGCGCGACCCGATCAACCTCCTCAAGTCGCGGCTCGTCGAGGCAGGAGAACTCTCCGACGCCGACCTCGCCGCGATGGATCTGGAGATCAAGGCCGTCGTGCAGGACTCCTGGGACTTCGCTGATGCGAGCCCCGAGCCGCCACCGGAAGCGCTCTACGAGGATGTCCTCGTGGACTCGGTGAGCTGACGATGGCGATCATCACGTATCGCGAGGCGCTCAATCAGGCCCTGCGCGAGGAGATGGCCCGCGACGACCGCGTCTTCCTGATCGGCGAGGAAGTCGGCGTCTACAATGGCGCCTACAAGGTCTCGAAGGGACTCCTCGAGGAGTTCGGCGAGATGCGCGTGGTGGACACGCCGATCACCGAGAACGGGTTCGCCGGCATCGGCGTCGGGGCAGCGATGGTCGGACTCCGGCCGATCGTTGAGTTCATGACCTGGAACTTCGCGCTCCTCGCCCTCGACCAGATCGTGAACGCCGCGGCGAAGATGCTCTATATGTCGGGCGGCCAGTATCCGATCCCGATCGTCTTCCGCGGACCCAATGGCGCCGCGCTCCAGCTCTCGGCCCAACACTCGCAGGCGTGGGAGTCCTGGCTTGCCCACATTCCCGGTCTCAAGGTCGTCACGCCCGGCACGCCCTACGATGCCAAGGGTCTCCTCAAGGCGGCGATCCGCGACGACAACCCGGTGATCGTGCTCGAGGGCGAGATGCTCTACAACACGAAGGGGGAGGTGCCCGAAGAGGACTATCTCGTCCCGATCGGGAAGGCCGACCTGAAGCGTGAGGGCTCGGATTGCTCGATCATCACCTACGGGAAGATGGTGCTCGTCGCGATGAAGGCGGCTGACGAGCTGGCCAAGGAGGGGATCAAACTCGACGTCGTGGATCTCCGCACGGTGCGCCCGATGGACATCGAAGCGATCACCACGTCGGTGCGCAAGACGAATCGCGCGGTGGTGCTCGAAGAAGGGTGGGAAGTCGCCGGCATCGGCGCGCAGATCGTCGACTACATCCAGCGCGACTGTTTCGATGACCTCGACGCCCCGGTCGTGCGCGTCCATCAGGCCGATGTTCCGATGCCTTATGCGAAGTCGCTCGAGAAGTCCGCGAAGCCGGATCTCGCGAAGACGATCGCCGCGGTGAGAAAAGTCATGTACCTCCCAACCTGAGCGGGCGATGGCAACCAAAGTGTTCATGGAAGCGCTGAGCCCCACGATGGAAGAGGGGCGCCTCGTGAAGTGGCTCAAGAACGAGGGCGACGCCGTGAAGAGCGGTGACATTCTCGCCGAGGTCGAGACCGATAAGGCGGTCATGGAACTCGTGGCGCGTGGCGATGGCGTGCTGCGGAAACGCGTGATCGCCGAGGGCACGACGGCGCCGGTCGGCACGCTCGTGGGGATCATCGCCGCGGCGGGAGAGGATGTTTCGGCTCTCACTGGCGCGGCGACTCCTGCAACGCCGGCGCCCGCATCGGCAGCGGCTGTCCCGGCGGTCGCTGCCGCACCTCCCGCCGCGGCAACGGCCCCCACCTCCGCCGCTCCTGCGGTCCCCGTGCCTGCCACCGATCGCGTAATCGCCTCGCCACTCGCGCGGCGCCTCGCCGGCGATAGCGGGGTGGACCTCGGTGCCGTCGCCGGCTCTGGCCCCGGTGGCCGCATCGTGAAGCGCGATATCGAAGCCGCGGCGAGTGGTGGTGCGAAGGTGGCGGCGGTCGCTGCGACCACGCCTTCCTCCTTGCCCCTTCCACCTTCCGGCCAGCAGTTCAGGGATGAGCCGCTGAGCCAGATCCGCAAGACCATCGCCCGCCGCCTCGCCGAGTCGATCGGCCCCATCCCGACCTTCTACCTCACCGCCGAGATCGACCTCTCGCGCGCTGCCGAGATGCGCTCCGCCGCCGCCGAGCTGGGCGACGAGTTCAAGGTCTCCTTCAACGACATCATCCTCAAGGCGACCGCGACCGCGCTCTCGCAACACCCGGAAGTGAACGCGCATTGGCTCGGCGACAGGATCCGCTACTTCAACAGCGTCCATCTCGGTATGGCGGTCGCGACCGACGACGGCCTGATCGTGCCAGTGATCTTCAACGCCGAGCAGAAGAGGATGTCGGCGATCTCGGCCGAGGCGAAGGCACTCGCCAAGCGGGCGCGCGAGCGGAAGCTCAAGCCCGAGGAGTTCACCGGCTCGACCTTCTCCGTCTCGAATCTCGGGATGATGCAGATCGACCAGTTCACCGCGATCATCAACCCACCCGAGTGCGGCATCCTCGCGATCGGCGCGATCGAGGACAAGGTCGTGGTCGGTCCCGACGGCGGCTTCGAGACCCGCAAGAAACTCCGCGTGACGATGAGCTGCGACCACCGCGTGATCGATGGCGCGGTCGGCGCGAAGTTCCTGCAGACGCTGCGCCGACTGATCGAGAACCCGCTCCTGTTGGTGTTCTAGGAGGAAGAGGTCGTCCCTCACCTCTCCCATCTCCCATCTCCCATCCTCGAGCCATGGCTACCTACGATGTGATCTATCTTGGCGGCGGCCCTGCTGGCTACGTCGGCGCGCTCCGCTCGGCGCAGCTCGGTCAGTCGGTTGCCGTCGTCGAGCGCGAAGGACTCGGCGGCACCTGTGTGCTCTGGGGCTGCATCCCCGCCAAGGCGTTGCTGGAGGCCGCGTCGATCGCGACCAAGGTGGCGAAGGGCGCGGAGTTCGGCGTGAAGGCAGAGAAAGTCACGCTCGACTATGGCGTCGCGATGAAGCGTTCGCGCGCCGTGTCGACCCAGAACTCCAAGGGCGTCGAGTTCCTGTTCAAGCGCAGCAAGATCACCTGGATCAAGGGCACCGGCGCCCTCGGGCCCGGGAAGAGCGTGAAGGTGACCGGCGCCGATGGGAAGACCGAGACGCATACCGCGACCAAGGGCGTCGTCATCGCCACCGGATCGCGGGTGAAGGGACTCCCGCAGATCGGGCTCGAGCTCAACAAGACGACCATCCTCTCGTCCGATGAGGCGCTGATCCTCGACAAGGCACCCGCGACCATCGCCGTGATCGGCGCCGGGGCGGTCGGCTGTGAGTTCGCGGATGTCTTCAGCGCATTCGGGTCAAAGGTCACGCTCCTCGAGGTGATGCCACGGATCCTCCCGATCGAGGACGAGGACTGCTCGGCCGAACTCCTCAAGGCCTTCAAGAAGCGCGGTATCGAAGTGGTCACTGGGGCCAAACTCGGCACCGCGAAGGTGACGAAGGGCGGCGTCACGATCCCCGTGGAAGCCGCGAGCGAGAAGAAGGAGATGACCTTCGACGTTGTGCTCGTCGCCGCCGGGCGCGCCCCGAATGTCGAGATCGCTGGCCTGAAGGAGGCCGGAGTCCAACTCACCGAGCGCGGGTTCATCAAGATCAACGACAGGATGGAGACCAGCGCGAAGGGCATCTATGCGATCGGCGATGTCGCGGGCCCACCGATGCTCGCCCACAAGGGGCAGCGAGAGGGGCACGTCGTCGCCGACGTCCTCGCCGGGCACGCCCACCATCCGGTGAACTACGGCAACATCCCCAACGCGACCTACTGTCATCCGGAGGTCGCGAGCATCGGACTCACCGAGGCGCAGTGCAGGGAGAAGGGACTCAAGTACAAGCTCGGCAAGTTCCCCTTCTCGGCGAACGGTCGCGCCCGCACCAGCGGCGAGACCGAGGGGTTCGTGAAGATCATCCGCGACGAGAAGTATGGCGAGATCCTCGGTGCCCACATCATCGGCGCGCACGCCACTGAGCTCATCCACGAGATCGCGGTCGCCCGCGAGAACGAGTACACCGTGGAGGAGATCGACCTCGCCATCCACGCGCATCCGACCCTCAGCGAGGCGATCGCCGAAGCGGTGCTCGACTCGATGGGGAAGATGTTGCACGCCTAGTACCGTGCGCGATCTCCTCGTCCTCGACCTCGGCCTCCGCCCCTACGCGGAGGCCTTGGCGTTCCAGCGCGAGGTTGCCGCCGCGCGGATCGCGGGACGGGTAGCGGACGACGTGCTGCTGCTCGTCGAGCATCCGCCGGTGATCACGCTGGGGCGCTCGACGAAGGCGGGGAATCTCCTCGCAACGTCAGGAACGCTTGCGGCGCGCGGCGTCGAGCTCTTCGAGGTCGAACGCGGCGGCGACGTGACCTTTCACGGACCGGGGCAGCTCGTCGGGTATCCGATCATCGACCTCACCGGACACACGCAGGACCTTCATTGGTATCTGCGGCAGGTCGAAGCCGTTGTGATCGATGCGGTCGCGCCGTTCGGGATCGTCGCAGAACGGAACCCCGGGAAGACCGGTGTATGGACGAGGGGCCGCAAGCTCGCCAGCATCGGCGTGCACGCCCGCCAGTGGGTGACCTGGCACGGCTTTGCGCTCAATGTGACGACCGACCTCTCCTACTTCGACCTAATGGTCCCCTGCGGGATCGCCGATGTGGTGATGACCTCGGTCGAGCGCGAACTCCTCGACCGCTCTGCCGGCGCGTGCCTCGCGCCCTCGCCGATTCTTGGTGACGAGGTGCGCGCGAGTTCGGTTCGCGCATTCAGTGAACGCTTCGGGCTCCGACCGGTACCAACCAGCATCGACACGCTCGAACACGCCATTCACGTGAGCGCCTGATGCGCACTCGGCCTCGCCTCATAGTCCTCGCCCTCTTTGCGGCGCTCGGCTGCGGTAGTCCACCGCCGGTCGTGCTACCGGAGCCGATCGGCGCCACCCCGGTCGCATTGCCGCCACCGATCATGGTGCGCGCGATCGAGCCACGGGCCTGGAACGAGCTCGACTCGGGAAACGTCCGCATCCCGGTCCTGATCGTGACGACGCGCCGGCCGGTGAACGCCGACCGCCCCGGGGATCGCTTCGGCGCAGTAGATGCGAACGACCTGAACTGGGGCCTCGCGCAGGTGAACGTGCCGGGGTATCGCGTGCGCGCCGAGGGGGAGATCCCGCGGGCCGGCAGCGAAGAAGTGCCCGATGCCGCCCGGCTGATGTTCGTCAGTTCGCTCCTGCCTGCGGACTCGGTGCGCTTCCTCCAGCGCCTCACCGACGACATCGCGCGCACCCGTTCGCGGGAGATCCTGGTCTTCGTGCATGGCTACAACAGCTCATTCGAGGACGCCGCGGTCCGTCTCACGCAGCTCGTCGCCGACATGGGATTCGACGGGACCGCGGTGCTCTTCAGCTGGCCCTCGGCGGGCGCCCTGAGCGGCTACCTGCGCGACCAGCAGGCGGCGCGCAACGCCGGATGGCACCTGCTCCGACTGTTGCACGACGTCCTCCCGCGCGCGATGCCCGACCGCATCCACATCATCGCGCACTCGATGGGCAGCGAGGTGTTGGCGAAGGCGCTCTCTCTGGTGGACCGCACCGATTCCCTGCCCCGCCTGGGCCAAGTGATCTTCGCGGCCCCCGACATCGACGCGCGCATCTTCTCCCGAGAGATCCTTCCCGTGCTGCGTGACCGGGCGGAGGGAGTGACACTCTACGCCTCGAGCGAGGATGACGCGCTGCGCGCCTCACGTGCCCTCAACGGCGTGTGGCGGCTGGGACTGGGGGGCGATTCCCTCACGGTGCTCGACGGTATGACCACCGTGGATGCCACTCGAATCCGCGGCGACGCGCTCGGTCACACGCTCTTCGGGAACTCCGCGCTCCTTTCCGATCTCCACGCGCTGCTCACTGAGGCTCGTGCTCCGGCGGCCCGGCGACTGCTTCAGGTGCGGCGCCCGGACGGCGCGGTCTTCTGGCGATTCCGCTGAACGGCGGATCACCACGGTTGCGGGACGTGGGCTCGGGTCGCGACGATCGGATGACGCTGGAAGCCGCCTTTCGGGATATATTCGTCCCATGTCCGACGAACCCAGACTCTACCCAGCGCGCGTCCGCGAGGTCGCCGCGACCCGGGCAACGGATCTCGGGTCCGAACTGAACGAAGCGCAGCGCGCCGCCGCGACGCACGGTGACGGACCGCTCCTCATCGTCGCTGGAGCCGGCACGGGAAAGACCCGGACGCTGGTCCATCGCGTCGCCCACCTCCTCGAACGCGGCGTGGCGGCTGAGCGCATCCTGCTGCTCACCTTCACGCGTCGCGCCGCGCAGGAGATGCTCGGTCGCGCCGAGCGCCTTGTCGGAAGTCGCAGCCGCAGCGTGCACGGTGGGACCTTCCACGGCACCGCGCATCGGCTCTTGAGGCGATTCGGACCCGAGGCGGGGATCCCCGCCGATTTCACGATCCTCGACCAGGGGGACGCTGCGGACTTGATGCAGCTCTCGCGGGCCGCACTCGGGCTCGCCGACAAGAAGAAGCGTTTCCCGAAGAAGGAAACGTTGCAGCAGGTACACTCGCGTCACGTGAACACCGCGATCCCGGTCGAGGCGATCCTCCGCGACGAGTACCCACGGTTCGTCGAGCACGAGGAGGGAGTGCTCAGCGTCTTCGCCGACTACGCCGAGCGGAAACGGAGCCGGAACCTGGTCGACTACGACGACCTTCTCCTCTTCTGGGCGATGCTCGTTGAGGCCGAACCGGCGCGGGCGATCGGCGATCGGATCGGCGCGCTCTATTCGCACGTTCTCGTCGACGAGTACCAGGACACGAACCAACTACAGGCGCGGATCCTCAAGGGGATGTGCCGCACCCACCGGAACATCACCGTCGTCGGCGACGACGCCCAGAGCATCTACGCGTTCCGTGGCGCCACCATCCGCAACATCCTCGACTTCCCGGTCGAGTTCCCGGGTGCCGCGATCGTGACGCTCGAGCAGAACTATCGTTCGACGCAGGCGATCCTCGACGCGACGAACCTCCTGATCTCGCGCGCCGAGGAGCGGTACTCGAAGGAGCTCTTCACGCGGCGCCAGGGTGGCGAGCGCCCGTGGCTCGTGACGGCCCAGGATGAGCCCCAACAGACGCGCTTCGTTGTGGATCGTATCCTCGAACTGCACGAGGAGGGCGTCCCACTCCGAGAGATGGCGGTGCTCTTCCGGGCCGGGTACATGAGCGCGGACCTCGAGATCGAGCTCACCGCGCGCGGCATCCCATTCGAGAAGTGGGGTGGGCTCAAGTTCCTCGAAGCGGCCCACGTGAAGGACGTGCTGGCCTTCCTCCGCGTAGTCGAGAACCCGCGCGACGAGGTGAGTTGGTATCGGCTCCTTCTACTGATGCCGGGGATCGGCGAGACGACCGCGCGGAACGCGGTGGAGGCGATGGCGTCCGCGGGATGGAGCGTTGACGCGTTCGCACGATTCGCCGCGCCGCCGCGAGCCCGCGAGGCGCACCACGCCCTCGGGCGGCTCCTCGAAGCGCTACGCGTGTCGGGCGCAGCGGGCACGGCCGGCATCGCGCAGGAGATCGCGCGGGTGCGGACGCTCTATGACGACATCCTGCGGGCACGCTATGACCGCGAGGAGCCGCGACTGGCCGATCTCGATCGTCTCGAGGCGATCGCCGGCGGCTTCGGCAGCCGCAGCGAATTCCTTTCAGCGATCACACTCGACCCACCCGCCTCCTCGACCGATCTGGGCTTCGGCTCGGACCCCGAGGACGACGTGCTCATCCTCTCCACGGCCCATAGCGCGAAGGGAAAGGAGTGGGACGCGGTTTTCCTCATCTGGGCGCTCGATGGGTGGTTCCCGCTCTCTCGCGCCCTCTGCGATGAGGACGAGATCGAGGAGGAACGCCGTCTGATGTATGTCGCGCTGACGCGCGCCCGCGACCACCTCGCGGTCACGTTCCCCTTCAACGTCTACGACACACGGCGGAGCGCGTCGTACTCTCTTTCCCAGATGAGTCGCTTCCTCGATCGGGGAGTGATGCGGGCGTTCCAGTCGGTCGTACTGGAGGCGATCCCGGCCGCGGCGGCGGCGGCGCCGAGCGCCGATGCGCGGCCTGCGAGCATCGATCTTCGGTCTCTCGCGCAGGCACGCGTCGGTGGGCCCGGCGGTTCCTGAAGACCACGGCTCACCACGAAGGCACGAAGCACACGAAGAAGTGCGGAGGACCTGCAACTGCCTGGGGGAACTGCGCGTTACCGGTCACGCGCAGTTCCCCCGCTCTTGTCGTGGCTCCTGCAGTCCTTCTGCTCTCCTTCGTGCGCTTCGTGCCTTCGTGGTGAGCAGTCAGTCTCGACGCCGGCCGGACTCTCGATGCTCACGGATCAGCCGCGCGATCGCCCTCTCGAGATCACTGCCCTCTTCACCAAACACGCGCTCGAAATACTCGAGGTCGGTGAGGTAGATCCGTCGCGCCATCAGCGCAGCGTTGTCGAGGCGCACCCGCTCGGCGAACACCGAGGCGATCGTCCGGAGCTGCGGACCGATCGAGTCCACTAGCGCGCGACGTGCATCGCGGTAGACCGAGTCGCGCAACGCCAGCCGCTCTGCGCGCAGGGAATCCCCAGCGTGGGAACGGAACACCGAGTCGAGCCCTCGGTAGAGCTGCGCCCAGTACGCCGCAAGCACACGATCATCCGCCCACCGCGCCACCGACCGCGCCGCCCTCGCCGAGTCCCCCCGCGCGAGGAAGAACCGCTCGGCGCCCCGCGCTCCGACGAAGTTCGCGAACGACTCGTTGAAGACCGCCGCGCCCTTGGCGTAGTACCGATTGTGCGTCAGCTCGTGGATCACGGTGTTCACGAGCTCCACCGAGTCCGTTGTCAGGGTCGTCGAGAGCAGTGGATCATTGAACCAACCGAGCGTGCTGAACGCCGCCGCCGGACGCAGGTAGGTGTCGAACCCCTCCAGCGCCAGCGCCTGTTCATCGCGCTGCGCATCCTCAAGTTCGAAGTAGCCTTTGTACGGCACCCGTCCGACGATCGGGAACCACCACGTCTTCGCCACGAGCCAGTCCTTGCGGGCTCCCGACAGCACCAGCACGAGCGTGTCACCGTCGAGGCGCGTGAACTGTGTGAAGGCGTCCTCGGCGGGCAGGCGCAATGAGTCGTTCGCGAAGGCGCGCGCCTCGAGCACGAGGCGGAGCTTGTCGCGCGTGGCCGTATCAAGGGTCGAATCGCGTACGAGTCGCGCGATCGGTTCGCGGTTCCGGAGGATCCGGCCCTCCTCCCACGCGGCCCGAGCGAGATAGCGACCGAGCGGCGTCGCGGCGACGAGCAGCGCGAATCCGACCGAGAGCCCTAGCAGCACCAGGGCCACCGCGCCTACGCGCGAGCGCACGAGCGACTCCTGGCGCACAAGGACTCGGTCAGAAGGCGAGGCTCGTGGAGAGGAACATCCAGCGGATCGGCGCCGCACTCCCCGTGGCCTTGATGAAATCACCGGCCCCCACCCACGCACCGCCTCCCTCCACTCGAAGTCGAGGACTGACGTTCCAGCGCGCGGTGAGATCGACCTCGTCGGCGACCGATCGCACGGAGAGGCCCGGCGTAGGCCGAAGCACCGCATTCGCCTTCGAGTACACGCCGTCCTCGGTGCGAACACGCGAGAAGTGGCGGGCCACTACGAAGAGTTGCAGCGCTGGACGCGGTCGCGCACCGACGCCAAGGCGGCGTTCGAGAAGGTTGCCCCGTCCGAAGACGTCGGCGATGCCGTTGAAGGCATGTGCCGTCGCGTACGGCGGCGCGAAGGTGCCGGCCCGCGTCGCGCTGTCGGGTCCCGTCCCGCTTCCGACGTCCACGCCGGCCGTGAGTGACGGCGTCCACCGCGCCCGGTACCATGTCGCGCCCCCTTCGGCGACCGCGAACCAGGCCCGCAGGGATCGAGCGCCGATCGATCCGGTCTGCGACGCCGCCTCGACTTCCCCGCTCCACTCGATCGACTTCCCACGTCGATCCCCCCAGAGGCGGCCCCCGGTCGTCAATCGCTCGACGAGACCCGACTGCTGCTCGTCGCCGATCACGTAGGCCTGCCAACCGGCCAGTCGCCAACTCGCGGAGATCGGCGCGGCACCCGACCGAGTCGCGGACGCGAATCGCAGATGCGACGTCGCATCGGGCCGGTTCGCTTCGCGTACGCGAACCTCGACGACGCGTCCACCGAAGGCGGTGATCTGCAGTCGTCCGCGGGAGAAGGACCCTCGAACGCCCTCGAAGGCGCGACGGGCGTTCGCCCAGTCGGAGAGACCGACGAGGCGCTCACGACCGAGCGCAACGTCCTGCCGGCCGACGCGCAATCCGTTCGGTCCGTGGCCGAGTTCCGCGAAGAGATCCTGCCAATCGGTGCGATCCGCGTCGGAAGGCCGCGCGCCGCCAGGGAGCGATCGCCCCAAGGCCTGCGCGTCCCGGAGTTCGGCGAAGGCTCGCAGATGCCACGCGTTACGCCGACCGACCCAGGCGTCCGCGCTCGGTGACATCCGCCACTCGACGAACGAATCATCCATCGCCGGCGCGCTCGAGAAGAGGAACGATCGCGTGTCGCTCACGCGAAGCCGCGCCGTCAGCCCAAACGTGACCCACGCTCGGTCGCCGCTGAGGAGCGGCACGTGCTTGAGCCGGCGCCCAAGGGAACTCCCCTCCGGTGCGGCGTCCCAGGCTTCGTCGAACCGACTCGGTGCCGGCGCGGGATCGGCCGCGGGCGCGGCGTCCGGCCGAATAGGGGACTGCGCGCCGAGCACGGCACAGAACGCCAACGGCGCGACGAGCGAGGTGGCTGAACGCATCTCGGACGATGAGAAAAGGTTGCTTCAATGCTAAGCACGGCACACGGGTGTCAAGTGCAAGCCGAGTGTTGCTGCACCCCTGCGCGCGTGGCGGCCCGTGTGCGGGAGCACTAACCTTCGCTGGGCAATGTCCTTCGTCCATCTCCACTGTCACTCCGAGTACTCCCTGCTCGACGGGGCGAACCGGATCGATGACCTGATCGCCCGGGCCAAGGAATTCGAGCAGCCCGCTCTCGCGATCACCGACCACGGCAACCTGCACGCCGCCTGGGAGTTCCAGGAGAAGGCGCGGAAGGCGGGGATCAAGCCGATCATCGGGATGGAGGCGTACGTCGCCTCCGGCGACCGCCGCGCCCGCACGCGCGCCGCGGCCGGGGAGCGCAGCTACTACCACCTCGTCCTCCTCGCCCGCGACCTCGTCGGGTATCGCAACCTCGTCAAACTCTCCTCGCTCGCGTACACCGAGGGCTTCTACGGGAAGCCGAGAGTCGATCGGGAGCTCCTCGCACGCCACCACGAGGGACTGATAGTCTCGAGCGCCTGTATGGCTGGCGAGGTCGCGCGCCACCTGCTCGAGGATCGCTACGACGAGGCCCGTGGAGTCGCCAACTGGTACGCCGACCTCTTCAAGGACCGCTACTACCTCGAGGTCCAAGCGCACGCCGCGGGGGAGCAGAAGAAACTCAACGAACTGGTCTTCAAGCTCGCGAAGGAACTCTCCCTCCCTGTCGTCGCGACGAACGACTCGCACTTCCTGCGCGCCGAGGATCACGCGGCGCACGACGTGCTGCTCTGCATCGGCCTCAAGAAGGACCGGCTCGACACCGACCGCCTGCGCTACGACCGCGGGCTCTACTTCAAGAGCGCGCCCGAGATCGCCGAGCACTTCGGCAAGCGGAAGGACGTCCTCGAGAACTCCCTCGCGATCGCCGATTCGGTCGACGTGAAATTCGGCAAGAAGTACCACCTCCCGGCCTTCCCGCTGCCGAAGGGCGTCAAGAGCGAGAACGATCTGCTCGTGACCCTCGCCGAAAAGGGAGCAGCCAAGCGCTACGGCTCGCCCCTCCCGGCCAACGTCGAGGAGCGCCTGCGCTACGAACTCGGCGTCATCACGAGCACGGGCTACGCGGGCTACTTCCTCATCACCGCCGATTTCATCCAGGCGGCCCGCGATCGCGAGATCCCGGTCGGGCCCGGTCGCGGCTCCGCCGCCGGTTCGCTCGTCGCCTACTCGCTCGGCATCACGAACGTCTGCCCGCTCAAGTTCGACCTCCTCTTCGAACGCTTCCTGAACCCCGAACGCGTCTCGATGCCCGACATCGACGTCGACTTCTGCGAGGAGCGGCGAGGCGAGGTGATCGAGTACGTGCGCGAGAAGTACGGGCGCGACTCGGTCGGCCAGATCATCACCTTCGGGACCCTCAAGTCCCGCGCCTGCATCAAGGACGTCGGGCGCGTCCTCGGCTTCACTCCAGCCGAGACCGACGCGATCGCGAAGCTGATCCCGAACCAGCCGAACTTCTCCCTCACGGTGAAGGAGGCGATCGAGAAGGTCGGCGACGTCGCGCGGCTCTACGCGCAGGATGATCGGCACCGCCAGCTCTTCGACTTCGCGATCTCGCTCGAAGGCCTCGCGCGCCACGCCGGCGTGCACGCCGCGGGGATCGTCATCGCGCCGGGACCACTCGACGACTACGTCCCCGTCTGCACCGCCGAGTCGAAGGGCTCTGGCGCCGGTGACGACGAGCGCGTCGTCGTCACACAGTACGATATGGTCGGGCTCGAGAAGGCCGGGATGCTCAAGATGGACTTCCTCGGCCTCACGACGCTCACGATCATCAATGACACACTGAAGGCGATCAAGGCCCGTCGTGGGGTGGCGCTCGACCTCGATGCGTTGTCACTCGACGACGAGGCGACCTACCGCCAGCTGCGGGCCGGCCGTACGGCTGGCGTCTTCCAGTTCGAGTCGCCGCTCGCCACCGATATGGTGCGCTCGATCCGCGCCGACTGCTTCGACGACCTCGTCGCGTCGAATGCGCTGATGCGCCCCGGCCCGCTCGACGCCGGGATGCACAAGGTCTATCAGCGCCGCAAGAAGGGCGAGGAACCGGTGCGATACCAGCTCCCCGAGCTTGAGGAGATCCTCGCCCCGACCTACGGCGTCATCACCTATCAGGAACAGGTGATGCGGATCGCCCAGCGGCTCGCCGGCATCTCTCTCGCTGAAGCCGACGTCCTTCGCAAGGCGGTGGGCAAGAAGGACTCGGAGCTCATCCGGCAGGAGCTCGACAAGTTCGTCGAGAAGGCCGTGGCCCGCGGATTCGACAAGCACGTGATCGCCGACATCTCGGCCCAGATCGAGACCTTCGGCCGTTACGGCTTCAACAAGTCGCACTCGGTCGCCTACTCGATCCTGTCGTACCACACCGCCTATCTCAAGACGCACTTCGCGCCGGAGTTCATGGCCGCGCTCCTCTCGGCCTCGATCGGCGACACCGACTCGGTCGTGAAGTACATCAACGAGGCGCGCGACCTCGCCCTCGAGATCCTCCCGCCCGACGTGAACGAGTCCGGTTGGAAGTTCACCGTCATCGGCGACACGCGGATCCGCTTCGGGCTCGGCGCCATCCGTAACGTCGGGCAGGGCGCCGCTGAGTCGATCATCAAGGCGCGAGCGGAGCGTCCCTTCACTTCGCTCTACGACCTCTGCGAACGGATCGATCTTCGCGTGTGCAACAAGCGCGTGTTCGAGGCACTCATCCACGCCGGCGCGCTCGACTCACTCGAGGGACATCGCGCACAGTTCGTCGCCGCGGTCGATGGCGCGATGCAATCGGCGTCGCTCGCCCAGGCGGAGATCGCGACCGGGCAGGGCTCGCTCTTCGGCGACTTCGGAGCCGCTCCCGCTGAAGGTGCCGGTCCCGCGCCGCTCTCCCCCACCCTGCCGAACCTCCCCCCGCTCTCCGAGAGTGAGCGCCTCACGCAAGAGAAGGCGATTCTCGGCTTCTACATCTCCGGGCATCCGCTCGAACCCTTCCGCGCCGAGTGCGAGCTGCTCGCAACGCACACGGTCGCCCAGCTCGGCACCTGGAGCGCGGAGGCAATGGCGATCGGCGGCGTGATCACGGCGATCAAGCGCCAGTTGAGCAAGAAGTCGGGCGCCGAGTTCGCGCGGCTCGTCGTCGAGGACTTCGCCGGCTCGGCCGAGGTCCTCGTCTTTCCCGAAGCCTGGGCCTCGCTCGGCGACCGCGTGAAGACCGACGTGCCGGTGCTCATCAAGGGGAGCTATTCCCGGCGCGATCAGGACGCCGAGAACCCGACGTTCATCGTCGAGAGCATCACCCGTCTCGCCGAGCTGAGGGCGACGGGGCAGTTCGCAGTCAGCCTAGACCTCGATCCTGACGCCGGGGTGCCGGCGGCCGTGATGCGGGATATCCGGGCGGTGGCCGATGCCCATCCCGGCTCCGCCCCGCTGGAGCTACGTTGGAGGGGTCGGGATGGGAGTCCGGCCCGCCTGCGATCGGCCTCGTTGAAGCTCTCGACGGCCGGCCCGGCATTGCTCGAACTGCGCGCGCTCCTCGGTCCGGAGCGGGTGCGACTCGTCCGAGGAGGCTGACGTGGGGACCAGTGCCCTGGAATTCGAGAAGCCGATCGCCGAGCTCGAGCGCCAGATCGAGGCACTCAAGCGCACGGCCGAGGAGCGCAAGCTCGACGTCTCCCCCGAGATCGCTCCGCTCGAGGAGAAGCTCTCCGAGCTTCGCCGTGACGTTTATCGCAAGTTGACGCCGATCCAGCGCGTGCAGGTCGCCCGGTCGGCGAAGCGGCCCTTCACGCTCGACTACCTCCGCCTCGCCTTCACCGATTTCATCGAGCTCCACGGGGATCGGGCATTTCGCGACGACCCGTCGATCGTCGGCGGGTGGGCCCGCCTCGATGGCGAGACGGTGATGGTGATCGGCCACCAGCGCGGGCGCGACACCAAGGAGAACCTGCACCGCAACTTCGGGATGCCGCACCCGGAGGGATATCGCAAGGCCCTTCGCCTGATGAAGCTCGCCGAGAAGTTCCACGTTCCGATCATCACGATGATCGACACACCGGGAGCCTGGGCCGGACTCGGCGCCGAGGAGCGTGGCCAGTCCGAGGCGATCGCGCGAAACCTGCTCGAGATGAGCCAGATCACGGTGCCGATCGTCGCGACCGTGATCGGCGAGGGCGGCTCCGGGGGCGCCCTCGCCCTCTGCGTGGCCGATCGCATCTTGATGCTCGAGAATTCCGTCTATTCGGTGATCACGGTCGAAGGCTGCGCGGCGATCCTCTGGAAGGACGGGAAGAGCCCCGAGATGCGTGAACGCGCCGCCGCGTCGCTCAAGATCACCGCGCCCGACCTGCTCGAACTGCGGGTGATCGATGAGATCGTCCCCGAACCGCCTGGTGGCGCGCACGCGAATCACATCGACACCGCAAAGGCGGTGCACGATGCCGTGCTGAAGAACCTCGACGACCTCCGTCGCCTCAAGCCAGACAAGCTCGTGCGCCGCCGCCGCGAGAAGTACCTGAAGATGGGTTCCTTCGAAGAGTGACCGCCGCGGCTGTCGCGACCCACCTGGTCGAGGTCGAGTTCAAGGGGAATCGCAGGGCCTTCTACAACTGGTCCGGCGAGTCACCGCCGCCCGTGCGCGTGGCGGTGATCGTCCAGGTCGAACGCGGCGAGGACTTGGGGCGGGTGCATTCCACCGGCGAACTCGCCGCGAAGCGGAAGGCCGGCACCACGCACGGGAAGGCCGCGCCGAATGAGCTGCCGATGGTCGTCAGGCTCGCGACGAAACACGAGGTCGACACCGCCGTTCGCCTGCGCGTTGACGAGAATGCGGTGCGCAAGGCGGCGCTCGAGATCGTCCGCCAGCTGAAGCTCGATATGAAGGTCTCCGACACCGAATGGCAGTGGGATCGGCGTCGGCTCACCTGCTATTTCACCGCCGAAGAGCGTGTGGACTTCCGCCAACTCGTGCGACAGCTCGAGCGCCGGTTCTCGACGCGCGTGCATATGTGGCACATCGGCGTTCGCGACGAGGCCCGTCGGCTCGACGGGGTGGGACGCTGTGGCCGCCAGTTCTGCTCGAGCTCGTGGCTCCCCGAACTGCGGCCCGTGAAGTCGAGCACCGCGAAGGACCAGCGGCTCTCGACCCTCAATCCCGCACAGATCTCGGGCACCTGCGGGCGACTGATGTGCTGCCTGCGACACGAGCACGAGTTCTACGTGCAGGCCCGCAAGCGCTTTCCCAAGGAGGGGAAGGTGCTCGTGACGACCCTCGGTGAGGAGAAGGTCGCGAGCAACGACATCTTCCGCGACCTCGTCACGCTCCGCACGCCGCTCGGCGAGTCGCGCACGATCCCGCTCGCCGAGCTGCGTCGCGAGCTCGGCGGCGGCTCGTTGCCGATCGACGAGGAACCGGTGCGCGAGGAGGATGGGGAGGAGCCGGAGATGGTCCCGTTGCTCCGCATCGCCGTCGGAGGCCTCACGCCGATCGACAATCGCGCGGTACCGCCGCCGGCCGGCCTCACCGCGACGCGGACGCCAGCCTCCGAGACGCCGGAAGGGAACGAGCGTGCGCCCTCCGCGGACTCGCCCTCCGACGAGGCGACCGAGGGAGGCGAGCGCAAGCGCGGTCGTCGTCGCCGCGGCCGTCGCAGTGGTCGCCGCGGAGGACGCGGGTCCGACGGCAACGGTGGGACCCCGCCGACGCCCGACGCACCGCCGGCGACCTGACCGAGCGATGACTCGTTTCTACCTCACGACCGCCATCGACTACGCGAATGGCGATCCGCACCTCGGCCACGCCCTCGAGAAGATCGGCGCCGACGCCATCTGCCGTTTCCATCGCCAACTCGGGGATGACGTCTGGTTCCTGATGGGAATGGACGAGCATGGGCAGAAGGTGTCGCAGACGGCCGAGCAGGCAGGGCTCGCGCCGCAGGCGTTCGTCGATGGCGTCGCTGAGAGATTCGAAGCGATGTGGCGTACCCTTGCGATCTCGCACGACCAGTTCATCCGGACCTCGCATCCGACGCACCACCGCGCCGTGCAGCAGTTCCTCGAGCGGATCTTCGCGACGAATCCCGATGATTTCTACGAGCGTTCCTACACCGGGATGTACTGCGTCGGCTGCGAGAGCTTCAAGCAACCCGCCGACATCGTCGACAGCCGCTGCGCGTTGCACCCGACGCGCACGCTACAGGAGATCACCGAACGGAACTGGTTCTTCCGGCTCTCTCGCTACGCACCGGCGCTCAAGGCGCATTTCGCGGCCCAACCCTCCTTCCTCGAACCGGCCACGCGGCGCAACGAGATCCTCGCGCTGCTCGACCAGGGACTCGAGGATATCTCAGCGAGCCGCTCGCGATTCGCGTGGGGCGTCCCCTTCCCGAAGCCCCTTTCCGACGGCGAGGTGCAGACGACCTACGTCTGGTTCGACGCCCTGCCGAACTACTGGACCGCGCAGTTCTTCCCGGGCTCGAAGGCGAGCTGGCCGGCGACCGTCCACGTCGTCGGAAAGGACATCACGCGCTTCCACACCGTGATCTGGCCAGCGATGCTGATGGCGGCGGGCCTCCCGCTCCCGGAGCGAGTGTGGGGGCACGGCTTCGTCTCGCTGGGCGGTGAGCGCTTCTCGAAGTCGGCCGGCGTGAAGCTCGAGCTCTCCGATGCGATCGCGCGATTCGGCGCGGATGCGTTCCGCTACTATCTCCTCCGCGACATCCCCTTCGACGGTGATGGTTCATTCTCCTGGGAACGATTCGAGGCGGTGTATACCTCCGAACTCGCGAACGGGATCGGAAACCTCGCCAGTCGCACGGCGGCGATGGTCGAGAAGTACTGCGCCGGTGTCGTGCCAGCCGGTCCGCGCGGCGAGGTCGACCGGGCCGACCTCGCCGACTACGCGACGCTTCGCACTGCAGTGGACGGCTCCCGCGGCTTCCTGCTCCACGAAGCGCTCGAGGCGATCGCCCGCACCGTGGCGCGCGCCAACCAGCACATCCAGGAGACCAAGCCCTGGGTGCTGGCCAAGGACCCGGCCAAGCGAACTGAACTCGAGAGAGTGCTTTCGACGCTCGTCCGCCAGCTCGCGCGACAGGCCGTCTACCTCTCGCCGGTGATGCCGGGGAAGGCCGAGTCGCTCTGGCAGGTGCTGGGCGCCCCCGGGACCGCTGCTGGGACCCTGCTGGACGTGGCAGACCGCCTCGACGCAGCCGGGTGGCGCGTCACGAAGGGAGAGGGACTCTTTCCCCGACCGGAGCCCGCAACCGGCGCCTGAGCAAAGGGGCCGACACCCTTCGGATTCTCTTCTGGTCACGATGGAGCCGGGGGATGTAGGTTTGTCGGATGCGCCGCCGCTGGACCGTCCTCCTCGTTCCCCCTCGCAACGCCCCCGCGCGCGAGATCTCGCTCCCTGCGTGGACCTTCCGCGCGGCGGCGTGGGTCGGCGCCATCTCGTTCGTGCTCGTGGCGGGAGCGATCACCGTCCTGTTCACGCCGTGGGGGACTCCTGGCTCGCGGATCGTCGCCGCACAGAATGAGGCGCTCCTCCGCGAGATCTTGGCGGTCGAGGCCCGGTTCCAGGAGCTCGAGGATACGCTCGGCGTGATCGCACGCCGGGACGAGCAGATGCGGATGCTCGCCGGCCTCCCGGTCGAGGCGGCGCCGGTCGGGGACACCAGCGTCAGACCGACCATCGTGGCCGCCTCACTGAACGGGCCGACGATGGAGCCGGTACCGCTGCGCCGGCGACCTTTCCTCGGTCGTCTCGGGTGGAGCGCTCGTCCGGACGTCGAAGGGCTGATCGCGCGCGCCTCAGACCTCTCGCGCAGCTTCCGTGACGTCTCGGACACTCTGCAGCGCAATTTCGAACGGTTCGCAACGACCCCGAGCATCATGCCGACCTCGGGATGGCTCTCGAGCCAGTTCACGAGCAGCCGCTTCCACCCGATCCTGCACGAGAACCGGCCGCACGAGGGGATCGACGTTACGGCGCCCACCGGCACAGCGATCGTCGCGCCGGCGACCGGGACGGTCGTCTACGCCGCGAACGACATGGGCTTCGGACTCACTGTCGAGATCGACCACGGCTATGGCATCCGCACGCGGTTCGCGCATTGCTCGCGCCTCGCCGTGCGCGCCGGTCAGCGGGTGACCCGCGGCCAGCTGATCGCCGCCGTCGGCAGCACTGGGCTCTCCACCGCCCCTCATCTCCACTACGAGATCCACGTGAACGGGAAGCCGGTCGACCCTCTCACGTATGTGCTACCGGAGACGCTCGACGGCGGACGGTGAGCGGCCGACGGGCCGTTAGAACTTCACCTTCGGTGCTTCTTTCGCCGCCGCGTTCGTCACCTCGAAGTATTCGCGCGACTTCGCGCTGGTGACTTTGGCCGTCAACACCTGCGGGAATCGGCGGATATAGGCGTTGTAGTCGCGGACCGCGTTGTTGTAGTCGGTCCGTGCAACCGCGATCCGGTTCTCCGTTCCCGTCAACTCGTCCTGGAGCCGCAGGAAGTTCTGGTCGCTCTTGAGTTGCGGGTAGTTCTCCGCGATCGCGAGCAACCGGCCGAGCGCGCCGGTCATCGCTTCGTTGGCCGTCGCCATCGTCCCGACGTTGCCGCCCTGCACGGCGCCGGCGAGTCCCGCCCGCGCCTCCGCGACCGCGATGAAGACCGTCGACTCCTGCTTGGCGTACCCCTTCACGGTCTCGACGAGGTTCGGCACGAGGTCGGCGCGCCGTTGGAGCTGGACCTCGATCTGTTGCTGCGCCGCTGCCGCGGTCTCGTCCATCGTCTGGATCGTGTTGTAGCCGCAGGCCGAGAGGAAGAGCGGCAGGGCGAGGAGCATCCACTTCGACTTCATCGTGCGTCTCCGGTGATGGACTGAGTGATAATACGGATGAGGACGTGCGGCGGTGTCAGGTCGCGGCGATGCTGTCCACGTGCGCGACGATCCGCTCGAGCGCGCCGTGATACGCCGTGAGAACGGCGTCGGCACCGCTATGCGGGATCGGTGCGGTTCCCGCGACGTGCGCGAGCACGGCGAGGAAGGGTGCAGGGTCGAATCCGGCCCGGCTCGCGGCGCGGCGCACGACCTCCTCCGAGGAGGCATCGGCCGTCTCGCCGTGCACACGAAGCAGCGTCCTGAGGAGCACGAGCACCGCGCTCCGTGAGGTCGCGAGCAGATCGAGTTCACGCGCCGGATCCCCGTCGCAGGCGAGGATCCCCTGACGGAGGAGGAGGAGCTTCCCCATCGCCTCGAACTCGAGCTGGTGCCGGAGGTGCTTCACCTCGACTTGCCGCGGCCCGTCGGGAAGCGCACCAGTGAGCACCTTGTGCCGCTCGAGGATGTCGGCGACCTCGATCGCGAAGATGTCGTGACTCGACCGCCACTCCGCCGCGGTGAGCAACAGCGGCGCCGGATTGCCAGCCGCCACCCACTCCCGCGTGGTCTTGGCCGCCGACCGCAGCCCCGCCGGGGTGATCGCGCGTACGATCACGAGGATGTTATGGTCGGACCGCTGCGCTACGCGTTCTCCGCGCGCGGCCGAGCCGAAGAGCACGACCGCGAGCAAGTGCTCGCCGTGCGCCGCAGAAAGCGATGCGGCCAGCGAATCAAGGGTCATCGTCGTCATTGTCAGAAACTCCCGCTCGAGCCGCCACCAGAGAAACCGCCGCCGCCACCGAACCCGCCGAACCCACCACCCCCGAATCCGCCGCCGCCCCAGCCTCCGCCCCATCCCCGATGCCGCCCGCCCGAGAGGATGATCGGGATGATCATTCGACTCCCCCGGAATCCGCGACGTCCCAGGACGTTCAGAACGATCACGAGCACTACGAAGATGAAGAGGAGCGTCGCAGGGTTGAATCCCCGCGTTGACGCGGCGCGGCGCGGCGGCACCAGCGTCGAGTCCAGTGCGAATCCGAACTCCGCAGAGTAGCGCTGAGCGAGCCTCGCCGTGATGAGGCCGAGGGCCGCTCCGTACGCGCCCTGCTGCAGCAGGGGCGTCGCCTCGCGCCGGATGTCCCCGGCCATTGCGTCGGTGATGAATCCTTCGGCGCCCTGCCCCACCTGAATCGTGATGTATCCGCGTCCATCAGCGCTCGTCTCTCGCGGGACGAGCAACACCACCACACCGGCGTTCCGTGCGCGATCGCCCACCGGAGCCTTCGCCCCGACACCCCACTCGCGACCGATGGACAGCGCCACGTCGCCAACCTCTCGGCCGGCGATGTCGCGCAGTGTGACTACCGCGATCTCACCCCGCGATCCCGCTCGCACGATCTCGATCAGACGCGTGAGCGATGACTCCCGGTCGGCATCGATCACCTCGGCGAAGTCACTCACGAGGCCACGCGGCGGCGGGACCTCCACCCCTTGGGCAGAGAGTCGGCCAGCGGCAAGCAGGATGGCCAAGAGCAGGAGCCGGCGAATCGTCACGAGTGGGGTATTACTGTCAAGGTTCGAGTCGGAATCTAAGAGGAGGTGCACGCTTGCGGCCTCGACTGGCCCAACGGCATCTTCCGGTCGACGGATTCGCCACGGAGGGTCCATGTCCATCGTACGTCGGATGACCTCCGCCAGTTGCTGTTTACTCGCGCTGGCGGTGCCAGCGCGAGCCCAGTCGACAGAGTGGGACCTGCTCGGCGTCGTCCGGAATCCCGATGGAACGGTCATCGAGGGCGCGACCGTCGCGATCTCAGGCTCCTCCGCGCGCACGAATGCGGTGGGATTCTTCCGGCTCGTCGTGAACCGCCGGGATACGATCACCCTCGCCGTCCGCCGCATCGGCTACAACCCCATCAGCACGCTCCTGACCGACAGGGAACTCACCGGCGACACGCTCCTCATCGTGCTCGACCCCTCGGCGCAGCAGCTCGCGCAGATGACGGTCAAGGGGCGGGACCTTCGTTCACCGTTGGGCTTCGCATCGTTCGAGCAGCGTCGGGCGACGGGTAACGGAGTCTTCGTCACGCGCGAGGACATCGACCAGCGCAACACGGGGCGCCTCAGCGACTCCGTTCGGAACAAGCGCGGGGTGAGGGTCGTGCGGCTCCCCAGCGGCGTGTTCGGTGTCCGATTCAGCACATTCACTGGTCGCACCACGCAGGGCCGGACCTGTATGCCGATGATCTGGCTCGACGGCCAGCGGGCGCCGGGGATGGAGATCGATGACATCCCAGCCAACACCGTCGCGGGCATCGAACTCTACAGCTCGATCGCGAGCACGCCGGGGCAGTTCACCTCCGGACCCGTCGATCGCCCGTGTGGGACGATCGTCGTCTGGACTCGCGAGCCCGGCAAGCGCTAATCGCTCTCACCGCGTGATCCGCACCTCACGCGCCCCGACGGGAACGCGCGTCGTGGTCTCTGTTCCGCCAGGCCAACGCACCCAGACCGCGGTCGGCGCCTTCGGCGCACCAAGCACCTGCACCGCCCCGTTCTGTGACCAGTAGCCGCTGCCGGCCTGGATCTCCCGCACGGGCCCCTTCCGGTCGCCAAAAATGAGACGCAACTGCGCGCCGATCGCGTCGGGATTCGACGCCGGACCTACGAGGCGCACCCGAAGGCCCGCGCGGCCGCCTCGATTGCGAAGGAACTTCGTCTCGCCCGCGTTCTGGGTGATCACGAGGTCGAGTCGCCCATCCGCATCGGCATCAGCGTAGGCCCCGCCACGCTGGTCACCATAGATCACGATGCCCGACCGGGCGGCATCCACCGGCGCGAGCCCACCTGCCCCGTCGCCCAGCAGCAGCAGACCGCGCCCGGCATCGTAGCGGGGAAGGCCGACCATCGTTGGGTTGAAGTTCTGGCTGAGCACCACGTCCTCAGCCCCGTCGCCGTCGAAGTCGGCGACACCGACGAACGATGCAGGAGCGAGTTGGGCCTCGAAGGGCAGCGACCGCGACTCGAACGTCGAGCCGCGATTGAGGAACACCGTGTGGTCCAGCGTCACCGCGCGAGCCTCGCGCATCCGCCCACGCTGTGCTCCCAGCACCTGGTCGATCTTCGCGTCAGCGTAGGCACCGAACGAACTGATCCGGGCGGGAAGATCGGGGAGGACGATCCGTGTCCGCGCGTAGCTGCTCAGCGGGGCGAGGCCACCGATCCGTGGGTCGAGTTTGGCCAGAAAGGGCTCCTCCTCACCTCGCGCCCCCACCGGACCGTGGAAGAGGTGGAGCGGCGACACGCTGTCGGCGCGGAACATCGTGTTGCGGCCCCAGCTGGTCGCCACGATGTCGAGCCGACCATCGCCGTCGAGATCGCCGGTCGCGACGCCGATCCATCGACTGGTCAGCTGCCCTAAGGGAGCTGCCTCAGCCCTCACGAGTCGGCCCCCTTCGTTCATCAGAACGACGATCGGCCCCCACTCCACCGCGAGGATGAGGTCGGGTCGAGCGTCACCGTTGAGGTCGGCGAAGGTTGCCGCCGACACGAGACCGATGTCACGCAGCACCGCGCGATTCGCATCGTCAGGCACGAACCCACCCCCTTCGCCGCGATACAGCATCGAACTCGCCGCGACCGGATAGCGGAGCGGGATCACCCGCGCGCCGACGAAGAGGTCGAGCGCCCCGTCGCCGTCGACGTCCGCAAGCGCCAGCGGTCCCGTCGAACCGCCGCTTGCAGCGATCCGCGCGACGAGTGCACGCGACCCCCCTCCGGCGAGCGCGACGCCGAAGACATCGGGCACCGTATCGCGCTCCCAGCTCGAAGCGCCCACGAGCACTTCACTCCGCCCGCCGACCGTCCGACCCACGAGCCCGGTGAGGTCCGACGGCGTCGCCTGCCCCGGCGGCATCGGGACGAGCCGGCGCCCGTCATTGCGGAACACCGCGATCGATCCGCCGCGACCGGCGCCCACAAAGAGATCCTCATCGCCGTCGCGGTCGAAGTCGAACCACGAGACCCCGGGCCCGAGCTGGGAGAGCGCGTCCGGGAGCAAGAACTGCCGCTGCCAGTCGTCGTAGGCGGGGTCGACGTGCCGGTGACCACCCAACTCGGCCGTGGCGTCGACGAAGAGGGGAGCGGCCGCCGCGGGTCGCGCCGCCGCCAGCGTCGTCGAGCCCACCTCGCGGATCTCGTAGTGGCGATTGGCTCCCGCGCCGGTGATGGTGGTGACCAAGCCGCTCCGCCAGGTGACCTCGATCGTCGCGTTGTCCGAGGTCCCCATTGCGAAGGTCAGCGAGTAGTCGCTGTGCGACATATAGAGGCCACCGGCGGCTACCTCGCGCACCTGCAACGGGACCGCGCCGCCGCTCACGCGCACTTTGGCACCCACGCCCTGCGTGTTCGGCGCGGCGCCCACGAGGCGCACGCTGAGCCGGGCGCCGGGGGCGTCGTTGCGCAGCACCAGTGCCGGCGAGCGGAGGCGATTCACGACGACATCGAGGTCCCCGTCGCCGTCGAGGTCGCCGGCCGCCAGACCGTGGGAGATGTCGGGCGTGACACCGAACCTCCACGCCTCGCCGGATGGCTCGAAGGTCAGGTCGCCGCGGTTGCGGAACGCGACGTTCCGCAACGGTAGCGGAGCAAACTCGAAGAGCAGCCGTTTCCAGTTGATGTCGGTCAGCCGGTTCTGCAGTCCCTCCTGCACGTCGGCATCCATCACATCCCAGACGTGGCCGTTCGCGATCAGGATGTCTTGCCAGCCGTCGAGGTCGACGTCGAGGAACATCGTCCCCCAGGACCAGCCGCTCGCGCCGACGCCGGACGCCATCGCCGTCTCGACGAACGTCCCGTCGCCGCGGTTCACGAGGAGCGTGTTCCGCTGTTGCTGCAGTTGCAGTTCACCGTCACCCGGCAGCTTGGGCAGTGCCGTGTGTGTCGGGATCTGCGTCCGAAGCCGCCGCGAGTCGTCGGCCAGCATATCCACGACGAAAAGGTCAGGCAGCCCGTCGTTGTTCACATCGCCGGCGTCGACCCCCATCGAGGAGTTGCTCATCTGCCGGATCGCGCGCCAGTCGGCCTTCCGGAATCCCCCACGCCCGTCGTTGAACCAGAGGACGTCGGTGTCCTCGAAGTCGTTCGCACTGTAGAGGTCGGGGGTCCCGTCGCCGTCGAGATCGGCGAACCGCGCCGCGAGGGCGAATGACTCGGGTTCCTCGGCGAGCACCTTTCCATCGCTCTCGCGGAACCGCCCAGCGGTCAGCCGCTCCCGCACGAACCGCCCTGCGACGTTCCGGTAGAACTCGTCCGCGCTGGCGCGCTGGCTCAGGCGCAGGCCACCGACGTCGGGCCGCATCACGAGCTTATACTCGCGCGCGTGCTCGGGGACCAGCTCGTAGCGGCCCGGCGCGACTTCGCGCACCATCTGGTTGAAGGCCCGTCGCTGCGGCGGGATCGAGTCGTCGATCGTGTAGGGCTTGTAGTTGGCGACGTAGAGGTCGAGCCAGCCGTCGGCGTCGACGTCGGCGAAGGCGAGCGTGGTGCCCCCGCGTCCTGCCGCATTGAGGCCGAGGTCGCGCCGCTCGGTGAATCGCCCTGCGCTGTCGTTGATGAAGATCGCGTTCGGTCCCGAGGTCGCCAGCAGCACCAGATCGAGGTCGCGGTCGCCGTCGATGTCGACGAACGCGGCCCCGGTAGCGTGCCGGTCGCACGCCCCGACTCCGGCCGGCGTCGTCACATCATCGAACCGCCAGCCCCCTAGGTTCCGGTAGAGCGCGCTGCATCCCTCCGTCTTCGCGAGGAAGACATCGACCAGGCCGTCGCCGTCCACGTCTCCGAGCGCAACACCGGCCCCCTGCGCCAGTATCCGATTGCCAGCGAGCGAGTCGTCGCTGACCTCGTTCTGGAATGCGACTCCGGTCCGTCGCGCGCCCATCTCAGTGAATCCGGCTCGCCCCCGCCTTGCGTCGACCTCGCGCCAGCGGTGGCTCCCTTCCTCGTGCCAAGGCGATCGAGCGTCGTCACCGCACGCCGTAGTGAGCACTGTGAGCGCAACTGCGAGCCCAGCGCGCCCCCTCACGGCCGTGCGGCTCCCATCGCCAACCGCTCGGCGACCTTTCCCCCGATGCACTCGCCGAGGGACCGTCCCGCGCGGTCACCGAACTCGAAGTGGATCCCGCCATAGATGCGCGACCGTCCCGCTTCGTGGGCGGCGGCCGTGAGGGTCGGGAACCGCCGCACGGCGTGCCCCAAGGAGACGCTGGTGCTGTCCTCGAAGGCGACGTCGCCCACAAAGGCACCGATGGCGACCGCCGCCGCCGCCGACTGCGTCGAGTGCCCCGATGGATACTCTGGGAAGGGCGGAGTCGGGATGAGCGGTTCCCACGAGCGGTCGATCACGCGCCGGATGTAGGTCCGCGGCCGCAGAAGGTTGAACTGGTACTTGTATCCCCAGGAGGCGATGAAGGCGTCGGCCTGCGAGACCGCCGTCGCGAGGACCATCCGCGCCGCCGTCGCCGCGTCGAGGTCGTTCGCCCGGATCAGCTGCGCCGCGATCGAGAGCCAGTGCCCGACCGGCGTCCCGCTCTCACCGGCGTTGTCGGCCCAGAAGAAGGCGGTGAGCCGCTGCTCCTCGGTGAGCGCCGCGCGGGTGGCAGCGACAGTTCGTGCCCCTTGGTAGAACGGCGACGAAGTGTCGACCGAATACGTCGGTGGCTCGGGGATCGCACAGGCGTCGCGACTCGGTAGGACGAAGGGGCGCACCTCCCCCCAGTAGGGCTCCGAGGCGCCGGACATATTCACCGCTGGCAACGTCCGACTCGTCGCCGACTTCGGCCGGCTGAGGATGAGGCCGCGGTCGCTCGCGTTCCCGGCCCGCAACTGATTGGCGGGATTGTCCAGCGTGATCATCTCACTCGTGGCCGAGAGATTCTGCGTCGCGTAGACGTTCGCTGGCGAGTCATTGAACCAGAGTCCCGGCCCGTCGGGAGCCGGATAGGACCGCCCGCGGGTCCCGTCGAATCCGTCCGTGCGCGACCACGCGACGATCGCCAAGCCGATCTCGCGCCCGAGGAGCCGTGACGATTCGCGGACGCGCTCACTGACCCCGGCGGTCGCGCGGTCGTTCACGAGCGAGTCGGCGAGCCGGGTGAGCGCCCCGCGCGTGGTCGGAAGGGCCTCGATCAACAAGGAGTCCAACACCGTCCGCTCCGCCTCGACGGCGACGACGGTCGCGTCGTGATCCCGCGCTCGGCCCGCGCGCGGAAGCGACGGGATGCCATTCAGCGCCCCGTCGAGGGCCGGAAGGTCGGGTCGTGTGGAGGCGACACCCGCGTACAATGCAGTCGACGCATACGCCATCAGGCGCGACGCGACCGGCGGTGAGAGGCGCTCCACGCGGATCGTCCCGTACCAGCTGCGGACCCACTGGGAGACCAGGCGCGGGTCGGGCTCGGCCGGCGGCGCGCAAGCTGCCAGCAGCATTGCCGACGTCGCAACGAGGGTCAGCACGCGCCGGATCCGACTCGTCTCCATCACCACCGGGATCATGTCGGCGAAAGCTAACCGAGGCCACCAGTCAAGGAGTCCGACCGACCAACTGGCGTGGGCACGGGATGCAGGTATCTTCGCGTGAGCCGGTTGCCTGACGTCAACGCCCGGAACGGGAGGACGAATGAAGGGTTGCTTGCTGTTGTCGCTCGCAGCGGTCTCGGCCTGCTCACCCACACCCGGCCTGAAGACTGGACCGACCATGCATCCCGTCCGGGTCGTCGGAGCGGCTGGCAGCACCTCCCTCGCGGTGCGCCAGGACGACGGTATGACGAGCGGCCTGATCGCCTACTCGCCGGACGCAGTGTGGAGCGCGCTGCCAGCGGTGTTCGACTCGCTCGCGATTCCGGTGACGCGTTCGGACAAGGCGGACATGATTCTCGGGACCGACGGCTTCCGCGTGCGGCAACGTTTGGCGCGCGTACCGCTGAGCCGCTATTTCGATTGTGGCACAACGCAGGTCGGACCGAACGCCGATTCCTATGAGGTCTTCCTCATCGTCATTTCCCGGCTGAAGCCCGCCGCCGCAGGTACCACTACCGTTGAGGTATCGATCAACGCGCGCGCCCGACCGGTCGCGTTCTCGCAGGCGTACTCCGCGTGCGTCGACACCGGGGCGCTGGACACCCGATTCCGCGCGCTCCTGCGCGCCGAGCTGGCTCGACGCACTCCCTAGTTCGAAGGAGGCCGACGTTCTTCGTCGGCAGACGCGGGTTCGATGATCTCGACTGTTCGTCCAGCACGCAACGGTCCCTCGACCACCTGTCGCACTCCCGAGGGCCACATCACTTCGATGGCATGCGCCTCAGTCCGGCTCCCGAGCCCGAAATAGAGCGGCAGGTCGCTCTGAGATAGGTAGCCTGACTTCCCGTCGTGCGACTTGAGGACCCGTCGGCCTCCCGCGAGGACCACGGTGACGCGCGCCCCGAGCCCCTGCCGATTGGATTCCGTACCGCGCAGGCGCACCTGGATCGCATTCACTCCGTCGCGCCCTGCGAGGTCGCTCATCAGGAGCTGCGGCGCGGCGTTGAACTCGTTCGTCACGATATCGAGATCACCATCGGCATCGAGATCGACGAGGAGCGCCGCACGACTCCCGCGGGCCGCCATCATCGTGAACGAGTCCGACGCGTCGCGGCGGCACCCGGCACCCACTCCATCCGGGCTCGTGCACACCGAGCACGGCACTGACCCAGCGTCCGCCCCGCCCGCTCCGCAGTCGATCGTGAACCAAGGCTGCTCCGTTTCGCCGCCGGCCCGCGGCTCCACGCCGAGGACGAACTCGCTCGGAAGGAAGTGCTGACCACCCTCGTTCAGGAAGACCGAGTTGATCGCATAGCGGTACGGGAAGTTCATGCTCGAGGCGATGAAGAGGTCGTCCCAGCCATCCGCATTCAGATCGTCGACGCTCGGGCCCCAGGGCCAGTAGTTCTCGACGCCGAGCCGGTCCGACACCTCCACGTATCCGCCTCCCGTCCGGCCACGATTCGAGAACAGCGCATTC
This sequence comes from Gemmatimonadaceae bacterium, assembly GCA_031430835.1. GTDB lineage: Bacteria > Gemmatimonadota > Gemmatimonadetes > Gemmatimonadales > Gemmatimonadaceae > Pseudogemmatithrix. The sequence continues at coordinate 85,706 of JANPCH010000042.1, forward strand.
CCGAACATCAGGCGAGCTGTTCCCTCGGGGAAGAGTGCCGGCGGCATCAGCGCCACATTCGACTTCCGCGCCTCGGCCGCCCACCCTCCTGGCGGGATCGGATCGAACATGTCGGAGTGCATGTCGGTGATGAACAGGTCGAGTCGCTCATCTCCGTCGTAGTCGAACACCTTGACCCCCATCGCGCCAAAGGGGGTCTGCGGGAAGTACGCCGACGTCGAGTCGCGGAAACGACGCCCGCGATCGTTGATCCAGAGGTGATTCGCCCCCTGCATGTTCGGGAGGTAGAGGTCGAGATAGCCGTCGTCGTTCGCGTCGATCGGCGTGGCGTCACCGCTCCAACTGAGGTCCAGGAGTCCCGTCTCGCGCGACACATCGCGGAAGCGGTTCCCACCCAGGTTGCGGTAGAGGATGCTGGCTTCGGCCCGACCGGGGACCGTGTGCCCGAAGAACGCGCCCTCCAGCCCCACGAAGTAGCCGCCGTGCCCCGTCTCGCCGCCGGTGTAGACGCCTACGTTGGTGACAAGCAGGTCGAGAAGGCCGTCGCGGTCATAGTCGAAGAACACCGACCCCGAGGAGTGACCGACGTACCCAACCCCAGCCTGCGCCGAGATCTCACGGAACTTGCCCGCGCCGGTGTTCTCGAAGAGCCGGTTGCCGTTGCGGACAGTCGTGAGAAAGAGGTCGGGATCGCCGTCGTTGTCGATGTCGGCGAACGACGCACCGACGCCGATCGCATCAGAGATGGCAAGACCGGACGCGGTGGTGATGTCCTCGAACTTCCCTCCACCGAGATTCCTCCAGAGCTCGCTGGTCCCGAGCTGCGAGACGAAGAAGAGGTCGGGCCGCGAGTCACCGTCCACGTCGGCAGCGGCCAGTCCGGTCCCGTGGTCGTAGTGCACCGCCTTGTAGTGCTTTCCGGCATCGTCGACGATCCGGTTCACGAACGTGATCCCGCTCTCCGAACGACGGTCGGCGAAACCGAAATCGTGCCGTGTCGATGAACGGCCGGCGACCTGCTGTTGCTCGACCGCCCGATCAAGAAGCCACTGCGGTGCGGCCGACACCGCCTCGTCAGGGTCGGAGCCGCAGGCGGCGAGGAGAAGGCCGGCTACGACCGGGCAGACAAAGCGAATGGGCCAGCGGGTGGATCTGTCAGCCACGCTTTCGCTCGGGGGACTCGGGGGGGAATGCACGAGAGGCCGTCGAACCTTCGACGGCCTCTCGTCTGGTTCACCAACCGTGAGTTGCTACGGGACGACGACCGAAGGCGGACGGCGATCCCAAACGGAGATACCGGCAGGAACCACGAACGAGAGCCCGGGCGTCGTGGAGGTGGTCTGCGGCGTCTTGTTGGCAGCAGTGGCCACTGCTGGCGGGACCGATGGCGGGTAGACGATGAGCGTCAGCGCGGAACCAGCAGCCCGAGTTCCCGGAAGCGCCTCGATGTCCTTCCGTCCGCCCGGGCCAGCGGTTGAGAACGCTGTGTCACCGACCATCAGGTACGGATCGTACGCGAGGATGGGCGCTCCGCCGCCAGCAGGCTGCACGTTCGCACGCCAGCGACCAGTCGTGACGACCACGCGCGCGGAGGTGTCGTACGCCGACGCCGTCATGGTCACCGCTCCAGGCGCGCCAAGGTGCGGGTAGTGGCGAACTTCGATCGGGCCGCCTGTCGCATTGATGACCCGGAGCGCGACGCCGGTGGTCGGATCGGCAATAACCTCCTCGAAGAACTTCACCTGCATGTTCGCCCCGGGGGAGCGGGCGTTGCCCACCATGATCGCCGTGTAGAGCCGACCGGCCACAAGGCTCACCGTGCCTTCGGCGAGGACGCTCGACGCGAGGGACTGAATCGTGTCGTCGAGGAAGACACGATAAGTGCGACTACCCGCGCGCACGGGCTTGTACTGCACCTGCGTGGAGTTCACGGCGCTGTCGGCCTTGCCGGGGCCGTTCCGATACGTCATCCGGAAGTGCGCGTTGTTCTCCAACTGGTCGATCCAGCGGAAGTCGAATCCGAAGGCGCCAGCCGTGTCGGGGACGGCGTTGATGAAGCGCACGCCAGCCGTGGGAATGTTCTCGGTCTGAATGACCTCGTCGGGCTTGCACGCGCTGATGCTACCGGCCGCGAGGCAGAACGCCGTGAGGAGAAAAACACGTCTCATGAAGAACTCCGTGGAGGTAAAGGCGACGAACGTGCCGTCAGGGCCAGATGATCCGAAGTTGCACTACTCCCGTATCCGTTGGAACCGGATCGTCGCTGCCAAGCCCAAATCCAAGCAATCCGCGGCTCGCGACGAAGGCAAAGCCGCCCATACCGAGCGCGCCTGCCGCGATCGTGCGTCCTCGCGACAGACGACGCTCGGCGATCGAGCGTACGAATCCTTCCTCGGCCCGCACTACTTCGTTACTCCAAACCTGAACGCTGCCGTCGGAAACGCGAACCGTGTGAACCGAAACCACGAAAGCGCCACCCGAATGTTCGAGCAGGCGACCCTCGATGACCTCGACCCCTGAACCCATCTGTCCGGCCAATCCGACGCGGCCAACGTCATTGATGCGCAAGGCGACCGACGAACCGATCTCCGGCGAAACACCCGTGCTGATGGGGTGGAGCGAATAACACCCCATCAGCACGGCTGTGCACAGGACACCGGCGGCCAGTCTCACGACGCGATCACCAACCGTAGGTGCTAAGTCCCGATGCGGAGCCTGCCACGTTGCCCGGTCCAGTGCCATACAGGTCAGCCAGCCCCTTACCGCGGGCAAGCAGGTCCTGGAACGGCACGGCCCAGTAGGTCGGCGTACCCTGCGGCAGGTCGCCCCATCCCCGCCCGTCCAAGTACCAGGGAATGAAGTGCGTGTAGGCGGTCTCGATGCGCTTCTCATACTTCAGCGCCTCCCACAGGTTGCCGCAGGCGATCGCGGTGCCTGAGGTGAGGAAGGGAGCCACCGGAACCTTCGGGACGCAGTTGGCCGCGCCCGGCACCGGCGTCGTGGCATCGAACACCGTGATCGCCGGAAGCCCACCACCAGTGGCCACCAGCGGGGTTCCGGCCATCCCTGCCGTCCGAGTCTGGTTCACGAGCGCGCCGGCCAGAGCGTAGGCGCCCAGCCGGTAATGGCCCTCCGCCTCAAGCAGCCTCAGCTCGGCCAACATGAAGATGGGCGTCGGCCCATTCTGCCCCGAGTTAGCTGAACCACGCCGCACCCACGAGTAGAAGCGGGCGAAGTCGTAGTTCGACCAGCCGAATCCAGGACCCTCGTTGCGATCCGATCCCGCCGCGCGGTTGACGAAATACCGTTTGCAGGGCGTACTACTGACGTCACACGAAGTGATTCCGAAGTCCGCGTTCTGCAGGGCCCGCGTCGCGCCTTGCGGAAACCGAAGATCCGGCGTCACGAGGGTCAGAGAGTTGCTCCCGGCGCCTCGAGCCCCCAAAGGCGTCGCGATCCACGTCGCGTAGGAGCCCGAGACGTCCGCCATGCCGATGATGGCGGGCGGCATCTGGTGCCAAGTGCTGAAAGCGGCGTATTGCGCGCGCCAACCGATGAAGGGCCCGGTGGTCGTGCTGGCCGTGATCTGGTGATTCGCGGTGAAGCCAGCCTGCGCGTCGGCGATGACCAGAGCCCAGTTCGCCGCCTGCCGCTCGGCAGGCGTGCGCGCGACGTTCGCGCGGAACCGTGCCCGATAGCTCTGCACCAAGCGGATGAACTCTACCCGGCTGAAGCTGGTCGGCGACGGGATCCACGTCGCGGGAAGTGGGAAGGTCTGGCCCGAGTCCGCAAGGTTGACCGGCACGATGTTCGCATAGACGATCGCGCGAGCGAGCGCGGCGTACGCGGAATCCATTACTTCGGTGTACGGCCTGAGTGGGCCCGGGTCGAGCGTCGCGAGCTCCTTGGCCGCCACCGACGCCGAGTCATAGACGAGCGCCAGGTACCCACGCGCCAAGCCGCGCAGGAACTCCCCGAACGCCTTCGCGCGGTTGTCGCGCGCCGGCGTCGAGGGACCATAGATGCCCAACCGCAGCACCCCCGCCGCCGTGTCCGGCCTCTCGAGCCGTCCCATCACCGTCGTGACCACGCGATCAACCTCACTCATCGCGTAGTACAGCCGCTGTTGCTCGCTTTGGCACGTATTGCCCGCATTGTTGAAGAACGTCGCACCCAGGAACGGCGTGTGATTGTTCTGGCAGTTGTTCGCCAGACTCGAGAAGTTCATCAGGCTGATCTGATTCGCCATCCCCTCGATGTCAGTGATGCTGCCGTATACGCCCGAGTGCCACCGCCGGTAGTACGTCCCGAGCAGGTTCTCCGCGTCCAAGGGCCTCCCGAGCACAAGATCCTGATTGCCCTGGTTCGGGTTGCCTACGATGAGGGAGTCTTCACTGCAGGCGCCAAGCCCGGCCACCGTCGCCGCGAGAAGCACACTGCGAATCAAGTTGCGATGCATGTCGTGCGGCTCCTAGAAGCGAGTGGAGACAGAGAGCGAGAAGGTCCGCAATGGCGGGAACGCCGTCGAGAGGTCGATCTGGTTCACGAAGCCGTTGCCCGACGGGCCACCGGAGATGCCGATCTCCGGGTCGCCGCCGCTGTAGTTCGTGAAGGTCATCAGGTTGCGGCCGACGAACGAGACGGTCCAGTCGCCGACGCCAGCCAGTTGCCCGACCTTGTAGCTAAGGCTCATTTCACGGATCTTCACGTACGACCCGTCCTCGACGTTGTAGTTGTTCGGCCCGAGGATGTCGTAGAGACCACCGACGCCGACGCCTTCCGTGCCGCCGACGCGCCAGGTGTACCCGACCGGCTTCGCCGTCTGGACCGTCGTGCCGGTCCCCGAGCCCTGATCGAACACGTTCGACGTGAAGTCGAACAACCCCCACCCCTCGGCCTGATTGTTGATCTCGTGCCCGAAGGTGCCATCGAACAGCGCGTAGAGGGAGAACTTCTTGTACGTCAGGGTCGTGTTGAGACCCACCCGGAAGTCCGGCAGTGAGTTGCCGAGCACCGAGAGGTTACCAACGCCTTCATTGAACTGGCCTGCGAGCGGGCGGTCGACGATCGGCATGCCCCAGTAGAGCGGATAGTTCCAAGGCGAACTGGCCTGGGGAAGCTTGGTCTGCCAGAGGTTCGACGTGATGCCGTCGCGCCAGGTGTAGTCGTCGCCCGCTGCGGGCGTGTTGCCGCCGACCCACACAACGTATCCCTGATTATTGACCTGATAGGGCTGGTTCGCCCCGCACGACGTGCGTACGGTAGCCGGCAGTTCGCCGCAGTTCCGGTAGAAGCGGCGTCCCCAGATGTTGCCGATCTGATTGACCGGGAAGCCGTGGTTGACGGTCGTGCGGTCGGTGATGAGGAAGAAGCTGCCGTTCCCACTCCCCGCGCCAGCGTTCGTGAAGTACTCCGCCATGTTCAGTTCGGTGATGCGCGAGATCGTCCGGTCGTAGGTCGCCTTGACATCCCACTGCAAGTCGGCGCGGCTGATGACCGGCACGTTGAATGCCAACTCGATCGTGCGGCTCGAGAGCGTTCCCGCATTCTGCCACTGCGTACCGAAGCCAAGCCCCGCGGCGGTCGTCACCTCGAGGATCTGGTTCTTCGTGACCGAGTTGGCGCGCGTCACTTCGACGCCGACCCGATCGAGAATGGTGAAGTCCATGCCCGCCTCGAACTCGGCGGTGGTCTCCGGCTTCAACTGCCGGTTCCCCGCCGTACCGGTCGAGCAACCCGTTGTCCCGCAGCTGAAGGTCTCATACTGCGCCGCGAAACTCGGTGTGTTACCGGCCGTTCCGCGGGATGCCCGCACGCGGAACTCGCTGATGCCCGGGACGTTCCAGAAGGACTCCTCGGACGCCAGCCAGACAGCGGAGATGCGGCCGAAGGGGGCCCAGCGATTTCCGTCGCCGAAGAGCGAACTGCCGTCGTAACGGAAGGTGCCGTCAAGGATGTAGCGACCCTTCCAGTCCAGGTTCGCACCGGCCGAGAAGCCGGTGTTCTTGATGGTGGTGTAGCTCGACGTCGCGGTCTTGTTCGCCGTCGTGTTGCTGAGCGTGTAGACGTCCTCGACCACGAATTGCTGCCCGCTCGACGCGTTGGTCTTGCTCACGGTGCGATCGGTCAGCGCGCGCAGACTCAGCTTGCCGTTCAGGTCGGCGGTGAGTTCGCGCCGGAAAGTCGCCGAGAGGCTCGCGTTCATCGCCTCGTTGAAGAGGTTGCTCGCCTGCATGTTGCCGAAATTGTTCGCCGTCGAGGATGTGAACGTCCGGTACCCCTTGCGCAGGTAGGACTCGCTGAGGCGGTCACGGTTGTCGAAGGCGATACTGCTTTCAAGAGTCACCCAATCTGCGGGCGTATAGGTGCTGGAGATCGCCCCGAGGAAGCGCCGCGACCGGCTCGCGTCGATCAACGCCTCCGTGTCGTACAGGAAGGTGCCGGCGCCATTGCCGCTGCCTCGCAGGCCCGAGCCGCCGCCACGAACGATCGGGCGGCCCAGTGTGTCCCTGGCCAGATAGTTGGTGCCCGGCGGTGCACCACGAAGGAGCTGGCCGAAGATGCCGCCGTTCGACGAACCACCGGAGCGATTATCGGTCAGGCCCTGGTCGTAGAGCGTGCTGAGGGACAGGCGCCAATCCTGCCGGATGTCGAAGTCAATGTTGACGCGGGCACGCCGCTGCTGCTGGCCCTGAAGGCCCTTGATGCCGCCCTCATCGTTGGTATATGCACCGCTGACGAAGAAGCGCACGTTGCCCGCACGCCCACTCACGTCCAGCGAGTTCATCATCACCGGATTGCTCGTCGCGACCTGCACCAGACCGTCGTACCGCTGGCCCGGCCAGACGTTCGACTGGAAGGTGTTCGTGAGGTCGGAACCGCCGACCGCATTCCACTGGATGCTCTGCGGGGTGCGCGTCGTATCCCCGTTCACGTTGTTGATGCGCAGGATCTCGGTCATCCAGTCCGTGGAGCGGGAGCAGGGTGAGATACCCGTGCCACCGGCGACGCAGAACTTCGCCCCCGACTCATCGAGCTGCAGGTGGTGATTCTTCGTGACGCCGTAGTCGAGACTCGCCAGGTCACTGACGCCGTACTCGGTCCGGGCATTCCAGCTGGTGCCTTCGCGCGAACCACCGCGCTTGGTCTTGATGATGATCACGCCATTTGCCGCGGTCGTGCCGTAGAGCGAGGCACCGGCCGCCCCCTTCACCACTTCGACCGACTCGATGTCGAGCGCGCCGATCTCATTGAGGCTGCCGATCCTCATGATCGTCCCATCGACGATGATCATCGGGCCGGTCTCGCGACCGGAGCCGTTGATCGACGTCGGTCCGCGAAGCATGATCTCGGGGCTCGAGCCGGGCTGGCCGCTGGTCTGCGCGACGCGCAGTCCAGGCACCTTGCCGGCGAGCATTCGCAGCGGGTCGAGTGTCGGCACCGGAAGCTCCGCCTCGGTCACACGACCGATCGCGAAGGGCACCTTGGCGCGCTCCGTGCCCTCGATAGAGCCAGTGACCGTCACTTCAGTCAGTCGGTTGATGTCACGCTTGAGCGTGAAATCGTGCGATTGGGACCCGAGGTTCAGTTGGATCGGCTTCGCCGCCGGCGCGTAACCGATCGCGCGGACACGAAGTTGCGCCGTCTGGCCGGTGGCACGAGCCGCAGGGATGGTGATCGAATACACCCCTTGAGCGTTCGTGGGCACCGAGATCGTGAGCTCGGCAATGTAGACCTGCGCCTGCGAGAGGGCTTGTCCCGTCTCGTTGGTGATCTTGCCCGTAAGCACGGCGCCTTGTTGGGCCTCGCTCACGCTCGCCGCCAGGAGAACACCGAGCAATGCCCTGGTGATCACTCGCGTCGGGTTGGAACCGTTACTGGCCGTCATCGCTCTCCCTTGGTGAGGAAAAAGGGGTAAACCGCACGCACACCGCGACGAACCCTTCACTATATGCAGGCCCTCGCGCAGTCCTGAGTGCGAGGCACGCACAATACCGCACCGGCGGGTGGTGCCCCCGTGAGGAGGCATTCCCCGACCCAGTCGACATACAATACCGCGGGACCAGTGTCCCGCGTCACAATAGCAGACCGGGCGAGTATACGTCGCCAGTCCCAAGTGCCGCAACCCCCCGGGGCGGCAGCCGGGAGCACCCCGGGACCCGCATCGGGCACCCGCATCGGGCACCCGACCTCGGTTGTTCCCCGCCGGGTGCGCGAGCCCGACGCCGTCGTGAGGGCTATTCTATATGGTATGCGTCGCGCGCTTCGATTGCCCTTGGTATTCGGACTCCCGCTGTTCTGGCTCGGATTTCCGTCCGACCAGTCTCGCCAGTCGGGCGGAGCCGGGCAGGGAGCGCCGGTCCCGGCTCCCGGTGACTCGGCGACCGCGCGCCTCGCCAGGGCGGACCTCGGCCGGATCCGCGGGAGCGAGCGTGCGACGGTGTGGGTCGTCGTGATGTCCGACTTCGAGTGCCCCTTCTGCCGAACGTGGCACCAGGAGACGGAACCACTCCTCACGCGCGATTACGTCGCGACCGGAAAGGTGCGACTCGCCTATCTCAACTACATCGCGGTCCCGAGTCATCGCAACGCGCCGGCGGCGCACGAAGCGGCGATGTGCGCCGCCGAGCAGAACCGTTTCTGGCCGATGGCAGCGTCACTCTTCGATTCACAGCGGGAGTGGAAGGGACGGCGCGACCCGCGAAGCTTCTTCGACTCGATCGCCGGTCGGCACCAGGTGGACCTCCCGCGATTCCGTGCCTGCGTCCGCGATGGAACCCTTCGGCCCCTGATCGCCGCCGACCAGGATCGGGTGGTGCGCCTCGGAATGGCAGCGACGCCGGCCTTCCTGATCGGCGGTCGGCGGATCATCGGTGCGCAGCCATACGAGGTGTTCCAGCGCGCTCTCGACGACGCGCTCGCGCGCGCGCCAGCGACGCCTCGCTAGACGTCCGCTGTCAGCACGCGATGCACCCGCTCCTTCAACTCCCCTACGCGCTCGTCGCTGCGGTCGCCAGCGCGGCGGTGCACCTTCCGGTCCCCGGCGAGGGAAAGCTCGCGCGTGCGCTCGCGGCACGGCGTGACGTTGGGGTGCGCGCACGGGCTTGGGCCTCTTCGAGGAGAGACCGTCGGCGTCCCCTCCTCTGGGTGCACGCGCCGTCGGTGGGGGAGGGCCTGCAAGCGCGTCCGGTGATCGAGCAGCTGCGGCAGACGCATCCCGATTGGCAGTTGGCGTACACCTGGTTCTCGCCGAGCGCCGAAGCGTTCGCCACCTCGCTCGGCGCGGACTTCACCTCCTGCCTCCCGTTCGACACGACACGTGCGGCGCGCGGATTGCTCGAGGCGCTCGCACCGGACGCACTCGTCTTCGCGAAGCTCGACCTCTGGCCCCTGCTCGCCGCGGAAGCGAGTCGGAGAGCGATCCCCCTCGGGATGATCTCGGCCACGCTCTCGGCAACGTCGGGCCGATCCGGAAGGCTGGCGCGCGCCGTGCTTGGCGACGCCTACGCGTCGCTCGACCAGGTGGGCGCGATCGACGACTCCGATGCTGACCGACTCGCCCGGCTCGGCGTGCGCGCGGATCGGGTTCGCGTCACCGGCGACACCCGCTTCGACCAAGTGGCCGCACGTGCGGGCGCGGTCGACCGAGCCGCACCCCTTCTCGCGGCCTTCCGCAGCGTCCGACCGACGCTCGTCGCGGGATCGACCTGGCCGGCTGACGAAGCGGTGCTGCTTCCGGCGTGGGAACGGCTCGTGCGCACCGTCCCCGACGCGCGGCTCATCATCGCGGCGCACGAGCCCACACCCGCTCACCTGGTGCCGATCGAACGGTGGGCGAGCCGCGCTGGTCTCACCTGCGCGCGTCTGGGGGATGCGAGCGGCGATACCGGCGTCGTCGTCGTCGACCGCGTCGGTGTGTTGGCGGAGCTCTACGCTCTCGCTGACATCGCGTATGTCGGCGGGGGATTCCATCGCGCGGGTCTGCACTCGGTTCTCGAGCCGGCAGCGTTCGGCGCGCCGGTGCTCTTTGGTCCGCGCCATCAGGGCAGCCGCGACGCCGCACTCCTGCTCGCCGGTGGAGGGGGCGCGAGCGTGACCGGCCGCGCCGAACTCATCGGTGAGCTCGAGCGCGGGTTCAGCGATCCCGTCTCACGGAGAGCCAGCGGGGCATCGGCACGTGCGGTCGTCGAAGCGGGTCTCGGCGCTGCCGCACGGTCGGCCGCGCTGGTCGAGGAACTGGTGTTGCGCCGGAAGTGAAAAGGGCCGCCCGAACGGGCGGCCCCCTCACACCTCACACCTCACATCTGCAGTCATTTGATCCCGCGCGGCGTCCACACGAACGAGATCCCCACCACGTCGGCATCGCTCATCACGGCAGCGAGCCGCACGGCCATTCGAGGATTGATCTCAAAGCTGCCGCCGAACTCGACCTCGAGGTCGGTCGCGCTCGTCGACCCGCCGCCGGCCGAGAAACGGTTCCACGCGAGGCGCGGGTGCAAGAAGGGCGAGATCGCGAATCCGCCCTCGAGCGGGAAGCGGTGACCGACCGACGCACCGAAGGGAAGCCGCGTGTAGCTCACGCCGTCGGCAAAGCCGAGGCCGAGCCCACCAGAGAGAACGATGTCGAACGGCATATCGGTCCTCGCGGTCGCGAGCTGGTAGCCCAAGCCGCCGCCGAAAAAGAGGATCGTCGAGCCACCAACTCCGCCGTCGGCGAAGCCGGCGTCAAGCGTGAACTGGAGCTTCGGCTGGCCGAGCCCCTCTCTCCACTGGAACGCGATCGCGGTGCTGCCACCGTCGGCGTCACCGAGGACGAAGTTGTACTCCCTCTCGGCGATCCGCGCCGTCTGGAACGCGGGGTAGGCGAACGCTTGGGCTCGTGCAGTGCCAGCGGAGATCGCGGCGGCCGCAAGCACCACGAGCAGTCGGTTTGAGATGCGCATGTTGTTCGTTTGGACGGGTGGTGGTTCGGATCGACGTCGGGTGCGTCGGGCGGACACTCGAAGGACGAGTAACCCGAAGCGCTCGTTTCGGTTCCGGGTTCGCTCCCAGAGCGGCCGCCGCGCGGTCAGATCCGCGACGCGCGCTCGGTCACGACGCGCACGGTATCGTCCACCACCTGCAGGAACCCGCCTTCCACCTGGAAGCGTGCCGACCCATCGCCGATGCGGAGCACGCCGCGGCCGAGGGTCGTGACCATCGGGGCGTGCTGCGGCAGGATCCCGACCTCGCCGTCGAAGGCGGGCGCCGTGACCGAGGCCGCCTCTCCCTCGAAGAGCGTCGCTTCTGGGGAGATGACGGAGATCTTGAGCATCTTGCCGCTCGCCATCACTGCATCGCCTTCGCGTTCTCGACCACGTCCTCGATCGCGCCGGCCATGAAGAAGGCCTGCTCGGGGAGGTGGTCGAACTCACCGGCGACGAGGCGCTCGAAGGAGCTGATCGTCTCCTCGAGCTTCACGAACTTGCCCGGGCGGCCGGTGAACTGCTCGGCGACCGAGAAGGGCTGCGACATGAAGCGCTGGATGCGGCGAGCGCGGCCGACGATCTTCTTGTCGTCCTCGCTGAGCTCGTCCATTCCGAGGATCGCGATGATGTCCTGGAGCTCCTTGTAGCGCTGCAGGATCCGCTGAACCGCCGTTGCCGCGTTGTAGTGGCGCTCGCCGACGAACTGCGGATCGAGGATGCGGCTGCCTGAGGCGAGCGGGTCCACCGCGGGGTAGATGCCGAGCTCGGTGATCGCGCGCGAGAGCACGACGGTGGCGTCGAGGTGGGCGAAGGCGGTCGCCGGCGCCGGGTCGGTGATGTCGTCGGCGGGGACGTAGATCGCCTGAACCGATGTAATTGATCCGTCGCGCGTGGACGTAATGCGCTCCTGCAGGTCGCCCATCTCGGTGGCCAGCGTCGGCTGGTAACCGACCGCGCTCGGCATCCGGCCGAGGAGCGCCGAGACCTCCGATCCCGCCTGCGTGAAGCGGAAGATGTTGTCGATGAAGACGAGCACGTCGGCCTTCTCGACGTCGCGGAAGTACTCGGCGACGGTGAGGCCGGCGAGGCCGACGCGGAGGCGCGCACCCGGCGGCTCATTCATCTGGCCGTAGATCAACGCGACCTTGTCGAGGATCTTCGCTTCCTTGAACTCGAGATAGAGGTCGTTCCCCTCGCGCGTCCGCTCGCCGACGCCACAGAAGACCGACTTTCCACCGTGCGCCTTCGCGACGTTGTTGATGAGTTCCTGGATGACGACGGTCTTGCCGACGCCGGCGCCGCCGAAGAGCCCGATCTTCCCGCCCTTCACGAACGGCGCGATGAGATCGACGACCTTGATGCCCGTCTCGAAGATCTCGGTCTTGGGCTCGAGGTTGACGAAGTCAGGACGCTTGCGATGGATCGGCCAGCGCTCGACCGACGCGGGGATCGGCGCGCCCATATCCACCGGCTCGCCGAGCACGTTGAGGATGCGGCCGAGGGCCGCCGCGCCGACCGGCACCGCGATCGCGGCTCCAGTGTCGACGGCGTCCATCCCGCGGGTCACCCCGTCGGTGGAGCTCATCGCGACGGCGCGGACCTGGTTGCGGCCGATGTGCTGCTGCACCTCGGCGACCACGCGGACCGGCTGGCCCGATTCGGTGGTCCCCTTGATCTCGATCGCGTTGTAGAGCTCAGGGAGGTCGTTCGAGTCGAAGGCAACGTCGAGGACGGGTCCGATGACCTGGACGATCTTGCCGATGTGGGTCGCGGTCGCGGTAGTCATAGGTGTTGTTATTTCAGCCCTGGAGGGCAGAGGCACCGCCGACGATCTCGGCGATCTCCTGCGTGATCTGCGCCTGGCGGGCGCGGTTGTAGGTGCGACGAAGGAGGTTCAACATCTCGCCGGCGTTGTCGGTGGCATTCTTCATCGCCGTGCGCCGCGCGGCCTGCTCGGCTGCGACAGTCTCGACGAGCGCGCGATACACGGCGTTGCGCACGTACGAGGGGAGCAGCTCGGTAAGGATCGCCTCGGCCGACGGGAAGAGCAGATAGTCCTTCTGCGCGGCCTTCGTCGCCGGGGGCTTCACCGGCAGCACGCGGTCGGTGGTCGGCGGCGTGGAGAGCACCGAGTTGAATCGCGAGCCGATGACATAGACGGCGTCGAGCTCGCCCTTGATGAAGCGGGTCATCAGGTCGTCTACCAGCGAGGTGGCGTCGGCGGCGGTCGGACGGTCGGTGATGTCGGTGCGGCTGACGGCGACAGCGCGGCCGATGTAGCGGAAGTAGCCGAGTCCCTTCTTGCCGACGACGTGCAGCTCGACCTGCGTTCCCGCGGCTTCGAGGCGGGCGAGGGTCGCCCGCCCTTCCTTGATCAGGTTGGCGTTGAAGGCACCGGCCAAGCCGCGATTCGACGTGAGAAGGATGATCGCCGCCCGCGCTTCCTTCGCCGGCTGGCGAAGCAGGGGGAAGCGCTCGGCGAGCGCGGGGTTGTAGAGGCTCGCGATCACGTCGGCGAGGGCGCGCGCGTAGGGGCGCGCGGCGACGACGCGGTCCTGAGCCCGCTTCATCTTCGATGTGGCGACCATCTCCATCGTGCGCGTGATCTTGCGCGTGTTCTCGACGGACTTGATCCGACCCTTGAGCTCGCGTCCCTTGGCCACGACTTACGCCCGGCTCGCCTTGTACTGCTCGATCGCCCGCTTGAGCGTCGCCTCGTTGTCCTTCGAAAGCACCTTTTCCTTCTTGATCGCCTCGCCGATCTGCGGGAACTGCGCCTTTGCGTAGGCGTGGAAACCGGCCTCCCACTCGCGGACCTTGCCGACCGGCACGTCGTCGATGAAGCCGTTGGTGACGGCGAAGATGATCATCACCTGTTGCTCGACCGCCATCGGCAGGTACTGGCCCTGCTTGAGCACCTCGACGGTGCGGGCGCCGCGGTCGAGCTGGCGCTTGGTCGCGGCGTCGAGGTCGGAGGCGAAGGCCGAGAACGCTTCGAGCTCACGATACTGTGCGAGGTCGAGGCGGAGGCGACCGGCGACGGTCTTCATTGCCTTGACCTGCGCCGACCCGCCGACTCGCGACACCGAGATGCCGACATTGATCGCCGGGCGGACACCGGCGAAGAAGAGGTCCGACTCGAGGAAGATCTGGCCGTCGGTGATCGAGATGACGTTGGTTGGGATGTAGGCCGAGACGTCGCCGGCCTGGGTCTCGATGATCGGGAGCGCAGTGAGCGAACCGCCGGCGGCGAAGATGGTCTTGTTGTCGATGACCTTCGGGTCGGTCGAGAGCTTCGCGGCGCGTTCGAGGAGACGAGAGTGGAGATAGAAGACGTCGCCGGGGAAGGCTTCGCGGCCTGGCGGCCGACGGAGCACGAGCGAGAGCTGGCGATAGGCTGCGGCCTGTTTCGAGAGGTCGTCATACACCGCGAGCGTCGCCTTCCCCTCGTGGTACATGAAGTACTCGGCCATCGCCACACCCGAGTAAGGCGCGATGTATTGCATCGGCGCCGGATCGGAGGCCGAGGCAACGACCACAATCGTGTACTCCATCGCGCCGGCTTGCTTGAACTTCTCGACCACGCTCGCCACGGTCGAGGCCTTCTGGCCGATCGCGACATAGACGCAGATGACGCCCTGCCCCTTCTGGTTGATGATCGTGTCGACGGCGATCGCGGTCTTGCCGGTGCCGCGGTCGCCGATGATGAGCTCGCGCTGGCCACGACCGATCGGGATCATCGCGTCGATCGCCTTGATCCCGGTCTGCATCGGCTCGGCGACGGGCTGGCGGACGATGATGCCGGGGGCCTCCGACTCGACCTTGCGCGACATCTTCGTCGCGATCGGTCCCTGCCCGTCGATCGGGCGGCCAAGGGCGTCGACGACACGGCCGATCATCGCCGGTCCGACCGGGACCTCAAGCACGCGGGCGGTGCGACGGACCTCGTCCCCTTCCTTCAACTGGAGGTAGTCGCCGAGGATGACGGCACCGATGTTGTCCTCTTCGAGGTTGAGCGCGAGGGCGGTGATCGTCGCGCCGGTCTCGGAGGAATGGATCTCGAGCATCTCGCCGGCCATCGCCTTCTGGAGGCCGTAGATGCGGGCGATGCCGTCCTTCACTTCGAGGACTGAACCGACCTCCTCGACGTCGAGGGTATTGAGTTCCGCCGCCTCGATCTCGCGGAGGAGGATGTCCTTGATCTCACCGGGGCGGAGCGACGTCTGGGAAGCCATTTTTCGCAGGGTCTCGAGTGGGTCGGTCGAAGCTTGTGAAAAATATCACAAGTGGTGTTTGCTCGCAACTGCGGGGGTGCGGGGCGTCCGACGAGCACTCGCGGTCAACTGCTCGCCACGAAGACACGAAGGACACGAAGAAGTGCTCCTGCAGAACTCGGGGTACTCAACGGCCGGGCGGGCACGCCGTCGTTCCACCAGTTGTTCGGTGGTCGTTCTTCGTGTCCTTCGTGTCTTCGTGTTGAGCAGTTCATTGCGGTTCGGGAGTCACCGAGAGGATGCGGAACGGGATCGCCCGCGCCCTTGCCGCAGGAAGCGGTCGAGGAGATCAGTCGGCCGAAGCCGCGCGAGCGAGGTCGATCGGACCCCGACCAGTCGTTGGCAACTCGCGCTCAGGTGCGACGCCGACGCGAATCCCAGGATTCGCGCGATGTCCGGCAGGTCGTAGCCGGCGTTCTTGGCCAGTTGCGACGCGGCGAGGAGCCGCACGAGGTCGATCACTCGTTTGAGGTTCGGGGAACCGGCCGCCGAGAAGCGGCGGCTCAGGTGCTCACGCGTGAGTCCGACTGCCGACGCGAGCGTCTCGGTGCGCACCGTGCGGCCGCCCTGCGCGACGATCAGGTGCCAGACCGCGACCTGAAGTTCGTTCGTGAGACCCAGCGCGTCGACTGCGGGGCGTAGCGTTGTCGCGAAGCGGTGGGAGAACGTCGTTGGCAGGACCACCTCGCGCTGGACTGCATCCTCCGCCCCCTCGACGAGGCAGTCGGCGAACTCGAGCTCGACGCAAGCTCGCCCGACCGACGCGACGTCGGTTGGTCGCAGCGTCGTGAGGGCGAAGAAGGGGATGCTCGGGAAGTCGCGGGCGTGCGCCGCCGCGCGCCAGTGCTCCTCCGTCGGCTGCGCAAGATCCACGACGACCGCGTCGGTCACCGACTCGCGAAGAGCGCCGACCAGTTCCTCCGCCGTCCGGACCAGGGTCAGCCGCCCGCGTCGCCGCGGGAAGGACTTCCGCAGAAGCTCTCGCGCACGCTCGCGCGTCGAGAAGGCCACCACGAGCGGGACCGAGGAGAGCGTCGCGGCGGGAACCGACACGATCAGCCCGCGACGGTCGCGGCGTGCGCCGTCGACCCGTTCAGTAGGGAGCGAGCCTGCCGCAATACCGCCCTCGCATTGTCGTATGAGATCATCCGCTCGGCCTGGGCGTACGAGGCCCATCGGCAAGCGGTGATCCCCTCGGCGTGCTGCGGCGCGGTATCACGCGACGGCGTCTCGATCAGGAAGAAGTGACACACCTTGTGGATGCGACGGCCTCGGAATCGGAACTCCCAGTCGATGGTCTCGATCGGCGCGCGGAGTTCGAGGGGCCCGATGCCAGTCTCCTCGCCGACTTCGCGGAGCGCCGCCGTCTCGGGAGCTTCGCCATCCTCGACGTGTCCCTTGGGGAAGCCCCAGTTCCGGTACGAGTCACGGATGAGAAGGAAGAGAGTGCGTTCCCCCTCGCGGCGGAAGACGATGCCTCCCGCTGAGACCTCCTCGCGCAGTCCCTTCCTCCGACTCACCGCGCGCTTCCCACCGCGGCGCCGGGCGTCTCGTCGAGTTCGGCCCGCCCCTCGATGAACTGGCGCACGATCGGGTCGGTCGTGTGCTTGATCTCGTCCACCGTGCCGACCTGCCGGACGCGTCCCTCATAGAGCATCGCGATCCGCGTGCCGACGGTGTACGCACTCCGCATGTCGTGGGTGATCACGATCCCGGTCACGCCGAGCTGGCGCTGCATCCGGACCATCAGGGCGTCGATGATCGCACTGGTGACCGGATCAAGTCCCGTCGTCGGCTCGTCATAGAGGAGGTACTTGGGCCGGAGGGCGATCGCGCGCGCGATGCCCACGCGCTTGCGCATACCGCCAGAGAGTTCGGCCGGCAGCTTGGTCCCCACGTCTTCGGCGAGGTCGACCAGTTCCAGGGCCTCGCGTACGCGTTCGTGGATCTCAGTCTCGTTCAGCTTCCCCTGCTTCCGAAGCCCCATCGCGACGTTGTCGGCGATGGTGAGTGAGTCGAAGAGGGCGGCGAACTGGAAGACGTAGCCGATCTTCGCGCGGAGGGCGTACAGCTCTTGCCGCGTGAGACTGCCGACCTCGAGGCCATCGACCTCGGCGTGTCCTTCATCGGGCTCGAGGAGCCCGACGATATGCTTGATCGCGACGGACTTTCCCGTACCCGAGTAGCCGATGATCACCATCGTTTCCCCCTCGTTGACCTCGAGGGAGAAGCCTCGGAGGACCTCGTTGGTGCCGAAGGCCTTGTGGATCCCTTCCAGCTTGATCATCGAACGGCAGGGGGAAGGAGGAAGGTGGAGGGGGCGCGCCGATGACCGCCCGGCGCGCCTACGTGGGTGAATATGTCGCCGTGGTGTGCAACCCGCGACGATGCTGGGAACGAAGAAGGGCCGCCCTTGCCGGGCGGCCCCCTTCCACCTTCCACCTTTCTCCTGCTGTTACGCCGCGAACGACCCCAAGGCCCGCCCGACATCGCCCTCACGCAACCGCTTGAGCGCGCGGTCGCGAAGCTGACGGACGCGTTCGCGGGTGACGCCGAGCATCGACCCGATCTCCTCGAGGGTGTGCTCGCGGCCCCCTTCGAGCCCGAAGTAGAGGCGGAGCACTTTGGCATCGCGCGGCGGGAGGGTGCCCAGCGCGTGCTCGATCTCGTCGTTGAGGAAGCGGTTCATCGCTTCCTCCTCGGTGTCGGGCATCTCGTCAGCGACGAAGCGTTCGATGAGCGAACGGTCACCGTCGGGATCCATCGGGGCGTCGAGCCGCACGTCGCCGGTGTTCAGCGCGGCGAGGGACTGCACCACATCCACCGAGAGCCCGGTGAGCTGCGAGAGCTCCTCGGGGGTCGGCTCGCGGCGCATCTTCTGGCGGAGGATCTCGGACGCCTTGATGATGCGCGAGAGATCGGCGGTGCGGTTGAGCGGAACGCGGACGGTGCGTCCCTGGCGGGCGAGCGAGGAGAGGATCGCCTGCCGGATCCACCAGACAGCATACGAGATGAACTTCACACCCTGGTCGGGATCGAACTTCCGCGCCGCGGTGAGGAGGCCGACATTCCCCTCGCCGATGAGGTCGATGAGCGGAAGGCCGCGATTCTGGTACTTCTTCGCGACCGAGATGACGAAACGCAGGTTGCGCTTCACCAGTTCCTGGAGCGCGTCGGGGTCTCCGGCGCGGATCTTCCGGGCGACCTCGATCTCCTCGTTCCCCTTGAGGAGCGGGTAGGTCGAGACCTCGTAGAGGTACTGATCGAGGATGTCGCGCTCGGGCTCGCTGGGGGCGATCCCCGCGGGCGCGGTGCGGCGCTTACGGCGCTTGACTTCGGTGGCCATTGCTATGCGGTGCGGGGCCGGTGGGCCGGCCGGTCGGAAAACGATGTGGTGGAGCGAGCCCTAAGATAAGGCAAAACAGGGCGAGCGCCAGTGAGAACGCTTGACCCTCGACTTACCCTCGGATAGCTTCTTTTGTTCCTGTCGCGCTGCATCCTGGCGCGTCCGGGGGCGTAGCTCAGTTGGGAGAGCGCTTGAATGGCATTCAAGAGGTCAGGGGTTCGATCCCCCTCGCCTCCACTCCCGGCCTCGGGCGTCGATCAGGGCGCGCGGCCGGTGTGGATCGCAGTCGGATTGGGAGCGGCACCTCGTCACTCCACGCGGGAATAGCTCAGTTGGTAGAGCACAACCTTGCCAAGGTTGGGGTCGCGGGTTCGAGTCCCGTTTCCCGCTCTGAACGACAGATGGAAGATGGAAGGTGGAAGACGTGAGCCAGCTCACCGGAACGGTTCCCCTCCATAGCGGGTATCATCGGGCGGTTAGCTCAGTTGGTTAGAGCGCCACGTTGACATCGTGGAGGTCACAAGTTCGAGCCTTGTACCGCCCATCGCCTCACGAGGCCGACTCGTGAGGCGTCGTCTCGTCCAGCCACCGCGTGCGGTCCGTCGCTTCCGACGCGGCTCCCTTAGCCCCCTGCGACCGATGCGCCACCTTCGTTCTCTCTCCGTCCTTGCCCTCGCCCTCGCCGCGCGCTCTGCCCAAGCTCAGGGGGAGTGCCCCGTCGACATCTACCAGCCGTCGGCGCTGGCGCAGGCTGGCATCCGCATCACCGGCGCGACCCAGGCCGACGCTCCCGCCGCGACGCAGAAGGCGCTGAGGGATGCGATGAAGATCCTCTCGGACCCGCGCAAGTATCAGTCGAACCTCGTCGGCGGCGGCTTCCTGAAGGCGCAGATCTACGTCCTCTGGCTGCACCAAGAGGGCGCGCAGGACGTGATGACCAATGCGCAGCTCAACGCCAGTGGGGTACCGACCGGCCAGGTGGACATTCTGGCCGCAGCCGATTCGCTCCTCAAGCTGGTCGAGGCGGTCTCGCCGTCCTGCAGCGCCGAGACACTGCCCTGGCGGCAGTCAAAGCCCTGGTCCGAGAAGATCAACAAGGCCTACACCTTCCTCGGGGCCGAGGTGCTGGACTCGGCGATGTACTACGCGGACCGGGCCGCGATCCTCTTCCCGAGTTCGCCATTCGTGCACAATGCGTACGCGCAGATCGCGAACAAGCGCGGCGACATTCCGGCGATGCTGGGCCATCTCCGCGCCGCGATCATCGCGGCGGGCAGCGACACGTCGTTGACGACGACGAAGAAGCAGATGCAGTTCCAACTCGCGGCCTTCGCGCAGCGTCAGTCGCTCACTGCGGCGGGTCCCGACCGCGCGGCGCTGATCAAGGAAGCGCTCGACATCTACACGAACTCGATCCGCGAGTCGCCGGCGAGCGATGACGCCGCATACTCGTTCCAGCAGGCGTCGGAGCTGATCGGCGCAACGCAGGACACGGCCGCGGCGATCGCGCTCCTCGCCCCGATGGTGGCCGACGCGATGCCCTACAGTGACCTGACCCTGCTGCTTGCCGCGGATGTCGCCCGGTTCTTCGGCCGGACCGCCGACGCGATGGTGATGTACGAGGGGGCGCTCAAGAAGAACGTGAACATCCGCGACGCCAACTACTTCCTCGCCTACCTCTACTACGAAGCGAAGAAGGGCGAACCGATGCTCCCGCTGACGGAGAAGCTCATCGAGCTCGATCCGAGCAACGGCGACAACTTGCAGATGAAGGCGCTTGCCTTCCAGCGGATGGCCGAGCTCGAGAAGGACACGAAGAAGAAGGCGGGACTGATCAAGATGATGCAGGACCTCTCCGCACAGGGTGAGGCGATGCCGATGCGGCTCACGATCACCCGGTTCGAACGGCGGGCCGAAGGCGCAGCGCTCGGCGGCAACGTGGAGAACCGTGGGAAGGTGGCGAAGGCCTACACCGTCGCGGTGGAGTTCCTCGACCTGCAGGGCGCGGTGATCGAATCGATGACTGCCTTGGTCGCGTCGGTGAAGCCTGGCGAAGTGGGCACTTTCGAGTTGACTGCGACGAAGGCCGGGGTCGCGGCCTATCGGTACGCGGCGCTGAAATAGCGGCGAGAGGACAGGTGTGAGGAGTGAGATGAGAGGGGGCCGCCTTTGCGGGCGGCCCTTCTCATTTCAGGCCCTTCAGCTTCCATCTCCCCTCGGTGGCGTCTATATTCCCCGTTCCCTTGACCCTGCCTCCCGGGTGGGTGCAACGAGGGCGAGCGCTCGTAGCTCAATTGGATAGAGCATCTGACTACGGATCAGAAGGTTGGGGGTTCGAGTCCCTCCGGGCGCATCGGAGTGCAACACATATCCTGAATGGCACGAAGGATCGGGGCGTAGCTTAGCCCGGTAGAGCGCCTGCTTCGGGAGCAGGAGGTCGCTGGTTCGAATCCAGTCGCCCCGACTCGTGAGTTGCTCGCTGCGCCCCTCGGTCCCTCGGGATCGAGGGGCGCGGTCGTTCTTGAATCGTGTTCACCGCCGCTTCGTCGCGTCGCGGAAAACCATCTTTCCCTCCTCCCACGCGAACTTGAGCTGCGCCCCGCCCTCGAGCGCAGCGATCGCGGCCTGCGACGATTCGAGAGGCACCGCGATCGAGAGGCGCCGCGCGAGCGCTGCGGAATCCCTCACCGCGATGTCGAGACCGTACCAGCGCCAGAGCTGCTGCACCGCGTGCTCGAGCGACGCATCGCGCAGCACGAGCTGACCATCGAGCCACGCGAAGGCGTGGGCCGATTCGTCGGCGGTCGCCGCTCGCACGGTCTCGTCTCGCCCGAAGACGACCGTTTCGCCCGGGGCCAGGTCGCGTGACCCGAACGGTCCACTGAGGGAGGCCGTTCCGGTGATCGCGCGGACGTAGCGTGCGCTCTCATCCCCGAAGTCGCGCACCGCGAACTCACCCGACTCGGCGATCACCGCGAGGTCGCCGACCCGGAGTTCGAGTGGGCGCGCATTCCCCTCCGCCACCTTGAGCGCGACCGAACCGGTCGCCGACGCCGTGCGATACTCGTGGCCGAATCGCGGCACGACGACAAGCCGCGACTCGGCGCCGAGTCGCGCCTCGGTCCCGTCGGCGAGGGTGAGGGACCCGATCTGACCGGCGCGCGTCGTGATCGCAGCGGCATCGGCCTCGGCGAGCAACTGCGAGATCACCGAGCGTTCGCTGGCCTGCGCCGCCCAGTAGTAGCCGGCGAGGAGCCCGAGACCCCCGACGACGCTGAGGATCGCGGGCGTACGCCAGCTCCGCGGCGCCGCGGCGTGCGCGATATGCTCGGCCGCCTCGTGCGCGATGTGCTCGCGCTGCTGCTTCCGTCGCGTCTCCTTGTCGACAGCCGGCGTGTGCAGCACCGTCGCGATCTCCTTCCAGAGTGAGTCGGCGGTCGGCCGCTGGTGCGGCGCGGGTGCAGTGACCCCTTCGTTCTTCTCGAACCGATGCACCGCGGCCATCCGGGCGCGCGCCGACCGCGCGCGCTGGCGTAGCTCCTCGTTCAGGAACCCCTCGATCTCGTTCGAGGAGCGGAAACCGTCCCGCTCCTCCCAGAGTTCGCGGATGGTGGAGGCGACGAGCCGCGGCGCAGCGGCCGGCTCGTTCTTGAGGCGTTCGGCGGCCCGTTCGATGAGCACATCGAAGTGCTCGCGGAAGATCCGCTCGAGCGCACGCTCGTCGCCACCATTGAGCGCCGTGATGGTCGCTGGATCGATCGGTGCGAAGGGGAGCGACATCGAGGCCTCGGGGCGGTGAAGGTCGGTCCTGCCTCCGCTACGATACGCTCTACGAGGCGTCCTCGCATCGGGGAATCGCCATCTTCTCATCAGGGCTCGGCCTACCCCGGCTACGGGGTAGCGGCTAGGTTTGGAGTCTCGCGCGAGTAGCTCAGCTGGATAGAGCGCTGCCCTCCGGAGGCAGAGGTCGTGGGTTCGAATCCCGCCTCGCGCATTACTCCGCTCCCCCCCGGGCCTGCCCCCTCCCCTCCGCGCCCCACCGCGCGCGGCCGGCCGCCCCGAGCACCACCTCAGCACCACTTCCCCGCCCCCGTGGACATCGCCTCCCTCCGCCGCACGTCGGTGGCCGAGCTGCAGCGAATGGCCGATGAGCTCGGCGTGACCGAGCACCTCGACCTTCGCAAGCAAGACCTGATCCTCAAGATCGAGCGGGTCCTCCTCGCTCGGGGGGAGAGCCTGCTCGTCGAGGGGACGCTTGAGATCGTCCCCGAAGGCCACGGATTCCTGCGGAGCCCGGACTGGAGCTACCTCGCTGGCCCCGATGACGTGTACGTCTCGCAAACGCAGATCCGGCGATTCGGCGTGCGTACCGGCGACACGATCCGGGGGAAGGTCCGGCCGCCGAAGCACTGGGAGAAATTCCTCGCGCTCCTGCACCTCGAGTCGGTGAATGGCCTGCCACCCGAGCTGCTCGAAGGACGACTCGCCTTCGACGCACTGCGACCGCGATATCCGGACCAGCGGATCAAGCTCGAATCGGTCTCGGGTGGGATCGCGATGCGGCTGGTGGATCTCATCGCCCCGCTGGGCCGCGGACAGCGCGGACTGATCGTCGCCCCGCCGCGCGCCGGAAAGACGATCCTCCTCCACCAGATGGCCAACGCGATCGCCGAGAACCATCCGGAGATCCGGCTGATCGTCCTGTTGATCGACGAGCGCCCGGAGGAGGTGACCGACTTCATCGCGTCGTGTCCGACGGCCGAGGTGATCGCGTCGACCTTCGACGAGCCGGCGAAGCGGCACGTGCAGGTCGCCGAGATGGTGATCGAGAAGGCGAAGCGGCTCGTCGAGTCGAAGCAGGACGTGGTGATCCTCCTCGACTCGATCACCCGGCTCGCGCGCGCCTTCAATACGATTCAACCGATGTCTGGACGGATCCTCTCGGGTGGCGTCGACGCGAAGGCGTTGGAGCGACCGAAGCGGTTCTTCGGCGCGGCGCGTAGGATCGACGGCGGCGGCTCGCTGACGATCGTCGCCACGGCGCTCGTGAACACGGGATCGCGGATGGACGAGGTGATCTTCGAGGAGTTCAAGGGCACCGGTAACATGGAGATCGTGCTCGACCGGGACATCGCGAATCGCCGGATCTATCCGGCGTTCGAGATCGGGAAGTCGGGAACGCGCAAGGAGGAACTCCTACTGACGGAGAAGGAGCGGAACCGCATCTTCTTATTGCGGCATTTCGTAGGGGACATGCCCCCCGAGGAGGCGACGGCATTCCTTCTCCGGCGACTGGCGCAGACGAAGACGAATGAGGAGTTCTTCGAACGAATGACGGAGGGTGCGTGATCGCAGGGTGGCGGCGCCGATGGCTCGCGGTGGACTTGGGTGATCGCCGGGTCGGGCTCGCCGTGAGCGACCCGACGGGGACGGTCGCGTCGCCCGCCGGCCACCTCGAGCGCCGCGCCGGGAAGCGTCCTCCACTCACCGCGATCCTCGCGCAGGCGCAGACCCTCGGCGCCGAGGGATTCGTCGTCGGTCTCCCGCTGGACGAGGAGGGGGAGGACACCCCGCGGGCCGCCGAGGCGCGTCGCCTCGCGCACGAACTCAGCACGCGCACGGGTCATCCGGCCGAACTCGTGGATGAGCGTTTCACGACTGCGGCGGCGCTGCGCGCGGTGAAGGATATGGAGGGGTCCACGCGGGGGCGGAAGGGTGATGTGGATGCGTTGGCCGCGACGATCCTGTTGCAGCAGGCACTGAGGATGTTCGAGGGGCAGATGGGCGAGGGGAGAGGGGAGAGGGAAGGTCAGGTCGATGCGAGCTAGTCGACGATTCGCGCTCTTCTTCCCTCTCGTCATCGGAGCGCTCGGATGCGCGACCGACGACCAGACGCCGGTCACGCTCACGATCCGTCGCGGGTCGTCATTCCGCGAGGCGGCGGAGTCACTGGCCGTGCACGACGTCGTGTTCAACGCGCGGCTCTTCGGCTTCTACGCCTCGCAGCGGGGGCTCGACCGCAAGATCGAGTACGGCACCTATCTGATCCGGCGCGGGGCGAGTTGGAATGAGATCCTCACCGCGTTGCAGCTCGGCAAAGGCCTTGTGAACCGCGCGACGATCCTCGAAGGGTGGCCGCTCTGGGACATCATCCCCGAACTCGCGACGAGACTCTCACTGCCGACCGATTCGCTCGAGGCGGCGGTTCGGGACACGGTGCTGCTGCGCCGCCTCGGCGCGCCGCGAGGGCTGCAGACCCTCGAGGGATATCTCTTCCCCGACACCTACGACTTCCCGGTCGGGATCAGCGCGCGGCAGGCGGTGGACCTGATGGTGCGGCGATTCGAGCGCGTGTGGAGGCCGGAGTGGACGGCGCGGCTCGACAGCATCCCGCTCACCCGACATCAGGTGGTGACGCTCGCATCGATCGTCGAGAAGGAGGTTCGGCGCGGCGAGGAACGGCCGCTCGTCTCGGCGGTGTACACCAACCGGCTCAAGAAGCGGATGGCGCTCCAGGCCGATCCGACGATCCAGTATGCGCAGCACCGGAGGCCAGGGCGCGTGCTGTACCGCGACCTGCGCGTCGACTCGCCGTACAACACCTATCGGCGGGTCGGTCTGCCTCCGGGACCGATCGCCTCGCCCGGTGCGGCCAGTCTCGAAGCGGCGCTCTATCCGGCGGATGTCCCGTATCTCTTCTTCGTGGCGCGTCCCGATGGCCGACACGAGTTCCGGCGCACCTACGGCGAGCACCTGCGGGCGATCGACTTGGTCCGTTCCCAGGCGCGCCGTGACACCGCAGCCGCTCGTGAGGCGGCGCGGCAACGGGATCTCGACTCGGCGACAAAGGCGCTCGGGCTGCCGCGCGGCGTGCGCGATTCACTCACTGTGGTGAAGCCGCCTCACGCTCGCTGACCGCCACGGCTCAATCCGAGAGCAGATCCTGCCGGAGCAGCACCGCGTCGCGCAGGTAGGCGTGCCGGATCTCCGCGCGGTGAAGTCGAGTCTCGGCGTGGAGCATCACCCGGATGCAGCGCGGGAGCGCACCCTCCACCGGCAGTTCCTGCGCGCAGAGCAGCGGGATGTCGGTCCACCCGAGAGTCCGCGCGGCGTGCGCGGGGAACTCACTCACCAGATCGGGCGTCGCGGTGAAGACCGCCGAGATGACCTCCGACGGCGAGAGGTCGTTCTCGTCGAGCAGGGTCTCGAGGAGCTCGATCACCGCCTCGCGGATGAGCACGGGGTCGTCGGCAGCGACGGTGGTCGCACCGCGCAATGCGCGGACGCTGCGCGTGCGGGGCGGAGGTGCCTTGGCGTTCACGGCCCGAAGATGCGGGCCGATGCGGGTCAGCGCCAGCGGTTGACGCCGGGGTAGATTCGTCTCGTGAGACGTATCCCGGAGGCACGGATCTCGGCGCGAGGGGCGCGCCGGTGGCAGGGAGGTCATCCGTGGATCTTCCGGTCGGATGTCGCGCACGCGCCAGAAGAACCGGCGGGCGCCGTCGGCGTGACCGATCCGAATGGGCGCCCGCTCGGGGTGGCGCTCTGGAGTCCGCAGTCCGAGATCTCGCTGCGATTCGTCTCCCGCGACCCGGACACGCAGCTCGATGCGGCGTGGTGGCGGACACGCTTGTTGGAGTCGATCGACCGCCGGCGCCCGATCCTCGATGACGCGACGAACGCCTGCCGCCTCGTGCACGGCGAGGGTGATGCCCTACCCTCCCTTATCGTCGACCGCTACGATCGATGGCTGGTCGTGCAACTCC
This sequence comes from Gemmatimonadaceae bacterium, assembly GCA_031430835.1. Classification (GTDB taxonomy): domain Bacteria; phylum Gemmatimonadota; class Gemmatimonadetes; order Gemmatimonadales; family Gemmatimonadaceae; genus Pseudogemmatithrix. Next base: position 112,059 of record JANPCH010000042.1, read on the forward strand.
TGTCGGCCGGTCTCGAGGCTTTCCGCGAGCCGATCGTCAGGGCGTTGGTCGAACTCACTGGCGTTGAAGGGATCCTCGCGCGGAACGACGCCAGTGTCCGCACCCGCGAGGGATTGCCGAGGATCGTCGAGACGCTGTTCGGTACGGTCCCCGAGGCGATCGAGGTGCGCGAGTCGGGTGTGCGGTCCCTCGCGGCGCCGCACACCGGCCAGAAGACCGGCGCCTTCCTCGACCAGCGCGAGGCGCGGCTGCTCGTGGCGGGCCATGCACGCGGGCGGGCGCTCGATGTCTTCTGCTATCACGGCTCCTTCGCCCTGCACCTCGCACGGCGCGCGGAGGTCGTGCGGGCGGTCGACTCATCGGCGGCGGCGGTCGAACGGATGCGCACGAACGCAGCGCTCAACGGACTGACGAATATCGAGGGGCTCGAGTCCGATGCCTTTGAGTTCCTGCGCGAAGAGGAGCGGCAGGGCGCGCGGTACGACACGATCGTCATCGACCCGCCGGCGTTCGCCAAGAACCGCGCCTCGATCGCCGGCGCGCTGAGAGGATATCGAGAGCTGAACATCCGCGGGATGCGGCTCCTCGCTCCCGGCGGCGTGCTCTACACGGCGAGCTGTTCGTATCACGTCGGAAAGGCGGAGTTCCTGCAGGTGCTCCACGACGCGGCGGCGGACAGCGGCCGCCGGATGATCCTGCGAGCGATCACGGGTCAGGGCTTGGATCATCCCGAGGTGATCACGATCCCAGAGACGGGGTACTTGAAAGGTGCGCTTCTGGAGGCGGGGACCTAAGCGGCTTCAGGGGCCGACGAGGGACGGCGGTTGGCAGCGCCGCCGACTCAGCGGCGCTGGCAGCGAGGGCAGTACCAGGTGCCGCGGCCGGCTTGCTCGACGCGCTTGATGCGGGATCCGCAGCGAGAACAGGGCTCCCCCTCGCGATCGTAGACCTCGAAGGGGATGCGCTGCTCACCGCGATGGTAGCGGCCGGCGTTCTCGTGTCCGTCGGCGAGGGTGCGCCGGAGTCCATCGAGGAGTCGCGCGACGCGCGCCGCGGAGAGACGGGACGCCGGCACGGTGGGGGCGATGCGAGCGTGCCAGCAGGCCTCGCCCGCATAGATGTTCCCGACGCCCGCGATCAGCCGCTGGTCGAGGAGCACCGGTTTGATCGGGCCGCGCTTGCTGCGCAGGCGCTCGCGCAAGTGTTCGGCGGTGAAAGCGGGATCCTCGGGCTCGGGACCGAGGGAGAGGCCGAGTGGCGCGCCGGGGGCCAAGTAGCGCAGGGTGCAGAGGGCTCGGGGATCGGTGAGTGCGAGTACGCGAGGCGGAGAGAGGCGGAGGCTGACGCGCGTGTGCCGCGGCAGGTCGCCGCCCGCTGACGCGACCTCCCAGTCGCCATCGAGGCGGAAGTGCACGAGCAGGGCGCCACCATCGTCCAACCGGAGCAGCTGGTGCTTGCCGTGACGCTCGACGGCGATGATGCGGCAGCCGGCGATGCGTGATCGCGCGCGCCCCGGCAGCGTGCGCCGCTGTGAAGGGTGGTGCGCTGTGATCGACTCGATGCGCCGTCCAACGACGAGGGGACGCAGTTGGCGGACGGCGAACTCGACCTCGGGAAGCTCAGGCAACTGCCGACCTCGCGTCGGGTGACCCCGGATTGACCTTTGACACGCCAGGAGGGGAGACTGCACGAGTGACCACCGCCGTCCCGATCCTGCCCGGCCGCACGGCCGCGATCCAGCGCACGCTGGCGATCATCCTCGTCCTCAATCTGGTCGTGGTCGCGGTCAAGTTCACCGTCGCCTTCCGCTCCGGAAGCCTGACGGTGATCGGCGCGACGATCGAAAGCTCGCTCGACGCCCTCAACAACGTCATCGCGATGGTGGTCGTGGCCTTCGCGGCGCGTGGCCCCGACGAGGATCACCCGTACGGCCACGACAAGTTCGAGACGATGGGGGCGCTGGCGATCGTGGGGTTCCTGTCGATCTCCTGCTTCGAGCTGCTGCGTGGCGCGGCAGTGCGTCTCGCCGGCGGTGACGGCGGCAGGACGCCGGGGACGGGCGAGATCGTTCTGCTCGCCGCGACCGGCTTGGTGAATGTCGCGGTCGTCACGTACGAGCGGCGGCGCGGCCGCGCGCTCGGGAGTCCGCTGCTGCTGGCAGACGCGGCCCACACGGCCGGGGACCTCTTCGTGACGGCACTCGCGGTCGCCTCGCTGGCCGCGACGCGCGCCGGCATCCCCTGGATGGACCCCCTGCTGGCGATCGTCGTCGCCCTGATCATCGCGTACAGCGGCTGGCGGATCATCCGTCTCACCGTCCCGGTCCTTGTCGACCAGCGTGGCGTTGCGGCGACCCGCGTGCGTTCGGCCGCGCTCGCCGTGGACGGCGTCACCGACGCGCGGGCGATCCGGTCGCGCCTCAACACCGCCGGCACGGTCTTCGTCGAGGTGACGATCGCGGTCGCGCGCGGACTCTCAGTCGAACGCGCGCACGAGATCGCCGACGGCGTCGAGCGGGCGGTCGAGGGTGCACTTGGCGCGGCCGACGTTACGGTGCACGTGGAGCCGGAGTGACGAGGGGTTGTCGAGTGAGGCCTCGGACCTAACTTGGACGCATCACCAGAGCGCGCCTCGCCGCCTCCAACCGACCCTGATGGCGTCTCGCCACTCGCCCCGTTCGCTTCAGCACGAGTACCAGCAGTACGTCGAGCGCGAGGTCGAGGACTACAAGAACTCGGTCTCCACCTCGTTCCTGCACGGCATCGCCACTGAAGCGGCGCGGACACTCGAGCAGGGAACGCAGCTCGGGATGCGTGAGGTGATGCTCGCCGACGAGGTCGACCGGATCATCGCCCGCCGGCTGCGACTGCCGAGCTACGCGACCTGGCGCCGACGTCGCGAGAAGAACGCGAACGAACTCCGGCGTCCCGAACACTGGGGACTGCGTCCCGACACCCCGCTCCGGAAGGCGATCCCGGCGAATCACCAGGCAGCCCAAGTGCTCGTCGCGGGAGCGCGGGTCGAAGGGTCGGCGCTCTATCTCGCGGCCAATGGATGCGAGGTCACGGCGATCGAACCCGAGGCGGCTGTAGTGAACCGCGTCCTGCGTGCGGCCCGCGACGCGGGGCTCACCGAGAAGGTGCGCGGGTTCGCCGCCGATCTGGTGAGTTTCACCCCCGACGGCCCACTGGCCGCAGTGATCTGCACGCCAGCCGCCTTCGCGGGCCTCTCCGACTTCGAACGGGAGCAGGTATTCCACCTTCTTCAACGCGTGACAACGGATGGCGGTGTTCACCTAATCGAGACGCTCGTCGCCGGGCAGGCGATCCTCACCGAGGATGAGCTCCGAACGCGCTACCACGGATGGGAGATCTCGCTCGTCCCAGAGCCGGGGGCGACACGGACCTTTGTCGCGCGTAAGACGTTGATGTAACGGTCTGACACGACGGGGCCATTGGCGTCGTGTCATACTGCGACGAAGGCCGTATCAGCGGATCCGCGCAGGACAGCTAAGTCGTTGCGTCCTATAACAGTTACCTAGTGCCGTAACTGGCACCGTGCGTGCAACGTCTATCAATGGAAGGGTGCACCCAACGATGGTCCCGTCAATCAAGAGCAGGCGTCATGGATCGAATCGCACAGGTCGAGATCAACGACGAACCGATCGGCATCGTCATCTCGAGCGGCAGCCGCAGTGAGGCCTCGCCGCGGTTCAGTGCATACGTGTGGGGACCGGTGCCCGAAGAGCCCGAACTGCTTTCTAGTGGATCGCATCGGGCTGCCTGACCACAGGTGAAAGGTGGAAGGAGGAAGGGGGCCGCCTGTTCAGGCGGCCCTTTGTCGTTTCTCGCATCGTCGTTCCTTCCACCTTCCCCCTTTCGCCTTCCTCCTTGAGCTTCACGAAAAGGGGGACCGGTGCGAGCACCGATCCCCCTTTCCGTGATGCGAAGCCGAACTACTTCTTCTTCGCGGCCTTCTTCTTCGTTGCCTTCTTCGCCTTCTTCTTCTTGGCAGCCATTGTACTATCTCCTTGGAAGGAGGGGTTCATCCCGGCCGATCCCCCGGTGGATCGGTGGGTCCTGCGGGAGCATCAAACCTCCCGCATCTCAAACAGCCTCAGAGAGGCTGGTAAAGTTGAAATCACGAACCTTGATCGCCGGCATCGCCACCGCACCACCGGCTTCCGTGCCTGCGAGTCGCTCCGATGGACCGAGCATCTCGAGGTTGTTCAGCATGAAGAGTGGCGACTCATTGAACCGCAAATTGCGAATCGAACGCGAAATCCTACCCTCTTCAATAAGGAATGTCCCGTCGCGTGTCAATCCCGTATACAGAACGGTGCGCGGATCGACCTCACGCAGATACCACAATCTCGTGACCAGAATGCCGCGTTGCGTCGAGCGGATCATCGCATCCATCGAGTCCGTTCCACCCGCCATCTTCAGTGACGTCGCACCTCCGGTCGGCGCCTTCCCCTGCTTCTTCGCCCAGTAGCGCGAGTACTGCAGTTGCTTGAGCGCGCCGCCCTCGAGCCACACCTGCCGCGCGATCGGAAGTCCCTCTCCATCGAATGGCTGCGCGAGCAACTGCGGATCAGCGGGGTCGGAGAAGAGTGACACCCGTGAATCGACGATCTTCTCGCCGACTTTGTTACCGCCGCCCTGCTTCGAGAACGGAGAACGCCCTTCGTCGGCCTGGCGCGCGTCGGCATAGAATGCGAGGAGTTGCACCAAGTCGCCGGCCGCCTGTGGCTCGAAGATGACGGTGTAACGACCGGGCTCGATTGCGGCGGGCGCCTTCGACGCGCGCGCCTTCTCGATCGCCCGCGCGCTCACCTTCTCGAAGTCGATCTGTCGCCAGTCATTGTGATCGGCGGCGGCCCATCCCGAGCCGGTGCCGTCGGTGGAGCGCACGGTGAGCGTGTAGTTGACGCTCGTCGAGCGATGATACGCGAACATCCCCTTGTTGTTGCCGAGGGCCGAACAGCCGGCGCCCGAGATGAGGAATCCGGCGGCCTTGATGTCCCCCGCCTTCCGCGCCGGTGCGAGCGCCGTCAGCGCCGCCTGGGCGCGTTGGGCCGCGTCGATCGACGCGGTCGACTCGAAGTAGGCGTTCACATCCACGTACTGCTGCGGCTCAAGCTCCGGCATCGCTTCGGGATCGTCCGGCGCGAGCCGCGCCAGCACCTCCGACTGCTCCACGCAACGCCGCAGCGAGGCGTCGGAGAGATCGTTGGTGGTCACGACGGCGTGCTTGGGCCCATACGAACTCTGCACCGCGACTTGTGCATCCACGAGTGAACCCGCCGTGCTCATCTGGTTGTCGGCAAAGCGGACGTTCGTGTTGTAGTTCGTGTTCACCGAGACGTTGATCGACTCCGCCTTCGAGATCTTGACCACGCGCTCGACGATCACCTGCGCTTCCGCCCGCGAGAGGACGGAGCCCGCGGGGACGTTCTCGCGGAGACTCTTGAGGGGGCTCATGACTTCCGTCCGGTGTTGATGACGTTGACCTGCCGGAAGCGCGCCGGGGGTGACCCGTGGCTGACGGCGTTGCTCTGTCCGGGCTGGCCCTTTCCGTCGAAGAAGGAGCCGCCGAGTTCGTACGAGGCCCGCCCGCCGATCTTGTCCATCGAGTTCCAGAAGTCCGGGGTCCGGATCTGGTAGGCGACGTCCTTGAGCATCGCACCGAGCTTGCCGGCCTTGATCTCGTAGAAGACCTGGCCCCCGAACTGGGCGTTGTAGCGCTGCTGATCGATCGAGAAGGATCCGTCGCCGATGATCGCGATGCCGTTGTCTACCCCGGCGATGAGGTCGTTCCACCCGGTGTTGTCGCTCGCCGGCAGCAGCGAGACGTTCGGCATCCGTTGGAAGGCGACGCTGCCCCACGAATCGGCGTACGAACAGCCGTGGGAGCGCACCGGGCGTCCCTGCTTGTCGTACCAGGCCTTGAGCCACGGCGCCTGCTCTCGCGTGGTCTGGTAGTCGTTGAGGATGCCGTTCTTCACGATGAGGAAGTCGTCGGGCTGCACGCCATCGTCATCGTAGCCCATCGTCGAGAGCGCGCCGACTTGGGAGCGGTCGCCCTGGATGTTCATGAAGTCCTTGCCGTACCGCATCGACCCCAGCTTCTCTTCCGGCGGAGCGAGGAAGCTCGTCCCAGCGTAGTTCGCCTCGTAGCCCAGCGCGCGGTCGAGTTCGGTCGGGTGGCCGATCGACTCGTGGATCGTGAGCCACATATTCGAGGGTGCGAGCACCAGGTCGTACTTGCCCACCTCGACCGGCTTCGCTGAGAGCTTCTCGGCGGCTTGCTCGCCCCATTTGCGGGCGTTCCCGACGAGGTCGCAGCTGAGCACATACTCGAAGCCACGTCCCATCGGCGCGGCCTCGGAAGCCGCCCGGTTCTGGAAGTCGCTGAAGTCCGGGGCGACCGCGGTGGCCGTGAAGAGGGGCCAGCTCCGCACGATCGTCTGGTCGATGACCGAACCCTCGGTACTCGCGAACTGGCGGTCCTGTTTCGTGAAGAAGAGGATCGAGTTCACGAACTTGACGTTCGGCACCTTCAGGGCTTCGGCGTTCGCCTTGAGGAGGAGGTCCACCTTCTGTTCGAGCGGCACTTCGAAGGGATCGGTCGTGAAGGCCGACTTCCACACGGCGTTCGGGTGCGCCTGCGTCGGCGCCAGCGTGATCGCGCGGTCGCGGGCGGTGCGATTGGCCTTGGCGATAAGCGTCGCCTCACGAGCGGCGCCGGTGACGGCCTCGCGCGTCAGATTGCGCGTCGCGGCGAAACCCCAGCAGCCATCGACCAGCGCGCGCACCCCGCACCCGAGGGTGTCGGTGTCCACCACGTTGATGATCTGCTGTTCGCGCGTGACGACGAAGTTCTGGCGGAATCGGGCGATGCGGCAGTCGGCGTAACTCGCCCCCGCCATCTTCGCCGCGTTGATCGCCTCGAGGAGGAGCTCCTTCGAAGCGCCGCTCTGGAAGCGGTCGAGGTCGTCATAGGCCGGGGCCGCCTCGGCGCGTCGTGGCGCAGACGCGATGGCGAGGCCCACGGCGGCGGCTCCGGTGGCCCGGAGGAAATCCCTGCGATCGGTCATCAGATGGCGTCGCTCGTGCTGGTGAAGTTGAAGTCGCGGCACTTGAGCGGCGGCACGATGATCGCCTGCCCGGGGCCACCCGACTCCGAGGCGCTCACGCGCTCGGGTCGGCCCATCATCATCAGGTTGTTCAGCATGAAGATGGGGGATTCGTTGTACCGCAGATTCTTGACCGGACGGGTCACCTTGCCATTCTCGATGAGGAAGGTCCCGTCGCGGGTGAGTCCGGTGAAGAGGATCGTGCGTGGATCCACTCCACGGATGTACCAGAAGCGGGTCACCAGGATCCCGCGCTCCGTGGAGGCGATCATCTCCTCCATCGAACTGGTGCCGCCAGCCATCGTGAGCGTGCCACCGGCCGAGACGGGCTGCTTCCCGGTCTTCTGCGCCCAGAAGCGATCATAGGCGAGGTTCTTCACGACGCCATTCTCGATCCAGGTGACGGTCTGCGTCGGGAAGCCATCGCCGCCGAAGGTGTTGGCCGGCACGCGTGGGTCGAGCGGGTCGGAGGTGAGCGTCACCCGCTCGTCTACGACCTTCTCCCCTATCTTGTTTCCGCCGCCCGGCTTCGAGAAGAACGACCGCCCCTCATCGGCCCCGCGGGCGCCAAGGGAACCGGTGATGAGCTGGACGAGATTCGCGACGGCGGTCGGTTCGAGGATCACCGTGTAGCGCCCGGGTTCGATCGCCACCGGATTCGCCGAACGGCGCGCCTTCTCGATCGCCCGATCGGCGAGGAGCTTGGGATCGATCCTGCGGAAGTCATTGTCGGCCGCTCCCGCCCAGCCCGATCCCGTCCCGTCAGCCGTGCGCACGGTGGTGGTGAATGCCGCCGCGGTGTTGCGGGCGTACGCGAAGAGTCCCCTGTGATTCGCGACCGCGAACGACCCGGCCTGCGCTTCGAGGTATCCGGTGGAGATGAGCCCGGCTCGCTGCGCCGGTGCGGTGATCGCGCGCACCGCAGCGGCGCGTGCCTCGGGTTCGAGTGAAGCGGTCGCATCGCTCCATACGATCGAGTCCCGATACGTCTGCGGATCGAGCTCCGGCATCAGCTCAGGATCGTCAGGGGCGAGCTTGGCGATCCGTTCGCAGTTCTGTACGGCGGCCCGGAGCGAGGCGTCGTCGAGTCGGTTCACGTTGACGTTCGCCACCTTCTTGCCGAACACCGAGCGGATACTGACACTCGCGTTGTAGTCGTCGCCGGCGGTGGAGATCTGGTTCACCGCGAAGCGGGTGTTCTGTCGCATCCCGCTGTTGACCGACACACGGCACTCGTCGGCGGTGGAGAAGCTGAGCACCTTCTTGGTGATGGCCTCGCACTCGGCGCGCGAGAGGTGCGGGGCGATGGCGAGGTTCTCTAGCGACCGGGGGGGCATCAGGCGGTCCTCCCAGTGTTGATGACGTTGATCTGCTTGTGCCGTGTCGGCGGGCAGCCGTGGCTCACCGCGTTCGACTGGGCCGGCTGGCCTTTGCCGTCGCCGAAAGCGCCACCGAGCTCGTAGCTCCTTTGCCCGCCGATCATGTCCATCGCATTCCAGAACTCGGGGGCGCGCATCTGATAGGCGACGTCCTTGAGCATCCCGGTGATCTTCCCGTTCTTCACCTCGTAATAGAGCTGCCCGCCGAACTGCGCGTTGTACCGCTGCTGGTCGATGGAGAAGGAGCCGTCGCCGACGATCGCGATGCCATTCTCGGTGGCGGCGATCAAGTCGTCCCACATCAGGTCCCGCTCTCCCGGCAGGAGGTTCACGTTCGGCATCCGTTGGAACTGCACATCGGCCCAAGTCTGCGCGTAGGAACAGCCGTGCGATCGGGTGGGCATCTTGCGCTGCTTGTACCACCAGTCGAGCCACATCGCCTGCTCGCGCGTGGTCTGGTAGTCGACGAAGATGCCGTTCTTGACGATGTCGAAGTCCTCGGGCGCGACGCCTTCATCATCCCAGCCGCAGGCGGAGAGCGAGCCGGGCGCCGAGCGGTCGGCGCGGATGTTCATGAAGTCGGGTCCGAAGCGGAACTTGCCGAGCTTCTCCTCGGGAGGCGCGAGGTGGCTGGTGCCGGCATAATTCGCCTCGAATCCGTAGGCGCGATCGAGTTCGGTCGGGTGCGCGATCGACTCGTGGATCGTGAGCCAGAGATGCGTCGGGTGGAGGATCAGGTCGTAGCGCCCGACCTCGACCGGCTTGGCCGAGAGCTTTTGCCGGGCCTCCTCGGTCCAGCGCGCGGCGTGCGTCTTGAGGTCGGAGTCGAGGACGTGTTCATACCCGAGTCCTTTCGGCTGGACGTCCGTCGACTGCCGCGTCTGGAAGTCGCGGTTATCGGGCGACACCATCGTGACGGTCATCCCGGGCTGGGCGCGGAAGATCGTCTGCTGCGTGACGGTGCCGAGGGTGTTCGCGAAGGTCTTCTCGTCCTTCAGGAAGAACATGTTCGAGTTGACGAAGCGGGCGCCGGCCTTCAGCGCAGCCTCGTTGGCCTCGAGCAGGTAGGTGACCTTGTCCTCGATCGCGACGGTGAATGGATCGATCCGCACGGGGCTCCGCCAGACCCCGTTCGGAACGGGCGGATGGTGGACCGGAGCGAGTTGGACTGGTCGGATCATCGCGGTACGGTTGGCCCTGGCCTGCGCCACGGCCTGGCGCGCGACGCGAACGACTTCGTCGGAGGTCAGGTTGCTCGACGCGGCGAATCCCCACGCTCCGCCGACCAGCACGCGGACGCCGAACCCGAAGGTCTCGTTGTCGCCGATGTTGGTGACGCGCCGCTCGCGAGTGCCAAGGTTCTGCGATCGCGCACTCGAGATGCGCGCGTCGGCGTACTCGGCGCCCGCCTGCTTGGCGGCGTCGATCGCGCGGAGCACGAGTTCCTTGTACGACGAGTCCCCCTGGAGGGCCGGAGCGGCGGAGACGGCGGCTGGCGCGACGGCGGCGACCAGACTGGCCGCGGCCGCCGCCGCGGCGGTCTGTTGCAGGAACTCCCGACGTGAGGCGGTCACTCAATGCCCTCTAAAGGAGATGGGGAACCTCGAAGGTCGCGTCCGCCGCAGGCGTTGCCAACCCCCTGCGCGGCCACGATCCTTGAGACACCTATTCCCCGGCGAGAGTTTCTCGGACGATGCCCACGCTGACGATCAATGGACGTGAGTGCCGCGCCGCCGACGGCGCGACGATCCTCGACGCCGCGCGCGCCGCAGGGATCGACGTCCCGACGCTCTGCTGGTATCCGCAGCTCCCGAACGTCGGGAACTGCCGCATCTGTCTCGTCTCGGTCGAAGGGAATCCGAAGCTCGTCGCCGCGTGCGCGACTGCGGCGAGCGCCGGGATGGTCGTGCAGACGGAGTCGCAGGGCGCGGTGAAGAATCGGCAAGGTGTGCTCTCGCTGCTGCTCGAGCGCTATCCAGTTGATGCGATACCGGCCGACCACGGGCGGAACGAGTTCGAGGAGCTGGTGCATCGGTACGACGTGCCACTCCGCCGCTCGGGGTCGCTGCCGCTGCGCGCAGGGGATGAACGGACGACCGACCCGATCATCACCCACGATATGAGCACCTGCATCCTCTGCACGCGTTGTGTGCGGGCCTGCGAGGACATCCAGGTGGTCGGCGTCCTCGAGATGGCGCAGCGCGGTGAGCACGCCGAGATCATCGTCGGCGCCGACGGGAATCCCGAGCACGCCGGCTGCACCTGGTGCGGCGAGTGCGTGCGGGTCTGTCCGACCGGCGCGATCCACGACATCCTGCCGCTCGCGAAACTCCGGGCGGGGACGATGGAGTCTCCGGCGACGAAGGTGCGATCGGTCTGCCCCTACTGCGCGGTGGGATGCCAGATCGACCTCGAGGTGCGGGACGGCCAGGTCGCGCGGGTGACATCTCCCTGGATCGAAGAAGCGACGCCGAACACCGGCTCCACCTGCGTGAAGGGGCGCTTCGGGACCGACTTCATCATTCATCGCGACCGTCTGACGAAGCCGCTGATCCGCCACGGGTGGGTGCGCGACGCGGCCGGCACCTGGCGCTTTGACCCGGCGCTGCCGGCGGCGAAAGAGTTCACGCGCCGCGGCGGCCCGTGGGAGTCCGTCAGAGATGAGAGCCGGAGCGAGGTGAAGCGGCGTCCACGCACGAACCCCCTGCGCCGGCGCGTCGATGGCGGCGCCGACGCTGCGCTCGGCGACCCGCGAGACCGCCTTGCGACGCCGCCCGACTGGTTCTCGCCCTTCCGCGAGTCGACGTGGGAGGAGGCGATGGACCTCACGGCGCAACAACTCGCGCGACTGCGCGACACGCACGGTAGTGCGAGTCTCGCGACGTTCGCGTCGGCCAAGTGCGCCAATGAGGAGAACTACGTCCTCCAGAAGCTCTTCCGAGCCGGCCTCCGCACGAACAACATCGACCACTGCACGCGGCTCTGTCACTCGTCGTCGGTGAGCGCGATGCAGCGCTCGATCGCGACCTCGGCCGCGTCGGGGTCGATGCGCGAGGTGGAGCAGGTCTCCGACGTGCTCTTCATCCTCGGGGCGAACACGACCGAGAGCCATCCGGTGTTCGGCGCGGCGATCAAACGGGCATTGAAGCGCGGGGCCAAGCTGATCGTCGCCGACCCGCGCGTGATCGAACTCGCCGCGCGCGCTGACATCCACCTGCAGATGATCCCTGGCACCGACGTCGCGCTGCTCAACGCGATGCTCCATCACGTGCTCGCCAAGGGACTCGAGGACCGGGCCTTCATCTCGGCCCGGACGACCGGGTTCGACGAGGCGCGCGCGGCGGTCGCGCGCTACACGCCGGAGCTCGCCGAGTCGATCACCGGGATCCCCGCGCGGCTGATCCGCGAGGCCGCAGAGATGTACGCCCGCGGCCCGAAGTCGGCGACGCTCTGGGCGATGGGTCTCACCCAACACCACACCGGCACCGACATCGTCACGTCGCTCCTCAACCTGATGCTCGCCTGCGGGATGATCGGTCGGTGGGGCGCGCCGATGATCCCGATCCGCGGGCAGAACAACGTGCAGGGGGCGAGCGATATGGGCGCGATCCCGTTCGCCTTCACCGATTATCGCCGGGTGGACGACCCGGCGGTGCGCGCCGAGTACGCCGCGGTGTGGGGGATACCCGTCGAAACGCTCGACTCGAAGCCGGGCCGCAAGGTGACGGAGATCGTCGGCGCCGACTCCCCGGTCCGCGGGCTCTACATCATGGGCGAGAACCCGATCATCTCGGACCCGGACGTCGCGCACGCCGAGGATTGGTTCCTTGGACTCGAGTTCCTCGCGGTGCAGGACCTCTTCCTCACCGAGAGCGCAAGATGCGCCGACGTGGTGCTACCGGGCGCCTCGTTCGCCGAGAAGGACGGCACCTACGTGAATACCGAGCGCCGGATCCAGCTCTCGCACAAGGCGGTCGAGCCGCCGGGCGATGCGCGAGGCGACCTCGACATCGTGCTCGACCTCTCGCGCCGGCTTGGCGTGCCAACGCCCTACTCCGATGCGTCCGGCGTCTTCGACGAGATCGCGCGGGTCACGCCGAGCTGGCGCGGCGTTTCGCACGATCGTCTCCGCGAGCGACAGGGAGGATTGCAGTACCCGGTCCCTGATGCGACGCACGATGGGACCGCATTCCTCTTCGACGATGCCTTCCCGACTGCCGATGGCCGGGCGCGGCTTGTCGCGGTTGAGTACCTGCCTCCCGCGGAACTCCCTGATGCGGACTTCCCGTTCTTCCTGAACACCGGACGCCAGATGTACCACTGGCACACCGGTACGATGACGCGCCGCTCGCAGGCGCTGGACTCACGCGAGAGCACCGCGACGGTCGAGCTGAACCCGGCCGACGCCGCCGAGCTCGGTGTGAACGACGGAGACGAGGTCGCGATCAGCTCTCGGCGCGGCGCGGTCCGGATCGCGGTGCGCGTCTCCTCACGCGTTGCGCGGCGCCAGGTGTTCATCCCGATGCATTATCGCGAAGCGGCGGTGAATCTCCTGACGAACCCGGCGCTCGATCCCTCGGCGGGGATCCCCGAGTTCAAGGTCTGTGCGGTGCGAGTCGAGGCGGTCAAGCCGGCGCTCGTGTAGTTTCAGCACCGTCCGCGACGGCGTGACCCGTCACTCGCCCCTCGTCCCTTCGAGCCCTCGTTGCGCGCTCTCGTCAAGGCATCTGCCTCCCCCGGATTCGTCCTGAAGGAAGTCCCAGTCCCGACGATCCGGGAGGACGAGGTCCTGATCCGCGTCAAGCGCGCCGGCGTGTGCGGCACCGACGTCCACATCCACGAATGGGATGCATGGGCCCAGGGCCGGTGCCATCCCCCGTTCATCGTGGGCCACGAGTTCGCCGGTGAGGTCGAGCGCGTCGGGGCGTTGGTGACCGACGTCAAGGTCGGGGATCGGGTGACCGCCGAAGGGCACATCGTCTGCGGACACTGCCATCTGTGCCGAACCGGGAACGCCCACGTCTGTCCCAATACCCGGATCATCGGAGTCGACCGTGACGGCGCGTTTGCCGACTACATCGCGATGCCGGCGACCAACGTGTGGCAACTCGACCCCGAGATCAGCTTCGAGATCGGCGGGATCCACGACCCGATGGGGAACGCCTTCCACACGGCGTTGCACGGGACCAATCTCCCCGGCGCGACCGTGCTTGTCACCGGCTGCGGTCCGATCGGGATCTTCGCAGTGGGGATCGCGAAGGCAGCGGGGGCTTCGCATATCGTCGCGAGCGACGTGAATCCGCGCCGGCTCGCCCTCGCGCAGGCGATGGGGGCCTATGCCGCCGTGCATCCGAAGGACGCCGAGGCGGCGGTGCGAGGAGCGACGCAGGGTCTCGGCGTGGACGTCGTCCTCGAGATGAGCGGCGTTCCGGCCGCGATCCACCAGGCCTTCCAGCTCGTTCGCCTCGGCGGCCGCGTGCAGATGCTCGGCATTCCGGCCAAGCCGATGGAGGTCGATTTCGCGACCGAAGTGATCTTCAAGGGGATCACGGTCTACGGCGTGGTCGGCCGACGGATGTATGAGACGTGGATCCAGATCACGCAGTTCCTGCGGTCAAAGCAGTTCGACCCGACGCCGGTGATCACGCACCGATTCCCGCTCGAGCAGCACGCCGAGGCGATCGCGGTCATAAAGTCAGGTGAAGCCGGAAAGGTCGTCTTCGAGATGTGAGATGGGAGATGTGAGGGGCGCGGCAGGAACCTCGCCGCGCCTGCGCCTCCTGCGACCAACGTGTCCTCTCCCATCTCCTATCTCCCATCTCCCCTCCGATGAACCAGCGATTCACCGACCAACTCAGTGCTGGCCTGAAGGACCTGGAGTCCAAGGGTACCCTCAAGCGCCTGAACCACCTCGACTCGCCGCAGGGCGCGCGCGTGAGGATGGAGGGACGCGGCGAGGTGCTGATCCTCAGCTCGAACAACTACCTCGGGCTTTGTGCCGAACCGGCGGTGGTCGACGCGGGGATCGCGGCCCTTCACCAGTTCGGCGCCGGGACCGCGAGCGTGCGGTTCATCTGCGGCACCTTCACGATCCATCGCACGCTCGAGAAGGCGCTCGCCCGGTTCGTCGGGACGGAGGCGTCGATGTCATTCGTCTCGGCGTGGAACGCGAACGAGGGGCTCACCGCGTCGATCGCCGAGGAGGGGGACTTCGTCGTCTCGGACGCGCTCAACCACGCCTCGATCATCGACTCGATCCGACTCGCGAAGACGATCACGAAGTGCACGACTGGGGTCTTCCCGCACGGCGACCTTGACGATCTGGTCGCGAAGCTGAAGGCGAACCAGGGTGCGCGACGCCGGATCATCTGGACCGACGGCGTCTTCTCGATGGAGGGGAGCATCGCGAAGCTGCCGCAGTTGTTGCAGATCGCTCGCGACCACGATGCCATCCTCGTGATGGATGACTCGCACGCGAGCGGCGTGCTCGGCGCGACAGGCCGCGGGACCGCCGAACACTTCGGCGTTCTTGGCGAGGTGGATATCATCACCTCGACGCTCGGCAAGGCGATCGGCGGCGCCGCCGGTGGGTTCGTTGCGGGGTCGGCGGCGCTCTGCGACACGCTGACACAGCGCTCACGGCCGCAACTCTTCTCCAATGCCCTGCCCCCGACGGTCGCGGCCAGCGCGCTGGCGAGCGTCGAGTTCATCGAGACGCACCCCGAGCGCGTGACGACGCTGCGCGAGAACGCGAGCTACTTCCGCGCCGCGATCCGCGAGGCCGGGTTCAAGCCGCTCGAGGGGGAAACGCCGATCATCCCGATCATCATCGGCGAGACGGCCGATGCGATCCGGATGAGCGAACTGCTGCTTGACGAGGGGATCTTCGTCACCGGATTCGGCTTCCCGGTGGTCCCACAGGGCACCGCGCGCCTCCGCTGCCAGATCTCAGCTGCACACACGCGCGATGACCTAGACTACGCCGTGCGGACGATCAAGAAGGTGGGGATCGCCGCCGGCGTCATTCGCTAGCGGCCCCCTCGGCCTTCTTGCTGCGCGGCTTGCGCGCGGCCGGCTTCTTCGCCTTCGGCTCCTTCTTCACGGCGGCGTCCTTCGCCGGTGCCTTGCGCGCGCGGGCCTTCTTCGGCTCGGCGGCCGGTTCGGCCGCCGCGGGTGCCGCTTCCTCCTCGACCATCCCGAGCAGGATGAGCCCCGACGAGAGCGCCGGCTTCGCCGCCGTGCGGCCACCGCGACCGGGAGCCGAACGGAGCCCCATCCCACGCGGAGCGGCGGCGACCGGAGCAGCGGCCGGCGTGGCAGCCTTCTCCGCAACTGCGAGCTGGTCGGCGATGCTCGGTGCCCCCGAACCGGCAACGACTTCGTATCCCTCACCGCGACGGCGGAGGTCCACGATCCCGGCATCGTGCGCGTCCTTGAGGATGCGCGCGAAGTTCCGGTCCGAGAGTGACTCGCTGTCACGTCCGAGCAGTTGATGCGCCTTCACGCGCACCTTCTCGCTTGGCACCGGATCCTCCCCGGGCGCGACCGCGGCGACCGCATCGCGAACCAGCGAGAAGGCCTCGTCGCGGGTGAGGCGGATGCCGCCGACGCCGATCGAGGTGTCGACCTTGTGGTGCGGCGCACGGCTGTGCCGTGGCGGATGCTCGGCCTTGGGTGCGGCCGCAGGCGCCTCGCCTGCGACTGCGGCCGGGCGAGCCGGACGATCCTCGCGCTCCCGACCGCGACCACCGCGACCCCGACGTCCACGACGACGGCTGCCCTCGCGCTCATCTCCCTCACCCCGCTCGGCGGCGGCCGGTGAGGCGGCGACCGTCGATGCCGCGGCCACGGCGCGACCACCCTGTGGCGGTCCCACTTCGAGCTGACCGTTCTCGAGCTTCACGACGTGGAGCAGGCCCTTCTGTGAGGCCTCGAGGCAGAAGCGCGAGAACTTCGACATCCCGAGATCCTTCTCGTCGAACGTCGCGTCGATCTCCTGCATCACCTGCTTGAGCCGGTCGGAGCGCATCACGTCGCCGTTGCGCTGCATCCGGGTGATCGCCTCGGCGACCAGTTCCCACGGATCCCACTTCTTCGTCCCCACCTCGTCGTTCGACTTCACGAGTCCGGCGAGGGCGTTGTAGGAGTAGTACTCGTCGCAGTTCTGGACGAGGAGGTCGCTCGACGACTCCCGGATCCCGACGCCGATCACGTACTTCCCGTACTCCTTGAGCTTGAGCACGAGGGAGGAGAAATCGGAATCGCCGGAGAGGAGGATGTAGGTCCCGATCTCCGGTCGGGTGAAGACGAGCTCCACCGCGTCGACCGCGAGCCGGATGTCGGTCGCATTCTTCTTCGACGAGCCGTAGGCCGGCGCGAAGATGAGGTCGATCGACGATTCGCTGAGTGGGACGATGTATTGCGGGTAGCGGCGCCAGTCGGCGTAGGCGCGCTGGACCGCGACCTTGCCACTGATGATCGCCGAGCTGAGGAGGTTCCGGAGCTCCGTCTGGAGGTCGGAGCGGATCCCCATCGTGACGTTGTCGAAGTCGATGAGGAGCGCCGCGTTCGGTGCGTGAGCGGCTGATCCGGCGGTGATGGCTTGCGGACCCCGGTGCAATGGGGCGACGGCGGCACGCGCGACAGGCGGCGTGCGGTGGGAACGTGGGTGCATCTGGATCCTGGCGTGAATCGCCTGTGAGGTGCGGCCCGCCGTGCCGCGCCAAATGGGCGGCGCATCGATCGGGCATCGGGGGCGCGGCCTCGAACGCGCTCACCGTCTCGTCCGGACGTTTTGTCAACCCAGTCCGGAAGACGCCGATGGCGCGAACGCGAGGCGCGTCCCGGAGTTGAAGCTAATGGGAATGACCGCAAATGACAGTGGGGGACCGACTTCCGACGATGTCGCCGCTGCCGCCGACGGTTATGTTGGGAGCGAAACCGCATTCCGCCGCCCCCCGTACTTGGCCCAGGATCGTGCTGAAGCACCCCCGCTTCCGGACCCGGCTGTTTCTCATCCTCGCGCTCTTCGCGTTCGTGCCGAGCATCCTGCTGACGGTCGGGTGGAGCGGCGTCGCGGGCGCAGTGCTCCCACTCTTGAGCGGTACGGGCGCGTGGGAGCAGGTGGCCGAAAGCGGTGAACGGGCGATCCGGCTGACGCGAGATGCACCGGGCTCACCCGAGGCGAGCGCGGCGCTCGCCGCGCACGAGGAGCAACTTGGCGAATCTCGTCTTCAGGCCCGGCGCTTCCGATTCCTTGCCGAACGGGCGGTGCCAGCGATCGCGATCGTCGGACTCCTCGCCCTCGCGCTCCTCAGCATTGTCGCCTCACGGGTCGCGGGACATTTGAGCCGACAGCTCTCGAGACCGCTCGACGAGCTCGTCGGCTGGACATCGCGGATCGCGCGCGCCGAGGCACTGCCCCTCCCCGACGACGGGGAGGCGAGGGGCGCCCCGGAGTTCGGCATGCTCCGCGAACGGATGCGGCAGATGGCGTCGGACCTCGAGAAGGCGAGACGCACGGCACTCGAGAACGAACGACTCGCGGCGTTTCGCGAGTCGGCGCGTCAGGTGGCGCACGAGCTCAAGAACCCGCTCACCCCGATCCGCTTTGCCGTCGCGAGCCTTCGAAGGTCGGCCACGCCGGAACAGCGGGACTCGGTCGAGGTACTCGACACAGAGTCGAGCCGTCTCGAGACGATGGCAAAGAGCTTCGCGCAGTTCGGGCGGCTCCCCGAAGGACCGACCGCGCGGGTGGACCTGACGGAACTCGCGCGCGAGACCGTCCGATCGACCGTCCCGGCGTCGGTGATCTCGCAGGTCACGGGCGAGGGGGACACCGTGGTGACAGGCCAGCACGACGCACTGCAGCGGGCGTTGGCGAACGTGCTGTTGAACGCGGTGGATGCGACGGCGGGACGCGGGTGCGTGACCCTCGACGTACGGCGGACAGGCGACGAGGTCACCCTAGCGGTGCGGGACGATGGCGTGGGGATCGCGGAGGACCAACTCGCACGGATCTGGGAACCGTATGTGACGGCGAAGACCGGCGGGACGGGACTCGGTCTCGCGATCGTGCGACAGACGATCGTCGCGCACGGGGGCCGGGTGGAGGCGGAGAGCACTCCCGGGCGAGGGACGGAGATCCGGCTCGTCTTCCCGGCAGCGAACGAAGGGCCGAAAGACCAGGAGGCTTCGCAATGACTGAGGACATGATCGCGCTCAGCGGGTTCTTCATCACCGCCATCGTACTCGGACTCGGGATCCCACTGCTGCGCATCTATTCACGGCAGAAGGACCGGGAATCCGTGCGCCCGGCAGTGGATCAGGAGCGCGACCGGCGGCTCGAGCGGATCGAGCACGCGATCGAGGCAATGGCGATCGAGGTCGAGCGGATCTCCGAGGGTCAGCGCTTTGTTACACGCCTCCTCTCCGAGCGCGCCAAGAACGCCGGCGAACTCCCCGCGGCCAAGCAGTGACCTCCCACTCGACCACCTCGCGATGCCCTCGATCCTGATCGTTGACGACGAGCCGAACATCCGGCGGATGGTCGGCGCCCTCCTTGGCTCCGAGGGCTACGAGGTTCGCGACGCGAACGATGCCGCGGCGGGTCTCGCGCGCGCGATCGAGGTCGAACCCGACCTCGTCCTGCTCGACCTGATGATGCCGGGACCGGCCGACGGACTCGCGTTGCTCGAGCAACTGCGCGCGCGCTATCCCGACCTGCCGGTCGTGATGATGTCTGGCCGCGCCGGACTCGCCGATGCCGTGAAGGCGACTCGGCTCGGTGCGGTGAACTTCCTCGAGAAACCGCTGACGCCTGAGGGGGTGCTGCTCGCACTCGCCGGTGCGCTCGAACTGCGTCAGGCCCGGCGCGAGCGGTCGGCGTTGCGCGCCGACTTGGGACTCGCGGGAGATCTCGTCGGCGACAGTCTGGCGATGAAGGCGGTGCGGGAGATGATCGCGCGGGTCGCGCCGACGGACGCGCGGGTGCTGATCAGCGGGGAGTCGGGAACCGGGAAGGAACTCGTCGCGTCGGCGATCCACGCGCAGAGCCCGCGCAAGGACAAGCCCTTCGTGCGGGTGAACTGCGCCGCGATCCCCCGTGACCTCGTCGAGAGCGAGATGTTCGGCCACGAGCGTGGCGCATTCACCGGGGCGATCGACCGCCGGATCGGCCGGTTCGAACTCGCACACACCGGATCCCTGCTCCTCGATGAAGTCGGTGAACTCTCCCCCGAGGCGCAGGCGAAGCTGCTGCGGGCGATCGAGGCGCGCGAGATCGAGCGCGTCGGCGGCGGGAAGCTGATCAGGGTCGACGTCCGCGTGATGGCGGCGACCAATCGCGACCTTGCGCGCGAGGTGCGCGAGGGCCGGTTCCGCGAGGATCTGTTCTTCCGGCTCAACGTGATCCCGATGTCGATCCCGCCACTGCGCGAGCGGCCGAGCGATATCGCGGCACTGGTGGCACACTTCGCGGCGCTCAATCGGCGTCGTTCGGGGCAGGCGGCGCCGGTCTGGAGGCAGGAGGGCGTCGATGCGCTCTCCCGCTACCGTTGGCCCGGCAACGTGCGCGAACTCGCGAACATCGTCGAACGCCTCTCGATCCTCTTCGCCGGCCAGCCGATCGATGCGGCGGCCGTCACGAGCGTGATCCCGGCGGGCGAGCAGACGAGCGCCCACCCGGGCGCGCTTCCCGACGGGGAGCGGCTCGACGTCGCGTTGAGCGGCGCCCTTGACGAATACGAGCGGCTCCTGATCACCCGCGCGCTCTCGGCCGCGAACGGCGTGATCGCCGAGGCGGCGCGGCGGCTCCAGACCGATCGACCCAATCTCTACCGACGGATGCGACGGCTCGGCATCGCCGGCGCGGGCGAGTGAGGATGACGAGACTGAGCAAGCGTCCGCTTCTGACACGCGGAGGGCGACACGCTCCCTGCGCTGGGACGGATCGCGCGTGCGCACGAGTGTTCGCAGGTGGCGGTGAGGCAACGGGTTGCCGCTCGTTGCACGAAACGTTCGTGCACGGCACGCCTGATGCTCAGGGCGGGAGCATCCTGAACCTCTTGGAGTCGCCGATGAGATGGACCCTGATGTCACTCGCACTTTTCGCGTTCCTCGCGCCACACGCGAACGCCCAAGTGCGGACCGGACGCGGCACGAGCACGGCACAGAGCGCCGTCAGCATCTATAACGCGAGCGCAACGCGCCGGATCTCGGGCGCCTTCGACCTCCCGGCAGACAGCGTGGTCACCGGAGACGTCGCGGTGCTCAACGGACCGCTGACCATCGCCGGCCGAGTGTCCGGATCATTGGTTGCCATCAACGCCGACGTGCGACTCGTCCGCGGGGCATCGATCGGCGAACACGTGGTCATCGTCGGCGGCGTACTCACCCGCGAAGATGAGGTCGTCGTAAGCGGCGAAGTGCGCACCCAGGCCGAGCTCCTCCGCTATTCGCTCGACGAGGAGCGACTCGTACCTGAAGAGGACCGTTGGATCGATTGGCGCCCGCACTGGGATGGGCCGGTGCTCGGCGACCGCGGTGAGTCGTACACCGATCTCTTCTTCATCGCCGCGAGCACCTACAACCGGGTCGAGGGGCTCCCGATCCGCGTCGGCCCGCGCTTCCGCCGCCCGACGAACTGGGGACGGATCGAGGTCGAGGCCTTGGGCATCGTGCGCACCGCGAGGCCGATCGGGTGGGATCGCGGCTCCCTCGGCCACGCCGCGCGGGCCGACCTCAGACTCGGCGTGCGCAACGGACTCGTTCTCGGGGCGCGAGCGTTCGACGAGATCACACCGGTCGAGGATTGGCAGCTGACCGATACCGAAGCGGGGCTGGCGAGCTTCTTCCTGCACCGCGACTTCCGCGACTACTACGGTCGCCACGGGTGGGAGGCCTCGCTCGGCGGACGGCTGGGCGAGGAAGTCTCACTCAGTCTCGTCGGCGGGAGCGAGCGTTGGCGACCGGTCACCGCGCGCGATCCCTTCACACTCTTCCGCGACGCCGACCCGTGGCGGGTGAATCCAGCGATGGATGACGCAAAGGTGGACCTCGCGTCGGTGCGGCTCCGGATCGATACGCGCGATCGGGTTCGGTCGCCGCTCTTGGGTGGATGGTACGTGGTCGCCGACCTCGAACGGGGAAGCGGGACCATCACGCGCGCGCCGCAGATCCTCCAACCGCTCAACGCGCCGAGCGCGCTGACGTACACTCGCGGCTTCGTTGACGCGCGCCGCTACAACCGGCTCTCACCCGGCACCGAGCTCAACCTGCGCGTGGTCTCGGCGGGTTGGATGGGTGGCGATCGGCTCCCGCTGCAGCGCCGGCTCTCGCTGGGCGGGCCGGGAGCGCTCGACGGCTACGACTTCCGCCGCTCCTGGTACGCCGAGGATCGATTCACCTGCGGCGGCATCACCGACCGGGACGGTGGCGCGACCGAGTGCGAACGGATCGCATTCACGCAGATCGAGCTGCGCCGCTCGCTGGCCTTCGACTGGTACGACTGCGACCACGACTGCTGGTGGCGCCGGAGAGGCGATCGAGCACCCGCGATGGTCGTGTTCGCCGAGGCCGGGCGGGGGTGGCCACTGCCGAGTGGCGACGGGGCCAGTGGTAGCGCGTCGGGACTCGAGAACTCACCCGGCTTCCCGTCCACCTCGAGCTTCTTCACGACGATCGGCGCGGGGATCGATTTCGGCTCCCTCGGCATCTACGTCGCGAAGGCTCCCTCGACGGCGAAGGAGTCGAGCAACGTGATCCTGCGCTTGGGCCGACGATTCTGAGTGTGAGCCTACGGCGCCTCCCCCTCTCGTTCCTCTTCGCCGCGACGGCGCTCTGCGCGCCGCTTGCGGCGCAGGAGCGTGCGGGGATCGACGTGACCCTGCCGACGGCATCGCGCCTCACCGCCGAAGGGCCGCTCGTGCGGGCCCGGCGGATGCTCGATGATGCCCCGATGCGCGAGCTGTTGCGGAGCGGGTTCCCGGCGCGGCTGCACTTCCGCGTCGAGCTCTGGGCGGATGGGCGTTGGTTCGACGAACTCCAGCGTGCTGTAGAGTGGGACGTGATCGTGCGGTTCCAGGGGGTGCAGCAGACCTACGAGGTGCTTCAGGTGGTCGGCGAACGTGCATTGTCGCTCGGCACTTTCGCGAAGGTCGAGGATGCCGACGCCGCTGTCGCGCGACCACTGCGAGTGCCGCTCAGCGCCCCCGCCGAGAATCGCCGCTTCTACTATCTCGCCGACGTGCAGGTGGAGTCGGTCTCGGCGAGCGACCTGGATGAGGTGAGCCGCTGGCTGCGAGGCGAACTGGAGCCCGCAGTGCGCGGTGACCGCAACCCGGGCACCGCGCTCACCCGCGGGCTCCGTTCCCTCGCCACCCGATTGCTCGGCGGGGAGCGCCGCGAATACTCGCAACGCTCCCCGTCGTTCCGGCCTTCGGTCCGCTGAGCCGCGTCGGCGCTAGATCGCCTGCGCCTCGGGTGGAAGAGTGCCCCCGTGCCGCCGCTCCATCGCCTCAAGCTGCCGCACCACCTCGGCGCCGTAGAAGAGCTTGATGTAGCGCGACTGCGTCGGCGTGAGCCGACGCACGGCCCACGAGAGGTGCACGAAGTGTGGTTCGACCGGCACGTGCAGCAGCTGCATCCCACACTCGACTGCGAGGTGGTTCGCCTTCCGCGTGTTGCAGCTCGAGCACGCGGTGACGACGTTCGTCCAGACGTTCATCCCGCCCCGCGATATCGGCACCACGTGGTCGCGGGTCAGGGATTCGCGAGGGCGCAGGTCATACGACGCGCGAGCGCAGTACTGGCACCGATAGCCGTCGCGGGCGAAGAGGAAGGTGTTCGTGACCTGACGGCGGAAGCGGCGCGGCACGTGGACGAACTTGCGCAGGCGGATCACCGCAGGCCGCGGCACCGTGAGCCGTTCCGAGTGCACCGATCGTCCCCGGTCGGCCTCGACGATCTCCGCCTTGCCATCGATGACCAGACGAAGGGCCCGCTTGAGCGGGACCATCGTCAGGGGCTCGAACGAAGCGTTCAGCGCAAGACAACCCAGAGTCACAGACATCTCCAGGGCGGGTGAGCACCCGCCGGGTCAGGTCACGGACCTCGAAGTCTAGCTCGCGGTGTGAGTGCTTCGCCACTCCAGCACACGCGCCGTCGCGGCATCGACACGACCGCGGACCGAAGGGTCGAAGCCGATCACGCTCCCCTCGCGAACGGCGTCCCTCCCGGCGACGAGTACGCGCGTCGCCCGCATTGGCAACTCGCCACTCAGGAGCGCGGCACAAGGGTCCAACACCTTCGTCTTGCTTGGCTCCCACTCGAAGATCGCGAGGTCGGCCTGCTTCCCGGGGACGAGGCTCCCGATCACGAGGTCGAGGCCCAGGGCCTCGGCACCTCCCAGCGTGAGGATCCGGAAGATCGCCGGTGGCGTGAAGTAGCCGAAGCTCTTCCGTCGGCCCGACTGCAGCCGCGCGGTCATCCTCGCCTCGGCGAAGAGGTCCATGGCCTCGTTCGACCCCATCGAGTCTGAGCCCATCCCCACTTTCGCGCCGGCCGAGACGAGCTCGCCGATCGGGGCGACGGCGTGACCGAAGGCGGCGTTCGACACGGGGCAGTGCGCGATCCCGGCGCCGGAGTGCGCCACGGCCTCGACTTCCGCTCCGTCGAGCCGCGCACAGTGAATGAGCAGCACGTCGCGCCGAAGAAGGCCGTTCGCGGTGAGAAGAGCGATGGGGCTCCGGGCGCGAGGCGCGACGCGGATCCCCCGTCCCCGCAGGAAGTCGGCGAAGGGACCCTCGCCCCGCGCCACCAGCGCGCTCTCGGCCTCGCTCTCGGCGATGTGCACTGCGACGGGGAGCTGCTCCGCCGCGGCCCAGTGCTCCACCGCGCAGAAGAGTTCGTCGGAGACCGAGTAGGGGGCGTGGGGTGAGACGCCGATGCGCACGAGCGGGGTCTCGTCGGGGCGAAGCTCGTCCACGATGCGCTGCAGGAGCGCGAGCGACGCTCCGCATTGTGCCGGGTCGGGGCCGAAGACCTCGCGATATGCGATGCCGCGCACGCCGAGGACTCGCATCGCGTCGAACGCCGCGACCGAGGGAGCGGTGTCTCCGTAACAAGTGATGCCGGTCGCGAGGCCTTCGGCGATTCCGAGGAGCGCTGCGTCGAGGCGATCGGCGTCACTGAGCACATCGCGGTGCAAGGCGGCGACGGTGCGGACCCAGTCGAAGAACCCGAGCCCGAACATCGCGCGCCGCAGCATCGTCAGGTCGAGGTGTGTGTGCGCATTCACGAGCCCCGGCGTGACGATCGCCTCGCCGAGTGGTTCGTCGCGTCCACCGTGCGGCGCATCGGTCGTGCGGCCCACCCAGACGATCCGATCCCCTTCGACGATCACAGTGCCCTGCTCGATCGGCGCCGAAGCGACGGGAACGACCCATCGCGCGTGGAACCGCACACGTTCCCTCAGGGGAAGGACCTCGGGCACTCGGTCATCGGCTCGGTGCCCGGGAGGAAGTACTCGACCCGCACGCTGTCCGACCAGCAGCCCGGACCGGCACGGAGGCCGGTCGCCGGATCGATCTGCAGCGCGATCACCCCGAGGGGTCGCGGCCAGTCGGGGGGCGTCGGCTTCCGTTCATAGACCTCGCGCATGAACGCCGTCCACGCCGGTGCGGCGAGTCGCCCGCCTTGGGCATCATCCTTGATCTTCTTCGGTTGGTCGAAGCCCATCCACACGCCCGCGACGAGGTCGGTCGTGAAGCCGATGTACCAGACGTCGGTGTAGTCGTTCGTCGTCCCGGTCTTGCCGGCGTTCGGCAGGGTGAATCCGCTCCGCGTGACCGCCGTGCCTGAGCCCCGCCGCACGACGTCCTTCAGCATATCCAGCATGATCCAGGCCTCCTCGCGTCCCAGCACCTGGATCCGCTCCGGCTTCGCTTCGTAGAGCTTGCGGCCGTCGAGGGTCTCCACGCGCAGGATCGGATTGGCCTGCACGCGCCAGCCGAGGTTCGCGAAGGTCGAATAGGCAGCGACCATCTCGATCGGATACACGTCGGCGGAGCCGAGGGCGATCGAGGGATAGGGGGGCATCCGCGTGGTGAGGCCGAAGCTCTT
>JANPCH010000043.1:0-5022 GCA_031430835.1 Gemmatimonadaceae bacterium
CTCCGAGGCGCGAGCGGCGCGCTTAGCTGATGCGGGCAAGCCTCGGGAAGGTCGTGGACTCGCCCTCCGCGACAGAAGAGGTGGCTGACCGACCAAGCGTGCGGATGCGTGCAGTGCGCCACGGGATCGCTCGGATCGTCGGTCGACGGCAACGGATGCAACAGCATCGCGCCGGAGAGCCAGACCGCGACCAACGCCGCCGCGGCCCCACCGATCGAGCGCCCCGACACGTGCGTGCCGACCTGCGCGTCCTCGCCCGCCAGGCGCCGGATGCGTCGCTCGAGGAGGTCGGCGCGTTGGAATCCCACCGCCGGGTCGCTCGGCCCGAGGTCGGCTCCGGCCATCCGCAGGATCGCCGATGCGAGCGGCAGGGCGTGCGTCCGCGCCGCCGCGTCATCGGCCTCGATCTCCGCTTCGTCCGCCACATCGGCCACCAGACGTCGGATCGCGGGCAACCAGAAGAGCATCGCGGCCAGCGACCGCAGGAGGAAGAGGCGGAGCGGGTCGCGTCGACGGACGTGCGCCGCCTCGTGGGCAAGGACGGCTTCGAGCTCGTCAGGCGCGAGACGCTGCGAGAGGTCGCGCGCAACGAAGACGCGCGGATGCCACCAGCCGCTGGTGAACGCTGGATTCGGCAACCCATCGACGAGGCGAAGCCGCGCCGAGTCCAGACCCACACGCGTTGCCGCCAGAGCGATCCCGCTACCGGCGTCGGGCTGCTCGGCTGTCAGCGCCCCCATCACCGCGGCGTGGCGCCGCGCCGCGCGGGTGCGGTCCACGAGCGCGTACGCGATGCCGGCGTAGAGCAGCACGTGGAATATCCCGTGGACGGGTGCGAGCAGGTGATGGAGCGCGACCAGGCAGAAGACCCAGAGGTGCGCTTCTGAAGCCGGGAACCAGGGGACCGTACCGATGAGGTGGTGACCGAGCACCGGACTGATGCTCAGCACCAGCATCCCTGCCAGGGCGAAGAGCAGGTTCCGGCGATGTCGCGACTCGCGCCGCACGAGCGGCGGCAGGACCGCCGACGCTGTAGTGCCCATCGGGGTCAGCGCCCGTCGCGTTCGCGCAGCTTCTTACGGACCAGCCGCGCCAGCTCTTCAAGCTGCGCCGGATCCTTCTCCGCGAGCACATCCACGAACGACGCCGCGACCGCATCGGGACCGAAGGAGAGGATCCCCTCGACGACACGCCGGGAGGTCTGTGCCATGAAGGAGGCCTCGTCCAGTCGCGCCGCGAAGTGGTAAAGGCCCGCCGAGCGCGTCCGCACGAGCACCCGCTTCGCTGTCAGTCGGTTCAGGACGGTAATCGTCGTCAGCGGCGAGACGTCGTGCGAGCGGACGAGACGAGTGTGGATCTCGCGGGCCGGCGCCGGGCGCGCAATCGACCACACGACCCGGAGGATCCTCGCTTCGAGGTCGCCGAGGACCTTGGCCAGGCCGGACGCCGAGAGTCGGACCGTGTCCTGTAGCTTGGGCCGTGCGAGTCCGGCGGGCTTCTTCGATGCTGGCATGCGCGCTCCTTGAGATCTACCGGCGGTGGACCCTCCCGCCGATCGGGCGAAAGCTACGCGTGTTTTTACCGCGCGTAATGCCCTCGGCAGTCTCGAAACGACATGCCACCCTGTCGGTACGACTCATCGGACCGCGAAGATCATCATCAGGACCATCATCCCGCCTCCCAAAAGGACGAGGGGGGTCAACGAGGCGCGCGCGCGCGCGTGGCCCGCGTCGGCCGCGGGCTCGCTGCCCGCCGAGAGCTGGACCTCCTGCTCCAGCGTGAGGGGCGGCTCCATCGCGTTCTCCCCCACCCGCTCCACGATGACGGTGAGTCGATACGAACCGTCCCGCGGAATCGAGGGTTTGAAGATGAACGTCCCGCCGCCTCGAAGCGCCGGTGCGACCCGCGTCGCGTCATGCGCCACTTTCGTCGGCGACACCGTTAGGAACAGGGACGCTTCAGAGGTGATCGCGCGCCCGCCGAGGTCCTGCAGCGTGACCGTGTAGGTCAGCGAATCGGTCGGAGCGAACGACGGAAACTCCGCCGTCACGCGGATCCCGTCGGCGACGAGCTCCTTGACGATGAGCCGGTCGCTCGAGGCCGTTGAGGCATCCTCGACGTGAGTCCCGCCGGTCATCGGATGACCCAGGCCAGCTATGCCGGCCATCATACAGCCACTTAGCAGCGGCAGCGACCAGAGTGCGGCAGTCAGTTTCGTGTTCATTTCGTCTCCACTCGGCGTCAGATCGCCGTTTCAGATGATCCTCGCTCATTACCGCGCGACAGGGTCCGCTCCTTCCAGAGCGCGTAGATCGCCGGGATCACGAGCAGCGTCAGCACCGTGCTCGAGATCATCCCGCCGATCATCGGCGCCGCGATGCGTCGCATCACCGTGCCTCCCGCCCCAGTGCCCCAGAGGATGGGAAGGAGACCTCCCATGATCGCGGTGACGGTCATCATCTTGGGGCGCACGCGCTCCACCGCCCCCTCCATCACCGCGTCGTAGAGGTCGCGCGCGGTCGGCCGTCGGCCATCGGCACTCCGGGCGGCCCACGCGTGGTCGAGGTAGATCAGCATCACCACGCCGGTCTCCGCAGCCACACCGGCGAGCGCGATGAACCCGATCGCGACCGCCACTGACCAGTTGTAGCCAAGCGCCCAGAGGAACCAGATGCCGCCGACGAGCGCGAACGGCAGCGAGAGCATCACGATCAGCGACTCGCCCACGCTCTTGAAGTTGAAGTAGAGCAGCAGGAAGATGAGCGCCAACGTCGCCGGGACGACGAGCTTCATCTTCTCGGCCGCGCGTTGCATGTACTCGTACTGGCCGCTCCACACCACCGAGTATCCGGCAGGCACCGTGACGCGCGCGGCGACCTCTCGCTGTGCCTCCTCGACGTAGCTGCCGATGTCCCGGCCAGCTACGTCCACGTACACCCACGCCGTGGGGATCGCCCCCTCGGTGCGCACGACCATCGGGCCTGCCACCGCAGTGATGCGGGCGATCTGTCCCAACGGGACCTGTGCACCACCGCCCGAGGACGTCGGCATCCCGCCACCCATGATCGGAGCAGGTCCCGCACTGGTCGCGAGATGCGCCACCGGCACCAGCACCGACGCCAGGCGCTCCGGCGTGTCGCGCAGCTCCTGCGGATAGCGAACGCGGACGCCGAAGCGCTGCCGACCTTCCACCGTCTGCGTGATCGTCATGCCGCCGATCGCGGTCGCGATCACCGCCTGGACATCTCCGACATTGAGGCCGTGTCGTGCCGCTGCCGACCGGTCGATATCGATGTCCAGGTAGTATCCGCCGACGGCGCGCTCGGCGAACGCGCTCCGCGTGCCCGGCACCATCTGCACGGCACGCTCGATCTCGCGACCGATCCGTTCCAGTTCCGCCAGATCGGGTCCGAAGACCTTGACGCCGACCGGCGTGCGGATCCCAGTCGCGAGCATATCGATCCGCCCCTTGATCGGCATCGTCCACGCGTTCGTCACGCCGGGCAAGCGCACCGCAGAGTCCATCTCGGTGACGAGCAAGTCGTAGGTCATCCCGGGACGCCACAACTCGCGCGGCCTGAGCGAGATCGTCGTTTCGAACATGTCGAGTCCCGCCGGATCCGTCGCCGTGTTGGCGCGTCCCCCTTTCCCCCAGACGTGTTCGACCTCGGGGAACTGGCGCAGGATCCCGTCCTGGATCCGGAGGATCTCCCGCGCGCGCGCGACGCTCACGCCGGGCAGCGTCGTCGGCATGAAGAGGATCGTCCCCTCCTCGAGCGGCGGCATGAACTCGCTGCCGATTCGCGTCCACGGGATCCAGGTGAGGATGACCACCACGACGGCCGCGCCGATCACCGGCCACCGATGCCCCAGCACGAAGGTGATGAGGGGACGATACGCACGCATCAGAACCCGGTTCACCGGATTCGCCGACTCGCGATAGATCCTCCCCCGCACGAAGAGCCCCATCGCGACCGGTACGAGCGTCACCGAGAGCAGACTGGCCGCCGCCATCGCGAACGTCTTCGTGTAGGCCAACGGTGAGAAGAGCCTCCCCTCCTGCCCCTCGAGGGAGAAGACGGGTAGGAACGAGACCGTGATGATCAGCAGTGAGAAGAAGAGCGCCGGGCCGACCTCTTGCGCCGCTTCCACCACCACGCGCCAACGCGTCTCGAGCGAGAGCACGCGCGTGTCGAGCCAGCGCGATGGTTCGCCGGTCGTCGCGTTCCCAGCCGCTCGTTCGTGTGCCACGACGGCTCGCTCCAAGTGCTTGTGCAGGTTCTCGACCATCACGATTGCGGCATCGATCATCGCGCCGATCGCGATCGCGATCCCTCCGAGGGACATGATGTCCGCCCCAACTCCGACATACCGCATCGCGATGAAGGCCATCAGGATGCCGACCGGCAAGGTGAGAATCGCGACTATCGCCGAGCGTGCGTGGAGGAGGAAGATGATGCAGACCAGCGCGACGACGAGACTCTCCTCCAACAGCTTGCCGCGGAGGTTCTCGATCGCCCGCTGGATCAGGTCGCTTCGGTCGTACACGGGAGTGATGACCACGCCGGGGGGCAGCCCGGGCGCGATGTCGGCGAGCCGCTGCTTCACCCGTTCGATCGTCGTGAGGGCGTTCTGCCCGAATCGCATGATGACGATCGCGCCGACCGCGTCTCCTCGTCCGTCGAGTTCGGCGACGCCGCGCCGCACGGCGGGCCCGACATTCACGCGCCCCAGCTCCGCCACGCGGATCGGCGTTCCCGCTGCCGTCGCCCCGACGACGACATTCTCGATGTCGGAGATCGACTTGAGGTAGCCCAAGCCCCGCACCATGTACTCGCGTTCGGAGAGTTCGACGACCATCGCGCCGATGTCGGCGTTGGCATTCTGGATCGCCTGCATCACGCGGGTGACGGGGATCCGATAGGCCAAGAGCTTGGCCGGGTCGAGATCGACCTGATACTGCTTCTCGTAGCCGCCGATCGTCGCCACCTCGGAGACTCCAGAGACCGACGTCAGTTGATA
>JANPCH010000044.1:0-77459 GCA_031430835.1 Gemmatimonadaceae bacterium
TGCGATTCACGGACAAAAAAAATGGCGCCCCGCCGAGGCGGGACGCCGGATTTCGCGACAGGTCTTACGCCGCCGATGTCGCCGCCACCTTGCCCTTCGGCTCGACGCTGACCTTGTAGCGTTTGCTGTTCTTGTGCTCGAACTTCACCACGCCCTCGATGAGTGCGTAGATCGTGTAGTCAGTGCCAAGCCCGACATTGTTCCCGGGGTGCCACTTCGTCCCGCACTGGCGGACGATGATGTTCCCGGCGATCACGCGCTCACCGCCGAACTTCTTCACCCCGCGGAACTGGGGATTCGAGTCGCGGCCGTTGCGCGAGGAGCCGACGCCTTTCTTGTGTGCCATCTGATCCTCTCTCCCCGGTCAGCCGAGGGTGATGTCGCGGATGCGGACTTCGGTGAAGCCCTGCCGGTGTCCCTGCTTCTTCGCGTAGTTCTTGCGGCGCTTCATCTTGAAGACGACGATCTTCTCTCCGAGCCCGTGCTTCACGATCTCGGCGGTGACCGAGGCGCCCTTGAGAGTCGGGACACCGACCTTCACGCTGGTACCATCGGAGCCGAGCAGGACATCATTGAACTCGACAGTCGCGCCGGCGTCACCCGGAAGGGTCGGCAGGCGGAGCGAGATGCCCTTCTCGGCACGGAACTGCTTGCCGCCGGAGCGGAAGATTGCGTACGACATAGCGCGACGTTCTCGGAAGACGGTATTCGGTAGGAGCCGCGAAAGCTATTCAGGTCGGAAGGGAGAGTCAAGTCCTTGGCTTTGCTGCGCTTGCGAGCCCCCTTTCACCTTTCCCCTTCCTCCTTCCATCTGCCGTCAGGCGACCGCGTACTGGCTCGTGATATCCCGCCCCGCCCCCTTCACCACGAGCTTGAACTCGTCGGGTTTGAGGAGGGGATCATCCCGCATCTCCACCGGGAATCCGACCGACTTCTCCAGCTTCTTCACCAGTTCCTTCTCCTCTTCCAGCACGTACATCGCGGTGTCGGGGTGGAGTTTGACGACGATCCCCTCCTTGCGCCCGTCGTTCGCGAGCCGACGAACGGCGCGTTCCATCCGCCGGACGATCGTTTCCGAGGTGAAGACTCGCCCGGTGCCATTGCACACCGGGCAGGGTTCGGTCATCGCGTGGAAATGGCTCTGCCGCACCCGCTGGCGCGTCATCTCGATCAGCCCCAAGTCGCTCACCGCGAAGGCCTTTGTTCGCGCGCGGTCGCGACTGAGGTGCGTGCGGAGCTCCTGCAGCACGCGGTCGCGGTTCGAGCGCGATTCCATGTCGATGAAATCGCAGACGATGATGCCGCCCACGTCGCGAAGCCGCAGTTGGCGCGCGATCTCGCGGGCCGCCTCGACGTTCGTCTTGGTCACGGTCTTCTCGGGGTCCTTCTTCCCGGTGTATCGACCGGAGTTGACGTCGATCGAGACAAGCGCCTCGGTCGGCTCGATGATCAGGTACCCACCACTCGGGAGGTCGCAGCGGCGCTTGAAGAGGTCGCGGATCTCCTTCTCGATCCCTTCCTTGTCGAAGAGGGACTCCTTCTCCTCGTAGAGCACGACGCGGTCGATCAACTCCGGCGCGATCCCTTTCAGGTACTCGACGACCTCGTTGTACACCTGCTTCGAGTCCACCGTGAGACGGTCCACCTTCGTCGAGAAGAGGTCGCGGATGATCCCGCGCGTGAGCGAGGTCTCGCGATGGAGCAGCTTGGGCGGGTTGCCGACGAACTTCGTCTTCTTATTGATCCGCCCCCACTGCGAGATGAGCGTATTGAGCTCGCGACTGAAGGTCTCCTGCGTCACGTCCTCGCCGACCGTGCGCACGATGACGCCGCCCGAGTCCTTCGGCAGGACCTTCTGCACCTGCTCGCGGAGGCGCTGGCGCTCGGCGCGCTCGCCGATCTTCCGGCTCACGCCGACGCGTGACGCGAAGGGCATATAGACGAGAAAGCGACCTGCCATCGAGACCTGCGCGGTCACGCGCGGTCCCTTGGTCGAGATCGGCTCCTTGCTGACCTGGACGACGATCGACTGCCCGCGCTTCAGGACGTCCTCGACCTTGGGCGGATCCTTGCGGCGCCGGCGTCCACCGCGGCGGGACTTGGATTTGGGTTGGCCGTTCCCCTCTCCGGCCCCCTCCCCAGGATCCTCGGCCGACGCCTCGGCGTCATCGGCATCCGAGCCGGCGTCGTCCTCCGCGTCGTCATCCTCGTCGTCATCCCCGTCCTCGTCATACACGAGGTCGGAGTTGTGGAGGAATGCGCTCTTCTCGGTGCCGATGTTCACGAAGGCCGCCTGGATACCGGGCAGCACCGCTTCGACCTTTCCAAGGTAGATGTCCCCGACCATCCGCTTGTTCTCGGGACGGTCGACCTGCATCTCAGCGAGCTGGTCGTCCTCGATGATCGCGACACGCACTTCCCGCTGCGTGGCGCTGATCAGGATCTCGCGCTTCATAGGGTACCGCGGCTGATGGGCCCCCGGCCCCGCACTGGATCGTCCATCCTCGCGCCGCCCGGTCACGCTTCACGGGCCACCCCATCGGGGCGGCTTGGAAGGCCGGGTAGGTTCGGGCGAAGGTGCGATCCCTCATTGCGTGCGAAACTCCAGGAGATGCCGGACCACAAGGGACCGGCAGACAATGCGCCCCGAACAGTTCATTGCCGGGGCGCTCGACACAAACGTGACTCTATGGGTAGCGACCGAGCAACATCGGCGCAACCGGCCTGACCGCAGGACTAGAGCGTCAAACCTTTGATGAGATGCCGGGCGATGACCATCCGCTGGATCTCTGAGGTGCCCTCGCCGATCTCACCGATCTTCGCGTCGCGCATCATCCGTTCGACCGGATAGTCCTTGGTGTAGCCGTAGCCGCCGTGGATCTGGATCGCCTTGATCGTGGCCCGCATCGCAAGTTCGGAACAGAAGAGCTTCGCCATTGCCGCTTCCTTCCCGTAGGGGTGCCCACGTTGGGCGAGCCACGCAGCGTGGTAGACGAGGTGCCGACCTGCCTCGAGTTCCGTGGCGATGTCGGCGAGGGGAAAGTGCACGCCTTGGAACTCGGCGATCGCCTTGCCGAACTGCCGCCGCTCAGTGGCATAGCGCAGCGCCTCCTCGAACGCTCCTTGCGCGACCCCAAGCGAGAGAGAGGCAATGCCGATCCGACCGGCGTCGAGGGTCCTCATGAAGTTCACGAAACCCATTCCCTCCTCACCCAGACGGTTCTCGACCGGGACCTCGACGTCCTCGAGGATGAGCTCGCGCGTGTCGGAGGCGCGCCAGCCGAGCTTGTCTTCCTTCTTCCCGGAGCGGAATCCCTTCATCGCGGGGAGCTCGGGGTCGTGACCGATCCCGAGGGACTTCACGCGAGCACTGTCCACGCCTTCCTTCGTCAGGATGAAGCTGGAGATGCCGCGGGTGCCCATCGTCGGGTCGGTGACCGCAGTGATCACGAAGATCTCTCCGACGCCTCCGTGCGTGATGAAACGCTTGGTGCCGTTCAGGATGTAGCGATCACCCTTCCGGACGGCGGTGGTCTCCGTGCCACCGGCGTCGGAGCCGGCGTTCGGCTCGGTGAGCCCGAACCCCCCGAGGGCCTTCCCGCTCGCGAGGCGCGGCACGAAGTGCTGCTTCTGCGCCGCCGTGCCAAAGTTCACGATCGGCGACGTGCCGAGGGTGGTGTGGGCCGAGATCGTGATCGAGTGGGACGCGCACACGCGGGCGAGTTCCTCGATCGCGATGATGAAGGAGATCGTGTCGAGGCCAGCACCCCCGAGTTCCTCAGGCCACGGGATCCCGAGGAGTCCGAGCTCGGCCATCTTCTTCACGTTCTCCCAGGGGAACTCCTGGGTCTCGTCGAAGTGGCGCGCGACCGGTGCGACTTCCTTGCGAGCGAAGGCGCGGACCATCTCGCGGGTCGCGAGGTGGTGCTCCTCGAAGTACGTCGAGTCATGCATGACGGGCAGATGAGAGGTGGGAGGGGTGAGATAGGAGGTAGTACCTCTCCCCCACGTCCCTCCGTCAACGCGCGCAATCTAAGGGGACGGCCACCGAAGAATCGTGCGCAGCGTCACGCCATCAAGCCGTTCGAGGGGCTTCACTCCGAGGACCGCCGCCAGTGTCGGCGCGATGTCCACGACTCGTGCGCTGACCGTCACGCGCCCCGGGACGAACGGTGATCCCCAGAAGATGATCGGCACGGTCGCGTCGTAGTCGTGGGGCGATCCATGCGTCGCGGTGTTCCCGTGTCCGAACACGCCGTACCGACGCAGCGTGATCGCCACCAGGGCGTCGCCCCCGGGACGGAACATGTGCAACCAGCGCCGCGCGATCACGTCCTTCACGGTGTCGGCCCGCGCCAGATCGTCGATGACGTCGACCCGGAGCACGCCGCGCACCCTCCTGGCTGAGGAGGCGAAGGCACGTGCGAGGTCCAGGAGGGCGCGCTCCTTCCCGACCGCCTGCGCGCGATCGACCTCCAGTATCTGTCCGTCAAAGGTGAACGCTTCCGGGGGGATCCCGCTCCGCGCGACCCGCGTCGAGACGGCGACGAGCACTGGATCGAAATCGTCGCGGTAGACGCGGATCGCGCTCCGGTTGTCCCCCCAGGTCGAGCGGATCTCCGGACTGGGCGCCATCCCGTGATCGGAGGTGAGCGCCACGATGACGTTCCCCGCTCCGCGAAGCGCGACGAGCGAGTCGAGGAACGGACCCAGCGCACGATCCAGCCGGAGGATCTGGTCGTGCAGTTCGCGGGAGTCCGGCCCGTACCGATGTCCCACCGCGTCGGTCGAAGAGAGCGAGACGGCGAGGAGGTCGGTCTGGGGACCCGCCCCAAGGTCCAACTCGCGCACGCCACGCCACGCGAGGTCGAGCGTCAGCTCATCCATCCAGGGGAAGCCGATGACGAGGTTCCTCGCCCGCAGTTCATCGCGCGGGAGCAGATGCGGGAAGACGTAGTCCTCTCCCCCGCTCTCGGCGGCCACCGAGTCGGGCTCGGGATACGCACTCGCGTCGAGCAGCGGTTCCCACGAGCGACCGGCATAGCGCTTCATCACACGGTCCTCGGCGTTGAACCGGTGAATCCAGCTCGGCAGGCTATCGGCGTACCACGTGCTCGTGACGAACCGCCCCTCGGCGGGTGAGTACCAGAAGACGCTGTGACGTCCGCGCCCCACCGGGAGGATCGCGCCACGATCCTTGCGCGAGACCGACAGGACGCGGCTGCGCGGATCGGCCGCGATCATCCAGTCAGCCAGCGTCGTTCCGACGA
Source organism: Gemmatimonadaceae bacterium (assembly GCA_031430835.1). Taxonomy (GTDB): domain Bacteria; phylum Gemmatimonadota; class Gemmatimonadetes; order Gemmatimonadales; family Gemmatimonadaceae; genus Pseudogemmatithrix. The sequence continues at coordinate 5,271 of JANPCH010000044.1, forward strand.
ATCGGGTCGGCGACGCCCCCGCACCGCTCGCGCCGACGAGCGGCGCGTCGGCCGTGTTCACCCCTGCGCGGTTGCTTGCAATGCCGGTCGAGTAGGGAAAGCGGCCCGAGAGTGTCGCGGCGTGACCGGGCGCCGTCTCGGTGATCGCGTGATCGTGCACTCCCAACGGGATGAACGCGCCCTGCTCGAGCAGCCGCTTGAGGCCTCCCGACAACTGGTCGCGCCAGCGCTCCAGATAGTCCGGACGGAGCTGGTCGACCGTGAGGAAGACCACGAGGGCCGGACGAGTCGTCGGCCGCTCCTGCGCCGTGGCGGCGCTGGCAACGGAGAGGCCGACGAGGAACGGGAACATGGTCCGACGCAGGAAGTAGGTCACACGGCCGAGGATGGGGACTACAGAAGATACCCCGAGCCTCTGGAGTAGTTGTAGTAGTTGTGCGGCAGCGTGCCGAGCAGCACTTTCCCGAGGCGCCCCCCACTCGATCCCCTCGTCAAGATGCGCGCCCTCTCGCAACACCCGCTCTGGCGCAACATCGTCCTGCGCACGACGCTGTACTACGCCGTGTTCGGGTCCATTGCGTACACGATGCGGACCTACATGCCGACCCAGTGGGGCGTTCTCGGGGGTGAGTCGTTGCAGGACCTCGTCGGTGGTGCGGCTAGCATCGAACCGAGCCAGGCGACGCTCCCGACCGCGGTCGCGGCCAGCGTCGCGATGCTGACGGCCTTCGCGACCTCCCTTCCGGTCGCCTGGGTCTACACGCTCACGCGCCGCAAGAAGGGGTTCCAGCAATCGGTCGTGCAGACCTACCTGATCCTCCCGGTGGTCGCTGCGGGCATCGTGGTCCTCGTCAAGCATTCCCTCGCCCTAGCCTTCTCCCTCGGGGGCATCGTCGCGGCGGTACGGTTCCGCACAACGCTCGACGACAGCAAGGACGCCGCGGGGATCTTCGTCGTGATCGGCATCGGGATGGCGGCAGCGGTCACGCCCTCGGTGTCGTGGGTGATCTCGATCGGATTCAACCTCCTGATGCTCGTGCTCTGGTGGACCGACTTCGGGCGGCCCGTCGCACTCGAGGGAAGGAAGGCCGAGGAACGACTCGAGGCCGCGCTGCAGACGGCGAACCGGACCGGGATGTTCGTCGCGCAACTCGACGAGGAGGTGCTCAAGTCGATGGCGCCGGAACAGCTCGAAGCGCTCGCCGACCGGGCGATGCGCCGGATCAAGCGCAACGATCCGACGCTGAAGGAGGACGAATCGATCCGCGAAGAGGCCGACCGGTACGAGCGGCTCCTGCGCCTCAAGGCAGTGGACGTCGAGGCGGCACGCGCCGCCTGCGAACCACACTTCAACGAACTCTTCTCCCGCTGGAAATACTACGGCAGTCTCCGGGAGAACGACATCCGGGTGCTGGAGTACGGTGTGGACCTCGCAGACACCGTTACGCCCGGGGTGGTGACCGATGCCTTCGATGGACTCCCCGATTCGCCGCTGCGCGGCACGGAGTTGCGATGATGCGGACACGACCGATGTTACTCGCCCTCGGACTCGCGCTGATCGCCGGGGACACCCGCGCCCAGGCGCTCTTCCGCGACGAGGCAGCGCTCAAGCTCACGATCACCACGAACCTGCGTGACCTGATGCGCGAGCGCGATTCGACCGAACTCCGGTGGTTCGGCGCCGAACTCGGTTATGCAGGGGAAGGCGGCGCCGACACGCGGGTCCCCGTCGAGATCCGCGCGCGGGGCCATTTCCGCCGACAGGCGCGCAACTGTGCCTTCCCGCCGCTTTTCCTCCGCGCGAGCCGTGCCGCGCGCGACAGCAGCATCCTTCGCGGCAATCCGCGACTCAAGATCGTCACCCCGTGCCGCCCGGCGGTCGCCGAGTACCAGCAGTACATCCTCCTCGAGTTCCTGCTCTATCGCACCTACTCGCTCGTGAACGAGGTGCATCACCGCACGCGGCTGATCGACGTCACCTACCGCGACTCGACCGACCGCGTCAAGCCGATCACGGTCACCTCATTCCTCCTCGAGATCGAGGATGAGGTAGCCGACGAGCACGACCTCGAACTGGTCGATCTCACCGGAGCCGTCTTCGAGGACGTGAAGCCCGAGGTGTTGAATCGGCTCTCCCTCTTCGAGTATTGGATCGGCAACACCGATTGGTCACTGGGCGCCCTCCACAACATCACGCTCTTCCGCGGGCCCGACGGGTACGTTCCGGTCGCGTACGATTTCGACTGGTCGGGGGCAGTCAACGCGCGCTACTCCTTCCCCCAAGCCACGCTCGGTATCCGGACCGTGCGGGAGCGGCTGCATCGCGGCCCCTGTCGCGATGTCCTCCAGTGGGCGCCGACGATCGCGCACTACCAGTCGATCAAGCCGGCCGTCGACTCGATCTGGGCGATGCCGGTCCTGGGCCTCGACGAGAAGAAGCGTGCCGACACGAAGGCTTACCTCGACCAACTCTGGCCCGTCCTCTCCGATCCACGGAAGTTCCAGCGCGCGGTGATCGACATCTGCCAGAAAGTGGGGAACTAGCTGCGGCGCGGGCGCGCCTTCCGCTTCGGCACGCCGAACACGGCAGGTTCACTCGCCCGGTGGACCACGCCGGTGCAGTTATCGCAACCGTTGCACGGCTCCTTCGCCGATCGGTCACCGAAGTAGCGGAGCACGAAGGCACGTCGGCACCTCTGGGTGTAGGCGTACTTCTGCATCATCTCCAGCTTTCCGAGTTCTCCGCGACGTCGGCGGTCGAGTCCGGTCCAATCCACCGGCCACTGGTCGATTAACTTCGCCGGGTCGTGCAGCGTGATGCCCTCGCCGAGGCGCCGCCACACCAGGAACTGCTCGGCTTGCAGGGCGTCGAGGAGTTTCGCCGCGCCCGACGCTCCGCCGAGCCCGGGAGGTAGCGCCTCGAGGTCGGCGACGATCCCCAGATGCAGCTGCTCGCCCGCCCGTCGCCAGAGGGAGCGAAGGAGGGCGAGTTCGAGGCCTCGTGTCTCAGGAGCGAGTTCGGCGCGGATCCGTTCGGTGCTCGCCACCAGGCGCACGTGTGCCTTCGTGCGAGACGCGTCAGCCACCGCGAGAGCGCGGGCACGGGTCAGGATCCGTAAGGCCGATTCGGCCTCCCGGTCGCTCACCTTCCCCTTTGCGAGTGCGGCCAGTTCGGTCACCGGAACGGTCACCAGTCCCTCGGCGTCGGCGAGGCGGCGCGCGGCCTCGTACACCGCGGTCACGACCTCGCGCTCGGGCAGCGCTCCCTTGATGAAGAACTCGTGCGTGAACCGGTCAGGGAAGCCGTGGAGGAGGATCGCGGTGGCGCTTGCGCGGTCGCGTCCTGCGCGCCCGGCCTCCTGATAATACGCCTCGAGCGTACCGGGCATCGTGTAGTGCACGACGAGACGGACGTTCGGTTTGTCTATCCCCATCCCGAAAGCGTTCGTCGCGACGATGATCCCGGCCCGCTCGGTCATGAACGCCTCCTGCACGTCGGCCCGATGCGCATCGTCGAGGCCAGCGTGGTAGGCGACGGCGCGGAGGTCAGCGGTCTGGAGCATTCGCGCGAGACGCTCCACCATCTTGCGAGTGCTCGCGTAGACGATCGCCACCCCACCGGGCGGCCGATCACGCAGGAGGTCGATCAGCGTGGCGTCCTTCACCCCGTCGTTCTTCGCGGCGATGACGTGGTAGGAGAGGTTCGTGCGGTCGAACCCAGTGAGCACGAGCACCGGGTCGCGAAGGCCGAGTTGGCGCGCGATGTCCTCGCGCACTTCTGGGGTGGCCGTTGCCGTGAGCGCTACGGTCGGCGGCGCACCGAGCCGCTCGCGCACCTCCTTCACTCTGAGGTAACTCGGACGGAAGTCGTGACCCCACTCGCTGATGCAGTGTGCCTCGTCGATCGCCAAGAGGCGCACGCCCACTTCGCGCAACCGCTCGGCCATCCGCCCCACGTCGAATCGTTCCGGCGCCACGTAGAGCAGCGAGATCTCGCCACGCATCACGCGCGCGAGCCGCGCACTCACTTCAGCGGCGGGCAGCGTGCTGTTGAGAAAGGTCGCCGGGAGCCCGCGTGCGACGAGCGCATCCACCTGGTCTTTCATCAGCGAGATGAGCGGGGAGATCACGACGGTGAGTCCCCCGAGCAGGAGCGCGGGCACCTGGAAGCAAAGGGACTTCCCGCCCCCGGTCGGCAGCACGACGAGGGTATCGCGCCCAGCGAGGATCGCGCTCACGGCGTCGGTCTGGCCGGCGCGGAAATCGGGATAGCCGAACCGCTCCCGCAGGAGGGCGCGGGCCTCGTCGAGACCGGGAGTTGGGAGTGTCGGCGCGGCCACGGCGAACGATAGCGGACCGCGCGTCTCCCGCGTCATCGACAGAACGCGAGCCAATCTATTCGGCCGCGAGCGCGTCGGCGGGCGCCGCTACACCGCGCGCGCGAAGTGTCCGCGCGTGAAGGCGGCGCCGAGGAGATCGGCCGTGGCACGTGTCGTTGGGCGACCCGCCGCGACGTTGGCCAATGCCGCACGGTACCGACGCACCACCTCGCCCACCTGGTCACCCGGCACATTGAATACGAGGCGATAGTGGCGGATGCCGCTCGCCCACAATCGTGGGAGGGACTCGCTGCCGTCCACCGGGCGCGAGTGGAGGAGGCGGTTGCGGCACGCGTAGTCGGTCGCGACCGGAAAATCGTACCCTGCCGGATCACGCAAATGGGTATCGAGGTGCGTCTTGGTGCAGAGGTCGCGACAATGCGTCGGCGTGCGATCGAACGCCGCGCTCAGCACACAATGTTCCAGCGTCATCCCCTCAGGGCGCCCGAAGAGGAAGACCTCGAAGCCCCTTCCCTCCCACGGCGCGACGAGCGCCGTGAGCTCATCGGCGGTGAGTTCGACCGACGGCGTGATCCGTCCGGCGCCGAGCGCAAAGAGCTCGCCGGCGCTGTGGGCATTGAAGCAGTTGACGGCGTAGTCCGCGACGACGTCGCGTCCTTCGGAGGCGAGTTCGGCAAGAAGGCCAAGATGCCCCGAGAGCAACGGCGTGCCGAGTGCCAGCCACTTGTCGAGCTTCTTCCGCTCCGCGGGCCGGACGATCGTCGGCACCCGAAGCCGGAACGCGACGCCGCGCGCTGCCGCGAGCGCGCGGAATGCGTCCACGCGCGTGACCGGTGGGAAGGGATGCCGAAGGAATACATCGAGCACCACTTCGTCCGCCCCCTGCTCGACTGCCTGCTCCGCGTCCTCGAGACGCCAGACCTCGGCGACGAGTCGCGGTTCATCGGGCACCGAGGCTGGCGCCCGACGCGACACGTCGTGCACCGCCGTCGCGATCCTCGAAGCATGTTCATGCTCCGTCGCCTGCCGTGCCCAGTCGCGGTGCAGCACGAGTTCGTCGACCGCACGCTGCCGAAGCCGATTCAGCTCGCTCACCGGGAGGAAGAGCCCCGACCCGAGCCCACTGATGTCGAGCTCGGCGAGGGCGAAGGGCGTCTCTCCCAGTCGGCCGAGCTGTTCCCGAAGTTGCGCCGCGTCGAGCGCCCGAGTCTGTGCCGCGGCGAGCGGCAGGTCACTCCGGACCGTCACCTCATCCTCGGCGGCGCGCGCCACCACCTTGAGCGGCGCGCCGGCGGCCCCGAAGACGCGGATGTCGAGCGCGACGCGCCGACGCCGCGGTTCACGGCCGACGTCCGCGAAGCTGGCTCGCGCCGACTCGAGCAGCGCCGCGTGCGCACTGCGCACCACGCGCCACCCGACGGGCACCCGCTGCCGCGCGCGGATCGCCTGTCGGTGGATCCCGTCGCGGACCTCGATCGTGCGCACCGGACCCGCCGCGAAGCCGGTGCTCTCGAGGTGCCCACCACCCGGCGGTTCGAATCCGAGCCCGTCGCGCTCGGCGATCGGGGCTCGGACCTCGACGAAGAGTTCGCCCCGTTCGAAGCCAGTCACGACCCCGAGTTCGACCCCGCGGTTGTCGGGCTGTGTGCGCGTGATGTAGCCGCGCCCCTCGCGTCCTCCGTACATCCCGCCAGTGAAGCCACGCGAGAATATCTGGACCAGCGGCTGAACTTCCTCGAAACTCGGGGCCGTGAAGGTCCCTGCCTCCACGCGCCGGAGGAAATCCCGGTAGCCGCGCGTCACCGTCGCGACGAACTCGGACTTCTTCTTGCGCCCTTCGATCTTCAGGCAGCCGATGCCGGCGGCGGCGATCGCCGGAAGGTGCTCCCACGCCCCGAGGTCCTTGGCCGAGATGAGATAGCCGCGGTCGAGTTCCTCACCGGTGGCGCTGTCGCTCAGCACGTAGTCCTTGCGACAGGACTGCGCGCAGGAGCCGCGATTCGCCGAGCGGTCGGAGATCATCCCCGACATCAGGCACTGGCCGGAATACGCGATACAGAGCGCCCCGTGCACGAAACTCTCAAGTCCGAGCTTCGGCACCGCCGCGTGGATCTCGCGGATGTCGTCGAGCGTATTCTCGCGGGCGAGCACGACGCGGCTGATCCCGAGCCGCTCCATCACGCGCGCACCAGCCGAGTCGTGCACGGTGAGCTGGGTCGAACCGTGGATCTCGAAGCCAGGGTAGATGCGCTGGATGAGACGGATGAGTCCGATGTCCTGCACGATCGCCGCATCGACACCACGCGCAATGCACTCGCCGAGGAAACCGAGGGCGTCGGCCAACTCGTGCGGCTTGATCAGGATGTTGAGCGTGAGGTAGATCCGCACCCCGCGCTCGTGCGCGATCAGGCAGGCCTGTTCGAGGTCGTCAAGGGTGAGCTGCGCACCGTCGTCGCGGGCGTTGAACTTCGAGGCCCCGCAGTAGACCGCGTCCGCGCCATTCGCCACCGCCGCGCGCACCGCGTCCAGCGAACCCGCCGGGGCCAGCAATTCGGGGATCGGGTGCCGGACGTTCATCCGAGCAATCTACAGCGGCGCGGCAGCCACCTCTCGCAACTGGTCGAGGTGTCGCTCCTCGTGTTTCCCGACACTCAAGACCCACTGCCACCCGTCGAAGGGACCGAAGAGCGGATGTTCGTGCTTGACCAGCGAGAGCCGCGGTCCCGCCTGACGGATCACCGTCAACAACTGTTCTCGGCCCTCGCGCAGGCGTCCCAGCTCGGCCCCGAGGTCGACCGACTCCGGCGGAACGAGCCCCGGGATCGCCTGCACCTTCCGCGCGCGGTCGTGATATGGGATGTGATCGAGCAGGCGCAGGACCTTGTCGGGCGCCGGCCCTGGTGGGACCGTGGCCATCTCGGGGATCGCAGCGTCGAGCCGCTCAACGAGCCGGGCAACGCCCCGTTCGACCTTGGCACAGTGCCAGACGAGCTGCGCGGGAGTCCACTGGCCCGCCGGTGCGCGGTGGCGACGGTCGTCGCCAATCGCCGCGAGCGTGCTTTCGAAGGCGCGCCGGACCCGCTCGAGGTCCTCCTCGAGCCGCGCCACGCGACGGTCGATTCCGAGCAACATCCGTCAATCGTACCGCGCCAAGGCCTCTCCCGCCACGCACCCGAAACCCCGAGCCGCCGGGATGCGTAGTCCTCATCAACAGGAGCTCCCGATGCTCGGCCTACTTTCGATCGCCGTCTCACTCGGCATCAGCTGGTTCGGATTCAGCGCTGCCCGCCGCTTCGTGCGCGAACGGCTGCGCTACGTGGACGCCGCGCTCACCCCGGGCGCTGCGATCGTCGCGGCGCTCGGCGCGGCGATCATCGCCTATCCGATCGCCGTGATCATCCCGTTCATCGGCCCACCGACCGCTATCGTCTTCGGCCTCGGCGTGGGGCTTGGGAGCCGGGCCGGGGCGAGTGATGTGAAGCGCGGCTACCGGATCACCGACGGCGCCTGAGCGGAGTCCTGACGGTTCGCTGACATCATCGGTCGGGCCAGAAGGGCAGATTCCCGGTCGTCCCATGGCACCGACCGCCCTCCCCTCCGTCACCCGCAGTCGCTCGAAGCCTCTGGTCGCGATCCTCCTGCTCACGCTCGGGCTCGCGGGGGTGCTCACGTTCGAGGCGTGGGATGCCGCGCGCCGACACCGGGCCGCGGCCGAACAGACGCTGCGAGAATACGCCGCCTTCGCCGCATGGGAATTCAATGCGTCGGTGAAGGAACAGTTCTATTCGACGCTCGTCTGGTTCTTCGGCCCTGTCGCCCACACCGAGATGTTGTGGCCCGGCGAGAAGCTCGCTCCGCCGGGGGTACTCGTTCCAGGCCTCAAGGCCGAGTATCGCTGCAACCCGAAAGCCGAGCCCGCTGTATTCCGGGTGGATGTGGGCACCGGGAAGCTCCTGACGCATTCGACCGAGCCAGCCGGCGAGTTCGCCGACTGGATCCGTGACACCGTCCTCGCTGAGATCCGCGCCGGCCGGTATGGGCGCGACTACAACTACTCCGCAGTCTTCGGCACGGTGGGTGGTGAGCGACGCAACGTGATCTACCAGGTGAAGTGGGATCCCGCGCACCGCGCCGTCGCCGCGTACGGGTTCGAGTTCTGCCTCCGCCGATTCGCGTCGCCGAGCATCCAGCGGGTGCTCCTCAAGGGCGCCGTCCTGCCCCCCTCGGTCACCAATGGGCTGCCAAACGATTCGATCTTCAGCGTCGTCGTGCGCGACGGGCTCGGTGCCGAGATCTTCCGCTCAGCCATCACCTACGAGAGTGCGTTCCGGAACACGCATTCGCTCGACTACCTCGGCGGCCTCACGACCGAGATCACCTTCCGCCCCGACATCGCGGAACGACTGCTGATCGGCGGCCTCCCATCCTCGCGGCTACCGCTCCTGCTTACGGTCCTCGCGCTCACACTCGCGCTCGTCGTCTTCGGACTCCTGCAACTCCGTCGCGAAGAGGAACTCCAGCGGCTACGCGCCGACTTCGTTGCGAGCGTCTCGCACGAATTGCGGACGCCGCTCGCCCAGCTGCGGATGTTCGCCGAGACCCTGCTCCTCGGCCGGGTGCGCTCGGAGCAGGAGCGGACGCGGTCGCTCGAGATCATCGATCAGGAAGCCCGACGACTCTCGCACCTCGTCGAGAACATCCTCCAGTTCTCGCGCGCCGAGCGCCAGGCACTGCAGTTGAATCTCGTCGACCAGGAGCTCGCACCACATGTCCGGGAGGCGGTGGAGATCTTCGAGCCGATCGCGCGGGCGCGGCGCGTGGCAGTCGACACCGTGGTGGACGCCGGGCTGAAGGCGCGCGTCGACGCCGGCGCGATGCGGCAGATCCTCCTGAATCTTCTCGACAACGCGGTCAAGTACGGCCCCTCGGACCAGCACGTGCGAGTCACGCTTTCGCGGGTGGGCGTTCAAGCCCGTCTCACCGTGGATGACGAAGGCGCGGGGATCCCCGCCGCCGATCGGACCCGAGTCTGGCAGGCCTTCCAGCGGCTCGAACGCGACGTCAACTCGGCGATCGCCGGAAGCGGGATCGGTCTCGCCGTGGTCTGCGAGCTCGTCCTCAGTCAGGGTGGCAAGGGTTGGGTCGAGGAATCGCCCAGCGGCAAGGGTGCCCGGTTCGTCATCGAGCTCCCGCTCACCCTCCCCGGAGAGGAAGGCGCGTGAAAGGGCGCGTGCTCGTCGTCGAGGACAATCCGGATCTCGCCTTCGGACTGCGCAACAACCTCGAGATCGAGGGTTATGAGGTCGCACTCGCCGAGGATGGACCGACCGGCGTCGCCCGCGCCCTTGAGTGGCGCCCCGATCTCGTGATCCTCGACCTGATGCTCCCCGGGATGGACGGCTACCGCGTGCTGCGGACGATCCGCGACGCCGGATTCGGGCAGCCGGTGTTGATGCTGACGGCGCGCGGCGAGGAGTCCGACAAGGTGAAGGGGTTGCGCAGCGGCGCCGACGACTACGTGACGAAGCCCTTCGGCGTCCTCGAGCTGTTGGCGCGCGTCGAGGCCCTCCTTCGGCGCGCGTCGACAGCGCGCGAAAACGCCTCGGTCGGATTCGGCCGTGTGCGGATCGATCGGGCCGCACGGATCGTCACGCGCGGCGGCGCTCCGGTGCCGTTGGCGCCGATGGAGTACGATCTCCTTCTCGCGCTGCTCGACCGCGAAGGGGCCGTCGTCTCACGCAGCGACCTGATGCGATCGGTGTGGGGTTACGACGAGAGCATCGTGAGCCGCACCGTCGACACGCACGTGGTCGAGCTACGACGGAAACTCGAGGACGATCCTTCGGCACCGCGGCACATCCTCACCGTGCGCAAGGCCGGCTACCGTCTGCAGGACTAGTTAGCGGGCGCCTGCCGTCGCCGGGATGACGTACGGCCCGAAGTGCGGTCCGGGATTCTGCCACGCGGCGCGCAGTGCCATCGCGAGCGTCGAGCGGGTGTCCTCGGGATAGACGATCGCGTCGATGTATCCACGGGCGCCGGCATAGCGTGCATCGAGCTGCTCTTCGTACTCCTCGCGCATCGCGTCCACCGCACTCCGCACGGCCGCGCTCGGTTCGCCCTTCATCCGCTTCGCTTCGTCGAGCGCCGGTCCGTGGACCGCTGAGACAGCGGACTCTCCTTCCATCACGGCCATCCGTCCCGTGGGCCAGGAGAAGATGAAGTCGGGGTCGAACCCCTGCCCAGCCATCGCGTAGTAGCCAGCGCCGGACGCGTGATTCACCGTGAGCACCAGCTTCGGCACCGACGCCGTCGCCATCGCCTCGACCCACCGGGCGCCGGCGCGGATGATCCCCTCCTGCTCGGCCTCCTTTCCGACCATGAAGCCCGAGACGTCCTGAACGAAGAGCAACGGGATCCCCTGCCGATCGCAGCGATCGATGAAGAAGGCCACCTTCTCCGCGCTCTCGGCGTAGATGATCCCACCGAACCGCGGCACCTCACCGGCGCGACCCTTGATGAGCCCGCGCGCATTCGCGATCACGCCGACCGGAATCCCCTCGATCCGGCCGTCGCCGCAGAGCATCTCCTTCGCGAGATGAGGCTGGAACTCGTCGAGTGCGCCGTCGTCGAGGATCGCCCGCAACATCGCGTGCACGTCGTACGACATCCGGTGGTCGCTCGGCAGGAGGTCGTAGAGGGTGGACGGATCGGTGCCGGGCATCGCGGTCGGGTCGTGCGGCGCGACGCGGGGTGGCGGTGCGAGACGCTCGACGAGCTCGCGCACCTTGGCGAGGCACGCATTGTCGTCATCGAGCGCGTAGTGGGCGACGCCGCTCACCTCGGTGTGCATCGTCGCGCCGCCGAGCGTCTCGCCATCGACCGATTGGCCGGTAGCGCCCTTCACGAGATTCGGCCCGCCCAGTCCCATGAACGAGGTGCCCTTCACCATCAGGATCACGTCGCTCAGGGCCGGCAGATAGGCGCCGCCCGCGACGCACTGCCCCATCACCGCGGCGATCTGCGGAATGCGCAGGTAACGACGCATCAGCGAGTTGTAATAGAAGATCCGTGCGGCCCCGTACTGCCCGGGGAAGACACCGCCCTGATACGGGAGATTCACGCCCGCCGAGTCGACGAGATACAGGATGGGGATCCGGCAACGCATCGCGCATTCCTGCGCGCGGAGGATTTTCGGGATCGTCTCGGGCCACCAGGACCCCGCCTTTACCGTCGCGTCGTTCGCAACGACGACACACTCGCGACCAGCGACCTGCACGAGGCCCGTGACGACACCGGCCGCGGGCGCCTCTCCCCCATACCGATCGTGGGCGACCAGCAGTCCGAACTCGAGGAACTGGGACTCGGGATCCTTCAGCCTCGCGACGCGCTCCCGCGCAGTGAGCTTCCCTTGCGCGTGCTGCTTGGCGATGCGCTCGGCGCCGCCACCCTGACGCAGTCGTTGCTCCAGCTCACGCGACGCTTCGGCGAGGGCCCGAAGCCGGCTCTGCGCTCCGCTCACGCTTCCTGCGACTGGCGCGCGGCGAACCACTCCTTGATGTAGTCCACGAGGTCCGACGTCGGGGTGCCTGGTCCGAAGAGCTTCCCCGTCCCCAGCCGCTCGAGGGCGTCCATATCTTCGCGCGGGATGATGCCGCCACCGGTGATGAGGACGTCGTCACGGCCCTGCTCGACCAAGAGCTGACGGACGCGGGGAAAGAGGGTCATGTGAGCGCCGGAGAGGATCGAGAGACCCACCACGTCCACGTCCTCCTGCACCGCCGCCGAGGCGATCATCTCCGGTGTCTGATGCAGACCGGTGTAGATGACCTCCATCCCGGCATCGCGGAGCGCGGCAGCGACGACCTTGGCTCCACGGTCGTGGCCATCCAGACCTGGCTTGGCCACGAGGACTCGGATCGGACGGGACATGGTCGAATCCTAGCGGTCGGCCGACTCCCCGTCGAGTCGGCGTGGCCTACCAGCGCAACAGCGCCGCCGCTCCCGTCGCCGACCGCGCACGCGCCACATCGAGTGGCTCGAGCCAGACCGACCCGGTGCGGTCGGCCGAGCTGAACCGGATCGCGAGGCCCCCGCCACCGGACTCGGGATTCACCGGAACAGCAAGGTCGAGGCGGTACTGACGCTTGCCATTCGAGGGATAGGCACCGACAAGCGAGATCCCGACCGAACTGCGGACTGGCGAGGTCTCGCCGTAGGGTACGTCGCCGGCCCAGAGGCGCCCCACGTCGGCGAAGGCGGCGACCGCAAAGTCGGCCCGCGTGCGAAACCAGGGGAGGAGCGAACGCTGTTCGGCGCGAAATACGGCGCGGCGGCCGCCGGCCTCGTGCGACCCCGCGAAACCGGCGAGGCCGCCGTCGGGGTCGCGAAAGGTGAGTTGCACCGGAAAGACCAGCCGACTCACCGTCGCGGCAGAAACACTCAGGATGCGCGTCCGCCGTTCCGACGTGACACGATGCCACGAGAGCCGCCCGCTGCCGACGATCGCGTCCCACTCGACACCATCCTGGGCCCGTCTCCCTTCGGCCTTCAGATGCAGCGCAGCAAGCGAGGTCACACCTCCGACGGCCGCATAGATATCGCCCGCGACCAGCACGTCGCGCACGGAGCGGGAGTTCCAGAGGCTCGGGCCCATCAGCAGACTGGCTTGGAAACCGGTGCCGATATCCTGGGCGGCCCGGAGGGCGTCGAAGCGCGCCACGGTCTTGTACCTGAGCGCACGGATCCCGCCCATCCCGGCGATCCGACCGGCGCCGAAGTTCTCGTACCGACCGGCAAGCACCGTGTCGGTGGTCGACACCAGTCCGGAGTCGGTGACGATCACGACCTCGCCCGCGGTCCGCACGTCGGTCCCGATCAGCACCGCACCAGCGAGGCCGACGATGCCGCCCTCACGAAAGGATCCGACGCGGCGGATCCAGCCGACATCGTACGCCGACCGCCGCAGGCGCACCGCGCCGTCATCGGCGACTGGACGCACCAGCGTCGGGTACGACGTTTCCTGTGCGAAGCTCGCGTGCAGGGCGTAGCGCTGGCGGTCGGTGAGGAAGGGCTCGGCGATCGAGGCCGAGAGGAGCCCGCCGAGAGGACGGCGACGCACCTCGAGCGCGGCATACGCTGGGCGGCCCATCACTCCGTGCTGGACGGCAACAAGACCGGCGCCGGGGCGGAAAGGACCGCCGAGTTCGGCCGTGCCGATCAGGGTGAGTCCGCGGCCGTCGAAGTTGCGCGTCCCCAACTGCACGCGATCGATACCGCCGTCGCGAACGCTTCCCCCGATGACCCACGGCAGTTCTTCGACCACGTCCACGCGGATGCGAACGCGGAGCGGCCCGTCGGTGAATGCGGTCACCGCCGCGGAGGCAATGAATCGTTGGGCGCGCAGGAGGCGTTCGGACTCGCGCCGCGCGGCCTCGGTGCACGGCTCGCCGGCCCGTAGCCGAACGTAGGCGAGGATCACCGATTCGCGCGTCGCGTTCGGTCTGGAGCTGACCGCCTCGGAGGTCGCCGCCACCGCGTGCTCAGCCGCCGATCGCGACGAGGGAGGGTGGCTGCGCACCTCGATCCGCGTGACCGTGTCGCCGGCGCACGTGACCCGCGCTGCGGGCGCGGCGACGACGACGTAGGGCGGCACCGCGGCGATCATCCTTGGTCGTACCCCGCCTCGACGTGAACGGCGGACGGAGGAGGGATCAGGAGTCCTTCCGCGCAACCAGGAGCATCTCACTGGACCGTCGACCAAGCGGCCGATCGGTAAAGGACTCCCACGACTGTTCAACGACGAGTCCTGCGTCCAGCATCAGTTCCGCGAGGCGCGTCGCCGTATAGAGGCGGATCCGGTGCTCCCGGTGCTCGGTGCGTGCTCTCCGCTGCCACGTGCTCTCGATGGTGAGGACGCCGGTAAGCGGATCGAAGGCGCGGTCCTGAGCGACGATCGTGCCGTCCGCGGTGGGCCACCAGTCGCTGGATAGGAACCGTGCCATCACACCATCGCGGCTGCCACCCTGCCAGATCATCACGCCGCCCGGCTTGAGCACGCGGGCGCACTCGCGGATGACCTTCGCATCGTCGCGCGCGTCGGCGAAGAAGCCGAAGCTGGTGAAGAGGTTCAGGACGGCGTCAAAACGCCGCGCCCAACGAACCGGCAGCCGTCGCATGTCGCCGCGCGTGTAGCGGAGTCGCTTGCCGATTCCCCGCTTGCGCGCGACGGCGAGCAGGTGCGGCGAAAGATCGAATCCATCGACGTTGAACCCCGCCTCGGCGAGCAGGTGCGCGTGGCGTCCCTGGCCACACGCAAGATCGAGCACCCGCGAGCCCGCCGGCAGTTCCAACAGTTCGATCAACCGAGCGACCTGCGCGCGATCCTGCGTGAGGTCGAACAGGGGCTGGTACTCGCGGAGGTAACCGGCGTCGAAATACCACTGCCACCAGGGACCAGACGCTACGCGCTCTTGCGGCAAGGTGGGGGGCACAGCCGGACATCCGGGCGAAGGGTCACGACTACTCGATCTGACAACTTAGGCGGCAGGCCACGAACGATGGCTCTCTGCCTCGGACGGTCACGCGGCCGCACGCCCTAAAAGAACACCGGCTCCCGATACGCCCCGAACTCGGCCTCCAGCGCCGCGCGGATCTCGTAGAGCGTGCAGTAGCTCCGCGCGCACTCGAGGATGAAGGGGACCACGTTCTCACTCCCCGCAGCGGCCGTCCGTAGCCGCGCGAGGTTCGCGGCACACTGCGCGTTGTCGCGCGTGGTGCGCAACTTCGTCAGCGCTGCGGCTTGATCCTTCGCCGCCTGGTCGTCGAACTTGAGTAAGGGGATCGTCAGCGTCTCGTCGGTCACGAACTCGTTGACACCGACGATCACCCGCCGGTGCTGTTCGATCTCCCACTGCTGACGCGCTGCCGACTCGGCGATCTTCCGCTGGAACCACCCGGCCTCGAGCCCCCGCACCACCCCGCCCTGCTCGGTGATCTGGCTGAAGAGCTCCTCGGCTTCGCGCTCGAGGTCGTCGGTCAGTCTCTCGACGTAGTACGAACCACCAAGTGGGTCGCTCACGTTGGGGACGCCGGTCTCGAAGGCGAGCACCTGCTGCGTGCGGAGCGCGACCTGCACCGAGTGCTCGGTCGGCAGGGCCAGCGTCTCGTCCATCGAGTTGGTGTGGAGCGACTGCGTGCCGCCGAGCACGGCGGCCATCGCCTGGTAGGCGACCCGGACGACGTTGTTCATCGGCTGCTGGGCGGTGAGCGTGACCCCTGCTGTCTGTGAGTGGAAGCGCATCACCCACGACCGCGGGCTCTTCGCGCCGTAGCGTTCCCGCATATGACGCGCCCAGATCCGCCGGGCCGCGCGGAGCTTCGCGATCTCCTCGAAGAAGTCGTTGTGGATGTCCCAGAAGTACGAGAGGCGCGGCGCGAAGTCATCGACGTCGAGCCCGCGGGCGATCCCGCGCTCGACATAGGTGAAGCCATCGGCGAGGGTGAACGCGAGCTCCTGGGCCGCGGTGGCGCCCGCCTCGCGGATGTGGTAGCCACTGATCGAGACGGTGTTCCACTGCGGCACGTGCTCGGCGCCGTACTCGAACATGTCCACGATCAGGCGCAGCGCCGGTTCGATCGGGAAGCACCAGGCGTGCTGCGCCATGTACTCCTTGAGGATGTCGTTCTGGATCGTCCCTCGGAGCTGCTCCGGCTTCACCCCCTGCTTCTCGGCGGCGGCGATGTAGAAGCACCAGAGGATGATCGCCGGACCGTTGATCGTCATCGACGTCGAGACCTGATCAAGCGGGATCCCGGCGAAGAGCTGTTCCATGTCGGCGAGTGAACTGATCGCCACGCCGCACTTTCCCACCTCCCCCTCCGACCGGACGTGGTCCGAGTCGTAGCCCATCAGCGTCGGGAAATCGAAGGCGACCGAGAGTCCCGTTGTGCCGTGCTCGAGGAGGAACTTGTAGCGCTCGTTCGTCTCCTTCGCCGAACCGAACCCGGCGAACTGCCGCATCGTCCAGAGCTTCCCGCGATAGCCGGTCGGATGGATGCCGCGCGTGAAGGGATAGGCACCCGGCATCTCGAACGCGGTACCGCCGGACCCCTCGAGATCCAGCGCGGTGTAGAGCGGCGCGACCTCCTTCTCGGAATTCCTGTAGGCGATCTCCCGCTTCTCTCCCTTCTCGTATCGTGCCCGCCAGGCAGCGACCTCGGCGCGGAGCCCGTCGAGTTCCTGCTGCATCGCGGCGAGCGTCGGATCGAGGTCCGAGGAGATCGTCATCTCGTGTTCCCAGTGAGAGTCCCGGCGGCGACGCTGCGAGCTAGCAGCACCTCCGCCACCGCCAGCGGCGTCGTCTCCCCGCGTTCCAGCGCGGGGAGCTGCGCCTCCAACCACTCCTTCGTCGCGGTGTCGCTCCAGAGTCGGCGTCGCACCCGCCGTTCAACCGCGTCGACCACCCGCTCACGCAGGCGAGTCCGGCGACGCGACTGCAAGGTCCCACTCCGCTCAAGATACCCGAAATGGCGGTCGAGGGCCCCCGCGAACTCCTCGAGCCCCTCCCCGGTGACGCCGACCGTGCGCAAGACGGGCGGCGTCCATCGGTCGGCGTCGTCCCGCTTCGCCGCCTCGCGCGCCACTCGTTTCGGATTCAGGGCCCTGAGGTCCACTCCGTGATGGGCTGGGACGTCCTTCATCGTCGCGCCAGCGCGCAGCCCGAGCATGAGCTCGATGTCGTTCCGCAATCGATCGGCTCCCGGACGGTCCGCCTTGTTGACCACGAACAGGTCGGCGATCTCCATCACGCCGGCCTTGAGGGTCTGGATCGAATCGCCCGACTCAGGGACGAGGACCACCGCACTGGTGTCGGCGAGGCGGGCGATGTCGAGCTCACTCTGACCCACACCGACCGTCTCGACGAGGATGCGGTCCATTCCCGCGGCGTCGAGCACGTCGCACACCTCGCGGGTCGTCGCCGCGAGACCGCCGAGGGAACCGCGCGTCGCCATCGACCGGATATAGATGCGCTCGTGCAGGGCAACGCGTTCCATCCGGACACGGTCACCGAGCAAGGCGCCCCCGGTGAAGGGCGAGGTCGGGTCCACCGCGACGACTCCCACCCGATGCCCTTCGCCGAGATACCGTTCGGCGAGCAGCGTCGTGAGTGTGCTCTTCCCAGCTCCCGGTGGCCCCGTGATCCCGATCCGCCGTGCGTGGCCCAGTCGCGGGTGACAGGCCGCAAGCAGGAGCTCATATCCGTCGCGCTGGTCTTCGACGATGCTGACCGCGCGGGCGAGCGCCGCCTTGCGGCCAGCGGTGAGGTCGGCCACGAGGGCGATGAGCCGCGGCGGCGCGCCGTCGGGGAGACGCAGGGCCGTCATCGCGACGCCGGGAGGTCGTCGTGCTCGTCGTGGATCTCCCCGACGAATTCCTCCACCAAGTCCTCCAGCGTCACGAGCCCGAGGGTCTCCTCGTTCATCCCACGGACGATCGCAAGGTGCTTCCGGTCGCGGAGCATCCGCGACATCAGGGCGTGACAGGGCTCGTCGGGAGAGGCGATCGCCACCGGTCGGGGATCGCGCAGCGGCGCCTCAGGACGCGCGATTACGTCCCAGCTGGTGATCATCCCGTCGACGTGGTCGATCGTGCCCTCGAACACCGGGAGCCGGCTGAACTTCGAGAGTGCGACGACGCGGGCGACCTCGTCGGCCGGAGCGGTGCGATCGACCCCGACGATCTCGGCCCGGGGCGTCATCACGTCACGCACGCGCTTGGCGCCGAACTCGACCACGCCGCTGATGATCGCGCGCTCGCCAGCCGCGCCCACTCCCTCGATCTCGCCTTCCCGCAGCAGATCGTCGAGCGACTCCGCCGCGGAGGGAACGACGGAGGTGGGCGTACCGCGCGCGCGTCCGACGAGGAACGCGCCGAGGTTGGCGAGTGGAGCGCTGAGCCCTTCGACCACGCGGAGCAACGGGAGCAGTAGCGGCAGCACCTCGGCGGGCCAGCGACGGGCGATCGCACGCGGCAGGAGCTGTCCGACGAGGAGGAGCAGGAGCGCAGCGACCACGAGCGCGCGGATCAAGGCACCGACCCGATCCCCGTCCTGCAGGCCGAGCACCGCCCCGAGCGCGAAGACGGTGCCGGCGATCCCCGTGCCGGCCGCGAGGATGAGCCGTTGCGGCCGTTCGAGGTAGAGCCCCGCCGTCCCAGCGCCCGCGAGTCGGCGTTCCGCCCAGTGGCGGAGCCAGATGCGGCTCACGCTGCGGAGCGCCGTCGCGGCGCCGGTGAGCACGCCGACGACGGCTACGAGGATGAGGGTCAGCATCGAGGTGCTCATTCGGCGCCCCCGATCACCGGGACCGCGACCATCGGCTCGACGTACACCCGCTCAACGCGCCGGCGTGCGACCCGCTCCACGACGATCCGGAAGCCGGCCACACTCACGACCTCGCCGGTCTTCGGCACGCGGCCCAACAACTCCATCACGAGACCGCCCACCGTCGTCACGTCACCACGCCGGAACTCGGCGCCAGTGACATCCGAGAGGGCGTCGAGGGTCACGTGCGCAGCGACCCAGAGACGGCCTCCCTCGCCACGCTCGACCTCAGGCCGCTCGACGTCACCTTCGTCCTGGATATCGCCGACGATGAGTTCCAGCACATCCTCGAGCGTGATCAGCCCGGCGGTGCCGCCGAACTCATCAACAACGATCGCGAGATGCCGGCGCGTCGACCGAAACTCGCGCAGCTGTTTCTCGACGCTCTTGCTCGATGGGATGAACAGCGCCGGCCGGACGAGGGACTGCCACCCGCCGGCGGGCTCCTCGTCACCGAGCAGCGCCGAGAGGAGATCCTTCGCGTAGAGCACCCCGACGACTTCGTCGAGCGTGCCGTCGTACACAACGACGCGCGCGTGCCGGGCGCTTCGGACCCGCTCGGCGACTGCGAGCCACGGCGTCTCGCGTTCGATGCCGACGATGTCCACGCGCGGCACCATGATCTCGTGCACCTGCGTGTCGCCGAGCGAGAAGACCCCGTGGAGGAGCACCTCGCCGGACCCTTCGACCTCCGTTTCGGCCGCAACGACTTCGCGGAACCGTTCGACCGCGTCCTCGCGATCGGCCTCGTCGAGGTGCGGCGGTGGGAGGACGCGGTGCAGCGAGCCCTCGACCCAGGTGCCGATCGCGACGAAGGGCGCGCAGAGGAACTCCGAGGCGCGCACGGCGGGCAACGACGCGGCCAGACCGGCTGCGCCGGCCGCATCACCGGCCGCGCGGGCCGCGACCTCGGTGAGACCGACCAGCGCGATCCCCGCCACCACGACCACTGGCGCGAGGAACCCGGCGGGGACCCATCCACTCGCGAGCAGCGCGACCGAGGTCGCGGCGCCGGCGAGCAATTGCGCGATGATGCGCCCGAACGCGAGGGCGCGGTGCGTTCGCTCGCGCCGCCCGAGCAACTCGGCGACGCGCGGATCGGAGGGAGGCTCCTCGTCGTCGAGCCCCAAGAGGGCGCCGTCGGCGTAGGCACCGAAGGCGGCGACGACCGCGGCCACGATCGCGAAGAGCGTTACGAGAAGACTCACGAGCGTAGCACCCGGGCGAGCAGTCGCTCCTGGCGTCGCCACATCGGCGACCTCTCGCGGGTCGCCCCTTCCGGATGCTCGTGGCCAAGGGCGTGCAGCGTGCCGTGGACGACGAGGCGCAGAAGTTCCTCGCGCACCGGAACGCCGTAGCGACGCGCATTCACCGACGCGACCTCGGGGCAGATATACACGTCCCCGATCACCGCCCCGGCGGGATCACGGAACCCGAAACTGATCACGTCGGTCGCGCGCCGATGTTCGAAGTGGCGTCGATTCATCGCCGACATCCGAAGGCGACCGAGGAGCGTGATCGAGAGAAGTGCGGCGTTGGCCTTCTCCGCCCGCAGCACCAGCGCAGCGGCGGCGGCGAGCCGCCCCGCGCTCACCGGCGAACGGAGGCCACCCAGACTCACGGCGACGGTTGGAACGCTCACGTCCCCGCGTCCGCTGCGTAGGCCTTCACGATCTCGCGCACGAGCCGATGGCGGACCACGTCCACTTCGGTGAAGTAATGGAACGCGATGCCGTCGATGCCGGGGAGGATGCGCTCGACCTGCAACAGGCCGCTCTCCTCCCGTGTCGGCAGATCGATCTGCGTCTTGTCCCCGGTGATCACGGCCCGCGAGTTCACGCCAAGTCGGGTAAGGAACATCTTCATCTGGGCGGTCGTCGCGTTCTGCGCCTCGTCGAGGATCACGAAGGCGTCGCCGAGCGTGCGCCCGCGCATATAGGCGAGCGGGGCGATCTCGATGACGCGCGTCTCGAGGGCGCGGGCGACGCGCTCGGGCGGCATCAGGTCGTCGAGCGCGTCATAGAGCGGTCGGAGATACGGATCCACCTTCGCCTGCATGTCGCCGGGGAGGAAGCCAAGCGACTCCCCCGCCTCGACCGCGGGACGCGCGAGCACGATCCGCTTCACCCGTTTGCGCGCCAGCGCGTCCACCGCCGCTGCTACCGCGAGATACGTCTTGCCGGTGCCCGCCGGCCCGATCCCGATCACGATCTCGTTGTCGAGCAGTTGCTGCATGTACTCCGACTGCCCCTGGGTCTTCGGCTGGATGACCTTGCGCACGCCGGGCAGGACGATGCGTCCGGGGGCCGCGCCGTCGCGCGCGGGGCCCTCCATCGAGAAGCGCAGCACGTCGTCGGGTTCGAGCGGGAGGCGCTGCTTCGCCTGTTCTATCATCCGGGCCGCGACCACCGCCGCCTTCTCGACGACCTCCGGACTTCCGACCAGGACCATCGCGTCGCCGCGAAGCGTGACACGGACCGGGAAGAGCTTCTGGAGTTCAGAGAGATTCGCGTCCCCCGCCCCAGAGAGCGTGAGCAGGTCCGCTCCCTCCGTCGAGAGGCGTTGCGTCGTGGTTTCGCCAGCGACAGTACCGTCGGTCATCAGCTCTCCATCGGGCGGATGTGCAACTCGTCGAGATCCGACGCTGGCACCTCGCCCGGCGCGCCCTCGAACAGCGCGCGCGCGGCGGTCGTCTTCGGGAACGCGATCACGTCGCGCAGCGACGTCGCGCCGGCCAGCACCATCGCGATCCGGTCGAAACCGAACGCGATGCCGCCGTGCGGAGGCGCGCCGGCGCGAAGTCCTTCGAGCAGGAATCCGAAGCGACGCTCCTGCTCAGCCCGGTCTGGGATGCCAAGGAGTTCGAACATCCGCGACTGCCGGGCCGGATCACTCGTGCGAATGCTCCCACCGCCGAGCTCGGTGCCATTCAGCACACAGTCGTACGCGAGGGCACGCCACTGTTCCGGTGCCGCAGGATGCGCGGCGACATCCTCGACGTTCGGCGCGGTGAACGGATGGTGCACCGCGGTGAGCGCCTTCGTCTCGGGATCCTGGTCGAACATCGGGAAGTCGAGGACCCACAGGAATCGCCGCACATTCGCCTGGACGAGGCCGAGCCGCGCCGCACACTCCTGCCGCACCCGGTCGAGCGCGGGGTTCGACACGCGGTCCGTGCCGGCGACCGCGAGGAGGAGTTCGCCGTCAGCGAGTGCGATCGCGCGCTGCGACTCGGGACCAAGGAACTTCGCGAGCGGCCCTTCGAGCACGCCACCGTTGGACTTGAGTCGCACGAGCCCGCCCGCGCCCGCCGCCTTCGCGATCGACTCCAGTTCATCCACCTGCTTCCGGCTCCACGCGCTGGCGCCGGGAACCCGGATGGCGCGCACCCTGCCACCGGCGGCGATCGCCTGCTGGATGATCGAAGACTCCGAGCTGCGAAACGCCGTCGTCAGGTCCTCGATCTCCAGACCATAGCGGAGGTCGGGACGGTCGCAACCGTAGCGCTCCATCGCGTCGGCGTGTGTCATCCGCTGGAACGGGATCTCGACGCTCACGCCGCCCTCGGCCCAAAGCGCCTGGACCAGCCCCTCGGACATCGCGATGATGTCCTCGCGCGAGATGAACGAGGCCTCGATGTCGATCTGCGTGAACTCGAGCTGCCGGTCCGCGCGGAGGTCCTCGTCGCGGAAGCAACGCGCGACCTGGAAGTAGCGGTCGAAGCCGGAACACATGAAGAGCTGTTTATAGATCTGCGGAGATTGTGGGAGCGCGTAGAACTCCCCCGCGTGCACCCGACTCGGCACCAGGAAGTCACGGGCCCCTTCAGGGGTCGGCTTCGTGAGGATCGGCGTCTCGAGCTCGAGGTAGCCGCGGTCGCTCAGGTGGCGTCGAGTCGTCTGCAGGAGCCGGTGTCGCAGTTCGAGGTTGCGCTGCAGTTCCTCGCGCCGCAGATCGAGCACGCGATGCCGCAGGCGCAGCTCCTCGGCCGGAAGCTTGCCATCCTTTGGAAGTGAGACCGGGATCGCCGGAGTCTCGGCGGGACCGACGATTCGAAGTGAGGTGGCGCGGACCTCGATCTCCCCCGTCGCGAGGTCGCTGTTCCGCATCTCAGCGGGACGCGCTTCGACCGTCCCCTCCACGAGCACGACGCTCTCGACTCCCACCGCGGCCGCCGTCCTGATCACGTCGGCCTCGGACCACTTCGGGTCGAACGAGACTTGGACGAGGCCGGCGCGGTCGCGGAGGTCGATGAAGACGAGGCCGCCGAGATCTCGTGCCCGATGGACCCAACCGCCCAACGTGACGCGGGCCCCGACGTCACTGCGACGCAGTGAGCCGCCGAGCTGGGTACGAAGCGACGTGGCGAGGGAGTGGGGGGATTCGCTATTCACGCAACGCCTTGGGTGCTGGGCCGGTTCGAGCGGGGAGCCAGATGGTAGGTCAGTAGGCCGAGCGAGGCCCCGATCAGATCGGCGAACCAATCGGCCACGGTCGACTCGCGATTCGGGATGAGCAACTGGTGGAGTTCATCGACTGCTCCGAAGCTCGCAAGCCCGGCAACGGCGATCAGGAGCATCCGCTGGGTGCGCGGCAGGAGCATCGCCCTCCCGACCAGCCAACCGAGGATCGCATACACGCCGACATGGGCGACTTTGTCCGCGCCCGTCACCTGCACGCTCAGGGTCGGGCTTGGCCACGAGGTCATCACCAGGATGACGGCGGCCCAAGCGCCCACGGGCCACCAACGCCGCGCCCAAGGCGCGGCCACTTCCTGCGGGCGACTCACGCGATGGTGGTCAGCTCCGCCGTGGGCGCGAAGCGATGTTGATCTGGGGTTCGGCGGATTGACATCTGGACGGGTGTAAATCTAACCCCCGTCTGAACTTGGCGGTAGGCGAGCAACGTTGACCTACCCCCCGTAGCCGGGTACTCTGCAACATGCTGAATTTGCTCGACTTGACCCCCCTCGACGCCGAACAGGCCCTCCGGGACTTCGCCGAGGCGCAGGGGGAGGCCCCCTACCGGGGGTCCCAGGTCGTGCCACACCTCTGGGCCCGCCCCGCCGCGTCGTTCGAGGCGATGACCGACCTCCCGATCGCCTTCCGTCAGAAACTCGCCGCGCACTTCACGGTCCCCCGGCTCGAACTGGTCACGCAACAGACGAGCACCGACGGCACGCGGAAGTTCCTCTTCCGGATGCACGACGGGCAGGCGATCGAGACCGTCTCGATCCCTGACGGGGAGCGGATGACCTTGTGCATCTCCTCGCAGGCGGGCTGTGCGTTGCAGTGCTCCTTCTGCGGGACCGGCGCGATGGGATTCCAACGGAACCTGACGGTGCACGAGATCGCCGGACAGGTCCGCGAACTCGCGCTCTTGGATCCACCCATCCGGGCGACGAACATCGTCTTCATGGGGATGGGTGAGCCG
This sequence comes from Gemmatimonadaceae bacterium, assembly GCA_031430835.1. Classification (GTDB taxonomy): domain Bacteria; phylum Gemmatimonadota; class Gemmatimonadetes; order Gemmatimonadales; family Gemmatimonadaceae; genus Pseudogemmatithrix. Next base: position 29,428 of record JANPCH010000044.1, read on the forward strand.
ATGATGAACTGGCCGGCGGTCGACCCCGTCCTCACGATCCTGAACGACGCGAAGGGCTTTGGGATCGGCGCACGGCACATCACGGTCTCCACCGTGGGCGTGCTCCCGGGCATCGTCGCGCTCGCCAAGCGCAAGGAGCAGTTCCGCCTCGCCCTCTCGATCCACGCCCCGACCGACGAGCTGCGCAAGTCGCTGATGCCGGTGAACACGAAGTACCCCCTCGCCGACGTCATCGAGGCGGCGGCCCGGTTCGATCGGCGGGTGACGTTCGAGTACGTGATGCTCGGAGGGGTGAACGACCTCGGTCCCCACGCCGACCAGCTCGCGTCACTCGCGCGTCGATGCAAGGCGTTCGTGAACTTGATCCCGCTCCACCCTGGTGGCTCGATGGGGTTCACGCCGACGACGCCGGAAGCGATCGCGAAGTTCGCGCGCCGGATCCGCAAGCTCGGAGTGGAAGTGGCGATCCGGAAGAGCCGCGGCGTGGACATCGCGGCGGCGTGCGGTCAGCTACGGGTCGAACGGATCGGACGGCGGCCGCCACGCCGCCCCAACGACGATCGTCAGGTCGAGATAGCGTGAGCTATCGGGGCGCGCGATCACGCGCGCCCCGCCCAACGCCTCCGCCGCCAGTGCGCCCCAGTCCATCCGGCCGTTGCGCACGACGACGAGTGAACTGTCGAGTCGCTCGGTCCAGTTGCCCGAGCCGACGACGTCGAATCCTGCGTCACGCATCGCCGCAGTCGCGCGCCGAGCGAGGCCCCGTGTGCCCGCCCCGTTCATCACCTCAACGCGGATCCGCAGGGACTCGGGCACGACGCGGGTGATCGGACCGACCATCTTGCTGGTGTCCGCCCGACGCGCCCGCCACCCGATGGCGCCGACCACCGCAGCGGCCACCACGACGAGCAGGATCCACCGCCCCTTCCCTTTCACCGCACCGAGTTCCAGAGATCGGCCGCTTCAGGAAAGATCAGTTTCCCCTCGCGGAGCGTCCACTCGAGCCGCATCTGCACGACCTGGCGGAAGACGCCGGTGAAGTCGTGTGGCAGATGATCGGCGAGAAAGACGCGCTCGGCCCGCGCGAACTGGCGTCCCGGCTCAAGAAAGTCGGCCATATAGAGAGCGCGGCCGGTGCGGTCCCACGCGGCGTGCCCGACCGTGTGCCAGCGCACGGCCGCCAGCACACTCTCGCGCGTCTCGCCGAGGGACAGGAGATGCGCGGCGGCGGCGGGTCCGTGCAACACGTCGAGCGGCAGGTCGTGTCCCGCGCCGAGGCGTCGGAGTTCCGCTTCGGGCGCGTCGCGCAGGGCATCGTGGAATCGCCCGACGTCGTGCCAGGCCTGCGCTTCGTCAGCGTCGAGCTTGAGTTGCATCGCCCATCGATCTAGCAGGGCGGTCACGCGGGCAATGTGTGCACGACGCTTCTCGCTGACCTGGGCCCACGAGGGGAGATCCACGTCGGGAGTGCTCATCGAGCGCTCGTGATCCGGCGCGCGAGATCGGAGAGCGTCGCGACGATGCCGCGCAACTCCGTCGTCGCCGACTCGAGCGCGCGGAGCGCCTCGGCCTGTTGGGTCGCCGCCGTCGCGACCCCCTCCGCGCCCTCACGATTGCGCGCCGCGATCTCCGCGACGCGGCTCATCCGTTCACGCAGGCGCGCCACCTCGACGCCCTGATCGTCGGCCGACGACGCGATGCGTGCGGCTTGCACCGCCGCGCCGCCGGTGGCGCTCACGATCGTCCCGAGGGCTTCGCGCGAGCCGCGCGACAGCGTTTCAGCGTCGCTGACCAGGGCCTCGCCGCGGGACATCAGGGCGGCGGTCTCACGCATCTGCTCGTCGAAGTCGCGGAGGACCCGCTGGGCGTCGTCGGCCGCGCGGCCGCTCTCCTCGGCCAGCTTGCGCACTTCATCGGCGACGACCGCGAACCCCCGGCCTTCGTGGCCGGCCCGCGCCGCCTCGATTGCGGCGTTCAGCGCGAGGAGGTTCGTCTGGACCGCGAGCTCCCGGATCACCGAGATGAGTCCGGTCACCTGAGTCGTCGTCTGCGCGAGCTTCCCGACACGGCTCGATCCTTCGGAGACGAATCCCTTGGCACCGACGAGTCGCTCCATCGCGGTGTCGATCGTTTGCCGGTGCTCGGTCGCGATCACGCTTGCTTGACGGGTCGCGTCGTGCGCCTCGCGTGCATCCGAGGCCGCCGACTTGGTGCGCTCGCTGAGACTCGCGGTGACCTCGAGTCCCTTGGCCAGTTGGTCCGCTTCGTCAGCGGTCGCCCGGCCGATGTCGGCGGCCGTGCGCGCGACGGCCTCTCCTCCCGTACGCAGCGTGCGGGCCGAATCGGTCAGCGTACCGACGCCGTGCTGCAGCCGGTCGACCGTCTCGAGCAGCGGGTTCCGGAGGTCGAGGATGTGGATCGTGGTCGCGAGCTGGTTGGCGACGCGCTTGATCAGCATCGCTTCCTTCGGTCCGTAGGCGCCTCGCTTGTGCGCGTCGAGTTCGAGGACGCCGATCGCGCGGTCGCCGAACTTGAGCGGCACGACGGCGCGTGAGGCTGCGTCGACGAGGGGCCGCTCGACTCGCGGGTCGCGGTCGGCATCGACGAGGAAGATGGCGCGGCCACTCTCGAGGACCTCTCGCCGCAGGCGTTCGCCGTCGATCGGCGCCGGTTCCGAGGCCTGAAGGAGGCCCGCTCCCGACCGGAAGATGAGGCGCGTCGCGCTCCCCTCGGTGCGGAGCACACGCATCTCCCGCCACTCGAGGAGTCGTCGCGCCAGTCCCTCGATCCGTTGGATCGCCTCGCCCAAGGTCGCGTCGGTCGCCGCCGCCACCTCCATCGCGAGCACCGTGTTCAACTCCTCGGCCGCGATGCTCTCCTCGAGGATACGCTTGAGCAGCAGCCCCGCGAACGCGAGCACGACGAGGACGACGCCCGCACCACGCCAGCCGACGAAGGCGAGTGAGAGGAGGAGTGCGGCGAGCCCGGCCGCGCCGGTGCCCAGCGCGATCACCTCATAGCGCAGGATGAGTGAGAGTTCCTCGGTCTCGAGCTTCTGCCGGACGAGGAGCGTGAAGTAGAAGAGCCCCTTGCTCAGGAGGAAATGGACCAGCACGAAGACGGCGATCGCCGGAACGCTTTCGCCATCGAGCGTGCCCGCGTCGGCTCCGAGGGGGCCGCGGCTCCAGGCGTACCAACCGAACGCCGCGAAGAGCGCGACCGCTTCGCGCGAGGCGTTGATCCAGGCCGGGATGCCGCCTCGCCGCAGCCAGAGACTGTCGGCGACGACCATCCCGATCGTGAGTGCCAAGGCCGTGGAGGTCGGTCCGAGGAGCAGGGCACCGCCGACCGCCACCATGCCGAGGAGATGCACCCCCGCATACTTCGTGACTGGGAGTTGGTCACGTCGGAGCACCGATACCGCGACCGCCAACGCGCCGATCCACAGCAGGTGATCGAGCCACTCGGTCGTGAGCACGAGGGAACCCGCGACCAGGAGCGTCCCGATCACCGGGATCGCCACGCGGTAGAGCCGGAGCAGCGCGTTCATCGCGCCCCCTCGTCGAGCGCGGTGCGCAGGGACCGCACGAGCGCCAGCGCTTCATCCACCGACTCCTCGGCGGCCCGCACGATAGCCGACCCGACGACGATCCCGTCGGCCATCCGGCCGATGCGCCGTGCCTGCTCCGGGCGCGAGATGCCGAAGCCGACACACACCGGCAGCGCGCACACGCTTCGCAGGGCGGCGACCGTCCTCGGCAGGTCGTCGGACGGATCCTCGGTGACGCCAGTGACACCAAGGCGGCTGATCAGGTACACGAATCCCTTCCCGTGCTTCGCGATCTCGGCCATTCGCGGTGTCGGCGTGGTCGGGGCCACCAGCCGGACGAACTCGAGCGGCCCACTGCCCAACCACTCTTCTCGCGCGAGGTCGGCGCCGACTGGGAGGTCGGTGACGAGGATCCCCTGCACCCCCGCGGCGGCCGCGTCATCGAGGAGCGCCGGACCGGCGGCGAGAAGTGGATTCAGGTAGCTGAAGAGAACGACCGGCACAGTAGGTCTGGCCTCGGCGATCAGCGCGAGCGTGCCCCGCAAGGTCATCCCCCGCTCGAGCGCGCGCTGCGAACTTCGCTGGATGATCGGCCCGTCGGCCAGCGGATCGGAGAATGGAACGCCGACCTCGATCACGTCGGCGCCAGCCGAGGGCAGTTCCCTCAAGAGCCGAAGCGAGGCCGCACGATCGGGGTGCCCCGCCGTGACATAACAGACGAGGGCGCGGCGACCGAGGGACCGGAGCCGCGCGAGATGACTCGACAGCGACTCGGTCAGAGGAAGTAATCCCCCACGCGGATACCATACCGCTCGGGGTCGCCGGTCTTGATGATCGTCCGCTTGAACGTCCCCGACTCATCGCGCTCGGCAAGGTCGGTGAGGAGCCCTGGGTGGTCGATGTTGCCGAGTGCGTCGCTCACGACGAGGACGATCGGACGAGACACCATCTCGGGAAGCGGGTTCGTCCCGTGGACGATCGCGAGCTCGAAGGTGTCGAGCACGACGAACGTGCCGACCGGATAGATGCCCAGGAGCGCGACGAACGCCTTGACGACCACGGGGTCCATCCCGCGCCGCGGGTTGTCGCGCATCTCCTTGAGGACCTCGGAAGGGTCGAGCGGCTCCGACATGTAGACGCGGCGCGTCGTCGCCGCGTCGAAACCGTCAGCCACCGCCACGATCTTGCTGTAGAACGTCATCTCGGACATCCGAAGCGAGCGGGGATAGCCCGTGAGGTCTCGCTTCATGTGGTGCTGGTAGGCGACGAGCATCGAGCGATAGGGGAACTCCGACTGTTCACGCAGCTGGAAGAGCGCGAGCACGCCGAGCCAGGGATGCGAAGCGACGAGCCGCCACTCGTCCTCGGTGAGCGTGTCCGGCTTCTGGATGATGTCGATCGGCACCCGCGACTTGCCGATGTCGTGGAAGAGCGCCGTGAAGCCGAGGTCGTAGAGTTGGAGCCGGCTGAGACCGAGCCGGCGGCCGAGTGCGACCGAGAAGATGCACACGTTCACGCAGTGCGTGAACGTGTAGTCGTCGTAGTCACGGATCGTGGTGAGGCCGACCAGCGAGGTCTCCTCGGCGAGGATCTGGTCGACGATCCCCTGCACCACGCGCTTGATCTTCTTGATGTTGGGGCTTTGCCCCATCCGCACCGAGTTGATCACTTCTTTCGTCGTCGAGACCGACTGTGCGTACGTCCGCTTGGCCCGCTCCTTCGTCTCGCCGGCGTCGGCCGGGTCGTCGGAGCTCTCCATCGTCGGCGTCACGTCGAAGACGTGCACGTTCGTCTCGGCCAGCCGCTTCTGGAGGAGATCGAACCGCTCCGCCGGCGCCTTGCCCTGCGGCGACGTGAGGAAGGAGAGCAGGATGGTCCAGTCGCGGAGGGCGGGACGCTCGTGGAAACGGATCAGGCCCACCCCGGAATCGCGACAGCGGCCGAGGATGTAGGAGAAGCTCGTGTAGTTGTCGAGGTCGAGTTTCATCCGTGTGGCGTTCAGGAAGAGGAACTCCCCCGCGAGACGGAACTCACATTCCCCGTCGCCAGCGATCAACTCGCCGGAGAGCGACGTCAGCTCCTCGAGCGCCTTCTGCACGACCGCATTCTCGACCGGGTACATCTTGAGATTGCGGAGCGCGATATAGAAACCGATGACCCAGGGACGGCCGATCTGGCGCACCGCGCCCTCAGCGAGTCCGGCGGTGGTCACGGCCTGCGTGTTGCGCGCGACCGACGCGCGGCCCGTGGGCGGCGGGGGCTTGGTCGGATCGCTCACGCGGGACCTCCACCCTTGAGGGCGCGGGTCACCGCCGAGCGGACGATCACCTCTTTCTCGCCGACCGCTTTCTCGAGCGAGGTGCGGGCAGCCGCCGTGCCGATCTTCCCGAGGGCAACGGCGGCGCAGGCTCGCAGCTCAGGATCCTCCTTCCGTCCGAAGAGGCCTCCCTTGGCGTTGAGGATCGAGTCGAGATAGGGCACACCGCCGTCACCGCAGATCGTCCCGTAGAGTTCGAAGACGGCGATCCGCTCCGTGCGGTCGTGCTGTCGCGTCCCCTTCCCCTTCACGATCGCATCCACTTTCGCGAGTGCCGGCCGGTGATTGCGGGCGGTGAGGGCGCGAGTCGTCGCGAGGCGGATATCCCGATCCTCATCGTTGAGCGCCGTCTCGAGGGCCGAGAGCGCGCCGGCGGTGCCGATGTCGGTGAGCGCCGTGACCGCCGCCGCGCGCAGCGGGCGCTCGACCCCGCTCGCGAGCACCTCGCCGAGCGAGGGGACCGCAGCTTGCGCCCGCATCGCGCCGGCGCGACGGATCGCCTCGCGGGCGACTGCTGGCTTCCCGTGCTTCACCAGCTTCACGAGTTCGGAGGTGTTCGACTGCGCGAGCCGTTCGGCGGAGGCCTCGAGGAGGGGCCGCAGTCCGGTGTTCTGCGTGCGGTCGATGAACTCGAGGATCACCGCCAGCGCCGACGGCTTGAGCTGGGCGAAGAGCTGCGCGAGTTCTTCCCGCGGGGGGAGCTGCGCCGACTCCTCGAGCGCCTGGAGCATCTGGGCGAGTGCGTCCGGATGGCTGAGCCGTTCGGGGAGACGACCGAGACGATCCTTGTCGGCCCCCGTGAGCTGACGCGCGCGCTGCATCGTCCCCTCGATCTCCTTCAGCAGGAAGGCGACCGACGAGAACTGCCCGCCGGAGAGGAGGTGGAGCACGAGGGCTTCAAGGTCCCCCGCAACCTCGGCTCGCACCAACGGATCGACCTGTAGTTCGAAGATGTCGAGGAGCGCGCAGAGGACCTGCCGACGCAGGTCGATCTGGTACTCGCGGACCGTCTCCTGCCGAAGGTAGTCGATCTCGTTCCCGTCGAGGAAGTAAAGGGTCGAGTCGAAGTCCTCCATCTTCACGACGCCCGATGCCTTCGGCGGGGGCGGCGGCGAGCCGGCTGCGGAGCCGGCGGACCGCGCCTCCTGTGCCTCGGCGATCGCCTCGTACGCGGGCTCGAACGACTTCCCCAACGGCGCCGGCCACCGACCCGGCTCGGAGTTCGGGTCGAGCGGCGCCGTCGGATCGCTGATCTCGACGTACCGGTACTTCATCGTCTGGAAGTCAGCTTCCCAGAGGATCGTGAGCAGGTCGTCCTCGTGCGGTTGCGCACGTCGCACGCGCCCGAGGATCTCGAGGAACTTCTCCAGCTCCTCGTCCTCGAATCCGGTCGAGAGTGTGAACTCTCGCAGCCCGTCCTTGAAGAGGAGCCAAGGCATGCTGTCACCGCCCTTGTCGGGCTGAGAGTGCACCGGCACGCCGATCCAGTTGAAATGGATGTCGGTCACCTGGATGACGAGGCTCCCCGTCTGCTCCCAGATGGGATCGAAGGCCTTCTTCGCGTTCTCGACCGCCTTGAGGTAGGTCGGATTGTTGTGCAGGTAGAGCTGGTGCGCCCTTACCGCCTTGTCGAGCAGCTTGAACATCTCCTCGACCACCGTCGCCGGGAACGGCAACGCCTCGGCCGCTACGGCGGCCGCCGCGGCATTGATGCTCGGGCGCCCCAGCGCGGGGGTCATCGAACTCGGGCGCGGTGTCGTCATGCCTTCGCCTGTCGTGAGAGGCGGGCCGCGACAAGCGCGACATCCTTGTCCCCGCGACCGCTCAGACAGAGCAGGATGGCGTCATCCGTGTCGAACCGACCGGCGTGCCCGATGAGCCACGCAACGGCGTGCGCCGTCTCGAGCGCGGGGATGATCCCTTCGAGCCGACTGAGCAGCGCGAAGGCGTCGAGCGCCTCGTCATCCGTCGCCGACTCGTAACGCGCGCGACCGCTGTCCTTCAGCCACGCGTGCTCCGGACCGACGCCGGGATAGTCGAGGCCAGCCGAGATCGAGTGCGCAGGGTGCACCTGCCCGTCGGCGTCCTGCAACAGGTAGCTCAGCGTCCCGTGCAGGACGCCCGGCGTGCCCGCCGTGAGTGACGCCGAGTGGCGGCCGGTTGCGATCCCCTCGCCGGCGGCCTCGACCCCGATCAGTTCGACCGACGGATCGTCCACAAAGGCGTGGAAGATGCCGATCGCGTTCGATCCGCCCCCCACGCAGGCGACCACCGCGCGCGGCAACCGGCCGGCGCGCTCGAGCATCTGCGCGCGAGCCTCCCGGCCGATGATCGCCTGGAAATCGCGAACCATTCGCGGATACGGTGCAGGCCCGACCACCGAGCCGATGATGTAGTGGGAATCGCGGCAGGTCGTGACCCAGTCGCGGATCGCTTCACTCGTCGCGTCCTTGAGCGTGCGCGTCCCGGCGGTGACCGGAACGACGGTCGCACCCATCAAGCGCATCCGGAAGACATTCAGCTCCTGGCGCCGCATGTCCTCCTCGCCCATGTACACGACGCACTCGAGCCCGAGTCGCGCGCAGACGGTCGCGGTCGCGACGCCGTGCTGGCCAGCGCCCGTCTCGGCGATGATGCGCCGCTTCCCCATCCGTTTCGCGAGAAGGGCTTGGGCGAGCGCATTGTTGATCTTGTGCGCCCCGGTGTGATTGAGATCCTCGCGCTTGAGCCAGACCTCGGCGCCGACCCGCTCCGAGAGGTGAGGGGCATCGGTGAGGGGCGAAGGGCGGCCCGCGTACGTCTCGAGGAGATGCGTGAGTTCCCGCCCGAACGACACATCGGCACGCGCCGCCGCGAGCGCCGCCTCGAGTTCATCGAGCGCCGGAACGAGGGTCTCGGGCACGTAGCGCCCGCCAAAAGTGCCGAACCGGTCCGCTGCTGCCTCCCTCATCACTCCTCGCGCGAGCGGATCGCGGCTGCGAACGCTCGCATCAGCTGTGGGTCCTTGATCCCCGGCGCCAGCTCGACGCCGGACGAGACGTCCACCACATCGGGTGCGAGCACGCTGACCGCTTCCGCGACATTCATCGGCTTGAGCCCTCCAGCGACCACGAGCCGCAACCGGCCCCGCAGCGGCGCGAGCGAGGGCGCCACGAGCGACCACGCGAACGACGTTCCCGTTCCACCGCTCCTCCCACCGAAGACGCTGTCGATGACCACGCCCTCGGCCACGCCGACGAGGGGTGAGGCGTCCGGCAACGCACCGCCGGCGACACCCACCACCGCCCACACCTCACCATCCCAGGACCGATGCAACTCGCTGACGCGGGTAGGGGTCGCTTCAGAGTGTAATTGTACCACATCGAGCGCCAGTGCGTCTGCGTCGCGGGCGATCTCGGCGATCGACTGCGCACCGAAGACACCGACCCGGCGCACGTGGCTTCCTTCCAGCCCTGCGAACACCTCTCTCGCCTGCACCGCATCGAGTCGTCGCGGTCCTCCGGCGAAGATCACTCCGACGTACGCGGCCCCGAGCGTCGCCGCCAGCGCGGCATCGCGCGCCCGCGTCAGGCCACAGAACTTGATCTCAACCACGGGCACGCCGAGGCACGCCGACGAGCGCAGCGACCGCAGCCCGTCCATCCGGCGCCCCTGAGAGGACCGATCCCACCAACACCGCGTCCGCACCGAGGGCGGCGGCCCGAAGCACGTCCTCACGTGCGCGGACACCACTCTCGTACACGGCAACGCGATCTGGAGGGATGAGCGGGATCAGTCGCTCCGTGACCTCCTCTTCGATGATCAGCGTTTCGAGGTCGCGATTGTTGACGCCGATCAGCGCGCCCGTCACCTCCAGTGCGGTCGCGACCTCGGTCTCGTCCCGGACCTCGATGAGTGATTCGAGTCCGAGCGCGCGCGCTTCGGCAGCGAGCGACCGCAGCAGTCCAGCGGGAAGGGCGCGCGCGATGAGGAGGACCGCCGAAGCACCGCAGGCGCGCGCCTCCAGCAACTGGATCGGCGCGGTGATGAAGTCCTTTCGCAGCAGTGGGACCACCGTGGCTGCGCGCGCCTGACGGAGATCCTCCAACGATCCGCCGAAGCGGCTCGGTTCGGTGAGCACCGAGAGTGCAGCGGCCCCGCCGGCGACATAGGCCATTCCCCGGTCCGTCACCCTCAGCCCTTCATTGATAGCGCCCTTTGAGGGCGACTTCCGTTTCAGTTCGGCGAGGATCCCAACGCACGGTCCGCGCAGGGCCGACGCGAGCGACGGGGGAGAGGGGGATGCGGCAACCGACGCCGAGAGCGCGGCCCGATCCCGCTCCGATGCCGCCGCCCGCTCACGCGATGCTCGGGTCAGTTCCCCGAGGGGCCCCCTCGGCTCGGTCCAGTGGCTCGGCGCTTGCCTTTCGGTCAATGTTCGGATACCGTTACTTCGGGTACTGTTCGGGAGTCCATTTGCCAGCGGCCACGCTGGCCGTGACCCCACCCCTTCCGACTGCCGGGGACGACGAGATGCCGCTCACCAAGCGCCAACGCCAGATCCTGGACTTCCTCACGAGCTATCAGAGCGAGCACGGCTACGCGCCGAGCTTCGAGGAGATCGCGGAGCAGTTCAACTATAACTCGCTCGCCACGGTCCACGAGCACCTGAGCAACCTCGAACGGAAGGGATACATCAAACGCTCGTACAATGAGAGCCGCGCGATCGAGATCCTCCCCTCCGACGTCTTCCCGCGGTCGATCGAGCTTCCGATCCTGGGCGCAGTCGCGGCGGGGCTACCGATCGAAGCATTCGAGACCGCCGAGACCATCGCGGTGCCGGATGACTTCGTCCGGCGCGCCGGCAACCACTTCGTGCTCAAAGTCCGCGGCGACTCGATGATCGAGGACCAGATCAGCGACGGGGACTACGTCGTCGTCCACGATCGCCCGAGTGCCGACAACGGCGAGATGGTCATCGCGATGCTCGAGGACGCGGGCGCGACCGTGAAGCGCTACTACCGTGAACGCGATGGGCGGGTGCGGCTCCAGCCGGCGAATGCAGCGATGAGTCCGATGTACTTCCGCGACGACCAGGTCAAGGTGCAGGGGATCGTCGTTGGAGTGCTCAGGCGGTACTGAAGCCGACGAACGGCAGTTGACTGATGGCGGATCTAGTGGGCCGTCGCTGAGGCGCGGCGCAGCTTGCCGAGGGCGTCCCAGCCTTTGCCGGCCTTGAGCGCGGCGCGCGCAAGAGCGAGCCCCTGCTCGACCGACGATGCGAGACCCGCGACGTAGATCGCCGCGGCGGCGTTGAGCAGCACGGCGCCTTCCGCGCCCGGCGTTCCCTTCCCCATCAGGACGCGCTCGATGATCAGCGCATTCTGGGCGGGCTCGCCGCCCGCGAGGTCTCCGGCGGAGATGCCCACGAACCCAAGCGGCGCCGGATCGATCGTCCACCGCGTAAGCACACCCTCGCGCAGTTCGATCACCGTCGTCGGCCCAAGAGGTGAGATCTCATCCATCCCCGGCGCCCCATGCACGACCATCGCGTGGGTGGTACCCAACTCGCCGAGCGCGCCAGCGATCAATTCGAGCCGCGCTGGGTCGGCGACTCCGACGACCTGACGGCCCGCGCCCGCCGGATTCGCGAGCGGGCCGACGAGATTCATCACCGTCGGGATTGCCATCTCGCGCCGGATCGGTCCGACGTGGCGCATCGCCGGGTGCATGGTCGGCGCGAACATGAAGACGATCCCTGCCTCGTCGAGCACGCGACCCATCCGTTCCACCGGCACGTCGATCGCCACGCCGAGCGCCTCGAGCACATCGGCGCTGCCGGACTTCGACGTGAAGGAGCGGTTCCCGTGCTTCGCCACTCGCACCCCCGCGCCGGCGGCCAGGATCGCGGCAGCAGTGGAGATGTTGAAGGTGCTCACCGCACCGCCCCCAGTGCCGCAGGTGTCAACGAGCGAAGTCGGATCCGTCGTCTCGATCCGAGTCATCGCCTCGCGCAGTGCGCGGGCCGCGCCGGCGACTTCGACGGCGGTCTCTCCCCGAACGCGGAGTCCCATCAGGAGCGCGGCCATCTGCGCCGGGGTGCCCTCACCGGACATCACGGCGCGGAAGGCGTTCGCCGCCTCCTCGCCGTTCAGCACTCCTCCCGCAGCCAGCGTCCGGAGCGTCCGCTGAAGGACGCTACCGCTCACGGATGGTTCCGAGGAGTCCGTCGGGGAGCCGCGCCTCGCTCGCGATGAGCGAGATCACGAGCCCCAGCATCCGCACGCGCTCGACATCCTCCTCGACGAAGAGTCCGTGTTGGGCCCGGTTCGTGAGATTGACGACGCCCACCAGCTCGCCGTGGAATACAAGGGGGAACGAGATGAACGATCCGGTCGTGAGATAGTCGTCCCCGAGGAGCGGCGGGGTCTTCGCGTCCACGGCGTCGACGACGAGCATCGGCTCGCGCCGCTGGGCGACCTTCCCCGCGACGCCCTCGCCGACGGCGATCACCTTGCCAAGGTGGATGTGGGGGGCGAGACCGCGGGCGGCCGCAAGGTAGAGCGTCCCCGGCTCCTTTCCTCGCAGGAAGAGGGAACAGCGCAGCGCCTGCATGTCGTCGCCGACGAGGGAGAGCAGCCCCTCGGCCAGCCGGGTCGGCTCCTTCGACTCGGCGGCAAGGGTCATCACGCGGTCGAGCAGATAGAGGGTGCGCGTCCGCTGGCGCAGCGCCTCGCTTCGCCGGTGCAGCTCGACGTGCGCTTGCTCGAGTTGCCCGACCGAAGCGGTGAGCTGGTGTTCGAGCGCGGCGAGCCGGCGGAGGTTGCGTCGCGTCTCCTCGGCGCGCTTGGCCTCTTCGCGTTCCCGCGACACCGCATCGGCCGGGTCCTCGACGGGTGACGACGCCGCCTCGCGGGCCGACGCCATCTGCTTCTGGAGTTCGCCGAGCTTCGTGACGTACTCCCCGTGGACGCGCTGCGTGACCTCTTCGAGCGTGCGCTTCGCTTCGTCGCGCGTCTCGCGGTCGAGGAACCGCGCCAATGCGAGTTCGAAGAGCGATGCGAGCGGGGCGAGCCGTTCAGTGGCGCGAGTGCCGAACACCCGACGCGGCTCGCCGAGGGCGAGGACCATCATCAGGTGCCCGTCCACCTTCACGCCGCGGAGTCCGAGCGTCGCCCCCTCCTCGATCTCCGGGAGCCGGAGCAGGCGCGCGTACGCCGCCGGTTCGTCAACGACATCGGTGAAGATGCCACCGTCCTGTACGGCACGCAGGGTGTTCCGGGGCAGCTGCTCGAGCGAAGTCTCGAGTGGCGTTCGCTCGACCTTTCCGTCGCGGACCACCATCCGCTCGCGGAGCAGTCCCTGGCGCGGATCGAACCGCAGGAATGCGAGTGACGCCTCGCGGTCGCTCTCGGCAAGCGCCCCGGCGAGGGCCACAAGGGCCGCGTCGAGGTCGGTCGCGGCGCCGAGCGCCTGCGCGAGTGAGGGAAGCGTGCGGGCGTTCATCACGGGAGTGTGGAGGGCCGCGAAGGTCGAGCGCGCGGGCCGAGAAAGGTTGACCTGCGCCGCAGTCAATGTCAATCGAACGCGCGCGTCAATTGCTTGAACTCACCTCATCCGCTCCGTAGGTTACACGTGATGGCGGAGCGCACCCTCCAACTGGTCCTCCACTACGACGGCACCGAGTTCGCCGGCTGGCAGGTCCAACCCGGACAACGCACGGTCCAGGGAGTGCTTGAAGAGGCGCTCGCGCGCTTGCACGGTGTGCCGGTGCGCGTGACGGGAGCCGGCCGCACCGACGCCGGGGTACACGCTCGCGGACAGGCAGCAGGGGTCACGGTGGCCGAGCATTGGACGGCGGAGCGGCTGCGTCGCGTGTTGAATGATCAGTTGCCGCCGGATCTCTGGGTCTCGGCGTCGCACGAGATGGACGCGAAGTTCCACGCACGATTCAGCGCGACGGCGCGCCGCTACAGCTACGCGGTGGGGCTCGATGCGGGAGCGGCGTCGCCATTCCGGCGACGGTGGCAGCTCCCGTGGACCCGGGCTCTCGACCGTGGGGTGCTCGAGTGGTGCGCGATGCGACTGGTGGGAGGGCATACGTTCAGGGGATTCGCCGTTCGCGGGACCGCACCCGCCGACGACGATCACCAGTGCGAGGTGCGCTCCGCCGGCTGGCGCGCAACGCACGGATCCCCCGAGGCGGGGCTCGTCTTCGACGTCACGGCGGACCGGTTCCTGCACCATATGGTGCGTTTCCTGGTGGCAACGATGCTCGATGCCGCGAGTGGCAAGCGACCGAAGGAGGACTTCACCGCACTGCTCGCCGCGTCGAGCAACGACGAGGTCTCTCCGCCGGCGCCGCCGATCGGACTCTGTCTCGAGGAAGTCACCTACCCCAGCGACCTGTACCTCACCGCCTGATGCGCCTTTATCTTGCCACCGTCGCCGCCGACGATATCCGCTGGGCCACCGACGCCGGTCTCTGCGATGGCATCGTGGCGACACCAGCCGTGCTCGCGGCGGAACTCCCGCACGCCGACCCTCGCGACGTGCTCGCCGAGCTCGCCGAGCGCACCTCGCTCCCGGTCTTCGCCAGTGTCCCCTCACTGGACGCCAATGAGATCGCGCGCGCCGGAAAGGCGCTCGCGCGGATCGCCGAGCACGTGATCATCGCGATCCCCTTCGTCGAGGATGCGCTGCCGGCGATGCAGCGCCTGCGCGCGGACGGCGTGCGCTGCGCCGCGACCCTTGTGCACTCCGTCGCGCAGGGACTCCTCGCTGCCAAAGCGGGTGCGTCGTTCGCGGTGGTCGCCGTGGATGCGCTGGACGCGATCGGTCAGCCCGCCGACGCGATCGTGCACGGACTCCGCGCGTCACTCGATCGGACCTCGCTTGAGTGTGATGTCGTCGCGGCGGGTCCCTCGAGTGCGGCGCGATTCGCTGAACTCGCCGAGGCCGGCGCCGACGCCGCGGTCGTGACACCGTCCTTGCTGCGGTCGCTGCTGCAACACCCGCTCACCGACCGTGGGATCGATCGGTTCCTCGGTGACATCAGCCGGCGCGCGAAGCCGCGCCGCGCCCGGTGAGCCGTCTGATGCGAGTGACCTCCCGCCTGATCGCCACCGGCAGCTTCCTCGTGATCGCTGCCTGTGACGGCGCGGCGCCCTCTACCACGAACGCCCAGCTCCCGCCGCGCGAACCCCGCGCCGCGTTGGACCCGTCGCCACAAGCGATCGCGACCTCACGACGCACCGCGATCACCGAGGCGGTCGCCCTCGTTGCGCCAGCGGTGGTCACGGTGCAGACCGAGCGCCTGCAGCGCTCGGCGGGGAATCCGTTCGACCTCTTCTTCGGCACGCGCTCCGGCGAACAGGTCGCGTCGGGGATCGGGTCCGGCTTCATCGTCCGAGCCGACGGAGTCATCGTGACCAACGCGCACGTGATCTCGGGCGCGAGCAAAGTCTCGGTCGCGCTCCGCGACGGCACCACGTATCCGGCCTCTGTGGTCGGCGTGGACGAACTGAACGACCTCGCCGTACTCCGGATCGATGCGACGGACCTACCCACCGCGCCGCTCGGCACATCACGCGGCCTGCTGATCGGCGAGTGGGTGATCGCGATCGGCAATCCCTATGGTTTCCTGCTCGGCAACTCCGAGCCGAGCGTCACGGCGGGCGTGGTAAGCGGGATCGGACGCAATCTCACCGGACGCGGCGACGGTCCGGGCGTCTACGTCGACATGATCCAGACCGACGCGTCGATCAACCCGGGGAATTCGGGAGGCCCACTCGTCACGGCCGCGGGCGAGGTCATCGGGGTGAACAGTTCGATCTACACGCCGTCAGGGGGTTCGATCGGACTCGGCTTCGCGATCCCGATCGACCGCGCGCGTCGCGTCGCCGAGGACCTCCTCGCCCACGGGAACGTGCGCCGACCCTGGATCGGGGTGAAGCTCCAGCAGGTCGGAGCGACGACCGGGCGTGGCAGCCTGAATACCGGCGCGCCGATCGAGCGGATCGTGCCCGGAAGTCCCGCCGCCGACGCGGGGCTCCGCGCCGGGGACGTGATCATCCGCTCGCGCGACCGTCAGATCCGGAATCCGTACGATTGGGAAGCCGAACTGCTTGAATTGCGCGTCGGTGAGACCGCCGACCTTACCGTCCGCCGGGCCGGACGCGAGCAGCGGATCGAAGTGTCGGTGAAGGACCTCCCCGAAGTCGGGGCCGAGAAGGTCGCGGTGATGCGTGAGCTCGAACTGATCACTCTCAGCGCGTCGATCCGCGCGGAACGTGGCCTGCGCAGTACGCAGGGCGCGGTCGTCTACAAAGTCACTGATCGCGTGTCGCAGGACCTGGGCATCCGGGCTGGCGACGTGATCATCCAGATCAACGTGACACCGGTGACCGACGCCCAGCAGGCGGCACGTGTCCTAGAGTACTACAGCGGCCGCGGTCCCATCCGGATGTACTTCGAGCGCGCCGGCACCGTCTACTCCACCGACTTCCGCATCTCGTGAGCCACGACCAGTACCGCTCCCCTCTCGCCGAACGCTACGCCTCTCGCGCGATGCTGGAACTCTGGAGCCCGCAGACGAGGCACGGACTCTGGCGCCGACTCTGGCTCGCGCTCGCCGAGGCCGAGCGCGCGCTCGGCGTCGCGATCCCCGAACCGGCCGTCGCGGGAATGCGCGCACATCTCGACGACATCGATTTCGCCGCGGTCGCCGCCTACGAGAAGAAGTTCCGGCACGACGTGATGGCGCACATCCACGCCTTCGGTGACGCCGCTCCGGCGGCGCGCGGCGTCATTCATCTTGGCGCAACGAGCTGTTACGTCACCGACAACGGCGACCTCATCCAGATGCGCCGCGGGCTGGAACTCTTGCGCGGCCGCGTGATCGCGCTCCTGCGCACGCTCGGCACCTTCGCCCGGCACTGGCGCGCCGAGCCGACCCTCGGCTACACCCACCTCCAAGCCGCGCAACTGACCACCGTCGGGAAGCGAGCCACGCTCTGGATGCAGGACCTCGTGCTCGACTTGGCCGAGCTCGACCACCGTCTCGCGACACTCCCCCTGCGCGGCGTGAAGGGTACGACCGGGACGCAGGCGAGTTTCCTCGAACTCCTCGGCGGCGATCACGCCAAGGTCCGTGAACTCGACGCTCGCGTGTGCCGCGCGATGGGATTCGCCACCTCGATCCCGGTGAGCGGCCAGACGTACTCGCGCAAACTCGATGCGCAGGTGCTCGACGTCGTCGCGGGGCTCGCGACGAGTGCTGCCAAGTTCGCGTCGGATGTCCGGATGCTGCAGTCGTTCGGCGAGATCGAGGAGCCCTTCGAGCAGGATCAGGTCGGTTCCTCGGCGATGGCCTACAAGCGGAATCCGATGCGCTCGGAGCGGATCAACTCCCTCGCGCGCTTCGTGCAATCGGTCGCGGGGACGGCGAACGCGACACACGCGGTGCAGTACTTCGAACGCACCCTCGACGACTCGGCGATCCGCCGTCTGGCGATCCCCGAGGCCTTCCTCGCCACCGACGCGATCCTGGTCCTGATGGAGAACGTCGCCAGCGGACTCGAGGTGCATCGGGCGCGGATCCGCGCCCGCCTGTCCGAGGAGCTGCCATTCATGGCGACCGAATCTCTCCTCGTCCGCGCGGTGCAGGCCGGCGGTGACCGGCAGGCGGTGCACGAGACCATCCGCAAACACTCGATCGCCGCCGCGCGCGCGATGAAGGACGAGGGCGTGCGCAACGATCTGCTCGATCGGCTCTCCGGCGACCCCGCGTTCCCGTTGCACCGCGACGACCTCACGGCCGCACTCGATCCCGCGGTGTTCATCGGGCGGGCGCCACAACAGGTGGACGAGTTCCTCGAGGAGATCGTGGAGCCGATCCTCGCCGCGGTGGGCACCGACGGACCGCCGCGCGCAGAGGTGCGCGTATGAGTCCGATGCTCGTTGGCGAGACGATGCTCCCGCTCCCCCTGCTCCGGCGGGGCAAGGTCCGCGACGTGTACGTAGTGGATGAGACGCGACTCCTCCTCGTGACGAGCGACCGGGTCAGCGCCTTTGACGTCGTGATGCGCGAACTCGTGCCGCACAAGGGCGCCGTCCTCACCCAGCTGACGGCGTGGTGGCTCCGTCAGTTCGCGAACGAGGTCGCGCATCACCTGCTGACCAGCGACGTCGACGCGATCATCGAGGCGGTGCCCACGCTCGGCTTCCACCGTGATGCGTTGAGTGGGCGGGCGATGCTCTGTCGCCGCACCGACGTCTTCCCGGTCGAGTGCGTCGTGCGTGGCTACCTCGCCGGGTCGGCGTGGAAGGAGTACCGCGCCACCGGCACGTTGGCCGGTGAACGCTTGGCACCGGGGCTTTCCGAGAGCGAACGATTCGATCCGCCGGTGTTCAGCCCGGCGACCAAGGCCGAGTCGGGCCACGACGAGAACATCACACGCGGCCGGATGGCGAGCGAGGTCGGCGCCGAGGCGACGAAGGAACTCGAACGCCTCGCGCGGCTCGTCTATTCCCGTGGCCGTGACGTCGCGGCGAAGCGTGGGATCATCATCGCCGATACGAAGTTCGAGTTCGGGCGGGCGGACGATGGACGCATCCTCCTGATCGACGAGGTGCTCACGCCTGACAGTTCGCGCTTCTGGCCGATGGACCGCTACGAACCGGGCCGCTCCCAACCGAGTTTCGACAAGCAACCATTGCGCGATTGGTTGGACGCCGAGCGGCGCGCCGGCCGGTGGGACGGGAACGCCCCGCCCCCCGAACTCCCCGAGGCAGTCGTGCTCGCCACCAGTCGACGGTACCTTGACGCCTTCGAACGCCTCACCGGCCATTCCCTCGCCCTGACGCGCCTCCCGTGAACTTCGCCCGAGAAGGGATGCCTTTCATCCTGACCGCCGCCGCCGTGACTGCGGCGACGTACACCGCAGCGTTCGCGCGCCGCTCCTGGCTGCTCTGGCTCGTGGCCTTCGTGCTCACGCTGTTGCTCCTCTGGGTCGCGTACTTCTTCCGCGACCCCGAGCGGACCGGCGAGCGCGGGAGTGACCTCGTCATCTCCCCGGCCGACGGACGCGTGATCGAGATCGTCGAAGTGGACGAACCGGCGTTCGTGCGTGGGCGCGCGATCCGCATCTCGGTGTTCATGAACGTCTTCAATGTCCACGTGAACCGGTATCCGGTCAGCGGACGCGTCGCTTACGTGCACTACAATCCCGGCAAGTTCCTCAATGCCGCCGCCGAGAAGGCGTCGCTCGAGAACGAGCAGTCGTCGATCGGCATCGAGACGGCCCGGCATCGCGTGCTCTTCCGACAGATCGCGGGCTTGATCGCGCGCCGGATCGTGACATACAGCCGCGTCGGGGACCAGGCGGAACAGGGGGCACGAATGGGACTGATCCGGTTCGGGTCACGGGTGGATGTCTTCGTGCCCGTCGGCAGCACGATCCGGGCGCGCATCGGTGACCTTCCGGTGGCCGGAACGACGGTGCTCGCGGAGCTTCCCAAGTGAGGCGCCGCCGCTTCCCACGCCCATCGCTGGTGATGTTGCCGAACGGATTCACCCTGGCCAGCCTCTTCTTCGGGATCTTCGCGATCGTCTCCGCCGCGCGCGGGCAGCACACCCAGGCGGGGTGGTACATCGTCATCGCGGGATTCTGCGATGCAGTGGACGGTCGCATCGCCCGCGCGACCAACACCGGGACGGCCTTCGGCGAGGAACTCGACTCCCTCGTGGACGCGATCTCGTTCGGACTCGCACCAGCGATGATGATGTACTTCGCGGTGCTCCGGCACGCCGGATGGGACTGGATCTTCGTCTTCCTCTTCGCTGCCTGCGCGGTGATGCGACTCGCGCGCTTCAACATCGAACAGGCGGGCCAACCGAAGAAGGCGTACTTCACCGGACTCCCCAGTCCGGCTGCCGGCGGCACGCTCGCGACCTACTACTGGTTCAGCCAGACGCCGCTGTACAATCAGTTCTTCGTCGAGTGGCCGTGGGAGACCATCATGCGGTTCCTGATGGTGGCCCTCAGCTTCCTGATGATCAGCAACGTGCCGTACCCGGCGTGGCCGAAGTTCAGCTTCCGCACGCTGCACGGGACGATCGGGATCATCGTCCTCTTCTCGGCACTGATCGCGCTGTTCTTCCTGCCGCGGGAGTTCTTCTTCCCGGTGGGCGTATTCTACGTCGCGGTGGGGATCGTGCTCGCGATCCTGCGCGGCGTCTTCGAGGTCCAGCCCCCATTCGAGGAGCCGCCGCAGGCGGACGACGATGAGGAGGAGGACGATCCCACCCCAGAGGCCGCTCGCCCGTGAAGAGCTTCCGTGTCGCCGTGCACGTCGTTCCCCGCAAGGGACTCCTCGACCCTCAGGGCAAGGCCGTCGCCGATGCCCTCCACGCGCTCGGCTTCGCCGGCGTCGGCGATGTCCACGTCGGCCGTCATCTTGTGATCGAGACCGCCGCCGGCGATGCCCAGGCAGCGGAATCGTCGGTGCGAGAGATGTGCGCCCGCCTGCTCGCCAATCCGGTCACCGAGGATTTCGAGATCGCCTCGGTGGGGGCGGCGTGAAGGTCGGCGTGGTCCGGTTCCCCGGTTCGAACTGCGACGAGGACGCCCTGCTCGCCGTCATCGAGCACCTCGAGGAGCAGGCAGTGCTGCTCTGGCACAAGGACCACGACCTCCAGGGCGCCGATGTCGTGATCCTGCCTGGCGGATTCTCCTATGGCGACTACCTGCGGTCAGGAGCGATCGCGCGCTTCTCGC
Organism: Gemmatimonadaceae bacterium; assembly: GCA_031430835.1. GTDB lineage: Bacteria > Gemmatimonadota > Gemmatimonadetes > Gemmatimonadales > Gemmatimonadaceae > Pseudogemmatithrix. The sequence goes on from JANPCH010000044.1 coordinate 50,054, forward strand.
CGATCATGCAGGAGGTCATCGCCCACGCAAAGCGTGGCGGACCGGTTATCGGCATCTGCAACGGCTTCCAGATCGCGTGTGAGGCGGGACTCCTTCCGGGCGCACTGCTCCGGAACCAGAGTCTACAGTTCCGCTCGATGTCGGTCACGCTGCGGATCGAGACGACCGCCACGGTGTTCACGAGCGCGGCGGCCAAGGGCGGTTCTCTCACGATGCCGATCGCCCACGGCGACGGCCGTTTCACTGCCGACGACGCGGTGCTCGACCAACTCGAGGCCGACGGGCGCGTCGTCTTCCGCTACGTGGACGCCGCCGGCCACGCCACCGAGGCCGCGAATCCCAACGGATCGATGCGCAACATCGCCGGGATCACGAACGAGTCGGGCACCATTGTCGGTCTCATGCCGCATCCCGAACGCGCCCTGGAGCCGCTGCTCGGCGGCACTGATGGGCTCGTGTTGTTCCAGTCGCTTCTCTCGACCACGAAGGTGTGAGGCCTCGTCCTTCCACCTTCCACTTCCCACCTCCCACCTCACCCCTGTATGCCAGAACAAAAGCCATCGCGCAATGAAGACGAGTACTTCGTCAAGCAGGACGCCGAGCTGATCAAGGCACACCGCGCCAAGCTCGACGCCGAGCGGCAGCAGGCCGAGCGCCAGTCGCATTATATGAAGTGCCCCAAGTGCGGCGCGGACCTCGCCGAGCAGAGCTTCCAGCATCTCAAGGTGGACGTCTGCCCAGACTGCCGCGGGATGTGGTTCGACGGAGGCGAGATCGAGATGCTCTCGCACGTGAATGAGGGCGCGGTCGGCGGCTTCATCCGCGACCTGTTCAAGGGCCTCCGCTCCAAAGGAGCCAAGTGAGCGCATCGCCACGCCCCGGTGATCCGGTCATCACGCCGGCGCTGGTCGCCGAGCACGGACTCACCGGAGAGGAGTACGAACGGCTGGTGGCGATGCTCGCTCGCACACCGACTTTCACCGAACTGGGGATCATCAGCGCGCTCTGGAGCGAGCATTGCTCGTACAAGCATTCGCGCCCAGTGCTGAAGACGCTGCCGACGACGGCACCCTGGGTCCTGCAGGGTCCGGGGGAGAACGCCGGGGTGATCAGCATCGGCGATGGGCTCGCGGTCGCGTTCAAGATCGAGTCCCACAACCATCCGTCGGCGGTCGAGCCCTATCAGGGCGCGGCAACCGGCGTCGGCGGGATCCTGCGCGATGTCTTCACGATGGGCGCGCGGCCGATCGCGATGCTCAACTCCCTCCGCTTCGGCTCACTCGAGACGCCGCGCGTGCGCTACCTCGTCGCTGGCGTCGTGAAGGGGATCGGGGACTACGGCAACTGTGTCGGCATCCCCACCGTCGCCGGGGATGTCATGTTCGACTCGGCGTACGAGGGCAACCCGCTCGTCAACGCGATGTGTGTCGGCATCCTCAAGGAAACGGATCTGATCCGCGCAAAGGCCGAGGGGGTCGGCAATCCGGTCATCGCGGTCGGGGCGCGCACCGGCCGCGACGGGATCCACGGGGCGAGCTTCGCCTCCGAGGATCTCTCCGAGGAGAACGAGGCGAAGCGTCCCCGGGTGCAGGTCGGCGATCCGTTCACGGAGAAGCTCCTCCTCGAGGCGTCACTCGAGCTGATCACGAGCGGGCATATCGTCGCGATCCAGGATATGGGCGCGGCGGGCCTCACCTCGAGTAGCGCCGAGATGGCCGAGCGCGGCGACGTCGGCGTCACGATCGACACGACGAAGGTGCCGGTGCGTGAGGAAGGGATGACGCCCTACGAGATCCTCCTGAGTGAATCTCAGGAACGGATGCTCGTCGTCGCGAAGAAGGGGCACGAGGCTCAGGTGAAGGCGATCCTCGCCAAGTGGGACCTCACCGCCGAGGTGATCGGCGAGGTCATCGCCGAACCGGTCTATCGGGTCACCGAGGGATCGCACGTGGTCGCCGAGTTCCCCGGGACGCGACTCGTCACCGACTGCCCCGTCTACCACCCGGAGGCGCGCGAGGGCGCCGAGGCCATCGCGCGCCGCGAACGCGATGTGCACGCGATCGCCGAGCTGCCGTCCGAGTTCGATCCGGCTTGGACGCTCGAGCGACTGCTCCAGTCGCCGACGATCGCCAGCAAAGAGTGGATCCATCGTCAGTACGATTCCACCGTGCGTACGAACACGGTCTCGGGACCGGGCCGCTCCGATGCCGCGGTGATCCGGATCCGCGGCACGAAGAAGGCCCTCGCCCTCAAGACCGACTGCAACGGTCGCTACGTCTTCCTCGATCCGCGGGTCGGAGGACGGATCGCCGTCGCCGAGGCCGCGCGGAACGTCGCCTGTAGCGGCGCGACGCCCCGTGCGATCACGAACTGCCTCAACTTCGGCAATCCCAAGAAACCCGAGGTCTTCTTCCAGTTCCGCGAGGCGGTCGCCGGCATGGGCGAGGCTTGCCGAGCCCTCGATACGCCGGTGACGGGCGGCAACGTCTCGCTCTACAACGAGAATCCGCAGGGCGCGGTCTACCCGACACCGACGATCGGCATGGTGGGCGTCCTCGAGGACGTGCGCCACGCCACCCGGATGACCTTCACCAAACCCGGGGACGCGATCGTGCTCCTCGGCGACAACAGCGACGAGCTCGGTGGATCCGAGTACCTCTCATGGATCCACGGAGTCGTCGCTGGCGCACCACCGAGGTGCGATATCGCTGGCGAGCGGCGGCTGATCGACGCGCTGCTCGAGATGATCCGCGCGGGTCACGTCCGCTCAGCGCACGATTGCTCTGAAGGTGGCCTCGCGGTCGCCCTCGCCGAATGCTGCATCGCCGACCGCGCGCGCCCGATGGGCGCCAGTGTCGACCTGCGCAATTGGGGCCATCTCCCGCGTCGCGCGCTCCTCTTCGGTGAGACGCAGGGGCGCGTGCTCCTCTCCGTCCGCGACGCCGATGCAGTGCTCGCGATCGCTGGACGCCGCGACGTGCCGTCGCGCGTGATCGGCGCGGTCACTCCGGCGTCGACCGGTCTGCATATCGCGCATCCGGACCGAGACCTCCGGATCCCGCTGCCGAAACTGATCGAGGCGTACCACGAATCGCTGCCCCGGGCGATGTCGCGCGCGGCGGCGGAAGCCGTCACGGTGGACCCAGCCCTTGCCCGAGGGGTCGCCTGATGTGCGGCATCTTTGGGATCAGCGGACATCCCGACGCGGCGGCGCTCACCCACCTCGGCCTCTATTCCCTCCAACATCGCGGCCAGGAGTCGGCGGGCATCGTCGCGGCGAATGGCGCCGACGTGCACGCCATCCGGGCGATGGGTCTCGTCTCGGACCAGTTCTCAACCGAGAAGATGAGTACGATGATCGGACCGGTCGCGATGGGCCACACCCGCTACTCGACTGCGGGCTCGAGCACGATCGAGAACGCCCAACCGGCGCTCGTCCGCTTCAAAGGGGGCCACATCGCCCTCGCGCACAACGGCAACCTCACGAACGCCCCGGAGATCCGTCATTCGCTCGAGGCCGAAGGGTCGATCTTCAGCTCGACGATGGACTCCGAGGTGATCGTCCACCGCCTGGCGAAGTCGAAGGCCTTGGCCCCGGAGGAGAAGCTCGCCGAGGCGCTCGAAGGCGTCGAAGGTGCCTATTCGCTCGTGGTGATGATCGGCGACACCCTAGTGGCGGCCCGCGATCCGTATGGGTGGCGTCCCCTCGTGATGGGGCGCCTCGGAAAGGCAGTCATCTTCGCCTCGGAGACGTGCGCGCTGGATATCACCGGCGCGACGGTCGAGCGAGAGGTCCAGCCTGGCGAGGTCATCGCGATCGCTCCCGACGGCACGGTGCGGTCGATCCAGCGACGCGCGGCATCGAACTTGCACCGCTGTGTGTTCGAATACGTGTACTTCGCCCGGCCAGACTCCAGCGTGTTCGGTGGATCGGTCGACCGGGCGCGGCGCGCGCTCGGACGGCGCCTGGCGCAGGAGCATCCGGCCCCAGGAGCCGATTTCGTGTTCTCGGTTCCCGACTCCTCCAACTCGGCGGCGCTCGGTTTCGCCGAGGAGAGCGGACTTCCGTATGAGCTCGCGCTCATCCGGAACCACTACGTCGGCCGGACGTTCATCCAGCCGACGCAGAGCGGACGGGACGCGAAGGTGAAGGTGAAGTACAACGCGGTCCGCGAGATCCTCGCGGGGAAGGCGGTGGTGATGGTGGACGATTCGATCGTGCGGGGCACGACCACGCGAGGGCTCGTCGCACTCGTGCGGGCGGCGGGGGCGCGCGAAGTACATATGCGCGTCTCCTCTCCGCCGATCACGGGCCCCTGCTATTACGGGATCGATACGCCGGACCGCGAGCAACTGATCGCGGCGAACCATAGCGTGGCTGAGATCGCGAAGCGGATCGGCGTCGATTCCCTCGGCTATTTATCGCTCGATGGGATGCTCGGCGCCGTGCCCGATGGTCCGAATGGTTTCTGTCACGCCTGTTTCTCAGGTCACTATCCTACCAAGCCGCCCTCCGCGCCGGAGAAGCTCCGGCTCGGCTAGGCCCCCGCCCCGGGAGGCGTCGTCGTGCAGCAGTCCGTCTTCTTCTTCGGTAACGGCAGGGCCGAGGCCACCAAGGACGACCGGGACCTCCTCGGCGGGAAAGGAGCGAACCTCGCCGAGATGACGAATCTCGGCATCCCGGTGCCTCCCGGCTTCACCATCGCCTGCAATCTCTGCGACGCCTACCTCGCGAAGAGTGCGATCCCATCCGGGCTCGCTGACGAGGTCGAGCGCGCGTTGGCCCGGTTGGAGGAAGCGTCCGGCCGCCGATTCGGCGACGTCGCGAATCCCCTGCTCGTCTCGGTCCGCTCGGGCGCGCGCGTCTCGATGCCCGGAATGATGGAGACGATCCTCAATCTCGGACTCAACGACGAGACGATTGCCGGACTCGAACGCCAGAGCGGGAGCGCGAGATTCGCCTTCGACTCGTATCGCCGCCTGTTGCAGATGTACGGCGATGTGGTGCTCGGCGTCCCGATGCGTGACTTCGAACATCTGCTCGCCGCGAAGCGACTCACGACCGGCGCACGCTCCGATTCCGACCTCCCCGCAGAGGCGCTCAATCTGCTGGTGCGGGAATACCACCAGCTCATCAAGAGCGTGACGGGACAGCCCTTTCCCCACGACCCGCGGGCCCAGCTTTGGGGCGCGATCGAGGCGGTGTGGAAGTCCTGGACTCTGAAGAAGGCGGTCGACTACCGGCGCGTGAATGGCATCGCCGAGGCGCCGGGGACCGCGGTGAACATCGTCGCGATGGTCTTCGGCAACCTCGGCGAGGACTCGGGCACCGGCGTCGCCTTCACACGCGATCCCTCCACCGGGGAGAAGCTCTTCTACGGCGAGTTCCTCGTGAACGCGCAGGGCGAGGATGTCGTCGCGGGGATCCGTACGCCCCAGCCGATCACCGCGATGGCCGACCGCCTCCCAGAGGCGTACGGCGACCTGCTCCGCACGCAATCGTTGCTCGAGCGACATTTCCGCGACATGCAGGACCTCGAGTTCACCGTCGAGCGCGGCAAGCTCTATCTGCTGCAGACGCGGATCGGCAAGCGCACGGCGGCGGCCGCAGTGAGGATCGCGCGGGATCTCGTGAATGAAGGGCTCATCTCCCGCCCCGAAGCGATCCAGCGTGTGCCGGCGCATCAGCTCGATCAGTTGCTCCATCCCGTCATTGATGCCGCATCCAAAGGCGAAGCGCTCTGCACGGGACTCCCGGCGAGTCCGGGGGCCGCGAGCGGGATGGCGGTCTTCGACGCCGACGTGGCCGAGTCACGCGCTGCCCGCGGTGAGGCGGTGATCCTCGTGCGGGACGAGACGACGCCGGAGGACTTCCACGGCATCGTCGCGGCGCAGGCGGTGCTCACCGCGCGCGGTGGGATGACGAGTCACGCCGCGGTCGTCGCCCGCGGGATGGGGAAGTGCGCGATCGTCGGATGCGGCGCGATGCGCGTTGACGCTACCCATCGCCGATTCACCGTCGGCGAGACCGACGTCACCGAGGGGAGCTGGATCACCCTCGATGGCGGGACCGGGGAGGTCTTTCTCGGCGACCTTCCGACGATGCCGAGCGAAGTGATGCAAGTGAACGCCGGCACGCTCTCCCCGGAGGACGCGCCGGTCTATCGCGGCTTCGCCGAACTCCTCGGGTGGGCCGACGCCCGGCGGCGGCTCAAGGTGCGCGCGAATGCCGACACTCCGCGGGACGCGCAGGTCGCGCGCGGCTTCGGGGCCGAAGGGATCGGGCTCTGCCGCACCGAGCATATGTTCTTCGACGGCGACCGGATCCATTCGATGCGCGAGATGATCGTCTCGCACGACGAAGGAGGCCGTCGTCGCGCGCTCGCGCGACTCCTCCCGATCCAACGCGAGGACTTCGAGGGGATCTTCGAGGCGATGGACGGATTCCCGGTCACGATCCGACTGCTCGATCCCCCGCTTCACGAGTTCCTCCCGCACGGCGGCGAGGAAGCCAAGCTGCTCGCCCGACGGATCGGGGTGACACGGCGGGAGTTGATGCGGCTGGTGGAGACGCTGCGCGAGACGAACCCGATGCTGGGGCACCGCGGCTGCCGCCTCGGTGTCACCTACCCCGAGATCACCGAGATGCAGGCGCGGGCGATCTTCGAGGCGGCATCGGCGGTCGCGAAGCGTGGCGTGATCGTGCTCCCGGAGGTGATGATCCCACTCGTCTCGACGGTGAAGGAGTTCACGCATCAGCGTACGATCGTCGACCGGATCGCCGCACAGGTGGCCAAGGAGACCGGCACGTCGGTGAAGTACCTGGTCGGCACGATGATCGAGCTTCCGCGCGCCGCGCTGACGGCGGGAGCGATCGCGGCCGAGGCGGAGTTCTTCTCCTTCGGCACCAACGACCTCACGCAGACGACGCTCGGCCTCTCACGCGACGACGCGGGCCGGTTCCTGCCGGCGTACGTCGAACGGGGCATCTATCCGGACGACCCCTTCCAAGTGCTCGACGTCGAGGGCGTCGGACGGCTCATCCAGATGGCGACGACCGAGGGACGCAATGCGCGCGCCTCGCTGAAGGTAGGGATCTGCGGCGAACACGGTGGCGAACCGCGCTCGGTGGCGTTCTGCCACAACGCCGGGCTCGACTACGTGAGCTGCTCCCCGTTCCGGGTGCCGATCGCACGCCTCGCGGCGGCGCAGGCCGTGAAGGGATAGACCCGCCCGCCGTAGGGGACTGGCTCTCACGTCTTCATGACGGTGCCCTTCGTCCCTAAGGCAAGGGACATAGACTTCAGCGTACCATCATGGGCGCCCAGCTCCGACCCCTGAACGACCCGCCACGACGGACGTGGCGCGCCGTCGGCACCCCTCGCGTGACCGACGTTGTCGTGCTGGCGTGGAGCGTTCTCTTCATCGGCTGGCTCCTGTTCGACTGGGGCGGCCGTCCCTGGGCACCGCCGCTCGACCTGATCCTCTTCGCCGGCATCGCGGTCGCGACCACCGTGCAGCAGATGCGCGTCGCCCGACTCGTCGGTTGGTCTCGCGACCAGTTGGCGTGGGGTCTTCTCGCGGCCGCCTCGGTCTCGCGCCTCGTGTCGGGTAGCGTGTGGGGACTCTTCGTGGAGTTCAGCGGGAGTCGGGCCGAGCCGACTTGGCTGGTGGTGCTCTCACTGGGGTACCTCGCGCTCGGCATCGCGGCCCTCCTTGTCTTTCCCGGCGCGCCGCGACACGCCACCGATCGCGTGCGGTTCAGGCTCGACACCGCGATGGTGATCATCGGCAGCCTCCTCATCGTCTGGTACGCCGCGATCGGTCCCTTCATCCGGTCTTCCGGTATCGGACAGGCCCCGTTGGGCGACGTCGCGTCGACGATCGGCGATTCTGCAGCGATCATTCTCGCCGCGGTCCTTAATCTGCGCGCCGACTCGCGCGCTACCCGCGTCGCGTCAGCGTTCCTCCTGGTCGCGTTCGTGCTTCACGTTATCCCGGATTTGGGATTTTGGCGCAGCGGCTGGTTCGAGACGTATGCTGCTGGCGACGGGATCGCCGGATTCTGGTACGGCGCCTGGTTCGCGAAGTGGCTCGCGGCTCGCGCCGCCGAATCGGCCGTCGCCTCGCCTCCACGGCGCCCGTCAGGAGTCGCTGGCTCCTACTCGAGCGGTTGGGTCCCCCACGCGTTCCTCGTCGCCGCCGTTGGACTGATGCTCCTGAAGCAGTTCACGTCGGATCAGGAGGATCGGGAGCTCTTCGCCGTCGGGAGCGCGATTCTCGCGATCCTGATCGTTTGGCGCCAGGGCGTCGAGCTTCGCGAACGGGACCGGCTGCAGGAGGCGCTGAAGGCCCAAGAGCAGCGATTCCGAGCCCTGCTCCAGCACGCCTATGACGCCGTCCTGCTGCTCGACGATGAATACCGCATCCGCTATGCCAGTCCGCCGGCCGAACGATTGCTGGGCGCCGGACGCCTCGCCGCTTCGCCGAGCATCCTCTCACTGGCGATCCATCCCGCCGACGGAGAACGGTTGCGGGTTGCGTTAGCTGCCGCCGACGTCGGACCCAGTACGATGACGCTTCGGATCGAGGGCCCGGATGGTGAGTGGCGCACCTTCGAGGGCCATCTGCAGGATCTGCGCCGCGACCCGCTCATCGGCGGATTCGTGCTCCACGGCTTCGACCGGACCCGCGAAGTGCAGCTCGCCGACGGACTCCGTGACACCCGCCAGCTTGAGGCGCTCGGCGTGCTCGCGAGTGGCCTTGCGCACGATCTCAATAACATCCTGACGGTCATCGCGTCGCACGTCGAACTGCTTCGCGAGGACGCGGCGATCGAGGGCAGAGCGCGTGAGGATCTCGACGCCATCCACACGGCGAGCGGCCGGGCGCAGGCGCTCACGCGCGGCCTCCTGACTCTGAGTCGGCGCAAGGAGACTCCGTGGCGCATCGTTTCGCTCGGCGAGCTCGGTCGTGACCGGATGGCCCAGCGTGGCCTGCGAGAACTCGTCGCACCCGCCGGAACGCGTGAGCCTGTTGAGGTCCGTGGAGATCCCGTCGCTCTCGCCCAGGTCGTCGATGCCGCGCTGGATGAGTTGGCGCGGACGGGTACCGCCGCCCCGCTCGTCGCCCGCACGTCCGAGCGCCATCTCGACGCTGGCGTCGCGCGTCGCGCGCAACTGGACGCCGGCGTCTACGCCGCCCTGGAGCTCGGCCCCGCATTCGCCGCCGCAACGTGGGAAACCGAGGTCGCGGTGCGCACCTCCGATGACGGCGAGTGGGATCTCGCCCCCAGTGACCTGTCGATGTTGATGGCGCTGGCGACGACCCGCGAGGCGGGCGGTACGCTGCTCCGCGAGCGTTCCAACGAGGGGGTCCGATTCACGATCCTCCTGCCCACCGCCACACAATGAGGCTGGACACCTCCTTCGTCCGACGCAATCGCCACGAAGCGATCGTCGCGGCCTACGCGATGACGTATCTGGTGAGCCTCGCGCTGCTCCCGTCCGAGCCCGGGTTCTGGCGGTCCGCGAACACCATCCTGTACTTCGGGATCTGCGCCCTCACGGTGGGAACGCTGATCGCGGCCGCGTGGCGCGCGACCGATCTCCGTCGCCGCCTCGCGTGGTCGGCGTTCGCCGCCTCGAACCTCGCCCTGTGGTCCGGCGGTCTCGTGTGGACGTTCGGGCTCGCGGAACAAGTGCCCGCCATCTCGCCGGTGCTCATCGAACTCGGGTACCTCCCGCTCGCGGTCGTCGGATTCATCCTTCTCGCGGCGGATCCGCGCGCCCCTCGACGCGACCCACGCGTGCGATTCGACGCGATCGTGTTCGCCGTCGGCGCCCTCACGCTGACCTGGCACTTCGACCTCCGCCCCTTCCTCGCCAACCCTGAGGGAGTCGCCGAGTTCGGGATCGTCACGATCGCCGGGGAGTGGGCCGTCGTCGTGGCCGCGTCGGTCGCCTTCCTGCGCGTCGGCGATCGGGCAACGCGCGACGCGGTCGGACTCATCCTCGCCGGTCACCTGACCTTCATCCTCGCGGACTATTTCTACAGTCTCTCGCCAGAGACCTACGCCCCCATGCACTGGATCGACACGATCTGGTTCCTCGCCTGGATGCTGCGCTGGGCGGGAGCAAGGCGCGTGCTTCGTGCAACGCTTTTGACCCCCTCGGAGACAGAGGCCGCCGCTGAGCCTGCGTACCAGATCGGACTTGCGTCGTCGCTCTTCCTGATCGGGACGTATGTCCTCCTGCTCGCCGCGCTGCTGCTTGACGAGGCAAGCGGTGCCACCGACCTCGCCGTCGCCACGACCGCGATGACGGCACTCCTCGTCGGGCGACAGCAGTTCGCGCTCGCTGCCTACCGCCGCGTCGCGCGCGCCACCGTCGAGCAGACAGCGCGGTTCCGCGCGTTGGCCGCAGCGGCAACGGATCTCGTGCTGGTGCTCGACGAGACGTTGCAGGTGACGTTCGCAAGCCCGTCGGTCGAGCGATTCACGGGTCCGATCGAGGGAAGCGCGTTCGGGCCGCTCCTCCACCCCGACGATCGCGGACGGATCCTCGCCGACCTGGCCGACCGTTCCGCCAGCTCGGACACGCGCTCGTTCCGAGGCCGCATCCGTGATCCGCAGGTCGAATGGCGCGACGTGGAGTTCCGCGTTCAGGATCGCCGGACGGACCCGTTGGTTTCGGGGTTCGTGCTCAACGGACACGACATCAGTGCGGAGCTCGCTCTCGAGGGAAAGCTTGGTCACGCCCGCAAGCTCGCGACCCTCTCGGAGATGGCGGGGCGCATCGCGCACGCATTCAACAACGCTCTCGCTGTGGTCCAGGGCCACGCCGAGTTGATGTCCGAACAGTTACCGGCGAACGCACCGGCGCGGGAGGATGTGCGGGCGATCCGCACGGCCGCCGAGCGCGGGGCTGGCATCACGCGTCAGTTGCTCGGGTTCTCCGGGCGCCAGCTCATCCGCCCTGAATCCCTCCGACCTCGAGAGACGGTCGAGTCGCTGATGCCGATGTTCCGGCGGCTCGTGCCGCAACAGGTGACGGTCAGCTTGGCGGCTGGCGCGAGCGAGCGCACGGTCGTACTCGACCGCGCCCAGTTCGAACAGGTGCTCGTGAACCTCGTGGTGAACGCCCGCGACGGGATGCCGAAGGGAGGCCAGCTGCGGATCGCGGTCACCGACGACGGCCCGATGGTCGCGATCCGCGTGAGCGACGAAGGGACCGGCATCCCGGCGGGGATCAGGGACCGGATCTTCGAGCCGTTCTTCACCACCAAGTCGCCGGGGTTCGGCACCGGACTCGGTCTGGCGATGGTCGAGTCGATCGCGAAGCGCGCTGGTGGCCGGATCGAGTTCGAGACCGAGGTGGGACGCGGCACGACCTTCACCCTGCTCCTCCCGGGGGTCAACGATGCCTCACCGATCGCTGCGGCAACCGCTTCATCACCGGTCGAGACCGCGGCCGGCATCGTGCTCCTCGTGGACGACGACAGGGCGGTGCTGGGCGCTTCGAGTCGGCTCCTCCGACGGCTCGGCTTCACCGTGCTCGAGGCCAGCGATGGCGAGGCGGCCCTGGGTATCGCCGCAGACACGGGCCGCCCGATCGACGTGCTCGTGACCGACCTTATGATGCCGGGGATCTCCGGCCGCGAGGTCATCGAGCGATTCCGTGTCCTCCGACCGGGGACACCGATCGTCTGCGTCACCGGATTCGCCGCCGAGCGAGACGAGGACGCGTCGCTCGCGCCGCAGGTACAGGCGATCGTGGCCAAACCGTTCACCGTCGAGACGCTCCGGCGTGCGGTCGTCGACGCCCTCGCGAGTGCGGAGGCCAGTCGGTCAGGCCGCGAGTCGGCGCATCACCCGAACGAAGGTGTCAAGCTCGGCTCTGGCGGTGAGTAGGTGCGGGGTGACGCGCACCTCCTGCACATTCGCGTTGGCGATCGCGCAACTGCGGCGTGATCGCGTCAGCGTAGAGCGTGACAAGCTCGTCGTCCGACGCGGGCTCAAGAGGCACCGACACTTCGTGGGCGATGATCCCGTGGCGGCACACCATCTGGGCGAAGTGGTCACGCATCGCGCCGTAGTCCTGCAACACCATCACCATCTCGTCCCCCACCTTCCAATCGAAGCCGGAGACGACCGTGTCGAGCGACTCGGTGGTATTGCGGGTGATGAGATGAGATCCTCGGACGAGCCGGGTCCTCACGCGGAGCTCGTCATCGCGCATCCGGGGGCGGAAGCAATGCGATGCCTCAAGGTTCACCGCCCGCTGGTCCCCGGGGTACTTCTCGAAGACCTCAGTTGTCTGCATCGGGAAGTAGCCGTTCTCGAGATTGATGAAGTCGGGCGTCAGGCGGTACTTGCCCCGGATCGTCGCCCAGAACGCCTCTCCTCCTGCGCCAGCTCAGTCGACTCGAGCGCAACCTAGGGATCGAGCACGGCAGGAGCGAAGCAGGCACCAGACGTCGCTCCGCCAGCCTACCGACGGAACTCGCGTTTGTTCATGGGACCCCTCCGTCAGATCGGACCTGACTCGGCGGCCTGCTCCCGAGTCTTCCTCCGGTGAGGGTGTTGATCACGCCGAATTGATTGAGCAAGGAGAGCACGAAGACGACCCCGACGAGGGTGAGGATGAACCGCGGCACGGCAGTCGGGGGCTCGGGATATCTCACGGCGAACGAGGCGCCCGCGCCCGGAGGCAGGCTCGCCACCTTGGTGAGTGAAGCGCCGAAGGGCACGTTCATCTTCACCCGGCCATTCACCGCCCAACCATTCGCGTCGAGGATCGGCGCGAGATTCCGCTGCCGCAGCTTGAGCCACGCCATCGCCATCGAGGGGGTCGATATGAGGACGAGGACCGCCACGAACGCGAGGATCGCCTGCCAGAACGGGAGGGCCAGCACACCCGTGACCTTCGCGGCGATCGCGGCGAACGCCGTCGCCAGTGCTCCGAACGCGACTCCCAGCGCCGCCACCGTCCCGACGTCGATCTTCTTCGGCGCCGGCTTCGCCTTGTCCACGTGCGCAGTCGCCGTCGCGGTCGCCGCGAGCTTCGCATCGGCCTCCGCCTCGCCGGCCGCCGCCCGCTTCGCGACCTGTTCCTCGATCAACCGCACCAACTTCTTGTAGGGGGACCAGAACGCCTCGCGGACACTGATCGGGTTGTCGATGATCCTCGTGATCGTCGCATCCCAGTCGTTCCCGTCGCGGTCGTAGAAGACGCCATTCCGTCCGACCATCAAGTTGTCGGAGTCGCCGTCGGTGAACGCTGCCGCGATCGTCATCGTGGAGCCGATGCGCGTGCATTCACAGTACGCGAGGCAGGTCTTCGCGAGGCCGGCGAGCTCGGCGTGCTTCCCCGCGTCCTCGACCCGGATGCAGAGATCACAACTCCGGCTGTCGAGGTAGAGGGTCCCGGCCTGGAAGATCGCCGGCCGCTCGCGGGAATAGAAATCGCGGAAGGCAACGAAGTTGTTCAGTATCCGCACGAGATCGCGGTGATATCGTGCGAGCCGCTCCACGTTCGCGATCGCGTTCATCGCCGCTTCGTGCGCCACGTCCTCCTTCACGAGAGCGCTGAGCGCGGCCTTGGCCGATCCGGCTCGCAGGGCGCGTACCTTGGCCACACCGAACGCCTCGACCTCGCCCCCGGCCTTCCGGCCGCGCCACGCCTCGTGCGCCGCGAAAGTGCGTTCGATCCGACTCCAGTCCTCGCCCGTCAGCGCGGCAGGCGACGAACCAAGCACCGGCGCAACTACGATCTTGCGAAACTCCGTGATCGCCGTCGACCACGCGGGATTCATCCCGGCGTCGAGCGGCAGCCGCCCGCCGGCATCCACCCGCGCGAGGGGGAACCCGGCCACTTCCTGTGCCGACACCTTGAGATCCTGCGCCGCGAACAAGAGGTACTCCTCCTCCCGGCGGTTCACCGCGGCGAGTGCGCGCGGATCATAGGCAGCGATCCGTGAGCGCGCGAACCAGTCGTTGATCTTCGCCCGCACGACGTCGAGCGCCGCGTACGCCGCTACGCTCGCTGCACCCAGCGGCTGTATCTCCTTGGCATTCTCCTCGGATTCACGCCACCACGCGTCGAAGGCGTCACACGCGCCGAAGAAGTCGTCAAGGGTCCGCTGCGTAAAGCCAGGCTTCCCACTCCGATCGGTGGTCGCGCCGAAGCGTTCCACCACGAGTTGCGCTACCGCCTGCAGCTCCGGAACAGCGACTGACTCGACCGGCACCACGCCGTCGCCGTTGAACGGCGTCTCGGCGAAGATCCGCGCGGTCGCCATCGTATCGGTCACCGAGATGGTCAGTTGTCCGCGCTTGCCGAGATTCGTGAGGATCTCGCGCGCTGACGCCGCGAGTTGCTTCCCCTCGGGAGTCGATTCATCGATCGCCGCGAGAGGCAGGTCCCCGCCGGTGAGAAGCGCGTCGGCATCCCGGAGGTGGCTCGCGGCCCACTTCACCGCCGCGATCAACTCCGGGACCCGCAATCGGCCGTCACCGTCTGAATCCATCAGCCGTAGCGTCCGCTCCTCCATCTCCAGGCCGCGCACCGGCATCGCGAGAGCGACCCAGAGCTTCGGGTCGAGATGCTCCAGATTGAGCAGGTCGGCCCCGGTCTCCAACGCCACCTGATCGGAGCCACCGGCTCGGAAGAAACGCCACGCGTGCGGGGAGGTCATAAGGCGAGATGGAGGCCGGAGAACGAAGTCGGAGGCCGACTTAGGCGTAGTATCGCACCCAGCGCCGAGCGTGTCGATGCTCCTCCCTTGCGCTCATCAATACAACTTGATATGTTGATTCATGGCCCAGACCATCACCCCGTCCGACGCGAGCTTCGAGCGGCACGCCACGCTCTTTCGGGCGCTCAGCGATCCCCGCCGATTGCGGATCCTCGACCTGCTCCGCGGCGGGGAGAAGTGTGTGTGCGACCTGCAGGCCGCCCTCGATTGCGGGCAGTCCCTGCTCTCGTTCCACCTCAAGACGCTGCGTGACGCCGGTCTCGTGGCAACACGAAGGGACGGACGCTGGTCGCACTACCGACTCGAGCCCCAGTCCTTCGAACACGCGGAGCAGGCCGCTGCCGCGTATCGGGTGCCGGCCGCCGAGCGGCGACGACTGCCGGTCAGTTGCTGTGCGTGACGCATTGCCGAAGGCGCTCGACCGTAGACGGATGAACACGGACCCCCGAAGTGGTCCGACCCACCGATCCACCATCCACTTCCAGGAGGACCGTATGCCCGCCACCACCATCGCCAGCAGCGAGATCCACGCCATCGTCCGTGCGAAGTACGGCGAGGCCGCCAAGCTCGCCGACAAGGGCGAGGACGCCTCCTGCTGCGGCTCCTCCTGCTGCGGCGCGGGCGAGAAGGATCCGATCACGCGCGACCTCTATGCCGCATCGGAGGTCCAGGGGATCCCCGCGGGGGCCGTGCTCGCCTCGCTCGGTTGCGGCAACCCGACGGCGCTCGCGTCGCTCGCGCCGGGCGAGGTCGTCCTCGACCTGGGCTCCGGGGGCGGGATCGATGTGCTGCTTTCGGCGCAGCGCGTCGGCCCGACTGGTCACGCGTATGGGCTCGACATGACCGATGAGATGCTCGCCCTCGCGCGCAAGAACGCCGAGGCCGCTGGTGCCAAGAACGTCACCTTCCTCAAGGGACAGATCGAGACGATCCCCCTCCCCGACGACTCGGTGGACGTGATCATCTCGAACTGCGTGATCAATCTCGCGGTCGACAAGCCCGCGGTGCTGCGCGAGGCGTTCCGCGTGCTGAAGCCGGGCGGTCGGTTCGCGGTGAGTGATGTGGTCGTGCGCGGGGAGGTGCCGGCTGATATCCGTCGTTCGATGGAACTCTGGGTCGGCTGCATCGCGGGTGCCCTCGAGGAGCAGCAGTTCCTTCGTCTGCTCGGCGAGGCGGGCTTCGTGAGTCCGTCGATCGAGCCGACTCGAGTCTACAAGGCCGAGGACGCGCGATCCTTCCTCTCGGACGCTGGCCTTGATGCCGAGGGCATCGCCGACGAGCTTGACGGGACGTTCTGCAGCGCCTTCGTGCGCGCGATCAAGCCCGGGAGGGCCGCGTGAGTCCCGTGACGACCACTGAGACGTCGATCCGCCCGGCCACACGCGCCGACTCCGGGGCGGTCCGCAAACTCCTCACCGACGCCAAGCTTCCGTTGGAAGGAGTGCCGGCGGACCTCGACCACTTCCTTGTGGCGGAGCGGGCGGGCGCGGTCGTTGGTGCGATCGGACTCGAGCGCTACGGCTCCGCGGCGCTCCTCCGTTCAGCGGTCGTGGACCCGACGTTGCGTGGCTCTGGGATCGGGGAGCGGCTGGTGGAGGCGCTCCTCGCCGAGGCAAAGCGGGCGGGAACGAAGGAGCTTGTCCTCCTCACGACCACCGCCGAACGGTGGTTCCCGCGCTTCGGCTTCTCCCGTATCACTCGCGATGCCGCACCGAAATCGCTGCACGCCTCGGAAGAGTTCAGGGGGGCGTGTCCCGAGACGGCGGTCGTGATGGTGCGGCGACTGGACTGACGGCCGGTGAGAGGTGGAAGGGGAGAAGGACGGCGAGTGCAACTCAGCGGGAATGAAAAAGGGCCGCCTGAACAGGCGGCCCCCTTCCTCCTTCCACCTTCCCTCTGCCGCTCATGGAGGCGGGGAGATTCGAACTCCCGTCTTGCATAAGATCTTCCGCAGCGTCTACGCGCGTGTCCCGTCGATTGATGTTTCCGGACGCTGGCCGACAGGCCGCCCACGTTCGGATGAGTCCGCTGGAGTTTCGGCCGCGGGCGGCGAACGCACCCTTGGCCTAGCCCGGATTTGCGTTACCTGAGCACCGCCCCGGGCGGGCTGCCTCTCAGGCACTGCCGGGGTAAAGCCTAAGCTTTACGCGGCGAGAGCGAAGTTGTTATTCGCAGTTGAGACTTTCCCGAGTGTTTTACCAGGGACCCGAGGACCTGGGCGCGCAGCCACGAAGCCACCCACACAATCGAAACCAGTCGCCCCCCAGCTACAGCAAGCAAGCTAATAGGTCCCCGCTCAGGTTGCCACGTCGACGCGGTTCCTTCCGCCGCGTTTCGCGGCGTAGAGGGCCTGGTCGGCTCGCTCGAACACCGCCGCCGCATCGCCTGCTCGCGCCGCATACTCGGCGACCCCGAAGCTCGCCGTCACGCGGGCCTCACCAGCGGCCGTTGCCACCCGCAGACCCTCGATAAGCCTCCGCAGCCGCTCCGCCACTTCGCGCGCCCCACTCGCCTCGGTCTGCGGCAGGAGCAACGCGAGTTCCTCTCCCCCGAGCCTCGCCGCGAGGTCGACCGTGCGCCGCCCTTCGCTCATCGCCTTGGCGACCGCGACGAGCACCGCGTCCCCCGCCTCGTGGCCGTAGGCGTCATTGACTTTCTTGAAGTGGTCGATGTCAAGAAGGATGAGGGCCGTCGTCCCGCCATAACGGTCGGTCTCCTGGACGACCTGCGCATAGCGTTCGTCGAAGCCGCGGCGGTTCGCGAGCCCGGTCAGTGAATCCGTCCGCGCGTTCCGGCGCGCGTCCTCGACGGCCCAGGCCGTCTCGAGCGCCCCAGCGGCGATCACGCCCAAGTTGCGCGCATTGCGCGCTTCGATCGCACGGAGTGCGCCCACCTCGCGGTGCCCGCAGACGAGCGCGCCGATCGGGCGCTCCCCCTCCCCGCGCACGAGCGGCACCGCGACGAGCGATCCCACCGCCCCCAGTTGCGCCCCGCCGCCGAAGATCGCATCCTCGCTCCGCGCGAAGGCGCGCGCGTCGGCGAACACCTGCGGACGTCCCTCCGAGCAGACCTGTCCGGCGATCGAATCGACCGGCACGACGAGCGACTCGAACCCAACGCCAAGCGTCATCGCGGCCGACGTCGCAGCGCGCACCTCTCCCTCGCGACGACCGACGTCCCACCGGATCAGCACCGACCACTCCGCACCGACGACCGGCAGGGCGTCGGCCACGAGCACCCGTTCGAGCTCGAGCGGATCGCGCGAGGCCTGCAGCGTGCTCGCCGACCGGATCAGGCCGCGTAGTCGGAGGTTCTGTCGCGAGACGTCGGCCCGGGTCCGCACGAGGGTGTACCAGCGTGACATCATCGCCGCGTGTTCGGCGAGGCGAGCGCGCATCCGCACATCGTCGATCATCGCCTCGTCGCCGAAGTGCAAACTCAGCGCCCCCGGCGATCCGTGCGCGTCGAACGGCGCCACGGCGAGTCGCGGCGTTGCTCCCGGTTCGCCGAACGAAGGGAGTCGCTCCCGCGCGACCCACTCGATCACACCGCGATCCCCGGCATTGACGATCGGGAGGTACGCCGGGGTCTGGCTCGTGCGGGCGTCGTCGGCGCTGGAGGCCACTGGCATCGCAACACCGCCGGTCGTCTCGTCCAGGACCCAGAGGATCGCCGCCTGTGCGTCGCGGCGATGCGCGATGTCGCGCAGCGCGTCGGCGAGGATCCGCTGATCCTCGCGCCGCGCATCCTCGGACTCGGGGATCTCGTCGGCCCGGAATGCCGCGAGCAGCGTCTCCTGGCTCCGGTCGCGAGGGAGGCTGTTCACTTGTCGTTTTGCGGTCGCGGCCGCGGTCATCGTCCGGCGGTGCAGGTACCACTGGAACCCGAGCACCAGCGCGACACCGGCGAAGAGTCCTGCAAGCAGCGACGCCATCGGCGGTCGTCAGCGCCCGAGGATACGACTGGCAGCGACGGCGGCGCCGAACCCGTTGTCGATGTTGCACACCGTGACGCCGGCGGCGCAGGAGTTGAGCATCGTGAGCAGGGGCGCGAGGCCGCCGAACGCCGCGCCATAGCCGACACTCGTCGGCACCGCAATGACGGGGCACCGCACGAGTCCCCCGATCACCGAGGGGAGCGCCCCATCCATACCCGCCACGACGATCACCACCGCTGCGTCGCGCAGCGTCTCACGGCGCGCGAGCAGGCGGTGGATGCCAGCGACCCCCACGTCGGTGACCCGCCGCACGCCGACTCCAGCCGCATCGAGTGTCACCGCTGCCTCCTCGGCCACCGGGAGGTCACTCGTCCCCGCGGTAACGACCGCCACCTCGCGCGCGTCGCGCGTCGGGATCGAGTTCGGCCGCAGGAGGACGCTCCGCGCCAGCAGGTTTACCTCGGCGGCGGGCCAAGTCGCCACGAGTGCCGCGCGGGCCTCGGTCTCGACTCGCGTGACGAGAAAACCGTCCCCCTTCGCGGCGAGGTGTTGGCAGATGCTCACCACCTGCTCGGGGGTCTTCCCCGGCCCGAACACGACTTCGGGGAAGCCCTGTCGGAGGGCGCGATGATGATCGATCGTCGCGAATCCGAGATCCTCAAGTGGCGCATCATCCAACTGCGCCAGTGCTTCACCCACCGCGAGTCGTCCGGATGCGACCTCGTCGAGCAGCGCGCGAACGCGCTCCCGCCTCACGCCGCCTCGGCGGCGCGCGAAAGGTCGCTCCGGAGGTACTCCTCGAAGATCCCCTCGACCTCACCGAACGAATCCACGGCGTGGAGCTTCTTGCGCAACTCGGCCGAGCTCGGGAGTCCCTTCACATACCATCCCAGGTGCTTTCGGAACTCGAGTGCAGCGCCGGCGGGATCGTGTTCGTACTCCTGCACCATCCGCGCGTGCGAGAGTGCGATCCTGAATCGCTCCTCGACACCGGGCGTCGCGGGCACGGGGCGCCCTTCGAGCATCGCGTGCGCCTGCGTGAAGATCCAGGGCTGTCCGAAGGAGCCCCGTGCGATCATCACGCCGTCGCAGCCGGTCTCGCGATGCATTCGCACCGCATCATCGGCGGTCTTGATGTCGCCGTTCCCGATCACCGGGATTGTCACCGCCGCCTTCACCGCGGCGATCTCCTCCCACCGGGCGGCGCCGGAGTACATCTGGGTGCGAGTGCGCGGGTGCAGCGCGATCGCGCGAACGCCCGCGTCCTCGCAGCGCCGCGCGATCGCGGCCGGATCGCGCATCTCCTCGCTCCACCCGCTGCGGATCTTGCAGGTGACGGGGAGGTGCGTCCCTCGCACCACCGCCCGAATGATCGACTGCACGAGGTCGAGATCCTTGAGGCAGCCCGACCCGCCATTCCGCTTCACCACCTTCTTCACTGGGCACCCGAAGTTGATGTCGATGAACTCCGGGTGGAACAGATCGGTCACGAGCGCGGACGCCTCTTCCATCGCCGCCGGATCCGCGCCGAAGATCTGCACGCCGATCGGCCGCTCGTCGGCGCCGAAGCGCAGCTTGGCGATCGTCGCCTCGTTCTCGCGACGGATCCCCTCAGCAGAGAGGAACTCGGTCACGACGACATCTGCCCCCCACGACCGGCAGAGCCGGCGGAAGGGGGATTCCGAGACCCCAGCCATCGGGGCCAAGAAGAGGGGGACCGCGTGACCGGTCGGGTACGGAAAGGGCATCTCACCGAAAGGTAGAAGGGGGCCCAAACGCTTGCAACATCAGAGTTTGACACGCTTTGTGGGTGCCGTTACCTTCGCGAGATGGAACTACGCGAATTCTTCTCAGAAGACGCCGTTGCGCTCGACCTCAAGGGGTCGACGAAGGAGGAGATCCTCCGCGAACTCATCTCCCTCCTCACGCTCGGAGAGAAGGACGAGGGGATGCTCTTCAAGATGCTGAAGCGGCGGGAGAACCTCGGCTCTACCGGGATCGGCCGAGGCATCGCGATCCCCCACTGCCGCTCACTTGTGGTGTCGAAACTCCGGGTCGCCTTTGGGCGCAAGAGTGCCGGAGTGGACTTCAAGGCGATCGACGACAAGCCGGTGCACTTCTTCTTCCTGATCGTCGCACCGCCGCTCGAGGTCTCGAACCAGTATCTCCCCGTGCTCGGCAAGATCGCGCAGTTCTCGAAGGAGCCCGACGTCCCGGACCGGCTCTTGGCGCTGACGCAGCCCGGGCAGTTCATCAAGCTGCTCGAGGAGAAGGGCGTCTGACCTGCGGTGCGGCGAGCTGCGCGGTCGCGAACCACGCAACCAGCCTACCTCTCCTGGTCGATCACAAGTCTCGCGACGTCGCTGCCGAGCTTCGCTCGCACGCGACCGACCTGCAGCACCGCCGCCGCCGCGAGCCCTGCGGTCAGCCCCCACCAGAGCCCCGGCGCGCCCGCATCGGCGCCGAACGCGAGATAGGCTCCTAACGGGATCCCCACCGCCCAGAAACTCAGGGTGTGGAGGATCATCGGCACGCGGGTGTCTCCCGCCCCGCGCAGGATCGACGACGAGATCACCTGCGTCCCGTCGAAGACCTGGAAGACCGCCGCGATCGGGATCAAGGTCGCGGCCATCAGTTGCGTGGCTGGATCGGTCGTGAACACGTCGGCGAGCGCGCCTGGGATGATCGCGAACAGGATCGCCATCGCGGCCATGAAGCCCACGCCGCACGCGAGTGCCGCGACCGCATCCCTCCGCGACGCCGCGAGGTCCTGTCGTCCGACCGCGTGGCCGACCATCACCGCCGCCGCGCCGGCGACTCCCATCGGCACCATGAACGTCATCGACGCGAGGCTGAGCGCGATCTCGTGCCCGGCGAGCGTGGTCGTGCCGAGCCAACCGGCCATCACGGTGGCGAGTCCGAAGGCGCCGGCCTCGGCAAGGAACTGCAGTCCCACCGGGATCCCGACGCGGAACATCCGACCGAGTGGCGCCATCTCGAGCGAATCCGTCAGCCAGGGGCGTAGGGTCGGGCGCAGGACGGGCCAAGCCGACGCGAGCAAGGTCAGGCCCATCACCCACCGCGCGATCGCCGTGCCCTGCGCTGAGCCGACGACGCCTCCCGGCTCGAAGCCGAGATTGCCGTAGATGAGCACCCAGTTGAAGAAGACGTTCGAGAGGTTGCCGACCACGACCGCCAGCACGACAGGGCGCAGACGCCGCAGGGCCTGCAGGGTCTGGCGCATCATGTTGAACGCGAAGAACGGCAGGAGTCCGGGGATACTCCAGCGCACGTAGCCCGCTGCCCCGGGCGTGACATCCGCGGGTTGGCGCAGGAGTTCGAAGACGTACTGCGCGGGCACGAAGAGCGCGGCGATGCACACCGTCACGATCAGCGTCATCAGGACGCCGCGCTGCACCCCGCGCGCGACACCAACGTCATCCTTGGCGCCGACGGCCTGCGAGATCACCGGGTCGAGCGACATCAGGACGCCGAGCCCGACGATCGCCGTGACGAAGAAATAGAAATTGCCGAGGGCGCCGGCGGCGAGGTCCGCCGACGAGACGCGCCCAAGCATGATCGCGTCGACGAGACCCATCCCCTGCATCCCGACGTTCACGACGACGATCGGCGCTGCGAGCCGCACCATCTCACGCAGCTCGCCTCTGGTCGGGCGGAGCCGCGTGAACCGGCTCACGTCACTCCCATTCGATCGTCGCGGGGGGCTTGGAGCTCACATCGTAGACCACGCGGTTCACTCCCGGCACCTCGCGGATGATCCGGTTCGAGATCCGCGCCATTACATCCGGTGGGAACGGGAACCAGTCGGCGGTCATCCCGTCCGTGCTCGTCACCGCGCGCAGGGCGATCACATGTTCATACGTGCGGCCATCGCCCATCACTCCCACCGAACGGATCGGGAGGAAGACAGCGAACGCCTGCCAGATCTCGTTGTAGAGCCCGGCCGCACGGATCTCGTCCAGATAGATCGCATCGGAGCGGCGCAGCGTGTCGAGCGCCGAGGGATCCACCGCGCCGAGCACCCGGATCGCGAGCCCGGGGCCGGGGAATGGGTGGCGTCCGACCATCTCCTCGGGCAGTCCGAGCTCGCGTCCTACGTTGCGCACCTCGTCCTTGAACAGTTCGCGCAGGGGTTCGATCAGTTGGAACTTCATCCCCGGCTTGAGCCCACCGACGTTGTGATGGGTCTTGATCGTCGCGCTGGGGCCGCCCTTGGCACTCACCGATTCGATGACGTCGGGATAGAGCGTGCCTTGGACGAGGAACGCGGCACCCTGCCCCGCCTCGGCCGCGGCGTCCTCGAAGCAATCGATGAACGTATGCCCGATCGCGCGACGCTTCGCCTCGGGATCGTCGATCCCCTTGAGCGCCCCGAGGAATCGGTCCTCGGCCCGAACGGTGACGAGCTTGATGCCGAGGTGCTGGCCCATCGTGCGCTCGACCTGCTCGCGCTCGTGCAGTCGGAGCAATCCCGTGTCGACGAAGATGCAGGTGAGTTGATCGCCGATCGCCCTGTGGACGAGCGCCGCGGCGACCGACGAGTCCACGCCACCGGAGAGACCGCAGATCACATGCTGCGGGCCGACCAGCGCGCGGATACGCGCGACCTCCTGCTCGACGAAGTGCCCAGGGGTCCAATCCGGCGTGCACCCCGCGATGCCGAAGAGGAAGTTCTGGATGATCTCGGCGCCACGCACGGTGTGCGCGACCTCGGCGTGGAACTGGATCGCGTGGATCGGCTTGCTCGTGTGGCGGAACGCGACGACCGGATTCCCCTCACTCGACGCCGTGAGCACGTACCCGGGTGGCACCTGCTCGACGTGATCGCCGTGACTCATCCAGACCGTCGAGTGTTCGGAAGAGGTGAATCCCGCGAAGAGTCCGGCGGACTCCCTTACGATCACCTCGGCACGCCCATATTCGCGCTTGCCGCCGCCGGTGACCGCAGCCCCAGCCACGTGGGCGAGCCACTGCATCCCGTAGCAGACCCCGAGGATCGGCGCGATGTCGAGGATGCCGGGATCGAAGGCGGGCGCCCCTTCGTCGGTGACCGAACTCGGTCCTCCCGAGAGGATGATGCCGGTCGGCTTCCAGTCGCGGATCCACGCGAGCGATCGGTCGGGTGGATGGATCTCGGAGTACACGCGCGCCTCGCGGACGCGCCGGGCGATGAGCTGGGTGAACTGCGAACCGCAATCGAGGATCAGGATGCGTGACGTCACACCTTCCACTCGGGCCCTCCGAGCTTGATGAACTCGACGTGCCGCGAGTCGAGATCGATCACGGCGGCGGTCGGCGAGCCATTGAGCCAACCGCACGCCTCGCCGGGGTTCACGATCAACGTCTCGCCCCGCGTCTTCATCTCCTGCAAGTGGGTGTGGCCGTGGATCACGATCGCGTGGGCGAGCACCGACCGCTCGACCACATCACCGATATCGTGGACGATCAGCACCTTGTGGTCGCCGAACTTGATGCTGTGCGGCGACTCGAACAGCTCCTGCCCCATCCCCTGTGCGGCGAAGGCTCGGATCCCCTCGGGGTCGCCGTCATTGCGGCCGAAGATACCGGCCATCGCGATGCTGTGGTCCTGGAAGGGCTTCAACGCGAAGGGGGAGCAGTAGTCTCCCGCGTGCAGGACGAACGTCACGTCCCGTTGCATCATCTCCCGCAGGAGCGCATCGACCGCAGGAACGCGGTCGTGGGTATCCGAGATCAGGCCGATCCGCATCACGACGTCCTCCATTCGGGGACCGGCACCTCGTGACGTACGAGATCCTCGTAACTCTCCCGCGCGGTCACGACTGCCCAACGCGCCCCATCGACGAGGACTTCCGCGACGCGCGGACGCGCATTGTACTGCGAACTCATCACGTAACCGTAGGCGCCGGCGGTGTGCACCGCCAGCAGGTCCCCGCGATCGACGTCCGACAGTTCACGATCGAGCGCGAGGAAATCCCCGCTCTCGCAGACCGGCCCCACAACGTCGGCCACGATCCTCCCCGACGGTCGCGCCACCGACTCGATCCGGTGAAAGGCATCGTAGTGCGACGGGCGCAGCAGTTCGGTCATCCCCGCGTCGCAGATGATGTAGGTCTTTCCACCGCTCTCCTTCCGGTCGATCACGCGGGTGAGCAATACGCCCGCCGCAGCAACGAGGAACCGGCCCGGCTCGACGAGCAACTCAGCGCCGATCGCGTTCGCCGCGCCGGTCACGATGCCCCCGTACCGCAGCAGGTCGGGCTCGGCCTCATCGCCGTACGGGACCGGCAATCCACCACCGACGTCGAGGAATCGCAGTGGCGCGCCGGCCGTGCGGAGGGCGTTGGCCAGTTCCACGAGGCGACTGGTCCCCTCGGCGTAGGCATCGAGCGCGTGCAGTTGCGATCCCACGTGCATATCGAGCGCCTGCAGCAACAGATGCGGCAAGGAGAGCGCGAGCCGCCCGATCCGTTCGGCGTCCCCGACCGGGATCCCGAACTTGTGGCCGCGCTCACCGGTCGCGATGTACGCGTGCGCGTTGCGAACGTCCACTTCGGGATTCACCCGCAGACCGACCGGCGCCGTGACGCGGAGGTCCCCGGCGATCCGTGAGAGGAGCCGCAGTTCCCCTTCGGACTCGACGTTGACGAGCCGGACGCCAGCGGCGAGCCCCTCGCGCAGCTCCCGTTCCTGTTTCCCCACGCCGCCGAAGAGGATGTCCCCGCCGCCGAACCCCGCTCTCAGCGCCTTGAAGAGTTCGCCACCCGAGACCACGTCGACGCCTGCCCCGAGGGAGCGGAGCACTCCGAGGACACCGCGCGAGCCATTCGCCTTGAGCGAGTAGTGGATGCGGTGCGGCGCTGCGGCGAGTGAGGCGTCGAGTCGCGCGTACCGCTCGCGAATGATCGACGCGCTGTACACATAGCAGGGGGTGCCCGCGTCGCGCGCCAGCCGCTCGGCGGGGACGCTGTCGCAGTGGAGCGTCCCTTCCACGCGGTCGAACCCGGCCATCAGTACGCCTTCGCCCAGATGACCTCGTGCTTCGCGGGCTGCCCGGTGACCAGACAGGTGCGCGGCCCCTCGGGCGAGCGGAACTCGGGATCGGGGATCACCCGGATCGTCGCCTTCGTCTCCTCCTTCACCCTCGCCTCGACGGCGGGATCACCATTCCACCCCGCGTACACGAAGCCGCCCTCACCGTCCATCAATTCACGGAATCGGTCGTAGGTCATCGGACCGCGGAACGAGGCCGCCTCACGTCGGGCCAAGGCGTCAGCGAACATCTGACGCTGGATCGTGTCGAGGAGTCTCGCGAGCTGCGGTGCCAAGTCAGTCATCGGAAGCGGCGCCTTCTCCTTCGTGTCGCGCCGGGCCGACATCACCGAGTTCTGGTCCAGGTCGCGGGGCCCGAGCTCCAGCCGGACCGGCACGCCGCGCAGCTCCCACTCGTAGTACTTCGCCCCCGGCTTCATCCCCTCGCGGGCGTCGACCTTCACCCGCAGTCGGTCGGTCGCGCCACGGCCCTGCCACGCCACGAGTTCGTCGCGCAGTTTGTGCGCGGCCCCCACCACCCGGTCCCGCTCTTCGTCCTTGCGGAAGATCGGCACGATCACGACCTCGATCGGCGCGAGCTTCGGCGGCGTGCGGAGACCGTTGTCGTCGCCGTGCGTCATCACGAGGCCCCCGACCATTCGCGTCGAGACCCCCCACGACGTATTCCACGCGAACGCCATCTCACCGGCCTCGTTCTGGAACTTGAGCTCGAACGCCTTCGAGAAGTTCTGACCGAGATTGTGCGAGGTCCCGGCCTGGAGCGCCTTCCGGTCCTGCATCATCGCCTCACACGCGTAGGTGCGCAGCGCACCGGCGAACTTCTCGCTCTCCGTCTTCTGCCCCGTGATCACCGGCATCGCCATCCATCCTTCCATGAACTCGCGGTAGACGCCGAGCATCCGCCGCGTCTCCTCCTCAGCCTCCGTCTCGGTCGCGTGCGCGGTGTGTCCCTCCTGCCAGAGGAACTCGAGCGTACGTAGGAAGAGCCGGGTCCGCATCTCCCAGCGCACGACGTTAGCCCATTGATTGATCAGGATCGGAAGGTCGCGATAGGACTGCGTCCACTTCGCGAACATGTGGTAGATGATCGTCTCCGACGTCGGCCGGATGACGAGGGGTTCCTCGAGCTCCTTTCCGCCGCCGTGCGTCACGACCGCGAGTTCGGGAGCGAATCCCTCGACGTGCTGCGCCTCTTTCGCGAGGAAGCTCTGCGGGATGAGCAGCGGGAAGTAGGCGTTCTCGTGCCCCGTCGCCTTGAAGGCGTCATCGAGGGCCCGCTGCATTCGCTCCCAGATGCCATACCCGTTGGGCCGGATGACCATCGACCCCTTCACGGGGGAGTAGTCAGCCAGTTCGGAGCGAAGGACCAGCTCGTTGTACCACGCGCTGAAGTCCTCGGCGCGGGTCGTCAGCTTCTTGTCGTCAGCCATTGTCCCGTGGTGCAGTGTGCGGCTGCCGCGCGAGCCACTCGCGCAGGCCGAGCAGGACCTGGGCGTCGCCGCCAAGGAGCCGTGTCGTGTCCATCGAATGCGTCGGAGCGCCCGTCATCTTGCCGAGCAGGCTCACGCATTCGGTCGCGCCATCCTCGCGGAAGTACACCGCCGCCGCCGCCCCCGCCTTGCGAGCGAAGTCCACCTGGTTGCGCGTGGCCTGCGAGAG
>JANPCH010000045.1:0-1980 GCA_031430835.1 Gemmatimonadaceae bacterium
GGGTTCAGCGTGTCCTCCACCGAGAGCGGGTGGAAGTTGAACACGTTCTCGAGGCACGCCGACTGGTGCAGGTCGGTCACGTCGATGTCCACCCAGAGCGGCGCCGCCGCCGTCCGGGCCGCGGCGAGATCGCGCGGCGCGAGGTCGGTGGCCAGCGTCCCGTCGGCCCGGAGCTTCCACGAGCGCAGCCCGCGCGACGCCGGACGCGCCGGCGTGCCCTCGGAGGCTTCGGATGGAAGGTTGGGAGCGGCCATGGGAGACCGGGAAAGCTACCCCGTGCCTGCCCTCAGGCCAGCGCCCGCAGGTGCGCCACCACCGCGCGTCCCACGGCCTCGGGCGCATACCCGCCCTCGAGCGCGCTCACGAGGCGTCCCCCCGCCGTTCGCTCCGCGAGCGCCACCAGCGTGCGCGTCAGCCGCACGATGTCGTCGCTCGCCAGCGTGAACGCGCCGAGCGGATCCCCCGCGAGCGAGTCGAAGCCGGCCGACAGGAGCACGAGTTGCGGATCCCAGCCGGCCGTGGCGGCGACGAGCGCGCCTTCGAGGGCTGCCACGTACGCCTCGGGCGCGAGCCCCGGCGCCATCGGCACGTTCCACACCGACCCATGGGGTCCCCGATCGTCGGCCGCCCCCGTGCCCGGATACCAGGGCCATTGGTGCATCGACACGAACCGGATCCCGGGGTCCGCCTGCACCAGCGCCTGCGTCCCGTTGCCGTGGTGCACGTCCCAGTCCACGATGAGCACCCGCTTCGCGCCGAGGTTCCTCGCGTGGTGCGCTGCGATGGCGATGTTGCCGAAGAAGCAGAAGCCCATGGCGTGATCGCGCAGCGCGTGGTGCCCCGGAGGCCGCACGGCGGCGAAGCTGCGCAGGTTCCGTCCGTCGAGAGAACGCTCGACTGCTTCCAGTACGCTCCCGGCTCCAGCGGTGGCCGCGTCCCACGTGCCCTCGCTCACGGCGGTATCGGCATCGAACCTTCCCCCTCCCGCCTCTGACATCGCCCGCACGCGCGCGATGTAGGCGGGATCGTGCACCAGCTTCAGTTCTTCCTCTGTCGCGTGGCGGCCTTCCAGATGATCGAGCTCAGTAAAGAGTTCGAAGTGGTCACGCAACGCGCGCGTGATCGCGCGCAGCCGGCCCACGTGCTCCGGATGGTGCCAGCCGTTGTCGTGGCGCCCGACGTCGGAGTGCGAGATGAAGGCGAGGGTCACGGCACGCCTCGCAGGCGGCGCAGCGCCCATTCGGTCAGGAGGAGCAGGAGGATGAGTGCCCCGAGCCACGCGGGGATCGCGGGGCCCCGGGGCGTCGAGCCTGGCGCCGCCTCACGGGACTCGCCGAGCGCGTTCACGAGCGCGGCCAGCGGCGTGCCTTCATCGCTCGCGCTGAGGGAGCTTGGCACGGCCGAGGTCGGCAGTGCGAGCGTGACGAGCCGCGACCACCACCGGCGGTGAGCCTCCACGCTTCCCGGCTCTCCTTCCATCCGCCAGCGCCAAGTGTCGGCGTAGCCCGACTGCACGACGCGTCCACTGCCTTCGCGGCGGGCGACGAGGGCACGCGCGGTGCCGCGCGAGTCGAGCACCAGCGCGTCGACTCGTACGGTCGCGAAGGCGTGCAGGGGGAGCGCGGTCAGGGGGTCCACCTCGATGAAGGTGCGTGACTCGGGTGGGATCTCGCGTTCGGTGCGCCCCGCCGCGATCGCGGCCAGCGCGCTCGACGCATTCGCTCGGCCTGACACCAGGAGTCCCCCGCCTCCGCGAACGAATCGCATTATCGCTGCGGCTTCGGCCGCGGTGAGCGGATCGAGGACCACCACCACCGCGTGTCGCAAGAGCGAGGGCGCAGTACCGCTCCCCTGAGCGATCGTGATCGTGTCGCTGAGTCGCAGCCGAGTGTCGACGTCCCACCCCGCCTCTTCGAGCGCAGCGACGACGAACTTCGACTCCCAGGAGACGCGCGCGAGGACGAGGATCCGCTCGGGAGC
>JANPCH010000046.1:0-20711 GCA_031430835.1 Gemmatimonadaceae bacterium
GTATTATTTTACCAGGGTGTTGCCCTCGCGCGAAACTTCCCCGCTGTTTTACCGGGGTGTCCGGGGGGGCGCGCCTGGCGCCGCCCCCTTCTCGTTTAGATTCCCCTTGTCCTCACACCTTGAGACCCGTGGCCGCGAAGAAGAACAAGAAGAAGACCGCCGAGGAGAAACCCACCAGTAGCGTCGCCGCCCTGCGCGGCCGCAAGGGCGGTGGGAGCAAGTTCACCGGGAAGCGCGCGTGGGAGGGGACCAAGTCCCTCCTCGGCACCATCGCGATCTTCCTCGTCCTGCGGACCTTCTTCGTCGAGGCATACCGGATCCCGTCGGGCTCGATGATCCCCTCGATGCTCATCGGGGATATGCTCTTCGTGAACAAGCTCCGCTTCGGTCCGCACCTCCCCTTCACGCGAATCAACCTTCCCGGCTACGCCGACCCGCGCCGCGGCGAGATCGTCGTGTTCGTCTCGCCGCCCCAGCGCGACCAGCCCTGGGACTCGATCCCGATCCTCGTGAAGCGCCTGATCGGGATGCCGGGGGACACGCTCTACTCGCGCGACGGTCTCGTGCACATCAATGGCGCGCCGCAGCAGAACGGTTACGCCGTCTCCCTTCCCGGCACGCCGGGGGACCTCGTCGATCCGAACTTCGACTGGCAGAAGCCGGTGCAGCTCAAGGAGTCGCGCTTCGGCGCCTCGCCGGCGCAGCCGACGGTGGATGACTGGGGACCACTCGTGGTGCCCGAAGGGCACTACTGGATGATGGGGGACAACCGCTACAACTCGAAGGACAGCCGCTTCTGGAGCTTCGTCCCTCGCGCGAACGTCCGGGGGAGGCCACTCTTCGTGTACTGGTCCTACGACAACGAGTCGTGCGACTTCCCCATTCACTGCTTCTGGAGGGGCCGGTGGTCACGCATCGGCCACGTCTTCAAGTGAACCCAAGGATCTTGCTCGGGATCTGTCTCGCCCTCGGCGCAGCCGGCGTCGGTGCCTGGGTGCTGACCGAACGGAGCGAAATGGAGCAGGACGCCGATGAGAGGGTGGAGGCCGACTCCGCGGTGTACCTCACGCCGTTCGGCGCGCCGACGCGCCCCTTCTCCCCAGCGGTCCGTGTGGATGGATTGATCTTCCTCTCCGGGCAGATCGGCACCGATGCCTCCGCGAGCGGCAGTCTCGTCGCCGGCGGGATCGAGGCCGAAACCAAGCAGACGCTCGAGAACATCAAGCGCACGCTCGAGGCCATCGGTTCGTCGATGGACAAGGTCGTGAAGTGCACGGTGATGCTGGCCGACATGAAGGAGTGGGAGACGATGAACGGCGTGTACCGCACCTACTTCTCCCCAGGCCGTCTCCCGGCGCGCAGCGCCCTCGGCGCCAACGGACTCGCTCTCGGCGCTCGCGTCGAGATCGAGTGCATCGCGACGCGCTGATCGATGCCGCTGCTTCGCGCGACCATGATGGTGGGGGCGATGGATGAGCCCCCGCCACCGCCGCCGCTCCTGCACCGGATCTCGATGAACGTCGTCCTGATGGCCCTCCTCACGGGGGTCATCCTTCGGAGTTATCGCGCTGCGATCCTGCAGTTCGGATGGAGCAACAGCTGGAGCTGGATCGCGGGGACCTTCGTCCTCGGCCTCGCGCTCCTCTTCATCATCGCGACGCTGCATCTGGGCAACTACGCAGTGAAGTCCTGGCTCTGGCGCGCGCCGGTCTTCGCCCTTGTGGAAGCGCTCACCGAAGTCTCGGTGAGTCTTGCCCTCACGATGCTCGGACTCGAGCGGATCGGGAGTCTCACGGCGACATTCGAGGACTGGCAAGCGTCGGCAGTGCGCCTCGCCGCGATCCGCGTCGTCGGCATCCTGGTCTTCTCCTTGGCGCTCGCCCTCGTCTCGACCCTCGTGCGACTCGTGCTCCTGCCCCGCAAACCGGTGCACAACTGATGCGACTTCTCGTTCTCACGCTCTTGGCGACGACCGCTGCAGCGCAGGGGCCGCAGCGTCCTTTCGGCACCCTGCGCGAGCAAGCGGCCACCCAGCAGCGCTGGCTCGAACAGCGACTCAAGACCGTCCTTCCCGTTCTGATGCGGAAGCAGGGCATTGACGCGTGGGTCGTGCCGATGCGCGAGTACAATGAGGATCCCGTCTTCTCGTCGCTCGTCTCGCCGACCACCTTCGCGGCGCGTCGCCGCACGATCTACGTCTTCTTCGACCGCTGCGCTTCGCAAGGCCGCACCGATCCCGGCGATGGCTCTTGCATCGAGCGGATCGCGCTCGGCGGCAGTTCGCAGGGCGGGCTGTATGAAGCGCGTCGCGCGACCGTCGCTGCCGCCGGCGGTACAGGGCAGCAAGCCGAGCTCTGGGGAGACCAACAGTGGCAGGTGCTCAAGGCGGTGCTCGAGGAGCGGCAACCAAAGGTCGTCGCGATCAATGTCTCGCGCACCTTCGCCTTCACCGACGGCCTCACCGCCGGAGAGCGCGACGGGATGACCGAGGCGCTCGGCGCGATGTGGTCGTCGCGTTTCCGTCCCGCCGAGGCGCTCGCACTGGAGTTGATCGCGGCGCGCGTTCCCGAGGAGGAAGTGTTCTATGCTCGTCTCCAGGAACTCGTTTGGCAGCTCTCGCAGGAGATGTTCTCGGCGGCGACGATCACGCCGGGCGTGACGCGCACAAGCGACCTCGTCTGGTGGTGGCGCCAACGCGTCAACGATCTGGGGCTCGGCACCTGGTTCCAACCGAGTGTGGATGTCCAGCGGCGCGGTGTCTCGGCGGCGGATCTCGGGGAGGACCCGGTGATCC
This sequence comes from Gemmatimonadaceae bacterium, assembly GCA_031430835.1. Lineage (GTDB taxonomy): Bacteria > Gemmatimonadota > Gemmatimonadetes > Gemmatimonadales > Gemmatimonadaceae > Pseudogemmatithrix. Next base: position 2,795 of record JANPCH010000046.1, read on the forward strand.
AGCGCGGCGACCTCCTCCATTCCGATGTGGGCATCACGGCGCTCGGGCTCAACACCGACACACAGCACGACGCCTACGTCCTGCTCCCCGGCGAGACCGAGGCTCCGGCGGGGCTCCGCGCGGCACTTCGGAACTCGAATCGCCTGCAGGACATCGTGATGGCGGAGCTCCGTCCCGACCGGACCGGCAATGAGATCCTCGCGAGCTCGCTCGCGAAGATGAAGGTCGAAGGGATCGAGGGCACTGTGTACTCCCATCCGATCGGCAAGCACGGGCACGGCGCTGGCCCGCTGATCGGGCTGTGGGACTATCAGGGGGGCGTGCCGGGTCGCGGCGACGCGAAGGTCATCGCGCGGATGTGGTACTCGATCGAACTGCAGGCGACCACCCGCGTCGCCGAATGGGGCGGTCAGGCAGTGCGGATGGCGCAGGAGGAGGACGCGATCATCGGCGGCGACGGGCGGGCGCGGTGGGCGATCCGGCGGCAGGACCGGTTGTTCCTCGTCAAGTGACCAAGGTACCTTCCGGGTCGATGCGCAAAGGGAAGAAAGAACTGATCATCGTCGGCGACCGCGTGCTGATCCGACTCGAGGATGGCGAGGAGCGCACCCGCGTCGGGCTTTATCTCCCAGCGACGGCGCTCGACAGCCAGGCGGTGCAGGGTGGCACGATCGTGGCTACGGGCCCCGGCCAGCCCCTCCCCGAGGTCACCGACCACTTCGACGAGCCCTGGCGCATCACCGGCTCGAAGGAGACCCGCTACGTTCCGATGCAGGCTCAGGCCGGCGACTACGCCCTGTTCTTCAGGAAGGCGGCAGTGGAGATCACCTTCGAGGAAGAGCGATTCCTGGTCGTCCCCCAAGCCGCGATCCTAGCCTTGGCCCGGAAGTAGTTACCTTCCCCCTTCCCCCTTCCCCCTTCAGTTCGATGATCTACGATGAAAGGTTGGTCGCCCCGATGCGCGCCGAGCTGACCCAGCTCGGCATCGAGGAACTGCGCACCGGCGCTGCAGTCGATACCGCGCTCAATGCCGCGAAAGGCACGCAGCTGGTGATCGTCAACTCGGTCTGCGGCTGCGCCGCGCGCAATATGCGTCCCGCGGTCGCGAACGCGCTCAAGCACGCCGTCACGCCCGACAAGAGCTACACCGTCTTCGCGGGCAACGACGCCGACGCCACGCGCACCGCGCGCGGCTACTTCGTCGGCTACGCGCCGAGCTCACCGAGCATCGCGCTCTTCAGGGATGGCAAGCTCGTACACATGATCGAGCGCTGGCAGATCGAGGGGCGCACCGTCGACTCCATCGCCGCTGATCTCACCGGCGCCTTCGACGCGCACTGCGCCGCTGCGAGCGCCGCCGGCTGATTCACCGCGGGGGCGACGGCGACAGCAGCTGGAAAGTCCCCTTGAACGACCGAACGGTGATCGCGGCGCCAGCTGCGGCTCCCTTCCCGACTCCGACATCGATCATCCGCGGGGGTTGACGCTTCCCGCCCTCGAAACCGCTGCTCGTGAGGATGCCGTCGCCGCTCACCTGCGCGGCGTCGACGCTGATCCGCGTTGGGATGCCGGCCGGCGAACGTACGACCACTGATCCGCTGTGCGACTCGATGACGATGTCGGCATTGCTGCGGAGCGCGGCGTCGAAGACCACATCTCCCGAGATCGTCTCGATCCGGGCGCGACCGATCGGACCAAGCAACAGTTCCACGCGCCCACTCACGCTGCCGAGCGTCGCTTCCTGGGCGGTGCCAGTCCAGCGGAGTGAGGCGCTCGCGGTCTTCGCGCGCAATACGCCCGGGTTCCCGCTGATCACGAGGCCCCCTTCCATCGCCTCGGCGACAAGTTCGCTCGGGTCGCCGGTGATGCTCACCTGTCCCGTCACACAACTCACGTCGACGCTCCCCGTGAGCCCTTCGACCACGATGTCGGTCGAGGCGCCGCGCAATACGACCGTTGCGCCTCTCGGCACGTAGGCGACGAGGGTCGTCGGCGTCGCGTCCTGACCGCCCGAGGTCTCGACGCCGAACTTGATCCCGCGCCGCGTACCGCCCCCGAAGAAGCTCCCGCCGCGGCCGACCATACCACGCACCGCGACGCTGTCCCGCGACCAACCGATCAGACGCACGGTGCCAAGGTGATTGTGGATCCGGATGCCGCCATCAGGATCGAGGGGCCAGCCGCGCAGGAACTTCTCCTCGCCGCCGCGGGTGGCGCCGAGCGCGGGAAGGGCCAACAGCGTGGCGAGTGAGGCGAGTCGCATTGGATGGCGCATCAGGGCCCCAGTGAGACGGCGACGTCGTTGGCGCGCCGAAGGAAGTCGATCTTCTGCCGATAGGCCGCGGCGACGAAGGCCTGCACTACGGGATTCACCGGGTCGGCGTCGAGTGCGGCGCGCGCCTCGGCGATCGCGCCGTCGATCGTCCGAAGACTGCGCTCGAGCACCGCGCGGGTGCGCGGGTCGAGCGTCGCGCCGCGGCGCTCGAGCGTGGCCGAGAGCTCCGCGCTCGACCGTTCGAAGCCCGCGACCGTGGCGAAGGCGCGCGTGGTGGCGGCACGTTCGGCCGACGTGACCATCCGCCACTCAATGGCCTTCCAGGTCGCCGTCACCGAGATGAGCACGAGTGCTGCGGCGGCGGCGATGAGGCGCATCCGCGACCCTCGGATCGACCGCACACGTCCGGCATCGATCCGGACGCGGATCCCCGACCAAAGGTCGTGCTCGGGGTCGATCTCGCGCGGCAATGCGGCCGCGGCCTTGTCGAGGCGCGCCTCGCGCTCGCGGTTCGCTGCGTCGTCGGTCATCGGTCCAGATCCTCCATCAAGCGGCGCCGCGCCCGGAAGAGCTGTGCGCGGATCGTGGCGGCCGCGACACCCGACATCGCGGCGATCTCCTCGTGCGAGTATCCCTCAAGCTCGTGCAGCACGAACGCGGTCCGTGCCCCCGGCGACAACTTCGTGATCGCCTTCTCGAGGTCCATCCGTCCCTCCCGCGTGAATCCCTCCTCCAACTGCTCGACTTCGGGCTCAGGGAGTTCGTCGCGCAACTCCTCGCGCAGTGACCGCCGCCGGTCCGACCGGTGCGAGACGAGGAAGCAGTTCACCGCGAGCCGGTGCATCCAGGTCGCGAAGCTGCTCTCCCCGCGGAAGGTCCCGAGCTTCTCCCACGCCCGCACCCAGGCGTCCTGCACGAGCTCCTCAGCCCGCCGCCGGTCGGCGGTCAGGCGGAGGGCCAGTGCGTGCACTCGTCCGACGTGCATTCGGTAAAGTCGTTCAAAGGCGTCTGCATCCCCCCGCTGCGCGGCGAGGACATCCGACGACGCGGCGGCGCCATCCGGAGTGGACGCCGGCGGAGAGGGCACTACTGAGGAGATGCTCCGGCGGGGCGAAACGTTTACGCGGGTGAGACGGCGTCCACCGTCGTCAACTCTGTCGGATCCATCGCGCGAGCTCCCGGATGCTCGGCCGCTTGCCGTACATCAGGAGACCCACCCGGTAGATGCGGGCAGCCACCCAGATCGCCGCCACGCAGGCCAGCGCCACGCCGAGCAGCACGAGCGTGACCTCCATCGGCGAGATCGGCGTCGCCGTCATCCGCATCGGCATGATGATCGGCGCCGAGAAGGGGAGCCAACTCATCACCTGCGCGAGGCGGCCGGTGGGATTCAGCATCACCGGCTGCACGAAGATGATGCTCGCGATGAGCAGCATCATCACCGGCTGCACCGCTTGGTTCGCTTCCTCCTGCGTCGAGACCATCGAGCCGACGGCGGCGAAGAGCGCGGCGTAGAAGGTGTAGCCGAGGATGAAGAAGAGGACGAGCGCGATGACGGTCATCGGCTCGATAGTCGGGAAGACGACGTTCGACGGCATCTGCGCCGCGCTCACGCCCATCGCGCCGACGAGCTTCATCCGGAAGCTCCACAGCAGGCTTCCGCTCAGGATCCAGATCCCGAACTGCGTGAGCCCCACCGCCCCGACGCCGATCACTTTGCCGGCGAGGAGGATGTCCGGTTTGACACTCGCCACGATCACTTCGGCGACGCGCGTGGTCTTCTCCTCCAGCACGCCACGCAGGATCGCCTGCCCGTAGAGGATGATCGCCATATAGAGGAAGAAGGCGATGATGAAGCCGAAGATCGCGCCGGCGATCCCCGATCCGCCCCGGCCCTTGTCGGTGATCCGCTCGGCGCTCACGTTCGCGCGCACGCGCAGGATCGATCGCGCGACGACGGTGTCGAGCCCCGCCTGTTCGATCCGAAGACCGAGGACGGCGTTCCGGAGCGCCGCCTCGTAGCGCTCATTCTCCCCGACTGACGACGCATTGCGACCGGCATACCGGGCGTTGCCGGTCGCCAGCGTCAGCGAGTCGAGCACGAGGAAGCCCATCACTTCCTTGGCGACCACGGCGGCGACGAGGCGCTCCTCCTCCGCAGCGAGGTCCGCTGGGGCGATCGCGACGACGCTCGCACGGAGTGCGGCAGCCGCGGCATCAGCGGCGGCACGGGCTTCGGGAGTCGAGTCGCGCGGCGGCGGGGCGAGTCGGACGGCCACCCGTGCACCGAGGTCGGTGCCGGTCGCATCCACGATGCGCACGTTGGAGACCTGAGCGTTCCGGATCCCGCGGACCGAGAGGAACGCCGGCAGGATCATCACCGCGGCGAAGAAGACCGGCCCGAAGATCGTGACGATCACGAACCACTTGTTGCGGACGCGCTCGATGTACTCGCGCTTGATGACTGCGATGAGCTTATCCATGGCCGGTCATCCCCTCTTCGATCCCGGTGGCGCCGACACGTTGCAGGAAGATCTGGTGCAGTGAAGGCTGCACGCGCTCGAATCGCTCGATCCGCGCCCCTGTCTCGAGCACGCGCTTGAGCAGCACCTGCGGGTCGGCGTCGGCAGCCAGCTCGACCTCGAAGTACCGGTTGTTGTCGTCCACCCGCTCGACGAGCGTGCGATCGCCGAGGACCGCCGCCACCCGTGCGTTCGATCCCCCCTCGAGCGCCAGGGCGACCGTCCGTCCGGCGTTCTCGGCGCGCACCGCGGTCACCAGGCCATCGAGCACCTTCTGGCCCTTGGCGATGATGCACACCGAGTCGCAGAGGCGTTCGGCGTTGTCCATCAGGTGGGTCGAGAAGATCACCGTCTTCCCGCGCCGCTTGAGTTCGACCACGGTGTCCTTGAGCGCCTGCGCGTTGATCGGGTCGAGCCCGCTGAAGGGTTCGTCGAGGATCACCAACTCAGGGTCGTGCAGCAGGGTGCCGATGAACTGCACCTTTTGCTGCATCCCGCGCGAGAGTTCATCAACCTTCTGCTTCCCCCAATCCTTCTCAGGGGTCTTGAGCGAGAGGCGCTCGAGCCATTCGTCGATCCTCCCATTCGCGACGCGCCGCCGCACGCCTTTGAGCTCGGCAAGGAACAGCAGTACGTCGCGCACGACCATCTTCTTGTAGAGCCCGCGCTCCTCGGGGAGGTATCCGAGGCGGTCGAGGATGCTCGAGTCGTTGTTCCGCGTGCCGAGCACGGTGATCGTCCCTGTGTCGGGGGCGATGATGTTCAGGATCATCCGGATCGTCGTCGTCTTGCCGGCGCCGTTGGGGCCGAGCAGGCCGTACACGGAACCGCGAGGCACCGCGAGCGTTAGCTCGTCCACGGCGACGTGTGCAGCGAACCGTTTCGAGACCCCCCGGATGTCGAGGGCGAGGTCGGTCATAGGCTCTTTTGGTGGAGTCGATGCAATATACGGCACGATGACTCCACGGGTTTTTCGATTCCTCGCTCTTTTCGCCTTCGCCGCCTGCACCGACGACGGGGCGGAGCGGGAAGTCGTCGTCTTCAACGCTGGCAGTCTGGCTCGGCCGCTGCGGGCTGTGCTCGACACCTTTGCGGCGCGTGAAGGCATCACCGTCGCGCAGGAGAGCGCCGGATCGCTCGAGAGCGCGCGTAAGCTCACCGAGCTTGGCAAGATCCCCGACCTCATCGCCCTTGCCGACGCCGAGGTCTTTCCGCGCTATCTCATTCCCGCGTACCTCGACGGGTATGTCGAATTCGCACGGAACCGGATGGTGATCGCCTACACCGATCGGTCGCGATTCGCATCGGAGATGGATTCGGCGAGCTGGTGGCGCATCGCGGTGCGGCCCGGTGTCGAGACCGGCCGCTCCGATCCGCAGCTCGATCCCAACGGATATCGGACGCTCCTCGTGTGGCAACTCGCCGAGCGGCACTACGCTGAGCCTGGTCTCGCGGCGCGCTTGGCCGAGGCGAGTCCCGCGCGGAATGTGCGGCCGAAGGAGGCGGACCTGGTCGGACTGCTACAGGCTGGAGAGCTCGACTACATCTGGTCCTATGAGTCGATCGCGCGCGCGACCGGACTGCGTTACGTGACGTTGCCTCCGGAGGTGGACCTCTCCTCGAGCGACTCGGCGATCGCGGTCGGCTATGCCACCGCCTCCGTGCGTGTACGCGGGGCGCGGGTCGGTGACTCCGTCATCTTCCGCGGCGCACCGATTGTCTACGCCTTTGGTGTTCCGCGCGGCGCGCCCCATCCCGCGCTGGCGAAACGCCTCGCTGAGTTCCTCCTCTCCGATGACGGCCGACGCATCCTCCGCGCCGAAGGTCTCGACGCCATCGAATCACCCGTGCGGCGCGGCGCGCTGCCATGAGTAAGCGCGACCGTGGGCGCTCGCGCCCCGCCATCGCGAGCATCGTGGCCGCACTGGCCGGCTCGCTACTCCTCCTATTCCTCGCGGCGCCGATCGTCGAACTGGTCGGTGCAGGCGGAGTGGAGGGGCTGACCCGGCTCGGCACCGACGCCGAGCTTCGCGGTTCGCTGGCTCTCACCGCCCTCACGGCAACGATCGCGACACTGTTGGGCGTCACCTGCGGCACGCCGCTCGCGTACCTGCTCGCCCGGCGCGAGTTCCCCGGGCGCGCGGTGCTCTCCGCGGTGCTCGACCTGCCGTTGCTCATCCCGCATCCCGTCGCCGGCATCGCTCTGCTGCTGCTCCTCGGTCGCGAGAGCGCCGTCGGCGGCGCCGCCCTCGATCTCGGCCTCAGGATCGTCGGGTCGCCGGTCGGGATCGTGGCCGCGATGCTCTTCGTCTCGGCGCCCCTCTTCGTGAGCGGCGCGCGCGAGGCATTCGCCAAGGTGGATCCGCGGTACGAAGGCGTTGCGCGCACCCTGGGCGACGCGCCATGGCGCGCGTTCCGCCGCGTCACGCTCCCCCTCGCCGGGCGCGGACTCCTCGCCAGTGCCGTCGTGATGTGGGCCCGCGCGGTGAGCGAGTTCGGCGCGATCGTGATCCTCACCTACAACCCGAAGGTCGCGAGTGTCCTGAGTTACGATCGATTCACGAGCTTCGGGCTCTCCGAGGCGTTGCCGGTCGCTGCGGCACTCGCCCTGCTGGCGCTCATCCCGCTCACGCTGTTGCGCGCGCTCCGCACCGAGCCGCGGAGTGAACGGTGATCCGGCTCGAGTCGATCTCAGCGCGCAAGGGGCGCTTCACCCTCGATGACGTGACCTTCGCGCTCGATCGCGGCTCCTTCGGCGTCGTGATCGGTCCGGCCGGTTCCGGGAAGACCACGCTGCTCGAGGTCGTCGCCGGGCTGCTCCAGCCGACCGGTGGACGCCTTACGCTCGGCACGGAGGACGCGAAGGGGATCGCGCCGGAGCTCCGCGGTGTCGGCCTCGTCTACCAACACGCCTTCCTCTTCCCGCATCTCTCGGTCCGCGAGAACGTCGCCTACGGCGCCTCCGATCGCGATGCGATGATCGAGGCCGCCGACCGGATGGGCGTCAGCACGCTCTTCGACCGTGAGGTGCGTGGACTCTCCGGCGGCGAACGCCAGCTCGTCGCCTTGGCGCGCGCGCTCGCGCGCCGTCCCTCGCTGCTCCTGCTCGACGAGCCGTTCAGCGCGCTCGACCCGCGCCGCCGCTCAATGATCCGCCGCGAGGTGCGCGCGTTGCATCGAGAATGGGGTCTCACCACACTCCAAGTCACGCACGACTTCGCCGAGGCCGGGATGCTCGGCGACCAGGCGATCCTGCTCGACGGTGGGCGTGTGCTGCAGAGCGGCACACCCGCCGAGGTCTTCCGTCGGCCGGCGTCGCCCTACGTCGCCGAGTTCCTCGGGGCGGAGAATGTCTTCGGTGGCGTGGTGAAGGATCTCGGTGACGCGTCGCCCGACTGGGTGGATGGGCTACCGAGCGAGTACGCGCACGGCCATCGCGCCTTCGCCTTCGAATCCGATGGGCTCACACTCTACGCGGTCGGTGACTTCGCGCCGGGTGCGGGGCATGCGGTGATCCGCGCCGAGGAGATCACCATCGCGCGCGATCAGACCCACGACTCGGCGCGCAATCGTTTCTCCGGGCGCATCACCGAGGTCGCGACCTTGGGAGCGCTCACCCGCGTGACAGTGGACGTGCGCGGAGTTCCGCTCGTCGCCGCGCTCACCACGCGCTCCGCGCTCGAGCTGCGGCTCGAACCTGGCCTCGCCGTGGTCGCGAGCTTCAAGGCGATGGCGGTGCACCTGTGTTGAAGGGGCGACTCCTTGTCTGGGGGACGTACGACATCTCCAAGCCGAATGTGCGGATGCTCCTCGCCGGGATCCGCGCGGTGGGCATCGACACCTACGAGGTGCACGCCGACATCTGGTCCGGCGTGCGTGACAAGGGCACACTCTCATTCATCGAGTTGCTTCGTGCAGCGGGGCGTTGGCTCACGGCAATGCCAAGGTTGGTCGCGCGGTATCTCGACGCACCGCCACACGTCGCGGTGCTGGTGCCCTATCTCGGGGTCTTCGAGCTCCTCTTCCTCGCGCCCTTCGTGAGTTGGCGCGGCACGCCGGTGATCTGGCAAGTCTTCATCTCCCCGTGGGACACCGCGGTCAACGATCGACGGATGATTTCGCGCTGGAACCCGATCGCCTGGAAGCTCTATGCGTGGGAGTGGCTCGCGGCGCGCGTGGCGACGCGGTCCTTCCTCGACACCGCCGTCCACGCGCGACGATTCGAGCGCTTGATGGGACTCGAGCGCGGAAGCGTCGGCAACGTCCCGCTCGGCACCGATCCGGCGCAGTTCCCGCCGCGCACCGGGAAGCCGACGGTGCATTCGCCCCTCAGGATCTTCTTCTACGGCCAGTACATCCCGCTGCACGGTTTAGGGACGATCGTGCGTGCGGCGAAGCTGCTCGAGCAACGCGGAGTCTCCGCGACATGGGAACTTGCTGGCACCGGTCAGGAGCACGCGCGCATCACGGAGCTGATCGAACGCCTCGACGTGAGATCGGTGAAGCAGATCGGCTGGGTCGCCGCCGAGGAGATCCCCGCTCGCATCCACGCCGCCGATGTCGGGCTCGGGATCTTCGGTACCTCGGAGAAGGCGCTCACCGTCGTGCCGAACAAGGCCTACGAGATTGCCGCGACGCAGACACCGATCATCTCCGGTGACACGCCGGCTCTGGCCGAGTTCGCGCCGGCACATCCCTGGGTGATCCGTGTGACGCCGGGTGATCCGGTCGCGCTCGCGGATGCCGTTGAGAGGATCGTGAGGGCGGGGAAGTGGCCCGACGCGCCAGCGATGCCGGTCGTGGGGCCGCGCGCGGTCGGCGAGGCCTTCCTTCGCGTGATCGCGGGGATCGAGTGAGCTCCCCTCGCGACCCCGCGATCACGGTTGACCGCGACTTTGGTCGCGCCGCGCCCTCGCTCGGCTGGGTGCCGGCGCCGCGCTTCCTGCTGCGGCGGGCGGTCGTGCTCGAACGGATGCGCGCGCTTCCGCCGGGCAAGGTGCTCGAGATCGGGAGTGGCGCCGGTTCACTGCTCGCCGACCTGTACGCGCTTGGTTTCGAGTGCACGGCAGTCGAGACTTCCGCCGAGGCGCGCACTCTCTGCGCGAAGATGCTCGCCGACGCGACGCGTACGACGATCGTCGAGACCGTGCAGGAAGGCTGGAGCGCGTGCTTCGACTATCTCCTCGCCTTCGAGGTATTGGAACACATCGACGACGACTCCGGCGCGCTCCGGTCCTGGCTCCGCGCGGTGAAGCCTGGCGGACGGGTGCTCCTCTCCGTTCCGGCGCACGCCAAGCGCTGGACCGCCACCGACACCTGGGCCGGTCACGTGCGGCGATACGATCGCGCCGACTTCGTAGCGCTGGCCGAGCGTGCTGGCGTCAGGGTGGAACGCTGTGAGAACTATGGGTTCCCACTCGCGAACCTCATCGAACCGGTGAACGCTTGGGCGCACGCGCGACAGTTGAGCGACTACGCGTCGCGCGATGCGCGCACCGGCGAGAGCGGTGTGCGTCGCACCGCCGAGACGCGACTCTATCCGCTGCTTACCTCGTTCCCGGGCCGGCTCGCGATGCGCGCGGCGTTCGGGATGCAGCGATGGTTCGCTGGCTCCGAGCTCGGGAACGGCTTCGTGCTCAAGGGAGTGAAGGCCTGATGTACAGCGATACGCGCACAGGCCTCGTCGTCATCATCGGGCACCTCGCCACGGTCGGTGCGGCACTGGTCCTCCTCGCGGTGCACCTCGCGCTTGGGGCGTTCGTGCGGTACCGACTCGGCGTCGCCGACCGTGAGCGCGCGCTCTGGCGCTGGCCAGTGGACGCGGCGCTCGGTGCCGGCGCGATGGCGACGCTCTTCTTCGTCGTCGCACTCCTCCGTGCGTTGGAGCCTGCGGTGGTGCGCGCGCTCGTCCTCGCGGTGGCTGTCGTACTCCACCGGGAACTGCGAGCGCTTTTCGCCGAGGTGCGTGTCGCGTTGTATGGCGGTGCGCATCGGACGCAGGCGCCGGAGGCGGGGCCGACGCGCTGGTGGGCGATCCCGCGGGCGCTGCTCATCGCGTTCGTCTTCCTGCTCCTCGCTGCCGCGCTCGCGCCGCCGACCGAGTGGGACTCGCTCATGTATCATCTGCGGATCCCGCTCTGGCTCCTCGGTCAAGGGCATTGGGCCGTGCCGCCCGACTCCTTCCACGTCGCGCTCGTGGGGGTCTCACATCTTGCGACGCTACCCTTGCTCGCCGTCGGCCTCCGCGAAGGCCCCGCGGTGATGCAGGTCGCGGCGTTCGCGCTCACCATCGCCGGGACCATGTCACTTGCGACACGTACTGGCGCGGGGCCCGCAGGTCGGTGGATCGCTGTCGCCGCGCTGATCGGTTGTCCTGTCTTCGCGCTGGTCGCGATCACGGCGCGGGTGGATGTCGCGCTCGTGCTGACCCTGCTCGCGGCGCATCTCGTCCTTCTCGAGGCGGCTCACAAGCGAGAGGCTGCCGGGTCGCCTCCCTCGCGTGACACCACCGGGCTCTTGCTGGCGGGCGCCCTTCTGGTCGGATTCGCCGTCGCCATCAAGCCCCAGGCCGGCGCCTATGCAATCGCACTAGCGCCGCTGGGTTGGTATGCGGCGAAAGGTCGGCTCCGCGCGCTCGGCGCGGCGACAGTCGCTGTGCTCGCGGCGGCGCCGTGGTTCGTCAAGAATCTCTGGCTCACGGGGGCGCCCCTCTATCCCAAGGGTGCCCCTGGATGGTTCGAGCCCTGGCTCGCGACGGTTTATGGGTCGAGGATCCGACCTGAGGGCTTCGACGCCTCGATCCTCGGCGCGTTGCCCGAGTCGCGTGAGTCGTTCAACCTGTTCGCGGCCTTCTTCGATCCTGGTTCGCTGACGATCGAGGGAGAGGGGGCCTTCTATGCCCTCTCACCCGCGCTGCTGCTGCTCGCGCTCCTCCCATTCGCCGCGCGACAGCGGCCCCGCGCAACGTTGCTGCTTCTCACCGGACTCGCGTACTGCGCGATGGTGATCGTGCCGTTCGGGCAGATCAATCTTCGGTACCTGATGCCCGCCATCCCGGCTCTCGCGGTCGCGCTGGGTGTCACGAGCGAGTGGCTCGCCGACCGCGCCAGCGCGCAGATGCGACGGTTCCTGTTGATCGCGATCGCCTTCGCGGCGCTGCTCCCGCTCTCCGGCGCGCTTCGGCAGCGCTTCCTCGCCCCGAATGTGGTCCTGCTCCGACACGCCCTCGGCCTCGCCTCGGCGCAGGAGGTGTGGCGACTTCACCCCGACGGCACAGCGCGCGGCTACGCGCCGGTGATCGCGAATGTGCAGCGACGCGTGCCCGAGAGTGGGAAGGTGCTGATGCTCTGGGAGGCGCGTGGCCTGCCACTCGAGCGCGAGGTGGTCGAGGATGTGATGCTCTCCAACTGGAGCTTCCTCGCGCAGTCCGCCTCGCCGGGGCGTTGCCTCGCCGGGACGGGGATCACACATGTCCTCGCGGGAGGCGGATCGGTGGAGTACTACGTCGATCGCGGTGCCAACGTGAATGCATTCCGCTTGCAGGAGTTCGGGCGATTCCGGGAGCGGTGCCTCATCAACCACGCGACCGTGGGGCCTGGGTTCGAGTTGTTCGAGGTGCGGGCGACTATCCCCTGACGTTGCCCGCACTCTTCGCCGCCTCCACCTCCGCCCTCCAGAACGAGTACATCCCCCGCTCGATCTCGATCGCCTCGAACCGGCTCGGCTCCCGTTCTCCAACGGCCTTCGCCCACGCCGCCATCCGGCCGATCCCCTCCTCCAGACTGACGTTCTTGATCAGGTCGCCGAAGAGTTCCCGGCACACGTCGTGCGTGGTCCACGCATGCTTCACCTCGTGCCGCGCCTCGAGGTGCGTCACCTTCGGGCTCGCGCCCATCGCCTTCGCGACCGTCTGTGCCATCTCGAGGATCGTGTAGGGCTGGTCGGCACCCACGTTGATCACCCGCTGATACGCCGCCGGCCGCTCAGGAGCTGCGGCGATGATCGGCGCGACATCGGCGATGTAACTGAAGGCACGTGTCTGCAGGCCATCGCCGAAGACACTCATCGCCTCGCCGCGCATCGCCTGATTCATGAAGATCCCGATCACATTCCGGTACCGGTCGGCGATGTTCTGCCGCTCCCCATAGACGTTGTGCGGGCGGAAGACGACATACGGCAGGCCCCACATCGCGTGCGCCTGCGCGAGGTCGAGTTCCACCGCGTACTTCGCGATCCCGTACGGGTCCTCCGGCACCGGGACCGTGCTCTCGCTCATCGGCACCTGGCCCGAGCCGTACACCGCGAGCGATGAGCTGAAGACGAAGCACTTCACGCTCCCCGCATTCACCGAGGCGTTGATCAGCGTGATGCTGCCGAGGAGGTTGTTGCGGTAGTTGAAGCCGCGAATGAACGGGCTCAGTCCCTCGGCGGCGTACGCCGCAAGATGGTACACGTAGGCGAACTGGTGTTTCGCGAAAAGACGATCCACCAGCGCCACGTCATTCACCGAACCCAATACCCACTCGGCGCCATTTGGCACGTTGTCACGATAGCCGCCCGAGAGATCGTCCATCGCGATCACGGTGTGGCCGCGCGCAAGCAGGTGATCGCACACGTGCGAGCCGATGAATCCGGCCGCGCCGGTGACGAGAGAGGTGGGAGCGTTCATTCGCGGAATATGTCCGGCGCACCGAGCGCGAGACAGGGCGCCGTCACCCTCTGGCGGTTATCATCCCGGCGATGACGCCGCCCAGCGAGACCACGCGCCTCCGCGCCGCACTCCCGACGGTGCTCGCGGTGATCCTCCTCGCCTTCGCCTGGCGATGGTTCGCGGTGCGCTGGGCAGGATTCGCCGGAGTGGTCGAACGGCCGCCGATCCTCTGGCGATGGCTCGTCGCAGCGTTCGCCCTGCTCATCTTGCACGCCGCGAGTGCTCTCATGATCTGGCGGCAGTTGCTCGCTGCGGTCGGCGCGCGGCTCACCTGGCGGCAGGCCGCTGACAGCTTCCTCCCCTCGCTCCTCGCCCGGTATGTGCCTGGGAAGATCTGGGCGAATGCGGTTCGACTCGCGCTTGCCGCGCGAGCCGGAGTGACGCTCGGGACTTCCACCGGCGCGATCCTCTGGGAGACCCTGATCGCGCTGAGCACCGCTTCACTGGTCGCGATGGTCGGATTGTCGCAGCGTGCACTCGCCGCCGACGCGCCATTCCCCGGCGATGATTCTTTCAGCACCGGCGACGCCTCATTCCGGTCGGCGGCCTTCCTCTTCGTTGGCACGCTGGTCGCGTGGGGTGCCGTCGCACTCCTCGCGCGCTCGACCCGCGGCGCTGCGTTGCTCCACCGCTTCGGGGGCACCGATCCGGTCCGGCGTCCGACCGCGCTCGCGCCGGCGGCCGTCACGAGTGGACTCGGCTGGCTCATCTACGGCGCCGCGCATCTCTGCATTGCGCTCTCCCTCTCGCCGGTCAGTCCAGTGAGCTACGGGGTGCTCGCCGGCGCCGTCGCGTTGGCGTGGGCGGGTGGCTATCTCGCGGTGGTGATGCCGGTCGGTCTCGGGGTGCGTGACGCCCTGCTCGTCGTGCTCCTCGCACCGTTGCTCGATCCGGAGCGTGCGTTGTTATTCGTGGCGCTCAGTCGGCTCGTCCAACTCGCAGTCGATTCCTCGCTCACGTTCGGTTGGCTCAGCGCCCGCTGGCTCCGCCCTGCCCAGACCCCGAGCGTTCCTCGATCCGCTTGACCCGCCACTCGACATCCTCGAGCAACTGACGGTTCACCGCGATCAGGTCCGCCAGCAGGCCGACCACCACAAGGAAGAGTCCCACCCCGGCGAGCAGCGCGCCGATGATGACCGATTGGATGTGGCCGATCCCTTCCGCGGTGACGTAGTAGTAGAGGAAGCGGAGCAGGAGCAGGGTGCCAGTCGCGCCCGAGATCACACCCGGCACCGCGAAGAAACGGAAGGGCTTATACGTCACGAAGACCCGCACCATCACGTTGAGTTGTCGCGCGACATAGCTCCCCGACCCGCGCACTAGGCGAGAGGGCCGCGTGACGGGATTCACCTCGACCGGCACCGAGAGCACGCGCATCCCCTTTCGTCCCGCCTGGATGATCGTCTCGACGGTGTACGTGTACCGATTGAAGACGTGGAGCCGCATCGCCGCCTCGCGGCTCATCGCGCGGAATCCGCTCGGCGCATCCTCGACTTCTGTGCCGCTCACCAAACGCGTCATCGCGCTCCCCAGGCGCTGCAAGAGCTTCTTCCAGAGCGAGAACGACGCGATCGCGCTCACCGGCCTCGCGCCGACCACGAGCTCGGCGCGACCATCAAGCACCGGTGCGACGAGTGCGGCGATGTCGGCGCCGCGGTACTGATGGTCGCCATCGGTGTTCACGACGACGTCCGCGCCGAGTTGGACCGCGCGATCGAGACCCGCGAGGAATGCGCGCGCCAATCCGCGTTGCACCGGCAGCGACACCACTTCGGCGCCCGCCGCGCGCGCGATCTCCGCCGTCTTGTCCGTACTTCCGTCGTCGATCACGAGCGTGATGATCTTGGCGATGCCGGGCACTGCGCGCGGAAGGTCCGCGAGCACCCGCGGGAGGATCTCTGCCTCGTTGTGGCAGGGGATCTGTATGACCAGCGTGCGCCCCGCCTTCGGCTCGCTCACCAGGAGATCCCGTAGTCCTCGCCGAAGTTGCTCGCCGCGCCCCAGAGCGACTTGTTCTTCCGGTCCACCCAGATCGCGGTGATCGGTCCCGAGGTGTAGCGCGCATATTCGAGCGTGTAGCCTCGGCGCTGAAGATCAGTGCGCACCCAATCGGGGATCTTCTCGTTCAACTGCATCCGCCCCGGCCGCGCCTCGTGCTGCCCGAAGCTCGTCCGCATCTGGTAGCTGTGGAACCCCGTGTGCTCCGCCGCCTGCTGCACCGTCTGATTGAACTCGACCATCGCGAGGAAGAACTGCAGCAGGTCCTGGTCCTGCGTGTCTCCTCCCTGAACGGAGAAGGCCATCCAGGGCTCCCCATCCTTCATCGCGATCGTCGGCGTCAACGTCACGCGTGGCCGCTTCCCCGGCTCGATCACGTTGAAGGGACCGTCCTCAGCGCGCGTCACGAACGACTGCGCGCGTTGCGAGAGGCCGATCCCCGTCTTGCCGGCGATGACGGCTGGCGTCCAACCGCCACTCGGCGTGATCGAGACGAGCCAGCCGTTCTTGTCCGCGGCTTGGATGCTGGTGGTCCCGCGGGTGAAAGCGTCGTCGAACTCCGCATCTGACGAGGCGCGCACGCCCGGGTCCGGCCGCGGCCCGGTCGTCGACCAGGTCTTGAGCAGTTCGGCGAAGGGATTCGTCTTCCCTTCGAATGCGAAGGGGTCGCCGGGCTTCACCGCCGGGTCGTTCCGGTCTTTGCTCATCTGTTCCCAACGCGCCTTCGCGTAGGCCTTGCTCATCAGCCCCGCGACCGGTTCCTCGGGCGGGAACGCCGGATCGCCGTAGTAGAAATCACGGTCGGCGTAGGCGAGGTTCATCGACTGGTAGAGCGCGTGGATGTACTGCGCGCTGTTGTAGCCCATCGCCTTCAGATCCTCGTGCTCGAGGATGTTCAGCGACTGCAGCAGCACCGGCCCCTGCTGCCAGATCGGGAGCTTGTAGACTTCGATGCCGCGGTAGTTCGTGTGGAGCGGCTCCTCGATCTTCACCTTCCAGTTCGCGAGGTCGGCCTTGGTGAAGAGTCCGCCCATCTCCTGCACGCTGCGCACGATCTCGTTGGCGATGTCGCCGGTGTAGAAGCGTGCGTACGCCGCGTAGATCGCTTCCTTCCGAGTCTTCTTCGCCTTGAGCGCCGCGCGCTCGGCTTCGATCAGTTTCTTGAACGTCGCGGCGAGATCGGGCTGCCTGAAGATCTCGCCCGGGAGCGGCGCCTCGCGCGCCTCGCCGGGGTGCGTGAGGAAGACGGCGGGGGAGTACTTCCACTCCTTGATCCGCGCTTTGTTGTTCTCGATGCCGTTCGCTGCCTGCGCCTCCATCGGGTAGCCCTGCTCGGCCATCTGCAGTGCCGGCGCGAGCACCTGCTCCAGTGACATCGTCCCGTACTCGGCGAGCATCGTCATCAGTCCGCCCGGAGTGCCCGGTGTGACCGCGGCCAGGGGTCCGAACTCAGGCGGGAAACGGTAGCCCTTTCCCGCATAGAACTCTGGTGTCGCGCCGGTCGGCGCGACGCCGAGGGCGTTGATGCCGATGACCTTCTTGAGGACCGGGTTGTAGATCAGCGCCTGCGTCTCGCCGCCGCAGCCGAGCGTATCCCACATCGTGCAGACCGCGGCGAGCATCGCGGCGGCGGCATCGACCGCATTGCCCCCCTGCTGGAAGATCATGGCCCCGGCGGTGGCGCCGAGTGGCTTGCCGGTCACGGCGATCCAGTGCTGGCCGTGGAGGGGCGGGCGCTCGGTCTTCTGGGCGGCGGCAGGGCTCGCGACGAGAGCACCT
The DNA here is from genome assembly GCA_031430835.1 of Gemmatimonadaceae bacterium. GTDB lineage: Bacteria > Gemmatimonadota > Gemmatimonadetes > Gemmatimonadales > Gemmatimonadaceae > Pseudogemmatithrix. The sequence continues at coordinate 20,079 of JANPCH010000046.1, forward strand.
GCGAGGACGGTGGCGAGGCATCGAGTCAGACGCATTGGCATTGACCTTGGTCGGGGCGCGGTACCCCGACAAGATGCACTCGCGACGCGCGGATTTCACGCGCGGATCTAAGCGCGCGTTCCGCTCGGTTTTGGTCGAGCATCAAGAACAGCTGGTGCGGCGCTTCGGTCGGTTCCGGCGCGGGGCCCAGTGGAGGGATCGTGCCGGCGTCCACCACCGCCCAAGTCCAACTTCGAGTGTCTACCTCAGCGGTAAGCTGACGGCTGCACGTCCGTCATCGTGACCATGGGAGAAAGCTAGCGGATTCGAGTCGACAGCAGCGGGTCCATCGCTCGCTGCGTCAGACCGCCGCGAACCGCCCCTGCGCCGACTTCACCGCCGCTACCAGCCGCGCGATGTCAGCGGCCGAGTTGTACACCCAGAAACTCGCCCGCACCGTCGACTGCACGCCGAGCGCCCGCATCAGCGGCTGCGCGCAGTGGTGCCCCGCCCGCACGCACACCTGCTCCGCATCGAGCGCGGTCGAGACATCGTGCGGGTGCACATCCTTCACGCTGAAGCTCACCACGCCACTCCGTGCCTCGGCTGAGCCGGTACCGTGCAGCGTCACACCCGCCACCGCGATGAGCGCAT
>JANPCH010000047.1:0-81036 GCA_031430835.1 Gemmatimonadaceae bacterium
GTCAACTTCGCGATCCTCGGGCAAGAGGAGAAGTGCAACGGCGACCCCGCGCGACGAATGGGGAACGAGTACCTCTACCAGACGCTCGCCAAGGACAACGTCGAGACCCTCGGCCGCTACGGTGTCCGCACCGTCGTCACCGCCTGCCCGCACTGCTTCCATCAACTCGGAAACGAGTATCCGCAGTTCGGTGGCGAGTACGACGTGGTGCATCACTCGACCTACATCGAACACCTGCTCGCCGAGGGGCGCGTGCCGATCCGCGAGGACCTCCACGCGCCGGTCCGTACTTTCACCTACCACGACTCCTGCTACCTCGGGCGTTACAACGAGGTCTACGACGCGCCTCGTGAGACGCTGAAGCGAGCGCTTCCCGTGGTGAACTTGGTCGAGATGCCTCGGTCGAGGGACAAGGGCCTTTGCTGCGGCGCCGGCGGCGGACGGATGTTCATGGAAGAGAAGGTCGGCAAACGGATCAACATCGAGCGGGCCGAGGAGGCGCTGGCGACGACCGCCGATGCGGTCGCGGTCGCCTGTCCCTTCTGCATGACGATGATGGCCGACGGCGTGAAGGCGAAGGGGAGCGAGGTGCCGGTGTACGACATCGCCGAGGTCGTCGCGCAGCAGTTGGCCTAGTCGGGCGGCGTGTAGCTGAGGACGAGGCGCTTGCCGTCCCGCCGGAGCACGAGCGTGGATCCGCAACCGCCGCAGATGCACCGCCACGCCGTCTCGCGCGGCCACTCCTCGATGAGCGTGCCGCACTGCGGGCAGTGCACAGGGGGTGCGGCCTCAGCCGGCGCCGGAGCGTCACCCGGACTCCCGCGCGAGGTGAGAGAGACCGCCGCCTGCGCGAGGAGCGCCTGCTCGGCGGGGCTCATCTCGAAAAGCTGCAGTGGCGTCGCGAGCCCCCGCGCGACGATCGCATCCTGCTGCTCCTTCGAGAGCGCTGTACGGCCGGGCGCGGCCCGCGAGTCCCCGAGCTGTGCCCGCAGGTTCCGACCCGCCCACTTCATCGCCCAGAACGAGAATCCGCCGAAGAAGAGGATCGTCCCGATCTGTTCCCAGCTAAGACCGAGCATCGGCATTCCGCAGTTCGTGGATCGTGATCGTGTGTCCGGTGGATCCCGCCCCCTCCACTGCCGGCGATGTGCGGACTGCGCGATGGACCTCGCGGACCCGCAGACCGAGTCGGTCCGCCTCCTCGAGGAACGCGCCCATCGCCATCCGTCCCTGGTCAGCCACGTAGGCGCGCCCACCGGGCGCGAGCGTCTGCCGGATCACGCGAGCGACGAGCGATCCGTACTTCAGCTCGTAGAGGACATCGGCCGCGAGGACCAGGTCGAACCGTCCCAGGTCATCGGGCATCGCGCGCCAGTCGACCATCCGTACCGACGGTAGCGTCCCCGACGCGCGGACCGCATTGCGGGCCGTGAAGAGCAGCGCGTCCTCGTAATAGTCGGTGGCAGTCACATCGTAGCCAGCCAACTGCGCCGCGATCGTCACGAGACCGAGCCCACAGCCGAGTTCGAGCGCCCGCGCACCCTTCGGTGCGGGGTCAACGACGAGGAGGTGCTGCGCCAGCGATGCCGCCGACGGCCAGAGGTCTGCCCAGTAGGGAAGGCGTTCGTCGTGGGCGAAGTCCGCTTCGCTGATGAGATCGTCGGCCTTCCGCGGCTTCTCGAGCACCAGATCACGCCCACCCACGCGGATGGTGTCTTCCACGATCGAGAAGCGGTGGTCAAGCGCGGCCAGCGCTTCCACGGTTGGGTGCGTCAGAGGGCGAACCCCTCGGCGCTGCCGGCGTCCTCTGTCAGCAGAAGCGCGCTGAGCCGCTCCCCCGCCTCCACGCGCGGCCGATCCTCCGGCACGATGATGAGCGCGTTGGCCAGCGACATCGACGTGAGGATCCCCGATCCCTGGGGTCCGGTCAGTCGCGCTGTCAACGAGCCATCCACGCGCGGAGTCACGATGGCGCGATAGAAGTGCGTGAGCCGCGCGCCGATCGTGACTGCCTCCTCGAGGGTCACGCTCACCGTGCGCCGATGCAGCCGCGTGTGCCCGAGCATCCGACGCACCACGGGTCGCGCGAAGAGTTCGAACGTCACCATCGCCGAAACAGGATTCCCCGGGAGGCCGATCCAGGGGATCCCCGCCACCCGGCCGAATCCCAGCGGCGCGCCGGGGCGCATCTTCACTTTCCAGAAGTCCATCACCGCGCCCATCGCCTCGAGCGCTGTGCGCGTGTGATCGAACTCCCCCACCGACACGCCAGCTGACGTGACGAGGAGATCGGGCTTCGCGGCGACCGCCTTTTCGAGCAGTGCGCGCATTGCCTCGAGCGTGTCGGCGCAATGGCCGAATCCCATCGGCACGCCGCCCGCCCCCCGGACGAGTGCGTCGAGTGTATACGAGTTCGAGCTGACGATACGCCGGCCTGCCCGGACTTCGTCGAACTGGTCGAGGTCGACGAGTTCGTCCCCCGAACCGAGGATCGCGACCCAGGGCTGGCGGTGCACCAATGCCGATGCCTTCCCCACTGACGCGAGGACCCCGATCTGCGCGGCACCCACCGCGATCCCTTGCGGCAGCGCGACGCCCCCTTCGACCAGATCCTCGCCGCGCAGGCGGATGTTCTTGCCCGCGTCGCGGTCCTTGAGGATGCGAACCCGCGTGAGACCCGCATCGGTATCCTCGACTCGCACCACGGTATCGGCCCCTTCGGGCAGCGGCGCGCCGGTCATGATCCGCGTCGCAGTTTGCGGTGTCAGTGACTTCGTCGGGAAGGCCCCCGCAGCGATGGTCTCCAGCACGGGCAACTCCACCGGGCTCGATTCACTGGCACCACGCACATCCTCGCCGCGCACGGCGTAGCCATCCATCGCCGAGTTCGTGCGATGTGGCAGCGTGATCGGTGAGATCACCTCTTCAGCGAGGACTCGGCCGAGCGTGTCGCCGAGCGCGACCGATTCCGCCTCAAGGGGCTCCACCCCCGCGAGGATCCGCGCGACCGCCTCGGGGACCGAGAGCATCACCGCGCCCGCGATTCCGCGAGCCAAGTGACGATCGCGTCCTGCACGCGCTCGACCTCGCGGCTCGGCACCACGTGATTGTTCGCGAGGAGGGAGAAGAGGAGCAGCCGCCCATCGGCAGTGGTCACATAACCGGAGAGCGACCGCGCCTTGTCGAGCGTCCCCGTCTTCGCGCGCACGTTCCCCTCGCCGGCGGTGCCGCGCATCCGCTCGGCGATCGTGCCATCCACACCCCCGATCGGCAGGGCGTGATAGAACACCGGGAACTGCTCGTGGCGGCGCATCGCATCGAGCACGCGCACGATCGTCTCGGGACTCACGTAGTCGTGCCGTGAGAGTCCGCTCCCGTCGCGCACGGCGAATCCGGCACTATCGGCGCCCCAGACGACGAGCTGCCGCTCGACGACGCGCCGTCCACTGTCGGCGGTGCCAGACCCGGTCTGCGTGCGGCCGAGAGTCTTGAAGAGGATCTCACCGATCTGGTTCTGCGACGGCTTCTCGAACCGTGCGAGCACGACCGATAGCGGTGGCGAGACACGTCTCGCGAGCTCGACCATTCCCGTTGTGTCCACGACGAGGTCGCTCTCCGTTCCGCCGCGCACGCGGATCCCGCGTTCTGCCAGCGCCTCGGCGAAGGCGTCGAGCCAGGCGCCGGCGGGATTTCTCAGCGCGACCTGCACCGTCACCGTGTCGCTGGGCCGCACCGTTCCTCGGAGTCCGACCACCGGGCGCTTCCCCCGCACATCGCCGAACCACTCGACGCGTGAGCGGATCGCGCAACAGTCCATCGAGGTGGTGACGTCCAACGCGCCGAGGCGCGGCACGGTTCGCGCCGGCGAGGTCGAGACCGAGACAACTCCCCCAGGGCGCGAGGATCCGATCAAGGTGATCCGCGCGAATCCCTCGTTGAACACGAGTTCGTCGATCGGCGCCGAGTAGCCGTAGTCGAGATCGTCCCACGCCCAGCCGTAGCCGAGGGTCGAGTCGGGGAACGCATCGCCTCCCCGGATCAACCGGCCGGTGATGTCGCTGATCCCTCGCGCGGCGATCGAATCGGCGAAGGCGCGAAAGGGCGCCAGCGCATCGCCGTCGGCGAGTGAGTCGCTGAAACTGGGGTCGCCCGAGCCGATGATCGCGAGATCCCCAGTGAGGATCCCGTCGATCGGGTACGCGGCACCGAGGATTCGTGTTTCCCACCGGAACTCAGGTCCCAGCAGGGCCAGCGCGACCGCGCCGGTCAGCAACTTCTGGTTCGATGCCGGCATGAAGAGTTTGCCAGCGCTTCGTGAGTAGATGGTGTCCCCGTTCAGCGGGTCCACAACGAGCGCACCCCAGTTCGCCGAGCGGAACATCGGATCGTCGAGCAGCGAATCGGCGAAGGCGGTGAACGCCGGAGAACCCGCGATGCGGCTTGGTGTCGCTGCAACCGCCCGCGCGGGCGCCGAGGGCTGGTGGGTCTGCGCGATCATCGGCACGGTGCACCCGCTCATCGCGCCGAAGCAGAGAGGAAGGATCAACTCACGTGCCCCGCTCATCGCGTTGCCTCCTCGAGGTATTCCGCTTCCACCCAATCTGCGACACGATCGAGCCACCCCGGCGTGTCGATCGGGAAGTACGGCCCCGAGAACCCGTCGACCGGTGTGTCGCCGACGAAGGCACGCCAGAATCGGGCGCCCTCGAGCTCGGGTTCCCAGAGCGGCGTCGCGTGCGCGGCGCGGCGGAATACCTCGATCCGGTCGAGCGACGACCTCTTGAATCCTTCGCAGAGCACCAGATCGGCCTCCGCGAGGTAGCGCGACGCGATCTCCTCGGGCCCCAGTTCCTGCTCCCACCGCATCACGAGCGCGAACTTGTCCGGCGACGCCATCGCGACGCGCTCCGCATTCCCTTCGTGGTAGTGGCGATACGTGTCTGTCGCCGCAGGATCGAGATTGAAAGTGTGCGAACCGTGCTTGAGTGTCATCACTCGGTGACCTCGCCGGGTCAGCTCGCGCGTGAGCTGTACGACCAGCGTCGTCTTTCCCGCGTGCTTGCGGCCGACCACCGAGAGGAGTGCGGGCATCTCGCGCGCCTCATCCACGCACACGCTCTGGCGCGGCGAGGGCGTCGAGGTCCTCAGGGGAGTTCACATTGCCGAAGAGCTGCGCCGGATCGCCGAAGGTACCGACTTGGGCGTGACTCAGCCGCGCTGTTCGGATCTCCGGGTGGAAGGCGACGACCCGCCGGTCCCCGCGATCCAGCGACGCAGTGATCGCCGGGAGACATCGGCTCGAGTACCAGGCGCAGAGCGGTTCGACGCCGCGGCCCGAGCCCTCGCTCTCCGGTAGCACCGCATCAACGTCGCCGGACTCACCGCGGGCACGCAGCGCCCGCAGCAGCGCCGCTGGAACGAATGGCATATCCCACGCGACCACGATCACGTCGGTGCCGGCGTGTGTGAGTGCGGCGTGCAGACCGCCGAGGGCGCCCTCGCCGCGACGCACGTCACCTGCCACGCGTACGCCCGGCATCCACTGCGGAGCCTCGGCACTGTTGGCGATCAGCAGCAGTTCGTCGGTCGCCTCGCGGAGCCCCGCAGCGACGCGATCAACGATCCGCGCGCCGTCAACGCGCTCAAGTCCCTTCGGGCGGCCGCCGTAGCGAGTCGCCTCGCCGCCGGCCAGGATCACGCCGGTGCAGCTCACGCGCCCCAGACCTGTGGCGTGCCCGACACCGCGCGCCCCACGAGCACCATCCCGGCAGCCTCCGCGATCCCCACTGCCAGAGTGCTCGGCACCGATGGTGTCGCCACGACCGAGATCCGTGCCCGCGCCGCCTTGTAGGCGAGTTCGCCCGAGATCCGTCCCGTCACCAAGAGGATGAGGTCGTCGGCGCGTTCGCCCGAGAGGAGCCGAAGACCGAGCACCTTGTCCACGGCGTTGTGCCGCCCGATGTCCTCGGCGTGCGTCAGGAGTGTGGTGCCGTCCGTGAGTGCCGCTGCGTGGATCCCGCCGGTGCTCTTGTAGCGTTCTCCGCGCGCGAAGAGCTCCTTGAAGAGCACGCGGGTGTGGGCGAGATCTGGCACCGCCGGCCGCGTCGTTCGTCGCGGCACGTTGCTCAACGAGCCGAGGATCGTGGTCACGGCGCCGCATCCGGAGGCGAGCACACGGCGCCGCTCCTGTCCCTCCACGGTGCGGTAGCGGTCCTCGGGCACCGTCACCCAGAATCCAGGCTCCTTCGCGCAGGGACGCATCGAGAGGAGGTCACTCTTCGCGTCGATGTATCCCTCGCCGTAGCACCACCCGACGACGAGCGCATCGAGCTGGTCGGGCGTGCACATCCAAGTGACGGCCGGTTCCCCGTTCACCTCGAGCCAGACGGGCACTTCGTCCACCGCGTCCAGCTCTGTCGTCATCCCGGCTCCACTTCGGCCCAGAGTCCCGGTTCCTCCGACACGCGCACCCGGAGCACGCGGGTCGCGCTGCCGAGCGCGGCTTGCACCTCACGCGCGATCCACGCCGCGAGATTCTCAGCGGTGGGGATCAGCTTCCCTTCGGCGAAGGCTGGCACGTCGAGCACGAGGTTCTTGTGGTCGAGTGGGCGATGCACGCGGTCCGCGAGCGCACGGTCGAGGGCGGCGAGGTCCGCACAGAAGCCGGTCACCGGGTCCACGTCACCGCTGACCGTCACATCACACTGGTAGGTGTGACCGTGCCAGTTCGGGTGCGCGCACGCGCCAAAGACGGCGAGGTTCCGTGCCTCGTCCCACTCCGGCTTCCGGTAGCGATGCGCCGCCGAGAAGGTGACGCGCCGGGTGAGTGTGGTGCGCACCGGACCTCAGCGGAAGAAGAAGCGACTGACGCCGAACGAGACCTGGAGATTCCCCTTCCACGCCTCCAGCGAGGGCCCAGGGAGCAGCGGTTCGGGATTCGCGCTGTCGTCGTTGCGATAGGAATCGGGATAGCGGTACTTCCAGAACTGGTGCGTGAGATCCCCGTGCCACTCCCACTCCGACCCCGTCACGACGCGCACCCCCAGGCCGTAGTTCACGGCGAACTTCGTCCCGAAGCGATAGCCGCCAACGTCGAACTTCTTCGTCCCCCCGCTCACGAAGCCGATCGCCGAGTGGAACTGAGGTACGATCCCCCTCCACGACTTGTTGCCGGAGAGGTTGAGTCCGAATCCGACATCGCCGATGACCAGAGGCCGATACGAGGTCCCGTCGAAGTTCTCGGTGCCGGTGAAGAAAGGATCTCTAACGGTGCGCTCGAGCTTCGGCGCGTAGGTCAGGCGCGTCTGGACCCAAAGTGGCCCAGTGAGGAGGATCTCGTACCGCGCCGAGACCACGGCGCCGGAGCGGGGTCCGACGCCAGCGGGGTCGCCACCAGTCGCGAGGACTCCCGTCGCGAAGGTGAGCGCCTGCCGGCCACGGAGGTCCTCGAAGGGACTCGTCTCGGGCGAGTGGCCCACCTGGGCCGCCGCCGGGACAGTCGCGAATGAGATGGCGAGGAGCGCAAGGGAACGACGGATCACGCAAGGTCTCCAGAGGATCGCAGGTCACGGCCCGTCATCTCGGTGGGCGCTGCAACGCCCAGCATCGAGAGGATGGTGGGGCCGATGTCACAGAGCGCGCCACCGGCGCGCAGGCGGAAGCTCGCCGTCTCGTCCACGAGCACGAGGGGCACAGGGTTGGTCGTGTGGGCCGTGTGCGGACCACCAGTCGCTGGGTCGATCATCATCTCGCAGTTGCCGTGGTCCGCCGTGATGAAGAGTCGGGCTCCGCTCCGCTCCGCGGCGGCGACGACCCGGGTGAGTTGTTGGTCGACACATTCGCAGGCGGCGATCGTGGCCGCGAGGTTGCCGCTGTGTCCCACCATATCACCGTTGGCGTAGTTGCAGAGCGTGAACTCGTGGGCCTTCGTCTCGATCGCCTTCACCAGCACCTCCGTGATACCCGGCGCGCTCATCTCCGGCATCAGGTCGTAGGTCGCGACCTTCTGGCTCGGTACCAACTGCCGCTCCTCGCCGCGGTATGGCACCTCGTTCCCGCCATTGAAGAAATAGGTCACGTGCGGGTACTTCTCGGTCTCGGCCGTGCGAAGGGTGGACATCCCCTCCGTCTCCAGCACCTCGGCGACGATCCGTGCCATCGAGAAGGGTTCGAACGCGATCGGAAGGGTGAACGTCTGGTCGTACTGCGTCATCGTCGCGACGTGGAGCCGGGGGCGGTCCGGTACCGCGAATCCGTCGAAGTCGGTGAGCGTCATTGCGCGGACGATCTGCCGCATCCGGTCCGAGCGGAAGTTCCAGGTGATCACCGAGTCGCCGTCACGCATCGGCGCCACCGGCGCGCCCTCTCGCACCACGACAGCAGGTTCCTGGAACTCGTCGGTGACGCCCCGGTCGTAGTTCCCTTGGATGAAGGCGAGAGGGTCGGAGGTCGAGGGGCCCGAACCGCGCACCGCCGCGTCGTACCAGAGCTGCGTACGGGGCCAGCGCTTGTCGCGATCCATCCCGAAGTAGCGGCCGCCGATGCTCGCGACCATCGCCCGATCGCCGGCGCGCACAAGGATGCCGCGGACGAAGGCGAGCGCCGAGGTGGGGAGGGTGTCGCGGCCGTCGAGCAGCAGATGGAGCGCCACGCGGCGTACGCCGACCTGCGCCGCGAGGTCGACCAGCGCGAGCAGATGGTCGTCGTGCGCGTGCACACCGCCATCCCCGACGAGTCCCATCAGGTGCAGCGTGCCGCCACTCGTGCGCACCCGCGCGCAGGCGTCGCGCAGCGCCGGGATCGAGTGGAACGCGCCGCTCCCGATGCTCTCGCCGATCCGCACGAGGTCCTGCTGGACCACGCGGCCGGCGCCAAGGTTCAGGTGGCCGACCTCGCTGTTCCCCATCTGCCCCTCGGGGAGTCCCACCGCGGTACCACTCGCGTTGAGGAGCGTGCGAGGGGCGCGAGCCCAGAGGCGATCCCACGTCGGCGTGCGCGCCATCGCGATCGCGTTCCCCTCCTTCGATTCGCGATGCCCCCATCCGTCGAGCACGACTAGGACCACGGGACGATCCACCTGCGATGCCATCTTGGCCCGGTCGAGTGTGGGGTATAGCTTCGGTGAGGTGCGCCGCTCCAGTGAGTCGCGCGCGCCCGCGCAATCTACATCCGGCTCCCGCCCCCCTACCAGCGATGCACCTGCTTCGTTCCCTCGTTCTCGTGCTCGCGGTGGGTCCACTGGCGGCGCAGTCGCGACTGGTGCGCGACGCCGAGGTGCGAGCGACCCCCGACGGGAGCATCGTCGCGACGTTGCGCGCCGGAACGACCTGGCGCACCGGGGCCGTGCGCGGCGGATTCACCGCCGTGACGATCGAAGCGTGGGTCGACGGCGCGCGCGTTGCCGGACGTCGTGAATCCTTCCCCGAGAGCATCGGTGGGAACGGGACACTGCGACTCCGCGCCGACCCGTCGCTCAACGGCCGGATCCTCGGCAACTTCGAGGCGGGAGCGGGGGTGCGCGTCGTCGAGCGCCGAGGGAACTGGGCGCGAGTTCAGCGCGAGGCGTGGATCTTGAGTTCGGCGCTGACTGCCGCGACCCCTGAACGTCCCGTCGCCTCGGCTCCGCGCCCCGCGGACCCCCGGCCGCGAGCCCCTGAGGTCGCCCGTGAAGCGCCTGCAACCCCGCCGGCGCGCTCGGCAACCCGGGACGGAGGGCTGCGCGCCACGCGCGCGTCCACTCTGTACGCCGCGCCGGGCGCCGCAGCCGTGGGTCGCGTGGACTCGGGGTCAGTGGTTGAGCCACTTGGCCGAGATCGAGGCTGGGTGCGCGTGCGGGTGGACGCGTGGCTCCCAGAGAGTCTCCTGGTTCCGACCGACAGCTCCTACCGCACCGAGGTGACTGCCGCCGATCTCCGACTCGATCCGGCGGCCTACCGCGGACGGCTTGTGCGGTGGCAGGTGCAAGTGGTCGGCCTTCAGACGGCGGATCCACTGCGCCGCGACCTCCAGCCGGAGGAACCCTACCTCCTTGCAATCGGTCCGGAGGGTGAGAACGCCGTGCTCTATTTGGCGGTTCCGCCGTCGCTGATGTCGCAAGCGCGTGCCTTGGCCTCGATGGCAAAGGTCCTCATCACCGGCCGTGTGAGATCGGCACGATCGGAGCCAACGGGGGCTCCGGTCCTTGACCTCCTCACGATAACGAAGCGGTAGATGGGTTCTGTCTGATTGGTCAGTATTCAATCTAAATTGTTATTACCCAACAGTTTATCACCTTACAAGTCAGTCTTGAATTCTTCCGGCAACGATCGCGTAATGAATAACTGTCCCATCGGTCAGTGAATGCCACGGGACTTTTGAACTGACTTCAGGGTACTTGGCAACGGGAGGAAAGAATCCGATTGCCGTCTTCCCGCGTCATCTAGGTAGCGTTGCCGAACCCCTACCCCAGGCGATGGTCATAAACTCGACTGCTCTGCGCCGCGCCTCGCTGGTCCTGGTCACTCTCGGGGCCGCCTCGCTCGTCGGCGCCGCTGGTGGCGATGCCAAGCCGGTCCCCGGCCCCCGGGACGACCCCACACTACAGATCCCCGACTCGCTCCGCGGACTCAGCGGGCGTCTCCGCTTCCGGTCGGTGCACCCCGCGGAGAGCCCCGGCGTAGACGACACCCTCTTCGCGGCCATCTTTGGCGCCGATGCGCTCTCCCGTCCGGCGCTGCTCGCTGTCCGGGATCCAGCGACAACCGACTCTTTCCATTTCGCCGCCCTTCTCCCACTCGCGGCGCGCCAGCCCGACGGTCGGGTGGGGCTCTACCGAGTCGGCCGCTGGCCCGGCGAGTCCCGCGCCCCGCGCTCGGCGGCCTATCGCGTACCCGATGGATTCATCCAGGTCGGCGAGGCGGACCAAGCAGTCCAAGTCTCGACTCACTTCACGCTCGGCCAGTTCCTCACCAAGGACCAGCGCAACATCTGGCCGAAGTTCCTCGTGCTCGATGAGCGACTCGTGGATAAGCTCGAGCTCATCGTCTCGGAGCTCCGGCTCTCCGGTCATCGGGTCGACGGTCTCACGGTGCTCTCCGGCTTCCGCACGCCGCAGTACAATGCCCGCGGACGCAACAGCGGTCAGGCCGCCGACAGTCGGCACCAGTACGGCGATGCGGCGGACGTCATCGTCGACGCCAATGGCGATTCGATGATGGATGACCTGAACGGTGATCGTCGCACCGATCTCAAGGACGCCTTCGCCCTCGCGGCAATCGTCGAGCGGGTCGAATCGCGGTTCCCCGACCTCATCGGTGGACTCGGCGTCTACCGTCCCGCACCCGGACGTTCCCCCTTCCTCCACGTCGACGCGCGCGGTGAGCGTTTCCGCTGGGGTTTCCCTTGAGCGCTCCCGATCCTACCATGAATGACCTTTTGAAGGACCGTATCCTCCGTCGACTCGAGGTCCTGCCCGAGGACCGGCAGTACCAAGTTCTCGATTACATCGAATTCCTCGAATCGAAGTACGCTGATCGTACGGCGCCCGGACCGAACGTCTTCCAGCGATTCGCCGAAGGCGTCGAGGACACGATGCGCGCCGGGAATCTCTCGGCCACCACGGTCGCCGAGGCGATGGGATTCCTCGGCAAGGCGATGGGTGTGTTGAGCAACGTCGCGGCCGCAGGGAAGTCAGTCGCGTCCGAGCTCACTGGCGCCGCCAAGCCGAAGGACTCGCCGCCCGGCGCCCCGCCCGCGGCGCCCACTACTCCGCCGTCCGACCGTCCGCCGTCGGGGCCGTAGTCCCAGACTACAGTTGAGTCGCGGTCGCGAGTAGCTTTCGAGATGGGCCCCTCCCCAACTCGCATCCGCAGCGATGCCGCGCTGACCTTCGACGACGTTCTGCTCGTCCCGCGGCATTCCCTCGTCCACCCGAAGGACGTCAGCACCGCGACCCGCTTCACCCGCGGGATCACGCTGCAAGTGCCTCTCGTCTCGGCAGCGATGGACACCGTCACCGAATCCGAGATGGCGATCGCGATGGCCCGCGCCGGCGGCATCGGCGTCCTGCACAAGAACATGGCGATCGACCGGCAGGCGGCTGAGGTCGACCGCGTGAAGCGTTCGGAGAGTGGGATGATCCGGAACCCGATCACGCTGCAGCCGACCGCGACGCTCCGCGAAGCCGTCGCACTGATGGCCCGGTTCCACATCAGCGGCGTGCCGGTCGTGGCGAACGGGGGCACCCTGGTCGGGATCATCACCAACCGCGACCTCCAGTTCGAGCGCCAACTCGATCGCCCGCTGAGTGAGGCGATGACGAAGGATGGGCTCGTCACCGCACCGGTCGGCACCACGCTCGAGGAGGCCGAGCGGATTCTCGGGAAGCACCGGATCGAGAAGCTCCCGGTCGTCGACGCGGCGGGAAAGCTGATCGGTCTGATCACGGTGAAGGACATCCACAAGCGGCGGCAGTATCCGCACGCCGCCAAGGACCAGCACGGCCGGCTGATGGTCGCGGCGGCGATCGGCGCCGGCGGAGACTATCTCGCGCGCGCGAAGGCGCTCATAGAGGCCGGCGTTGACGCCCTGATCGTCGATACCGCGCACGGCCACTCGCAAGGGGTGCTCGACGCCACTGCGAAGGTCCGCGAGACCTTCCCCGACATCCAACTCGTCGCCGGGAACATCGCCACCGAGTCGGCGGCACGGGCGCTGGCCGAGCGTGGGGTGGATGGCATCAAGGTCGGTGTCGGGCCCGGCTCGATCTGCACGACGCGCGTCGTCACCGGGATCGGCGTGCCGCAACTCACGGCGATCCTCGACGCCGTCGCCGGCGCGGCCGACATCCCGGTGATCGCCGATGGCGGCGTGAAGTATTCGGGCGACATCGTCAAGGCGATCGCCGCCGGCGCCGCGACGGTGATGATGGGTTCGATGCTCGCCGGCACCGAGGAGAGTCCCGGGGAATCGCTCCTGATGGAGGGACGCCGTTTCAAGATGATCCGCGGGATGGGGTCGATGTCGGCGATGCAGGATGGGAGCGCCGACCGGTACTTCCAGGAGGGCGAGATGTCAGCGAAGAAGTTCGTTCCCGAGGGGATCGAGGGACGCGTGCCCTACAAGGGACCGGTCGCCGACGTGCTCTACCAGATGGTCGGCGGGCTCCGCAGTGGGATGGGGTACGCGGGGTGCGGGACGATCGCTTCGCTTCGTACCGAGTCCGAGTTCGTGCGGATCACCGCCGCAGGCCTCCGCGAGTCGCACCCGCACGACGTCACGATCACGCGCGAAGCGCCCAACTACAGCGTCTGACGTGAGTGAACTGCTGGCGGTCCCCACGGCGCGGCGCGAAGCGATCGGTCGCCTCACGGCCGAACTCCGGTCGGGGATGACCGTCGCGCTCTCGACACACATCAACGCCGACGGCGACGGCTGCGGTTCGCAGTCGGCTCTCGCGCGCCTCCTCGGTCAGATGGGGATCCGCGCCTTCATCGTGAACCCCACACCCTGGCCCGAGCTCTTCCGCTGGCTCCTTGGCGATGACGTCGAGGACCGATCCTCCGAGGGGGCGGCGGCGCTCGCGGGCATCGACCGGCTCATCGTGCTCGACATCAGCGATATCCGCCGATTGGGGCAGCTCGCCGAGGCCGTCCGCGCGCTCCCGAAGGACGCGCTGGTCATCGATCATCACCTGCCCGGAGATGAACCGCCGGGCAAGACGATGCTGAGCGACACTGCAGCCTGTGCGACCGCCGAGCTGGTGTTCGACTTCGCGCGTGAACGGGGCCTCACGATCACGACAGCGATCGCAAAGTCGCTCTACACCGCGTTGGTCACGGACACTGGCGGGTTTCGATTCGGCAATACGTCGCCCCGGTGCCTCGCAGTGGCCGCCGAGTTGCTCGGTGCCGGCGTGGATCCGGAACAGATGTACGCGCGGATCTATGGAAGCGTGCCGTTGGGTCGCATCCATCTCCTCCGCGACGCCCTCGACTCACTCGAGGTGGACCAGGCGCACGGGATGGCGTGGGTGAGGGTGCACGCCGGGGCGCTCGAGCGACACGGCGTCTCGTCGGAGGACCTCGATGGCGTGGTGGAGCATCCCCGGTCGATCGCCGGTGTGCGCTTGGCACTGCTCTTCCGTGACCTCGGGCACGGCAAGGTGAAGGTCTCGTTCCGTAGCTTGGCGGGAGTGAACGTGAACACGTTGGCGCGTCGTTTCGGCGGCGGCGGGCACGCCCGCGCATCGGGGGCCTTGGTGGCGGGAAGTCTGGCCGAGGTGGAGTCCCGCGTGCTTGGTGAGGCGCGTCACCAACTTGAGGCTGGCGCGCTAGCCGACTGAGCGTCACACTGTGAGATGCCCCCGCTGACCTCATCGGCATCGGCTCGTCCCTGACTTAGATATCTGCTTGACCCAGGAGTTCGCAGTGCCCCTTCGCCAGAGATCCTCCGCTGGAGCGTCGGCTCGATCGGGTTTCACCCTGATCGAGTTGTTGATCGTGATCGTGATCGCCGGGATCCTGCTGGGCATCTCGGGCGCTTCGATCGGCAAGCAAATCGCGCGGGACCGGGTCAATCGCTCGGCCGGCGTGGTGCAGGGGCTGCTGACCGAGGCGTCGACCCTTGCGTTCCGCCGGCACGCGCCGGTGCGGATCGTGCTCTCGGGGACCACGCTTCAGATCCAGGACCGCGCGACCAGTTCGGTCCTTCGACAAAGGAATTTCGGTCCGGGGTTCGATCTTCGCGCGACGATTGCGTTCTCACCGTCGGGTGGGGTGACCGTCTTCCCGAATGGACGGGCGAACGCCGCACTGCGGGTCACCGTGTCAGGGCAGGGTCTATCGCTCGTGGTGTCGAGGACCGCTACTGGAATCGTGAGGCGCCAATAATGATGAAGTCACGACGAGGGATCTCCCTCATCGAGGTGATGGTCGCGATGACCCTCCTCGGGATGATGGCAACCGTGCACACCGTGGTCACGATGCGGTTCGCGGTCCGGAACCGGATCGCCGCCGCTGGCGTGAACCGCGCCGCCGCGATGTCGGCGGCGGTGGATCGCTTCTCGACGATGCCGTACACCGCGCTCGCGACCAACACCGGCTGCACCACGCTGGCGGTCCCGGCGCTCTACCAGCACCAGCGCTGCATTTTGATCACCGCGCTCACGACCACGGTCGCCCGCGTGCGGATCATCATCCTCCCGACCAATACCGCCTTCCGGCCCGACACGACGTGGCTCGACCGGGCAGCGCCGCTCTCGGGGAGCCTCTTCCAATGAAGCGGCGTGGGTTCTCCCTCATCGAGTTGCTGATCGTGGTGGTCCTGCTCGGGATCGTTGGGATCGGCATCACGCGCCTCCTCGAGTCGCAGATGCGGTTCTTCCAGCGTTCGACCGGTGGTCGGGATGCCCGCGCGGTGACGCGGAACGCGGTGAACTTCCTGCGCGCCGAGATGCGGAACATCGAGCCCCGCGGGATCACCGCGGCGACGACGACCTCGATTGCCGTGCGCCTTCCATACCGGCTCGGCGTGTACTGCTCGGCGAGCACCGGGACCTTTGTTCCCATTGACTCCCTCATCAACGCCACGGCGGTCTACGCCGGATACGCATATCGCGATACCGCCAGCGCGGGGGTGTGGACCTACGTGACCTCAAGTACCGCGCCGGTGGCTGGCCTCGCCGCAGCCTGCACCGCCGCCTCACCGGGGATGAGCACGATCACGGGCGGAAGCGTCCTGACGCTCACTCCTGCGGTGGCCGCAGTCACGGGTGCGCCCCTCGAGCTCTTCCAAACCGTCACCTACTCCATCGGCGCCTCGACTCTCGTTTCCGGACGCACGGCGCTCTGGCGGACCGTCGCCGGCGGGTCGGCCGAGGAGATCGCGGTACCGATCAGCTCGTCCTCCGTGCTTCGGTTCTACGTGAGTGGTGGCACGGCATCACAGGGGACGGTTCCAGGTGCTCTGAGCACGATCAGCGGCATCGAGTTCGTCATGACGGCGGAGAGTGAGCGGAACTCTCCCGGCACGAACGCGCCAGAGACCTCCCCGGCGCGCGTGTCGATCTTCTTCCGCAATGCGGTGAACTGACATGACCTCCATTCGAAATGCCCGTTCCGGCTTCGCCCTTCCGATGGTCATCCTCGTGATGTTCGTCTTGGTCGGTGCCCTGACGGCCGGCTTCAGCATGATGAGCGGGGAGCGGGCGACTGACGACGCCACGCTGCAGGGCGAGGCCTCGACCGCCCTCGCGGAATCGGCGCTCCAGCAGGCCCTTCGCAACCGCGCCTCGATCGGCCTCTCCGCGACGCCAGGCGCCGCGGCAGAGTCGGTGCGCGTCACCTTCACCGGTGGCTACGCCGACGTCATCCAGCAGCAGCTCCGTCCGCAGCTCACCGACGTGCAGACCGGAGTCTATCTGATCCGCGTCCGCGGCGTGCGAACGCGCACCGGCGTGTACGGCGCCGGCAACTCCGTCTCGAACGCGACGATGATCTCGACGTTCAAGCGAGTCTCGATGAGAGCGCAGTCGGCGATGACCGGGATCAACGGCATCCAGAAAGCCGGCAGCTCCGGCCTCATCAGCGGCACGGATGTGTGCGGGGCGACGGCGGGCCTCCCGGCCGTCGCAGTGCCGACCGATCCCGGCATCACCGGGACCGGTCAGTGGATGAACTCGCTCGTGGGGACGCCGAAGATCTCGACGATCGGTGCCGACGCGGACGCAGCTGCTGCCGCGGTCCCGATTGACTGGGACGCGATCGTGAATGGCGGAGCGATCACGCCCGACTTCGACGTGCCGACGGTCGCATTCCCCGCAGATGCGTGGTTCACCGCGAACCCGAACCGCTGGCCGACGATCATCGTCCGGAACGGCCCGAATCCGTCTACCGAATACACGCTGCCGAACTTCGGACGCGGTCTACTGATGATCTTCGGCGACGTCCGGCTGAACGGCAACACGGCCGGCTGGAACGGCCTCATCCTAGTGGGTGGGCGACTGCGCTCTAACGGCTCCAACGAGATCTCGGGAGGCGTCGTGAGCGGTCTCAACGTCAAGCTCGGCTTCGCCGTGGACGACAACGACGTGAACGAGCTGAACGGAACCAAGAAGTTCCTCTACAACTCCTGCAACATCTCCTCGGCCATCAATGGCGGCGGCGGTGCCTCGATGCGCGGCTACCAGAACACCTGGTCGAACACCTTCTCGACTTACTAAATCCTTCCATCGTCCGGCTTTGAGCCGGCGCCCCAGGGGTCTATCGTTCACGTCACCAAACGATAGACCCTCCGGCTTTTCTCCCCACCGATGTCCGAATCCCTCCAGGCCCGGCTCGCCGAGGCACTTCGGCCGATCGCCAATCCCCGCACCGGCGCGTCGGTCTACCAGACCCAGCAGGTCCGCGACATCGCCGCCACCCGCGACGGTAAAGTGCGCGTGACGCTCCTCCTCGGGGCGCAGGATGACCCCACGCTGGCCCGCCAGGTGCGTCAGGCGCTCGAAAAGGTCGAGGGGGTCACCGACGTGAGGGTGGACGTCAAGGACGCCGCAGAGGCCGCGCCAGCCCCCGCGCCGGCCGCGACGGCAACCAAGAGCAGCGCGAGGATCCTGCCCGTGATGGATGCGGCCCCCGCCTCGCGGCCCGCAGTCGCGGCACCGACCCCGGTCGCCTACCCGAAGCTCGGCAAGATCGTCGCCATCTCCTCGGGAAAGGGAGGCGTCGGGAAGTCCACGGTCACCACGAATCTCGCGGTCGCGCTCGTGAAGAGCGGCTATCGCGTGGGTTTGCTCGACGCCGACATCTACGGGCCGAACATCCCGCGGATGATGGGCGTCGATGAGGCGCCCCCAGTCAAGAACGACAAGATCCAGCCCCTCGTCGCACACGGCGTGAAGGTGATCTCGCTCGGCTTCCTGATCGAGCGCGACCAGCCGGCGATCTGGCGCGGCCCGATCGTGATGAAGATCATCACGCAGTTCCTCCGCGACGTGGACTGGGAGACTCTCGACTTCCTCCTCGTCGATATGCCCCCGGGAACTGGCGATGCCCAACTCTCGCTCGTGCAGGCCACGCAGGTGTCGGGCGCGCTGATCGTGACGACACCGCAGGAGGTCGCGGTCGGCGACGCCCTACGCGGCGCGAAGATGTTCGAGCGCGTCGGGGTGCCGGTGCTCGGCATCGTCGAGAACATGTCGTACTTCGAGTCCCCCGAGACGGGGAAGCCGATGGCGATCTTCGGCACCGGGGGTGGGAAGCGACTGGCCGATGAGCTGAAGGTGCCGCTATTGGGTGAGGTGCCTCTCTATCCCCCCGTGCTTGCCGGTGGGGACACGGGCGCGCCGATAGTAGTGACCGACCCCGACTGCACCGCCGCGCGCAAGCTCACGGCGGTCGCGGCTTCACTCGTTGAGGCGCTCGGAGTGAAGCCTCCGACCTAGAAGGTCATTTCGGTGTGGCGCCGGGGCGCGCGGGGATCGGACGGCGTGCCGTCGCGACGCCAGCGACCGGTGTTGGCGTCTGCCACCCTTGGAGCGGTGGCACTGGCTGTTCGACCGCCCGACGCCGGCCAGCGCCCGCCCGCGAGAGCAGGGCTCCGCCGAGTCCGGCAGTCGCCGCGACCCAGGTGATCGCCAGCGCCGCGACCCGTCCGATCATCGCGGCCATCCCGGAGCCCTGGAGCAGTGCGGCGACGATCCACGGCAGCATCAACAGCACCACGCCCAAGGTGAGCGCGCGAAGCGCTTCCGACCGCGAGGCGCCGTCGTGCCGGGATCGGAGCATCGAGCGGCCGGTCGTAAGGGCGAGTGCCAGCCAGCCGAGGGTCACGAAGCCGGCGAGCGCCACCGGGGCGGCGACGAGCACGAAGGGGATGAGCAGCGCGCCGATGATCGTCGCGAGAAGAGCGACGCAGACGAGCAGCAGCGCCGGGATGAATCCGAGCTGACCCACCACGCCGACGAAGAACGCCCGTCCGAAATCCTGTTCGAGGGCCTTCGCGGTGGCTTCGAGATTCGGGGCCACGAGCACGAGGACGAGTAGTCCAACGATGACGAGCATCGCCGTCCATCCGGTGCTGAGCTGCAGGGCTCGGCCGCGCGTCATCGGGGGCTCGGCCGCAGCGGCGGCCGCCACTGCCGACGGCCAGGCGTGCAAGCCACCTCGAACGCGCCCGCCGTCAACTATCACGCGGCCCCGGTAGGCGCTCGCGGTACCATAGACCTCAGCGCCTTCGTGCACGATGACGTCGCCCCAGAGGGAGTAGACGTTCCCGGCGACGACGCCGAAGACCTCGGCGTTCCCGCCGATCACGAGGAGTGGACCCCTGATCGTGTCCGTCCGGAGGATCGTGGTCGTTCCGCGGGCGACCTTCCCGTTCAGCGCGACGCCCGCCTCGGAGACCGAGAGGACCTCGAGCGCGCGGGTGATGCTGTCCTGAGGGACAGCGGCGGCACTGACCTGTGCCGCGAGCAGCAATGAGTGCCACATCGGACTAAACCCGCGTCGTGCGAGCGACGGCGGCGAGTCGGCGGAATCCGAGGATAGCGCCGACCACCACCACTGCGAGCACAGCGGCGGAGAGCGCGAGGACAGGAGGACCCCCGGACGTCAGGGCGGCGGCACCATCGGTACCGAGCGCCTGCGCGGCGACCTCACCAGCGCCGGCGAGCAAAGCCCTCCGGCTGCTGTCGACCGCCACGTTGAGGACCCAGGTCGCCAGGTCGGCGCGGAAGGCGAGCCAGACCGCACCGCTGGAGACGAGAAGCCCGACTGCCGCGACGCCGGCACCGGCCGCGACGCGCATCGGTCCGTTCGAGGGAACGACGCGGCGCACCGTGTCAGTCACCGCGACGTGCCACGGTTCGATCACCTGCACCTGCTTCATCACGCGATCGGAGAAGCGGATGTTCGGCGTGAAGTGCGGCAACGTCTCGATCGTGCCAGTGAGTTCGCGCAGCGCCTCGAAGCGCGTGCGACAGTCGTCGCACTCGGCGACGTGAGCCCGGAGGGGCGTCACGCCGAAGCCCGACTCGCCGTCAACAAGGAGGTCGATCTCATTGGGGAGGAGGTGACGGTGGTTCATCGAAGGTTCCTACGGTGGGGGGGATTTGATGGTTTCGCACTGACGCTTCGGCCGTTGTTCGGGCTACTCTCGGAGGTGTTCGAGAGCGTCACGAAGCTGATGTCGCGCCCGGTGGATGTAGGTCTTCACAGTGCCAAGAGGAAGGTCGAGCGTGGCGGCGATCTCCTCGTAGCTGCGCCCCTCGACGTGCCGGAGCATGATGCAGTTCCGGTATTCGGGCCTGAGCTTCCCGATCGCCTGTTCGATCTCCGACCCGAGCTCGCGGGCGGCGAGCTCGTCGAGGGCATTCTCGCTGCTGTCGGCGATGTCGAAGGAGGTCGCCGCGATGTCCGACGCCGTCGTCGCGTGCGGTGACCCATCGATCGAGATCGTGTCGAGCTGCCGTCGCCGGAGGTGGTCGATCGCGATGTTGTTCGCGATCTTGAAGAGCCAACTCGAGAACTTGAATTCGGGGCGGTACTTGTCGATGTGGTTCAGGACCTTGATGAAGGCGTCTTGCGCCAGGTCCTCGGCGGCGGTGCTGTCGCGCACCATCCGGTAGATGAGTGAGAACACCGGGCGCTCGTAGCGCCGGATCAGCTCCCGGAAGGCTGCCTCCTTGCCCTTCTGTGCGAGCGCGACGACGTCGGCGTCCGGAAGGTTGGGTAGGTCGAGAGGAGGCGCCATCAGCAACCGGGAAACTTGCCCGGCCTCCCGACGCCGGGCAACTTTCGGGATGATGTCGCAAGCGCTCGATACCGAACGGCTCGAGGCCGCCGCCGCCGCGTCGGGCACGTCGGCGACGGGAAAGCGCCGGTATGTACAGCGGATCTTCTCCGAGATCGCCCCGCGTTACGACCTGCTGAACCACCTCCTCTCGCTCGGGATTGACCGGAGCTGGCGCCGCGTCGCCCTCGAGCGATTGAACTGGGTGGATCGCCCCGCGGGCACTTTCCTCGACCTCTGCGCCGGCACGCTCGACGTCGGCGCGATGCTGAGTCGGCTCCCGAGCTTCCGCGGCCACATCCTCGCTGCCGACTTCGCCGAACCGATGTTGCGGGCCGGCGCGGGCAAGGCCTCGCCCTCGATCCTCGCGCCGGTGACCGCCGATGCGCTGGCGCTCCCGGTGCGGGACGCCTCGCTCGATGGCGCGATCGTCGCATTCGGCATCCGCAACGTCGCGGATCTCGCCGGGGGGTTGAGGGAGGTTCACCGCGTGCTCAGGCCGGGAGCGCGGTTCGTGATCCTCGAGTTCTCCACTCCGCGCCTGCCGCTCCTGCGCGCGCTCTACCTCTTCTACTTCCGCCGGGTACTTCCTGTGATCGGTCGTGTGGTGAGCGGACATCGGACGGCGTACACGTACCTGCCGCGTTCGGTCGCGAACTTCCCCGAGACCGGAGCACTCGCCGAGGCGATGGGTCGCGCCGGGTTCAGTGCCGTGAGCTGGGAAACTCTCACCTTCGGGATCGCGGCCATCCACGTGGGCACCAAGTGAGCGTTTCTTGACCCTCGACACGCTGCAGGAGTTCATCGCCGCGATCGACGCGGCGGGTGAATTGCGACGGATCGCCGATCCGGTGAACGTGCATCTCGAGATGTGCGAGATCGCCGACCGGGTGATGAAGATGCCCGGCGGGGGACCAGCGCTCCTCTTCCAGAAGCCGGTCCTGCGCGATGGCTCCGTCGCGCCCTATCCAGTCGCGATCAACCTCTTCGGCTCGATGTCGCGGATGGCGCTCGCGCTTGGCGTATCGCGGCTCGATGAGCACGGCGACCGGATCACGAAGCTGATGGATCTCAAGGTCCCCGAAGGGTTCCTCGGAAAGCTGCAGTTGCTCCCGCGACTGCTCGAGATCGCCAAGTTCCCCCCGCGGACCGTCTCCGGCTCGGTGCCCTGCCAAGAGGTCGTTTGGCAGGGAAGCGAGATCGACCTGGATCGACTCCCCGTCCTCACCACGTGGCCGGAGGATGGCGGTCCCTTCCTGACGATGACCGCGGTGGTGTCGAAGGACCCGGTGCGCGGGATCCGGAACGTCGGGATGTACCGCGTGCAGCAACTGGGCAAGCGCGAGGTCGCGATGCACTGGCAGCGCCACAAGACCGGCGCGGCACACTGGCGTGAGATGGCGGAGCGCGGGGAGCGGATGCCGGTCTGCATCGTCGTCGGCGCCGACCCCGCGTCGATGTACTCGGCGAGTGCGCCACTGCCGCCGAACGTCGATGAGTTCATCTTCGCCGGCTTCCTCCGGAAGTCGCCGGTGCGGCTCGCGAAGGCCCTCACCTGCGACCTCGAGGTGCCGGCCGACGCTGAGATCGTGATCGAGGGCTACATCGACCCGAAGGAGGCGCTCGTGGTCGAGGGGCCGTTCGGCGACCACACCGGCTACTACTCCGAGGCGGACCTGTATCCAAAGGTCCACGTCACCGCGGTGACGATGCGGAAGGACGCCGTCTATTGCGCGACGATCGTCGGGCGGCCGCCGATGGAGGACTACTACCTCGGGCACGCGACGGAGCGGATCTTCCTCCCGCTGCTCAAGCTCACGACGCCCGAGATCGTGGACTACCACATGCCGGCCGAGGGGATCTTCCACAATCTCGTCTTCGTCTCGATCAAGAAGAGTTATCCCGGGCAGGCCTACAAGGTGATGAATGCGCTCTGGGGCGCGGGGCTGATGTCGCTCGCGAAACTGCTCGTCGTGGTCGACGACTGGGTGGACGTGCAGAACCCGCAGGAGGCGTGGTGGGTCGCGCTCAACAACATCGACCCGCAGCGCGACACGCGGTTCACGATGGGGCCGATGGATGTGCTCGACCATTCGAGCCGAGCGTTCACGTACGGTTCGAAGATGGGGATCGATGCGACGCGCAAATGGCCCGAGGAGGGATTCACGCGCGAGTGGCCGAAGGTGATCGAGATGGACGGAGCGACCAAGGCGCGGGTCGACGCGCTCTGGCCGCGCCTTGGGCTCGACCGATGAACGCGATGCGCGAGGGGCAGACCTTCGTCGGTGACTCGGGGCTCGCCCGCTGGGCGAGCTTCGTGAAGCTCCCGCACACGGTCTTCGCACTCCCCTTCGCATTGGTCGGCGTTACGATCGCCTCGCACACGTCGCCGGTGACGCTCAGAATGGTGGGTTGGGTCGTGCTGGCCTTCTCGTCGGCGCGATGGGTGGCAATGGCGGTGAATCGGATCGTCGACCGCGAGTACGATGCGCGGAATCCGCGCACCGCTCAGCGCGAGATCCCGCGCGGCGTGATCGGGTTGCGCGAGGCTTGGGTCACGGTCGCAATCGCGGGCGCCCTGTTCGTGCTTGCGGCTTGGATGCTCGGGCCGCTGTGCCTTCTGCTCTCGCCGGTCGCGCTCGGATGGGTCTGCTTCTACTCCTTCACGAAACGATTCACGCGATATGCCCACCTCGTGCTCGGGCTCGGACTGGCGATCGCACCGGTCGGCGGATACCTCGCGGTGACGGGCAGCTGGAGCGAGCCCTGGTGGATCCTCGCCGCGCTCACGGTCGGCGTGATGTCGTGGTCGGGTGGGTTCGACATCCTCTATGCGCTTCCGGACGTGGAGTTCGACCGCGCTCAGGGACTGCACTCGATCCCCGCGGCGGTCGGTGTCTCTCGGGCCCTCGCCGTGGCGCGCGGACTGCATCTCCTGACCATCGCCGCGCTCGCAGTGACCGTATGGGGCGCGGGAGGGGGGCTTCTGGCGTGGTCCGGCGTTCTCGTCGCGGCCGCGATCCTCGCGTACGAACACGCCCTCGTCGGACCAGACGACCTGAGCCGCCTCGATGCGGCGTTCTTCACGATGAATGGCGTCATCTCGATCACCTTCTTCGGCTTCGTGCTCGCCGACCGGCTGGTTCGATGACGCGTCCCGTGAGCGGCGACGCGCCGATCGTGATGGCGATCACGGGAGCCTCGGGCGCGCCGTACGCGATCCGGCTCCTCGAGCAGCTGGTGCTGGCGGGGCGTCGCGTCTCGCTGATTGTCTCGTCGCACGGGTTCCGCCTGCTGCACACCGAGAGCGACGTCTCCGATCTCGCGACGCTGCGCAGCGTGGTCGGCGCCGAGCGGTTCGACCGGTTCGTGACGCCCTACGATGATGGGGACCGCGGCGCGGCGCCGGCGTCGGGTTCCTCGCTCTCAGGTGGAATGGTGATCTGCCCCTGCTCGATGGGAACGCTTGCGGGGATCGCGATGGGATCGTCACGCTCGTTGATCGAACGGGCGGCCGATGTCGCGCTCAAGGAGCGCCGCTCCTTACTCCTCGTCACCCGCGAGATGCCGCTCTCGCTGGTGCATCTCGAGAACATGCGACGCGTGACAATGGCCGGTGCGGTGGTGATGCCGGCTTCGCCGGGCTTCTATCATCGGCCCGCGACGGTGAGTGACCTCGTGGACTTCGTCGTCGCCCGCGCACTCGATCACCTCGGCGTGCCGAACGCTCTCGTGCCCCGTTGGGGAGCGAGCGCCGACGGGACCTGATGCCGGGCCGCGCCGCCGTCCTCCAGATCGGGCTCATCTCGGACACGCACGGGCTGCTCAGGCCCGACGTGCACCGGGCGTTCAAGGGTGTGTCGTTGATCCTCCACGCGGGTGACGTGGGCGGCGACGAGATCCTCGACGAACTCGCGCTGATCGCGCCGGTGAAGGCGGTGTTCGGCAACTGCGATCACCCTGACGATCCGCGATTGAAGGAGCGGCTCGACCTCACGCTCGGTGGCCTTCGCATCCACGTGAGCCACGGGCACGAACTCGGACGTCCAGGTTCGGCGGCGATCGCGGCGGCGTACGACGCGGACATCTGCGTCTATGGCCACACGCATCGGCAACTCATCGAACGCGTGGGCGAGCGGCTCGTCGTGAATCCGGGGGCGGCGGGCCCGCGGCGGTTCGATCTCGTGCCGACGGTCGCGCGGCTCACGATCGCCGGTGGCCGCGCCGGAACCATGCTGGTGGAGCTTGTCGAGTAGCGCCTACTTGCTCGGCCCGAACGCCTCGACCGCCGCGATGAAGTTGTCGGGGTTCACCGGCTTCTCGAGGAAGGTGATCGCGCCGGCCGCCTTCAACTCCGCCTGGATGTGTGGGTCCTTCTCACCACTCACGATGATGACGGGGATGAGCGCCGTCTTGCTCGACTGCTTCAGCTTCGCGAGTGTCGTCTGGCCGTCCCCGGCCGGCATATACAGGTCGAGCACGATGAGATCAGGCGGCGGCGCGCGCATCGCCGCCATCAGCGCGCTCGCGCCGTCGTAGGCCGGGACCGCGCGATGTCCGGCGCTCTGCAGCATCGCGCAGAGCAGCTGGGACATCACCCGGTCATCATCGGCGACAAGGACTCTCACGGCGGAGAATGTCCTCCTTACGTACCGGCGCCACAAGGGCGCCGGGCGCGCCGTCAGGCGCTGAGTGCCCCGCCCCTCGGCGCGCGGGCGATCGGCTCGGTCCGTTCCAACTCCGCGGGGTGTTTCCGGAACCAGGCGGCGACGAGCAGCACCTCGTCGACCTCGTGGCCTGGGACGGTCGCGTTCGAGCGGTCGCCAGGGGCGAGCAGTTCACTGACTTTCTCGCCGAGCGCGCGCCGCTCGGTCGCGCTGCGTGGGGCAGGGAACTCGGCGCGCACCCGCCCACGCCGTACGACGTAGGCGCGGTCATCGGTCCGCGTCGCACCTGGGATGGTGTAGACGAATGAGAGGGACTCCAGTGCGAACCGGATCCGTGCGAATTGCTCGCGAAGCGACTCGAGGCGCTGGATCCGGTCGCGGAACGACGCCGCGCGCTCGAAGTCGAGCGCATCGCTCGACGCCTCCATCTGCGCGCGGAGCGGGAGGAGTGGTGTCTCGTGCGCGCCCTCGAGGAACTCGCGGGCGATCCGGAATCGCTGCAGGTACTCGTCCTCGCGCACCGCGCCGACGCAGGGCCCGAGGCACTTCCCGATCTCGTGGCGGATGCAGCCAGGCGTCCGGGTGGGGAGGGGAAGGAGATCGGGTTGATCGGCGAAGTGCATCGGCTGGTCGAGCCGGCAGTCGCGCAGTCCGAGCGCGTCGTTCAGTTCGCGCAGCGCCTCTTCGAGTTGCAGCGCGCCGCGGAACGGGCCGTAGTAGGTGCCCGTCTCGTCGGTGCCGGCGCCGCGCACCACCTGGAACCGCGGTGCGGGCCCGCGCGAGACACGTACGAAGGCGTGGTGGCGGGCGTCGCGCTTCATCGCGTGGTTGTAGCGCGGGCGGAATTGCTTGATGAGCCGAAGCTCCCGGATCAGCGCCGCGAACTCACTCGGCAGCGGCTCCCATTCGAGCGACGCGGCCTCACGCAGGATCCGCGCCCCCTTGTCCTTCGGGAACCGCGCACGGAAGTAGCTGAGGAGCCGCGTGCGCAGCGCCTTCGACTTGCCGACATAGATGACCTCGCCGTCAGCCGAGGTCATCCGGTACACGCCGGGCACGTCGCGCGCGCCGTCCTTCACGAGGGCGAGGAGATTGTCGATCCGCATCTCCACATCCTTCGGTGGCGTGACCGGACCGCGACGCCGGCGTCTCGGGCTCATCGCTGGCACCCGGCGCCGGGACACCAGTAGGTCGCCCGCCGGTCGATCGTGCGGGTCACGAGGATCGGTGTGCCGCAACGGGCGCACGGCTCGCCCACGCGGCCGTAGGCGGTGAGGCGCGCCGCGTATCCTCCGCGGGCGCCGTAAGCGTCGCGGAAGTCGCGAAAGGTCGTGCCGCGGAGGGCGATCGCGTCGGTGAGGATGGCGCGGAGGGAGTCGAGGAGGGTGTCACACTCTTGACGCGTGACGGCACTCCCTCGTCGCGCGGGGCGGAGGCGCGCGTGCCAGCAGGCCTCGTTCGCGTAGATGTTGCCGACGCCGGCCAATCGTCGCTGGTCCATCAGGATCGACTTCACCGGTCGCTGCGAGGCGCGGATGATCGCGGCGAATCCCTCGCGGGTGAGCGAAGGGTCAAGGGGTTCGGGGCCGAGCGAACCTGTCCACGCGTCAAACGCGCGCGCGTCCAGAAGCGCGAGCGTGCCGAGTCGCCGGACGTCGCGATACCGGAGGACCCGCTGGTTGTCGAGATCGAGGCGTGCGCAGGTGTAGGGATCGTCCTCACCCGGCTCGCCGAGGAGCAGGGTGCCGGTGAACCGCGGCGTCACGACCAGACGGTGTTCCCCGACGGCGAGGACGATGCTCTTGGCGCGGCGCGACACTCCGGAGATCCGATGGCCGACGAGGCGCGACGCGAGCGCGCGGCCCGTCACGCCGCGCAGCACATCGGCTCGAGTCACGGTCACCTGTTGGATACTGGCACCCCGGATCGCGACGTCGAGGTCGCGCGCGATCGTCTCGGTCTCGGGGAGTTCGGGCACTTGTCGAGCGAGCTACTCGACGCGCGCGAGTTCGCGCCAGCCGATGTCACGCCGGTACTGACGGCCCTCGAAGCTGACCCGTGCCGCCATCGCCGCGCTGCCCGCCTGCGCAGCGGCGAGCGTTGGACCGAGCGCCGTCACGGCGACCACGCGCCCTCCGGCCGTCAGCAGGTCGCCATTCGGGAGCCGCTTCGTCCCGGCGTGGAAGATGATCGCATCGGGCAGATCTTCGGGAACTGCGATCGAATCGCCGCTCGTGATCGGCCCGGGATAGCCGGCGGCCGCGACGACGGTCGTGACCGCGGACCGCGGTCGCCAGCGGAGTGGCGCGGCGCCGGCGAGTGAGTCTCCGCGTGCAACGCGGTGCAGCGGTTCGAGCAGACTCGAATCGAGCAGCGGCAGGAGCGCCTGCGTTTCGGGATCGCCGAACCGGCAGTTGAACTCAACGACCTTCGGTCCATCTGGCGTGAGCATCAGGCCGGCGTAGAGCAGTCCGGTGAACGCACAGCCGCTCTCGCGCATCGCCCGGAGTGTCGGGGTAAAGACGCGTTCGACCGCGTCGTCGATCAACGCGGGAGTGGCGATCGAGACCGGCGCGTAGGCGCCCATCCCGCCGGTGTTGGGGCCGGTGTCCCCCTCGCCGATGCGCTTGTGGTCCTGGGCGGCGATGAAGGGAAGGAGATGCGTGCCGTCGGTGATCGCGAAGAGGGAGAGTTCCTCTCCTTCCATATACTCCTCGACCAACACCTCGGCGCCCGCCGCACCGAAGGCGTGATCGACGAGCATCGAATCCACCGCGGCCTCGGCCTCGGCGAGTGTTATCGCAACGATCACGCCCTTGCCTGCGGCGATGCCCGATGCCTTCACGACCACGGGCGCGCCGAGACGGCGCAGCTCTTGCTTCGCGGCGGCGGCGTCAGTGAAGATCCGGGCCGACGCCGTTGGGACGCCGGCGGCGAGCATCAGCTCCTTCGCGAACCGCTTGGAGGTCTCGATCCGCGCCGCGGCCTTGGTCGGGCCGAAGACCGGGAGCCCCTCGGTGCGGAAGCGATCCACGATGCCCGCTTCGAGGGGCCCCTCGGGGCCGACGATGGTGAAGTCGACGCCTTCGCCACGCGCAAGCGTGACGAGGGCGTCGAAGTTCATCGGGTTCACGTCCACGCAGCGACCGAGCGTCGCGATGCCCGGATTCCCCGGAGCGGCGATGATCTCGCAGGTCGGATCGTCGCGGCGGAGTTTCCAGGCGAGCGCGTGCTCGCGGCCTCCGCCTCCGACGATCAGCACCTTCACCGCGATCCGCCCTTGAACGCGTCCGAGAAGGCGGTCTTCGCGCGATTGATCGAGTCGCCAACCTTGTCGGCAGCGGCTTTCGCGCGACCGGCGTAGTAGCTCGACGCTTCCTTCATATCGTCGCCGAGGCCGGCGCCGGGCTTCACGTCGGCGCGCCGCTTGTATTCGCCGGCGAGCACACGATCGTAGGCGCCATCGGCGATCCAGCGTTGCACCGCCCCGGCACGGACGGTGAAGAAGGGGTGCTGGCGGAAGACGACGTTGATCGCCTTGAGCACGGTGTCCCACGACGTGTCGTCGGTCTCGTATTCCTTGGCCTGCGCCTTGAACGCCTCGAGGTCGAGCTTGTCCCCGAACTCCGGCCCACCGGAGAGCTTCATGAACGTCGTGAGCACGAGATTCGGGTCCTGCGCCTCGAGGAGCGCCGCGCGGTCGCAGGAGAGCTCGCTCTTCCGGTACCACTCGAGGATCGCCATCTGGAAGGGGAGGAGCGCTACACCGGCGAGGAAGGGAAGGTTGCCGAGCCCGACGAGGAGGATGATCTGGGCGATCGTCCGGTAGGTCACGTGCCCACTCATCACGTGTCCGAGCTCGTGCGAGAGGAGCACCCGCACTTCGTCGCGCGTGAGGTGCTCGAGACTCGCCGAGTTGATGACGACGAAGGGATCGCCGAAGCCGACCGCCCCGGCATTGATGTCGGGGGTGAAGGTCACGTAGAGCTGCGGGCGCTTCTGCCAGTCCATCGTCTTCAGCACGTCGGTCCAGAGGGCATCGAGGTCAGGACGTTGCGTGGGACCGACGCGAACGGCGTTCGCGGTGAAGAGGTGCCGCACGCCGCGCTCGCCGAATACGCTGGCGATCTTGTTGACGACCTGCTCGAAACCGGGGATCGCGCGGAGCGCGTTGAGCGCGGCGCGGTCGGCCGGATGCTCCCAGGTGAGAGAGGAGATGTCGGTGAGGATCGTCCTGGCCATCGGTGGCTCCAGTGTGCGGGTCTTGCTTACCTACGATCCGGCTCGTGGGAAGTGTCGGCGACGGGATGGGAGGTGGAAGATGTGAGGGGCGAGGCCGTGGGGCCTCGCCGGCGGGTCCACGCGCTGTCGTTCCTCACCTCTCCCATCTCCCTTCTCACCTCTTCCGTTTTAGAGTCCGCTGAACGCCTGCTGCAGGTCCTCGAGAAGGTCCTCGACATCCTCGACGCCGCAGGAGAATCGCAGCAGGCCGTCCGTGATCCCGATCTCGAGACGCCGCGCCGGTTCGATGGAGGCGTGCGTCATCCCGGCGGGTTGGCAGACCAGCGACTCCACGCCTCCGAGCGACTCGGCCAACGTGAAGACCTTCACGCGCCTCACGATCTTGTTCGCGTTCTCCTTCGAGCCGGTCTCCACCGAGACCATCCCACCGAAGCCCGTCATCTGGCGCTTCGCAAGTTCGTGCTGGGGATGCGACGCGAGTCCGGGATAGAAGACCTTCGATTCCCCAACGCGGTTCGCGAGCCAAGCGGCGACCTGACGGCCGTTGGCGTCGTGCTGCCGCATCCGAAGGGCAAGGGTCTTGGTGCCGCGCAGGACGAGCCAACTGTCCATCGGCCCGGGGACCGCGCCGGCAGAGTTGAGATTGAACTGGAGGCGCGTCGCGAGCGTGTCGTCGTTGAGCGCGGCGACGCCTCCGATCACATCGGAGTGGCCGTTCAGGTACTTCGTGCTCGAGTGCCAGACGATATCGGCGCCGAGGGCGAGGGGGCGCTGGAAGTAGGGCGTGGCGAAGGTGTTGTCGACGATCGTGAGAGCGCCGGCCTTCTTCGCGATCGCGCTCGCGGCGGCGATGTCGGTCAGGTGCATCAGCGGATTGGTCGGCGTCTCGAGCATCACCGCCTTGGTGCTCGGCCGCATCGCGTCGGCGATCCGCTGCGGGTCGCGAGTGTCGACCCAGCTGAACTGGAGCCCGAAGTGCTGGAGGATCTTGTCGAAGAGCCGGAAGGTGCCGCCGTAGACGTTCGATCCGACGACGAGGTGGTCCCCCGACTTGAAGAGCTTCGAGATCGAATCGACGCAGCCCATCCCTGAGGAGAAGGCGAAGCCGTGCTGCGCCCCCTCGAGCGCCGCGACGTTGCGCTCGAGGCACTCCCGCGTGGGGTTCTTCCCCCGAGCGTACTCGTAGCCCTTGTTGACCCCGAGCGCCTCTTGCGCGTAGGTCGAGGTCTGGTAGATCGGTGGCATGATCGCGCCCGACGTCGGGTCGGGGCGCTGGCCGGCGTGGATCGCGCGAGTCGAGAAGCGCGGAGAGAGATCTTCTGGGAAAACCCTGGTCATCGGCGTGACGGCGGCGGGAGGGGAACGGAGGGCAGACGGCGGAGCGAGATCACGGAAGTTACTGCGGTCGGTACTGAGTCGTGGCGGGAACAAAAGTCTGCCAGCTATGCCAGAACTCCTGGCTCGCGGCGATCGCGGCGAGTGCGTTGCCCGCGCCCCGCCCGTTGAAGGCGTAGGCGAGCCGTCCGGCCCGCAACGAGTCACCCGAAACCGTGAAGCGGGTCGCGGAGTCGGGACGGGAGAAGGCGAAGAAGCTCGCGCTGTCGGCGGCGACCACGATGACGACCGGCTGGCCTCCCAGCGTGTCGTTGATCGCGCCGGCGCGGAGCAAGTCATTCCAGTCGTACGCGCGGGCCGATGCGCCGACTCGAAGTCCGACCACCCACGACTTCTCCTCCCACGACCGCGGGTCGGTGCCGGTGAGTCGACTGCGGCTCGTGCCGCGTTCGAACGCGTAGTCCTTCGCGTACTCCGCAGCGAAGACCGGGTCGGGCTGCATCACCAGACTGCCGGGGTAGAGGGCGAGCCACTGGCGCAAGGTCACCTGCCGGCTTGGGATCTCCGGAAGGAACTTCCCCTTGCTCGGCCCGGTGACCGCCTCGCCGTTCGCCTGACGCCACCAGCTGCCGGTCGCGCGGTCCTCGAGCATCGCATTGAAGTGGTCCATCCCAACAAGGCGGAAGGTCGCGAGAGTACCGCCGACCATCGGCTCGAAGACGCGACCGGTGCGACAGACGGTGCAGTAACTGACGAGCACCTCCTTGCCGCGCAAAGTGTCGCGCACCTGATGGTGGTAGCCGATGAACTGCAGTGGATACGCGCGGGCGTCGCCATCGATCTCGATGCCAACGACGAGACGGTCGAGCGCGACCGCGTTCTCCGCCGGGGCCGCCATCACGAGCCGCGTCGGCTGCAGGAAGATCCTGTCGGCCGACATCCTGAAGTTGACCATCCCGGTGATCGCCCCGGCCATCAGCAGCGCGACGAGCGCCGCCGCGCGTCGCGCGAGGCCGCCGCGCCACGCCCGCGAAAGACCGCCGAGGATGAGCCCCGCCGCGACGATCCTGATCCCCCACCGCCAGCTGTAGAGCAGGTACGCGAGGTCGAGGCTCCGCATCCGCTGGCTGCCTGGCATCGGCATGATGAAGAAGACGTTCGCGACTTCGAACGCCACGAGCAGGATGACACCCAAGGGGAATGCGAATCGCATGCCTCAGTATCCCCGGATGGACGAGTCGCCGGCAAGTCTTGCGGACTCGCTCTCGGTGCGCAGTCGCGATCCGGCCAGCAGGGGACCGATCCCGGTCTCGATCAGGGAGGCGTAGTCGGCCCACGACGCTCCGCGAATGACGAGGCGATCTAGAGGACCCGGTGCCGGCGAGCTCTGCCGTCCGGCTTCCAGGACCTCACGGTGTGACCGCTTCGCCCAGCCGCCGGTGTGTTCGTCGGCGGTCGCGAGACACTCCTCTTCACGCCCGGGCACGTCAGTCACTCCTTCGATCCTGATCGGAAAGTGCGATCCGAGATCCACGTGGTGTCTCTCCCCCCTCGGCTTGAGCACCGCGGCGCTCCTCGGAGCCTCGTCGAGGAGGACGGCGACGACACTCGCGGGGAGGCGCGTCTTCGCGCCGCTGAATGCGAAGAGGGCGCCGATCGCCATCTTCCGCACCGCGTCCGCGACCTCGTGAGCGCTCGCGTTGGCGTCGAGCAGCACGGCGCCGCGACCCTCGGCCGCCGCGAGTGCAACAAGGAACTGCGGCGAAGGCGGCAGGACCAGTCCGGCACGCCTACCGCTCAGGGCCCGCACGAGTGCCGGGCTGCGTTGCAACAGCGTGAATCCCGCCGCGACCAGCGCTGCGGACTCGTGGTGGTCGATCGAACCGCCACCGGCGGCGAGGCGCAACGAGAGGAGATCCATCGCCTGAAAGGTGACAGGGCACACGCGCAGAGACCACCTGCCATCTTCCATCCCACCACTCCCATCCCGTAGCTTCCCGCCGGTGGATGATCCGCGCCTGATGATCGGCGTCTCCGGGATCCGGGGACGCGTGGGTTTCGGTCTGACCCCCGAGGTCGTGGCGCGCTACGCGGCGGCCTTCGGCGCTTGGGCGATCGCCCGCGGTGGGTCGCGTGCCGTGGTGCTGGGTCGCGACTCGCGGGTGACCGGTCCCCTCTTCCACACCGTCACGCGAGCGGCCCTCGAGAGCGTCGGCGCCGACGTCATCGACATCGGGCTTACGACGACCCCGACGCTGCAACTCGCGGTCGAACATCACCACGCCGCCGGGGGCCTGTGCATCACCGCGAGCCACAATCCGATCGAGTGGAACGCCCTCAAGTTCATCGGACCTGACGGCCTCTTCCTCAGCGCGGCCCAAGGCAGTGAGATGCGAGCGCTGGTCGAGACGGGGACACCGTACGCGACGTGGGACCGGCTCGGAGGGACCCGGTACGACGGCGACGCGATCTCGCGGCACTTGAACCAGGTGCTCGCCCTGCCGTTCCTCGACGTGACCGGCATCCGCTCGCGTCACTTCCGGGTGGCATACGATGCCTGTCGCGGCGCAGGCGGGGCGATCATCCCGCGACTCCTCGAACTGCTCGGCTGCGATGTGCACGGGATCGAATTGCAAAGTGATGGGCGCTTCCCACGCCCACCGGAGCCGATCCCCGAGAACCTCGGCGCCCTTGAGGCGCTCGTGCGTTCGACCGGCGCTCACGTCGGCTTCGCGACCGACCCTGACGTGGATCGCCTCGCACTCGTCGCGGAGAACGGCCGCGCCATCGGAGAGGACTACACGCTCGCCCTCGCGACACGTGTCGTGCTGAGACATCGGACGGGACCCGTGGTCACGAACCTGTCCACGAGCCGGATCGTGGACGATATGGCCGCCGAGCGGGGGGCACGGGTGATCCGGGCTCCGGTCGGAGAGGTGAACGTGGCGCTTCGGATGCGTGCTGAAGGGGCGGTGATCGGAGGCGAGGGGAATGGCGGGGTGATCCTGCCCGAGTTGCACCTCGGGCGGGACGCGCCACTCGGAGTGGCACTCGTCTTGCAACTGATGCACGAGGATGGGGAGCCGCTCTCCAAGACAGTCGAGCGATTTCCCCGGTACGCGATCATCAAGGACAAGCTCGACCGGCCGGCAAAGCCACTCGATACCGTGTACGCGGCGCTCCGTGGCGCATTCCCAGACGCCGAGGCGGACACGCAGGACGGTCTCCGCCTCGGGTGGCCCGACCGGTGGATCCACGTGAGGCCATCGGGAACCGAGCCGATCGTGCGGGTGATCGCCGAGGCCCCGACGAAAGACGCCGCCGCCGCGCTGGTCGAGCGGGGGCGGGAGTTGCTCGCTAGACTGAACGACAGGTGAAAGGTGAAAGGGGAAAGGAACGACGCAGCTCCTCCACCGCCGACTGACCTTCCACCTTCCTCCTTCCACCTTCCCCCTGCCTTTATGTGCGGTATCGTCGGCTACATCGGACCCAAGCAAGCCACGCCGCTCCTGATCGAGGGACTCAAGCGCCTCGAGTATCGCGGGTATGACTCCGCGGGAGTCGCCGTCTTCGATGGCGAGTCGCTGGAGATCCGCCGCGCCGCCGGAAAGATCGCGAAGCTCGAAGGGACCCTCGCCGCCGACCCGGTGACCGGCAAGGTCGGCATCGCCCACACCCGGTGGGCGACGCACGGCCCGCCGACCGAGCGCAATGCGCACCCGCACCTCAGCACCGACGAGACGGTCGCGGTGGTGCACAACGGCATCATCGAGAACGCGGACGTCCTGCGGAAGCAACTCATCGCCCTCGGGCACACCTTCCGCTCCGACACCGATACCGAGACGATCGCGCATCTCGTCCAGGAGCTCTTCGACGGCTCTCTCGAGGAGGCGGTGGCCGGCGCCCTGCGCAAGGTCGAGGGGACCTTCGGCATCGCGGTGGTCTCCAGCAAGGATCCGGCGAAGATCGTCGCTGCGCGGAAGGGGAGTCCGCTCCTCATCGGCGTCGGCGCCGGCGAGTACTTCATCGCCAGCGACGCGTCGGCGATCCTTGCGCACACTCGCGAGGTCGTCTATCTCGACGACGGCGACCTCGCGGTCCTGACGCCCGACGGCTACAGGGTGATGGACATCAATTCAACGCCGATTCGCCGGCAGTCGCAGACGATCGAATGGGACCTCGCAGCGATCGAGCGGGGCGGCTACGACCATTTCATGCTGAAGGAGATCTTCGAGCAGCCGCAGACGGTCGAGAACACGATGCGCGGCCGGCTCATCCTCGAGGACGGCACGTCGAAGCTCGGAGGCATCAATATGAGCCACGAGCAGCTGATGAACATCGACCAGGTGGTCCTCACCGCCTGCGGCACGAGTTGGCACTCGGCGCTGATCGGCGAGATGATGATCGAGGACTTCGCCCGCATCCCCTGCGAGGTCGAGTACGCGTCGGAGTTCCGCTACCGCAATCCGATCGTCACGCCGCGCACGCTCTGCATCGTGATCTCGCAGTCGGGGGAGACGGCCGACACGCTGGCCGCGATGCGCGAGGCGAAGCGGCGCGGGGCGCACACCCTCGGCTTCGTCAACGTCGTGGGTTCGACGATCGCCCGTGAGGACGACGGCGGGATCTACCTCCACGCCGGACCGGAGATCGGCGTCGCCTCGACCAAGGCCTTCACGAGCCAGGTCGTCGCTCTCGCCCTCTTCGCCCTCAAACTGGCGCGCAAGAAGACGCTCTCGGTGATGCGGGGGCGCGAGGTCGCGCAGGCGCTCCACGACCTCCCGCAGCAGATCCAGTCGATCCTCGACCGCGCCAGCGAGATCGAGAAGATCGCCGAGAAGTTCAAGGACGCGCATAACTTCCTGTACTTGGGGCGTGGCTACAACTTCCCGGCCGCCCTCGAGGGAGCGCTCAAACTCAAGGAGATCAGCTACATCCACGCCGAGGGCTATCCGGCCGCCGAGATGAAACACGGTCCGATCGCACTGATCGACGAGTCGATGCCGGTGGTGTTCGTCGCCCCGCACGACGCCGTGTTCGAGAAGATCGTGTCGAACATCCAGGAGGTCCGCGCGCGGCACGGCAAGACGATCGTGATCACGAGCCGCGACGAACCGGCCCTCGAAGGCTTGATGGATCACGAGATCCGGGTGCCGCACACGATCGATATGCTCACGCCGGTGCTCGCGAGCATCCCGCTGCAACTCCTCGCTTACTACATCGCGGTGAAGCGCGGCGCGAACGTGGATATGCCGCGGAACCTCGCCAAGTCGGTGACGGTCGAGTAGCCCCCGCCGATGCGGGTGCTCCTCCAACGCGTCGCGCGAGCCGAGGTCCGGGTCGGAGGGCGCGTCGCCGGACGGATCGATCGCGGGTTCTGCCTGCTGGTCGGCTTCACCACGACCGATACGGCGCTGCAGGTCGACTGGATGGCCGAGAAGGTCTCCGGGCTGCGGCTCTTCGGTGACGAAGAAGGCAAGATGAACCTGGGTCTCTCCGACGTCAGCGGGGCTGTTCTCGTCGTGAGCCAGTTCACGCTCTATGGTGACACCGCGAAGGGGCGACGCCCCAGCTTCGTGGACGCCGCGCGCCCGGAGCAGGCGATCCCGCTCTACGAGGGCTTCGTCTCCGGCCTCCGCGAGCGTGGGCTCACCGTCGAGACGGGAGAGTTCGGTGCGATGATGGAGGTCGAACTCGTCAACGATGGCCCCGTCACCCTGTGGATCGAACGATGAGCGCACGCGTCCCGGTCGACGTGATCCTTGCTTCCCAGTCACCACGCCGGCGCGAGCTCCTGACGCTGATCGGCGTGCGCCACACCGTGCATCCCGCCGACATCGACGAGACGGTGCGGCCGGGGGAGCAGCCGCTCCCGCACTGCGAGCGGCTCGCGCGCGAGAAGGCGGAACGGATCGCGGTGCGTCATCCCGCCGCGGTCGTCATCGCCGCCGATACGATCGTTGTGCTCGACGGGGAGATCCTCGGCAAGCCCCTCGACGCGGGGGACGCGCGCGCGATCCTCACTCGGCTGAACGGCCGGATCCACACGGTGTTCACCGCGATGGCAGTCGCCCGGGGGGATCGCATCGAGAGTGCGGTCGAGGAGGTCGCGGTGACCTTCCGAGTGCTCACGCCCGAAGCGATCGCCGAGTACGTCGACACCGGGGAGCCGCTGGACAAGGCGGGGGCCTACGGCATCCAGGGTTTCGGAGCGACGATCGTCGAGCGGATCGACGGCGACTACTTCAGCGTGATGGGGCTTGGGCTTCGCCGACTCGTGGCGCTGCTCGAGCGGCTCGGACTGCGCTACGATTTCGCCGAGGGCATCACGCGATCAGGAGCCGTTTGAGGCTTCGCGGCTTCGCGGTGAGGTCGGCGAGGGAGTGCCGGTCGAGGACGTCGAGGAAGGCGGTGAGCGCCTCGTCGAGCGCGCCGGCGAGGGCGCACGTGGGCGCGATCGGGCACTCGTTCGTCGCGGGATCGAAGCATTCCACGATGATCAGGTTCTCCTCGGTCGCGCGGACCACCGCACCGACGTTGATCCGGTCGGCGCTCCGAGCCAGCTGCACGCCGCCGGTGCGTCCGCGGGTCGTCGTGACGTAGCCCAAGTCGGCGAGTCGCGCGATCACCTTCGCGACGTGATTCTCGCTCATCCCCATTCGCCGCGCGATGTCGGTGATCCGCGCCGGCTCCCCGTCGTGGATCGCCAGGTAGATCAGGGCGCGGAGGGCATTGTCGGTGTGCCGCGTGAGCCGCATCGGAGGGAGCGGGCCGGGGATTCCCTTACATCGGATACAAGAAAGGTCCGACTATGTAAGGTGCAAGTAGTCTGCACCTTTTGGTCGTCCCGACGCAAGTGGCGGGACCGGCGCGCTGCCGTCCAGCACTCCCCGCTGCCCAGAGAGGTCCCGATGCCTCGATCCTCCCACATCCGCCTGCTGCTCGGTGCCGGTGCCATCACCGCGCTCGGTCTTGGTTACGCCTGCGCCGGCACGCGTACCGCTTCCCTCGCTGGCACTGCCAGTGCGGCGCAAAAGGTCTACGTCGCTCCCGGCGAGTACGATGAGCTGTACGCGTTCCTCTCTGGCGGTTTCAGCGGCCAACTCGCTGTGTATGGACTGCCGAGTGGGCGGCTCCTCAAGACGGTCCCGGTCTTCTCGCAGCACGCCGAGAACGGCTGGGGCTACACCGACGAGACGAAGCCGATGCTCGAGACGTCGTACGGGTTCATCCCGTGGGACGACCTCCATCACACTGCGCTCTCGCAGACGAATGGCGAGGACGACGGACGATGGATCTTCGTCAACGGGAACAACACCCCGCGGGTCGCCCGGATCGACCTGACGCACTTCGAGACGACCGAGATCCTCGAGATCCCGAACGCCGGTGGCAACCACGCCTCGCCGTTCGTGACCGAGAACACCGAGTACATCGTCTCCTCGACCAGGTTCAGCATCCCGGTGCCGAACCGCGACGTCCCGATCGGGGAGTTCAAGAAGCAGTTCAAGGGCCAGATCTCCTTCATCACGGCCGACAAGCCGGGGAAGATGGACATCGCCTTCCAGTTGATCGTGCCGGGATTCAACTACGACCTCGCGCGCGCCGGAAAGGGCCCGTCGGCCGGGTGGATGTTCTTCACCTCGTACAACTCCGAGCAGGCGAATACTCTGCTCGAGGTGAATGCGTCCCAGAATGACAAGGACTACATCGCTGCCGTGAACTACCGCACGGTCGAGGCCTGCGCCGCGTCGGGCAAGGGCCGTCGGACCCCGGCCGAGTATCGGCACAACGTACTCGACGAGTTCAGCCGCATCGCGCGCTCCGAGCGCCGGACGAGCGTCCTGCAGATGACGCCTGCCGAGTGCCCCGGCGCGGTCTACTTCCTCCCGACGCCCAAGTCACCGCACGGCGCTGACGTTGATCCGACCGGTGAGTTTGTCGTCGCCGGCGGCAAGCTCGCCGCAATCATCCCCGTGCATTCCACGGTGAAGATGTTGCAGGCGATCAAGGACAAGGCATTCGAGGGCGAGCTCGAAGGGATCCCGGTGCTCAAGTACGAGTCGACACTCGCCGGCGAGGTGAAGGAGCCAGGCCTCGGCCCCCTCCACACCGAGTTCGACGGGAAGGGCTACGCCTACACCTCGATGTTCATCTCGAGCGAGATCGTGAAGTGGAAGCTCGGGACCTGGGAGGTGGTGGATCGCGCGCCGACCTACTACGCGATCGGCCACCTGATGATCCCCGGCGGCGGCACCCGTAAGCCGTTCGGCAAGTACGTCCTCGCGATGAACAAGATCACGAAGGACCGCTATCTGCCGACCGGACCGGAGCTGGCGCAGTCGGCCCAGCTCTACGACATCACCGGCGACAAGATGAAGCTCCTGCTCGACTTCCCCACCGTCGGCGAGCCGCACTACGCCAACGCGATCGACGCGAAGATCCTGAAGGACAAGCAGGTCAAGTTCTACTCGCTCGCCGGGAATACGCATCCGCAGGTCACCCGCACGGAGCGCGAGGCGGGGATCAACCGGCAGGGCAAGGTCGTGCACGTCCGGATGACGGCGATTCGCTCGCACTTCGCGCCCGACAACATCGAGGGCGTGATGGTCGGCGACACGGTGCTCTTCCACGTCACGAACCTCGAGCAGGACTGGGATGTGCCCCACGGCTTCGCGATCCTCGGGGCGACCACTTCCGAGCTCCTGATCATGCCGGGGGAGACCCGCACGCTGCGCTGGTTGCCGATCAAGCCCGGGGTCTATCCGATGTACTGCACCGACTTCTGTTCGGCGCTGCATCAGGAGATGTCGGGGTATGTCCGCGTGTCACCCGCCGGTTCAGCGGTAGCGCTCAAGGCGAACACCGCCTCGAGCCGCGCGGTGAAGGGCCCCTGAGTTGACCCCCCGTTCACGCTGGTTCGTTCTGGTCGCGGTCGTGCTACTGGCGACCGGCTTCCTCCTCCCACTGTGGCGCGTCGACCTCGTCGCGCCACAGTACCCGGAGGGACTGGGGATGCTCATTCGCATCAATGGCGTGGTCGGGCTCAAGGCCAATGACCTGAACAGCATCAACGGCCTTAATCACTACATCGGAATGAAGGCGATCGAGCCCGACGCGATCCCGGAGCTGAAATGGATGCCGTGGATCCTGGGCGGGCTCGTCGTCGCGGGCCTCGGCGTGGCCGCGCTCGGTCGTCGGCTCCCCCTGTACCTCTGGGGTGCCCTGATCGCGCTCGTCTTCGCCGCGGGCCTGTGGGACTACTGGCGGTGGGGCTACGAGTACGGGCACGACCTCGACACCGAACACGCGATCATCAAGATCGAGGGAATGACCTACTCACCGCCGCTGATCGGATCGAAGAAGCTGCTCAACTTCACCGCAACCTCGTGGCCGGCGAGCGGCGGCGTCGCACTCGCGCTGGCGGCGGGACTCGTCGCCGTCGCGATCGTCGCGTCGGCGCGGACCAAGGTCAAGGCGTGATCCGGCGCGCGCTGCTGTGCGCGCTGCTCCTCACCGCGTGCGACGGGACGCAGCCGCGGGCGGTGGTGCTCCACGAGGACTCGTGCGGCTACTGCCGGATGGAGATCACCGACGAGCGATTCGCGGCGGAGGCGATCACCCGCACCGGACGAACGCACGTCTTCGACTCGATCGAGTGCGTCGCCGGCTATGCGCGCGGGGCCGAACCGGGTTCGGTGCGCACCGTCTGGGTGACCGACGTCGAGCATCCGGGCACCTTCGTCATCGCCGACTCGGCAGGGTACCTGATCGACAGCGGCCTGCATAGCCCGATGGGCCGAGCGGTCGCGTTCGCATCGCCCGAAGCCGCGCGGTCGGCGCAGGCGAGACTCGGCGGCAGCCTGAGTGATTGGGCGACGATCCTCGCCGACTCGATGCCACGCCCGAAGGAGATCGCGAGCGAGATCGCCGTGGCCTCCGCAAGCGTGACCACGACCCTCGCGGCGGCCCTCGCGGCCGCCGCGCCAGGGAGCACCATCCGCGTCGCGGCAGGCACATACCGGGAACCGACGATCGTCGTGACCACGCCCGGCATCACGATCGAGGGCGAGGGGTGGCCCGTCCTCGACGGGGAAGGGGAGCGCGAGATCCTCGTCATCCAGGCCGACGATGTGACGGTGCGCGGCCTCGCCTTCACCAACACCGGGGTGAGCCAGATGCAGGACCGCGCCGCGCTGCGCGTCATCGAGTCGTCGGGTTGCCTGATCGTCGGCAATCGGTTCACCGAAGCGCTCTTCGCGATCT
Organism: Gemmatimonadaceae bacterium; assembly: GCA_031430835.1. Classification (GTDB taxonomy): domain Bacteria; phylum Gemmatimonadota; class Gemmatimonadetes; order Gemmatimonadales; family Gemmatimonadaceae; genus Pseudogemmatithrix. The sequence continues at coordinate 41,274 of JANPCH010000047.1, forward strand.
ATCTCCAACGCACGACCGGCTGCGAGGTGCGGGAGAACCAGATCCACTCGTCGGGCGCCGAGGAATCACGGAACGGGAACGGGGTACACCTCTGGCATTCGCCGGGCACGCGGGTGATCGGCAACACGATCACCGGACACCGCGACGGGATCTACTTCGAGTTCTCCCGCGGTTCACTGGCGAAGGGGAACGTGAGCGAGGGGAACCGGCGGTACGGGTTGCACTTCATGTTCTCCGACTCCTGCCGCTACGAGGGGAACACCTTCCGCGGCAACGGCGCCGGCGTCGCGGTGATGTACAGCCACCAGGTCGTGATGGATGGGAATGGATTCCTCGACGCGCGGGGGAGCGGGGCCTACGGACTGCTGCTGAAGGAGATCACCGACGGTGCGCTGACCGGGAACCGGTTCGAAGGGAACTCCACCGGCCTCCTCCTGGAGGGAGCCTCGCGGCTCCAGATCCGCGACAACGACTTCCGTCGGAACGGCTGGGCGGTCCGGTTGATGGCCAACGTCGAGGGCACGCACTTCAGCGGCAACACCTTCGCGGCGAACGCGTTCGACGTGGCCACCAACAGCCGCACGTTGCGCAGCGACTTCGCGGGGAACTGGTGGGATGCCTACCGCGGGTACGACCTCGACCGGGACGGCCGCGGCGACGTTCCCTTCCATCCGGTGCGGTTCTTCGCGCTCGTCGTCGAAAAGCACCCCGAGGCGCTGATGATGCTGCGCAGTCCCGTCACCGCCCTCCTCGATGTCGCCGAGCGGGTCTTCCCGGTCCTCACGCCGGCGCTCGCCGATGCCACGCCGCTGATGAGACCCCCCCGATGATCACACTCGAAAGCGTTCGCAAGGCGTACGGCTCACGCGTGGTGTTCGAGGGGATCACCCTCACCTTGGCGCCCGGGCGGATCACGGCGCTCGTCGGACCGAACGGCTCCGGGAAGACGACGCTGATCAAGCTGATCCTCGGTCTCGCGCGGCCCGACGCCGGACGGCTCCTCTTCGACGGCATCCCCTTTGACGCGGAGGGGCGCTACCGGGCGCGGATCGGCTACGCGCCGCAGTCGCCGCGACTCCCCGAACACCTGCGGGTGGGCGAACTCTTCGCGATGCTGTGCGCCCTTCGGCCCGACGCCAGCGTCGATGAGACCCTGCTCGATGAGTTCTCGCTCCGGGCCGAGTGGGAGACGCCGGTGGGGACACTCTCCGGAGGATGGCGGCAAAAGCTCGCGAATGCCTGCGCTTTCCTCTTCGCGCCCGATGTGCTGATCCTCGACGAGCCGACGGCGGGGCTCGATCCGATCGCGGCGGGCCTCCTCAAGTCGCACCTCCGACAGGCGCGGAGCGCCGGACGAACGATCCTCATCAGTTCGCACATCCTGAGCGAACTCGAGGAGTTGGCCGATGACGTCGCCTTCCTTTGCGAGGGGCATCTGCGTTTTGCCGGACCGGTGGCCGCGCTCCTCGCCGAGACGGGGACGCGCCGTCTCGAACCGGCGGTCGCCGCCTTGTTGCGGGGTCTCCGGATCGAGACCGGTGGCGCGCCACGAGCGGGGCTTCGCGCATGAGCACCCGCCGGAATACCGTCGCCCTTGTCCTGCGCGCGGGCGTGCGCGACCTGACGCGCAGCCGCTGGCTCGTCATCTACACCGTCGGTTTCTGGGCGGTGACCGAAGCGCTCTTCCTCTTCGGTGGCACCGGCGAACAGGTCGTCCTCAGTCTCCTGAACGTGATGTTGCTGCTCGTACCGCTCGTCGCGCTCGTCTTCGGCACCGCACACGTGCACGCCTCGCGGGAGTTCACCGAGCTCCTTCTCGCCCAGCCCCTCTCTCGGCGTGCCATCTTCCTCGGACTCTACCTCGGGATGGCGCTCCCTCTCACCGCGGCGTTCGTGGTCGGTATCGGCGTGCCGCTGCTGCTCCACGGGACGACTGGGGCCGCGCCCCGACTCGCGCTGGTGTTCCTCGCCGGCACCGGGGCCCTGCTCACGCTCACCTTCGCCGCGATCGCGATGTTCATCGCGCTGGGCGGGAATGATCGGCTCCGGGCGATGGCGCGGGCTCTCGCGATCTGGTTCGCCTTCACCGTCGCCTATGACGGCGCCGTGCTCGCAGCAGTGAGCCTGTTCGGCGACTGGCCACTCGAGCGGCCGATGCTCGCGCTGATGCTCGGCAACCCGGTCGACCTTGCCCGCCTGCTCGTCCTGACCTCGCTCGACGCCAGCGCACTGCTGGGCTATACCGGCGCGCTCTTCCGTCGCATCTTTGGGACGGCACTCGGACCGGCGATCGCGATCGTCGCTCTCTCGCTCTGGACCCTTGCTCCCGTCCTCCTCGCCCGGCGCCGGTTCCTCCGGCGCGACTTCTGACTCCCACCGGACACTGACCGATGCGACGTTCCTTGCACTCCCTGATGATCGTCCTGCTTACTCTCGCGACCGTTTCCGCTTGCGGCGAGAAGGAGGGAGACGAGCGCGAAGAGCGTGAGGAGCGTTCGGAGACCGCCGCTGCGCAGCCTGCGGGCGGCGAGAAGATCTACCAGCAGCGATGCGTGACGTGCCACCAGCCGAATGGGCTCGGCACGCCCGGCGTGTTCCCACCGTTGGCCGGATCCGAGTACGTCACGGCCGCTGATCCTGGGGTCCCGATCCGCGTGGTCTTGCACGGTCTCCAGGGGGCGATCACCGTGAGCGGCGCCGAGTACAACTCACTTATGCCCGCATACGGTGTCGGGATCGTGATGAGTGACGCGGAGGTCGCTTCCGTCCTGACCTACGTCCGCACGTCGTGGGGGAACACCGCGAGTGCCGTGACGGCCGAGGATGTCGAGCACGCGCGCGAGGCCACGAAGGACCACATCGGCGCGATGACCGCCGACCTGCTCAAGCCGCTCCTCAAGAAATAGGCGGCGGCACGGAGGGTCCGCTCGACCGGAAGTAGGCGCTACGCCAACGCTGTACCCGGTCGAGTACCTGCTGCACGGTGATGCGCGGCATCCGGTCGAGCCGGTTCTCCATCGACACCGGGTACTCCTCGCCCGGCTCTCCGTAGGCGTCGATCACGAGGTCGCGGAACTTCCGGTACGGCCCCACGCGCTTCGGATTCGAGTAACCGATGAGGCTGATCACGGGTCGGTCGAGTGCGACGGTCATATGGAGCGGGCCGGTGTCCGGCGAGAGGACGAGCGCCGCGCCGTGGATGATCCCGACCAGTCCGCGGAGTCCGCCCTGTCCGAGTGCGCTGAACGGCTTCGTGCGGGCGCGTTCGAGGATCACCCGTTCGGCCTGCAGCTCGCGCGGCGAGCGCCCCCCGACGAGCACCGGCTGCAGTCCGAAGTCGTGGTAGAGCGCGTCGCTCACCTCGGCCCATCGTTCGGGGAGCCAGTCCTTCTGCGGCTTGCTCGTCGCGACGACGATCGGCACGATCGGTCGGTCGAAGCGGGAGAGGAAGTCGCGTTGCCACTCGTGCTCGGCCTCGTTCCATGGAGCGAGGTCCCAGGTCACCGGTTCGTGCGGCACACCGAGCCATTCACAGAACTCGAAGTACTGGTCCTGCACGTGCTGCATCGGATGCGGCGGGATGCGGTCCGTGGTGAAGAGCCAGTTGGCGTCGCGGGCGCGAGCGCGGTCGAAGCCGAGTTTCACCGGCGCGCGCGCGAAGCTCGTGATCACGCCCGCCTTCAGGTAGACCTGCAAGTTGATCAGGAGGTCGAGGGGCCGGGATCGCAGTTCGCGCCGGATGTCGAGGAATCCACGGACTCCCTGAGTGCGGTCGAAGAGGAGGATCTCATCCACCGCGTGGTGCCCGCGCACGAGGGTCGCCGGGCCGGGCTGCAGCACCCACGTCACGTGCATCGTCGGATGGTGGCGTTTGAGCGCAGTCAGCACTGGGAGCACATGCACCGCGTCCCCGACCGCGGACATCATCACGACTCCGACCCGATCCAACGGTACGCGGCTCATTCGCGTCCCTCCGCGATCAGCGTGAGTCGGTCGATGTCAGCGTCACTAAGGTCGAGCGCGCCGCGTCCGCGCCACTTCCGCAGCGAGCGAACGAGTCGTGCGAGATTCAGTGATCCAACCGCTGCGTCGTTGGGGGTGCGGAAGCGCACCCGGTCGACATCGAGCACCCAGGCGTGCAACCGCCCCCCCTCGCGCGTGATGTGGAGATTCTTCGCGTTGAGGTCGGCGTGGCGCGCGCCGGCGGCGCGCAGGTCGCGGAGGAGCGCGCCGACCGCGACGATCAGACTCTCTCGCTCTGATGCAGTCCCCTCTCGCCACGCCACCGGGAACTCGGAACCGTCGGGCAGTCGACGCGTCGCGACGTCGCATCGGCAGAAGCCGGGTCCCGCCGGATAGAGCGCGAAGGCCACGAGATCAGGGGTGCGCACGCCCGCCTCCTGCAGCCGCAGCGACGTCTCGAGCTCCCACGGCGCGCGACCCGGCCACACGTAGCGGTCGCCGCGCACCGCGGCGAGGATCCCGCCGCGACGCGCGTGTCGTACGACGACGTCGATCGGGCTGCCGGGGAGCCGCACGCCGTACGCGGTCGCGCGTCCCTGGAAGGGGGTCGCGCCCGGTGCCCGCGCGGCCCACTCGTGCAGGGTCTTGGCCTGTCGCAGCGTGGTGCGCATCCCATCGACCGCCGCGGCGCGCGCGACGACCAGCGTATCCTCGATCTCGAAACGTTCGTAGCCCGCTGGCGCGACGATCGCCGAGGCGTTCACCGCTTGACGCGGAAGACCGGCAGGGCCTGGCTCTTCCCCTTGAGCTCCATCGGCGGAAGGGGTTCGAGCGGCGGAGGGGCGCCAAGTTCCTGGCGAAAGAGGTCGGAGAGGAGGATCTCGCCGGGGCCGGCGGCGCCGCAGAGCCGGCTCGAGATATTCACCGGGTCGCCGATCACCGTGTACTCGAGGCGGCGGTCGCTTCCGATATTGCCGGCGAAGACGTCGCCGACGTTGAGGCCGATCCCGATCTGCAGCACCGGACGGTTCTCCGACTTCCAGCGCGCGTTGAGCCGATCCAGCTCCTCCATCATGTCGAGCGCGGCCTGCATCGCCCGGTCGCAGTCGTCGCGCTCGCCGATCGGCGCGCCCCACTGCGCCATCACCGCGTCGCCGATGAACTTGTCGAGCGTGCCGCCGTGTCGGAACACGCACTCCACCATCTCGGTGAAGTACTCGGTGAGCAGCTTCGCCATCGTATCGGGGTTCATCGTTTCCGAGAGCGCGGTGAACCCGCGGATGTCGGAGAAGAGCACGGCCACCTTCCGCTTGTCGCCCCCGAGCTTCACCGCGTCGGGGCTGGACGCGATCCGCGCCGCGAGGTGCGGCGTGAAGAAGCGCTCAAAGTTGCTGCGCACCAGCGCTTCCTTCTTGATCCGCTCGGCGAGCTGGCCGTTCTCGAGCGCGACGGCGGCGATCCCGGCGAAGGCGATCAAGAAGTCGAGGTCGTTCTCGCCGAACCGCTTCATCGAGAAGTTGTCGACGTAGAGCACGCCAAGCACTCGGTTCTCGCTCCCGATGAGAGGCACGCACATCGCCGAACGGACCTTCTGGATCACCACCGATTGGCCGGTGAACCGCTGGTCGCCGCCCGCGTCGTCGGAGAGCACCGCGACCTTGTCGTCCACTGCCATCCGCGCGATGGACTGCGGGATGTCGCTCGACGCCTTCTCGCCGCGGCGGTCCCGCGAGATCTTCGGGTGCAGGACTCCGTCGCCGTCGGTCAGCAGGATCGCGCAGCGATCGGCCTCGAGCACCTGGAAGGCATACTCGGTGATCTTCTCGAGCAGGGCGTTGATGTCGGCCGAACGGGTGAGGCCCTTCGAGACCTCGAGGAGGATCGCGAGGCGCCGACGATCCCGGTCGGCAGGGTCCGCCCCCGGGACCGAATCCCCGATCTTCGCCTGCGCGCCGAGCGCCAGTGCTTCGCTCGTCCGCGGGATCTGACGGACGATCGTCGCGCCACCGCCCTCCTTGGGTGCGCCGGCAGCCGCCGCCGGGCGCACCGGCGCGACCTTCTCAAGGCGGAAGACGACCTTGCCGAACGTGACCTCGTCGCCGGGCACCACCAGCGAATGCTCGATCTGCACCCCATTCACGAAGGTGCCGTTGCTCGACCCGTTGTCGGTGACTTCGACCCCGCCCGGCGTCGCCTTGAGGTCGGCGTGCTTGCGAGAGATCGTTGGGTCCACCACCGCGAGGTCGTTCGTCACCGCGCGACCCACCGACACCGGCGATGAACCCGTGAGGTCGTAGGTGTACTGGTTGCCGACGCCAATCAGCCGATAGTGCATCCGTGAAATATGCCGTCCGGAGGTCGGATGGGCGACTAGCGACCCCGCACGCGCCCGATCGCCGTCAGCATCGCGCGCGCCTTGCTCTCGGTCTCTTCCCACTCGTGCGTGGGGTCGGAGTCGGCGACGATCCCGGCCCCCGCTTGCACCGATGCCTCCTTCCCCGAGAGCACGCAGGTCCGGATCGTGATCGCGAGGTCGGTCCGCCGGTCCCCCCAGCCGATGTAGCCCAGGGCCCCGGCGTAGGGACCGCGACGCTCGGGCTCGAGGGCATCGATCAGCTCCATCGCCCGGACCTTTGGCGCACCCGTCATCGTCCCCGCCGGGAACACGGCCTTGAAGGTGCCGAGCGCCGACCCCGCCCCGGCCAGCGTGCCCTCGACCTGACTCACGATGTGGTGCACGTGCGAGTACCGCTCGACCCGCATCAACTCCGTCACCGCGACGGTGCCGAACTCCGCGACCTTCCCGACATCATTTCGGCCCAAGTCCACCAGCATCACGTGCTCGGCCCGCTCCTTCTCATCGGCCAAGAGCTCGGCAACGAGTCGCGCGTCCTCGGCGCCATCTGCGCCACGGGGACGGGTCCCCGCAATCGGTCGCACGACCACGCGGCCATCGGCCACCCGCACGAGGAGTTCGGGGGAGCTTCCGACGATCTCGAGATCGTCGAGGACGAGATGGTACATGTACGGCGAGGGATTGAGCCCGCGGATCGCGCGGTAGAGCGCCGTCCCGCTGAAGTCGCGCGGGAACTTGATCCGACGCGAGAGGAGCGCCTGGAAGACGTCGCCCGCGACGATGTGCTCCTTCAGTCGGCGGACGGCGGACTCGAACGCGACCTGCGAGAAAGTCGATTCGCCGCGCGACGGCGGCGCAGTCGGATCGAGTTCGAGCCGCGGAAGCGACGGCCCGCACCGGAGCCGCTCGAGCGTCTCGTCGATCTCGCCGTTCGCCTCGTCCCAGGCGCGGCGACAGGCGGGTTCGTCCGCTGGGTCAGGTCCGATCACCGGCACGACCACGCGCGCCTGCGCCCGCAGGTTGTCGACGATGACCACGGCACCGGTGAGAAGGAAGAGGGCGTCGGGGACCTCCGTGGTCCGCGGCGGCGCCGCGCCCAGCCGCTCGATGCTGCGGACCATGTCGTAGCCGAAGTAGCCCACCGCGCCTCCCCAGAACGCGCCCAACTCCGGCACCTCGACCGGCGGATGCTTCGAGAGGAGCACTCGCAGGTCATCGAATGGGTCGGCGCGCCGTCCACCCTGCCATCCGAGCGCCGGACTCCAGTCCTCGATCACGCCGTCGGTGCACCGCCACGCCGCACGCGGCGAGGATCCGAGGTAGGTGTACCGGGCCCACGTGTCACTGCCGGCGGGTGCTGATTCGAGGAGGAAGGCGAAGGGAGCCCGCCGCAGGCGATGGAACGCCGCGACCGGCGTCTCGGCGTCGAGGAGCACGTCGCGCCACACGGGCACGAGTGACGAGGCCACACACCGGGAGTGGAACGCGTCAAAGTTCATCCCGCCGCCGTTGTGAGCGGTGCGGCCGTCCACGATCTTCCGTCCATGCGTCCCCTGTTCGGCCTGCTCGTGATCCCGCTCGTCGCGCTCACTGCATCGGCGCAGGAGCGGTGGAACGACGACCGGACCACGGCGCTCGTGCGCGAAGCGATCGCCCGGCGCGCGGTCCAGCTCGCCGACACCGGTCTCCGCGACTACACCGCGCGGGCGCACGGCTACGTCACCTTCCTCGCGCAGTTGGGAGCGGGATTCCCCCTCCCTCCGGCCGTCATCAAGTCCGACGAGCTGATGGTCGAAGTCTATTGGGGCGCGCCGGACCGCAGCAAGCAACGCGTCGTCGGCCGCCGCGATACGCTCCTCCTGCCCACCGACATCGCCTATCACCGCGACCACCTCGGCGTGGTGCAGAACAACTTCCCGGCGATCATCCGCCTCGGGAATGGCGACGAGGTGCGGGACGTGCCGCATCCGCTCTCCGCCGAGGGCTTCTCGACGTACGACTACCGGATCGCCGATTCCCTTGCGATCCGCGCCGGCGAGCAGGCGATCGACGTCCTGATGGTGCGCGTGCGGCCCAAGGACGATCGGGTGCCGGCCGCGATCGGTGCCGTGTACATCGAGCGGGGTGGCGCGAGCATCGTGCGGATGACCTTCTCCTTCACACGCGCCGCGCTGCGCGACCCGCAGCTCGACGACGTGTCGGTCATCCTCGAGAACGGGCTCGTCGACGGGAGGTTCTGGCTCCCGCGGCGACAGGAGATCGAGATCCGGCGCTCCGTGACGTGGATGGACTTCCCGGTGCGCGGCATCATTCGCGGGCGATGGGAGATCTGCTGCGTCGAGACGAACGTCTCGCTCGCACCCCGCACCTTCATCGGACCGGAGATCGTCGAGGCACCGCGGGCCGACCAACGTCGATATCCCTTCGAGGGGACAGTACTCGGTGGTCTGCCCGAGGAGGTGCGCGCTTTCGACGCGGCCGAAGTGCGGCGCGTGCAGGAGGAGGCGCGAGAACTGGTGCGGAACGGGGCGCTCGCGCGGGCGCGAAAGTCCTCCCCGACGGTTGGCGCGGTGTCGGATATCGTGCGGGTCGATCGTGCCGAGGGGCTGGCCTTCGGGTTTGGGGTCCGGCGTGCGCTTGGCGCAGGCCTCTCCGCGAAGGTGAAGGGCCGATACGGTACAGCCGATCATCGCTGGAAGGGCGTCGGCTCACTGGCTTGGCAGAGTGCGCGCGGGAGCGGTGTCGCGCTCGAGTTCTTCGACAACTTCGCCGAGGCGGGCGACGCGCCGGAGGTGAGTGGGCTGCGCAACTCGATCGCGGCCCAGGAGTTCGGGTCCGATTGGACCGACCCTTACGGCGTCGCTGGTGCCTCTCTCCGGCTGGATCTCGCGCCGTTGGGACCGGCGCGCGGCAGCGTCACGCTTGCGCGAGAGCGTCAGCGTCCGCTCGGTCTGCGGGCGCTCCCGGCGACCGGTGCGTACGAACCGCTGCTGCTCGCGGATCCGGTGACGGTCTCCCGACTTGTCCTCGGGATCCGAGTGCATCCGACATCGGCGGTGGATGCCCTTCAGTGGGGGGGAGGTGCCCAACTCGCGTTCGGTCGCTCGGAGGCGGCTGGAACGGGGGAGACCTCGGGCTACCTTCGCGCGTCTGCCGAGGTGGGGGTGCGCGGCACGGTGGGGGCGTGGCGGTTGGAGTCGCGCACCCTTGCGGCCGGAGTCTCTGCCGGAGTCGGCGTGCCGACGCAGGCGTTGGTGTACTTCGGAGGACCAGTCACCGGTCCTGGCTATGGATTCCACTCACTCTCTGGCCGGGTGGGGCTAAGCCAGAGAATCGAGGCTAGTCGGCGTATCCCGTTTGTTCCGTTGAACTTAGGTCGTTTCGGTCGTTCAGCGTCAAGCTTGGTCGTCTCCCCCTATCTGCACGGAGTGGTGACCGCGGCTGGCGCGGCGGGATCCTTGGAATGGCGTCCGTCGGTCGGGGTGGGCATCACCGGTCTCTTCGACCTTTTCCGAATTGACGTCGCGCGCGGCCTTCGCGACGGTAACTGGCTCTTCTCGATCGACGTTGCGAGGGAGTTCTGGTTGGTGATGTGAGGCGGGCGGTTGGGCGCACCAGCGGGAATCGTTTTCGTGGTGTCGAGCCGCTGAGCAGCGCGTATCTTGAGGACACCTGACGGCCGGCACGGCCGCTCCTGAGGAGATCGATGGCAAGTTCGGCCAAACCCGCACGAGACGAGTGGCTCCTCGCGACGCTGGAGGGGCTCGTCAGCCCCGAGCAGATCGAGGCACTGAAGGCGCAGCCCGTCGAAAGCCTTTGGGACGAGGTGGTCAAGCGCGCGTTCGTCACCGACGAGGCGCTTGTGAAGGCGGTCGCCGCTCGCTTCCGGATGAAGGTCGCGGACGTGAACAACGTCAGCCAGCAGGCGAAGGAGCTCGTTCCTGAAGCACTGTCGAGGAAGTACCGGGTGCTGCCGCTCAGCATCTCGGACTCGGTGCTCGACATCGCGACGTCGGATCCGCTGGATCTCGACTGTGAACGGACCCTGGCCTTCGCGCTCGGCCGCACGATCCGGATGTCGATCGGCTCGCCCAAGCGCATCCACGACCGGATCGAAGAGGTGTACCGGCCGGAGAACGTCCTCGACAAGATCCTCGAGAATGTGCAGGGGTCGTACGACCTCGAGAACATCGGCGATTCGACCGACGATGCGGATCTCGACATCGGCATCTCACGCGCCGGCGAGCGCCCCGTCATCCAGCTCGTGGACCGGATCATCGCCGAAGGGATCGCATCGCGCGCTTCCGACATCCACTTGGAGCCCGAGGAGACCGGCGTCGCGGTGCGCTACCGCATCGATGGCGTGCTGCGACAGGTGATGGTGCTGCCGAAGCCGGCTGGGGTTCCGCTGGTTTCGCGCGTGAAGATCATGGCCCAACTCGACATCGCCGATCGGCTGCGGCCGCAGGACGGCCGGGCGCGCGTCGCGGTGAGCGGGAATCGCGTGGACCTGCGCGTCTCGACCCTTCCCGCCTCGCAGGGGGAGAAGGTCGTCATCCGCATCCTCGACCAGCGGTCCACGATCCTCTCCCTCGATTCGCTCGGGCTCCTGCCCGACGAACACCAGCGGATCCAGGAACTGCTGCAGGCGCGCGAGGGGATCGTGCTCGTGACGGGCCCGACCGGCTCTGGCAAGACGACGACGCTCTACTCGATGCTTCGGGCGGTGCAGGGCCGCGGCGTGAACATCGTCACGGTCGAGGACCCGGTCGAATACCGGCTCCAGGGGATCGTGCAGGTGCAGGTGAACGAGAAGGCGGGGCTGACCTTCCCGGCCGCGCTGCGTTCGATCCTGCGCCAGGACCCTGATGTCATCCTCGTCGGTGAGATCCGAGACAAGGAGACGGCGAACATCGCGATCCAGGCGTCGCTCACCGGTCACCTTGTTCTCTCGACGCTCCACACGAACGACGCGGCGAGTTCGGTCACGCGCCTCGTCGACATCGGGATCGAGAGCTACAAGATCGCCGCAGCGCTCAAGGGCGTAGTTGCGCAGCGGCTGATGCGGCGGATCTGTTCGCATTGCCGCGAACTCGCGGTGGGGCAGGTCCCGGACCGGATGCAGCGCTGGTTCCCCGAGCAGGGGACGCTCTATCGCTCGGTCGGCTGTCCGGAGTGCTCGATGACCGGCTATCGCGGGCGGCTCGCGATCGAGGAGGTGCTCCACGCTACCGACGAAGTCGAGCGCCGGATCGCCGGGAACGAGAGTGTGGAGCGGATCAACGACGCCGGGAAAGAGGGCGGGATGCGTTCGCTCTGGGAGTCGGGGGTGCAGCACGTGCGGCAGGGGGAGACCACCATCGAAGAGCTCCTCCGGGTGCTCGAGGCGCCCTCCGAGCAGAACCAGTCGCGGTCCGGTTCGACGCAGCGGGTGGCGACCGGTGAGCAGGGGACGGCGCCGCGCACCACCTCCGGTTCCGCAGCGGCGGTCACCGACGACGAGGAACACCCCAGCGCCTCGGCCACGTCGACGCGCCGCAGCGGGACCCGTCACTCCCTCCCCTCGACCTTCACCGGGGAGTCGTTCGAACTCGTCGAGGATGGCAAGCAGAAGCGTCCGGCGGCGAAGCGCGTGCTCCTGGTGGAGGATGAGGAGTCGTTGCGTCGCGTCATGAAGGATCTCCTCGAGCGCGAGGGGTTCATCGTGCACGAGGCGGGGGACGGTGTGATCGCCCTCGACGAGGTGGACCGATTGGCACCCGACCTCGTAGTGCTCGACCTCAATCTTCCGCGGCTCGATGGTTATGGCGTGCTGAGCCATCTGCGGGCTCGGCCGGCGACGCAGAAACTGCCCGTCATCGTCCTCACGGCGAAGGGAGACGAGGAGAGCGAGGTGCGCGTCTTCGAGTACGGCGCGAGCGACTATCTCACGAAGCCCTTCCGCGCCCGCGCGCTCTCGGCCCGCATCCACTCGCTCCTCGACCGCAAGGCGAAGTCCGCGCCGTGAGCGGGACGCCGATCGAGGTCGGCGTCGTGGACGTGCTCGTCTGGCGCAAAGTGCAACGGGGGTGGGTCGTGCTCGCCCTCGAACGCGCGCCGGGTGACCGCTGCGCCGGCACGTGGGAGATGGTCCACGGCAAGGTCGAATCCGGCGAAGCCCTCGAGGTGGCCGCCGTCCGCGAACTGCGCGAGGAAACCGGACTCCGCCCCGACCGACTCCTCTCGGTGACGATGCATCCGTTCTACCTGCTCCCGCGACAGACCGTGCAGCTCGCCGCCGTCTTCGCGGCGATCGTTCCGATTGACGCCAAGGTCGTCCTCGGCGCGGAGCACTCGAGCCACGCGTGGCTGACGCCGAGTCAGGCGAGGCGGCGGTTCACCTGGCCACAGGAACGGCGGTCGCTCGACGACGCCCGCGCGCTGCTTGAGGCGCCGGCAACATGGGATGTGCTCGAGGTGCGGCTGTAACGAACCGCGAACTACAACGGCGTGGACACGAAGGGCACGAAGGGCACGAAGGGCACGAAGGACATCAAGGGCGAAAACGGGGGAACGACACTGCCACAGCAGTACTGTTCCCCCATTCCTGTGGTGGTCTTCCGTGTGCGCTTCCGTTACTTCGTGACCTTCGTGATACGTCGTTCTCGTTGTCGTTCGAACGATCAGCGGTCGGGATCCACGCGCCGATCGCTGCTCGTGCGCAGTCGGTCGTGCGCACCGGACTCGGGCGGCGCATTGGGCTTCACCCGCACGCTCTTCGCCGGGATCCCGACGTTGACGTGATAGGGGCGCACGTCCTTCGTCGCCACGGCGACCGCGCCCACCATCCCTTGCTCTCCGACGTGGACGCCAGCCAGCACCGTAGCGTGGTAGGTGATCCGGACGCCGTCGCCGAGCACTGTGACGGCGTTCGTCACATCCACCTGTTCGACGATGCTGTGGGTGTGCGAGTAGATGTTCGCGAAGTCGCTGACCGACACCTTGTTCCCGAGCTTGATCCCGCCCCGGTCGTCGAGGAGGACGTACCGGTGGATCACGACGTCATCCCCGACATCGAGGTTGTAGCCGAAGGAGAACTCGACGTGCTGGAAACACTTGAAGTTCCGGCCGACCCGCTTGAAGATGAGCGGCGCAAGGAGTCGCCTGAACCGAACACCCAGTTCGACGTTCTGCCCGCCGACCGGCAGCCGGTCGAACGAGTACCACAGCCAGAGCAGCGGTTTCACCTTCTGGAATCGCGCCTGGTCGCAGTCGCCGTAGAACTCCGGCTCGAGCGTGATGTTGCGGGGATCGAGCGTGCTCAGCGCGAGGCGGGTTCCGAGGGGGACCTTGGGGTCCTCGCTCGCCTCGCGCCACCGCCCGACGAAGTCCGGGTACGCGAGTTCGAGGAGGGTGTCGCGGCAGAGGTCCGAGCGATCCACCGTCGGATCGGCGAGCTGCTGTTCGAGTCGAGCGAGCCAGGCCGCCGCGAGGGCCTCGGCGGGGCGGGGCGGCAACTGCGCGAGTGGGATCCGTGGCATGGCGAGAAGATACGCGACGCCAGCGAACCTCGCGCCCTCCTCAAGAACCACTGCTCACCACGAAGGCACGAAGGACACGAAGCAAGGAAACAACTAGAATGAGGTGACCACGCTGTCGTGGTGGTGTCGTTCCCCAAGCATCTGCCGCTGCACTTCTTCGTGTCCATCGTGCCTTCGTGGTGCGCAGTTCGCTCGGCGTCGCGATCGCGCCGTGACTAGCCGTTCGCAGCCGCAGCCGGAGGCGCCGCCAGCAGCCCCGCCACTGCCGCCGCGAGGTCGTCCCGTCCCTCGCCGGTGACTGCCGAGAAGGGGATCAGCTGGTCAGCGTCGAGTTCCAACTCCTTGGCCAAGGCTGCGATGCGGCCCACAAGCTCGCGCTTCGGGAGCTTGTCCACCTTCGTGACCGCGATCATCGTCGGTACGCTGAGCTCGGCGAGGAGGTCGAGCATCTGTCGGTCGTCGTCGCTCGGGTCGCGCCTGGCGTCGAGGAGGAGCACGATCCCGCGCAGGACCTTCGAGCCGCGCAGGTAGCCCTCGATCAGCGGCTTCCACGCTTCCTTCCGCTCCTTCGAGATCCGCGCGTAGCCGTAGCCGGGAAGATCGACGAGGACGAACTGTCCGTTCACCGCGAAGAAGTTGATCTCCCGGGTCCGTCCGGGGGTATTGCTGACGCGGGCAAAGGCCTTCCGGCGGACCAGGGCGTTGAGCAGTGAAGATTTGCCGACGTTCGATCGGCCGGCGAAGGCGACCTCCGGGAGATCGTTCTCCGGGCGCCACCCATCCACCTTCGCCATCGGGCCGAGGAACTCAAGGGACCTGATGACGAGCGGGTCGTCCCCCGCCGCGCTCACGCCTCCTTCTTCTGGCGCTTGGCGGAGATCTCGAGGAAGGGCGGCTGCTTCTGCGTGACGGTCGCCTCTGACACCCGCACCGCAGTCACATCGTCGCGGCCGGGGAGCTCGAACATCGTGTCGAGGAGGAGCTCCTCGAGGATCGCCCGGAGGCCGCGCGCGCCGGTTCCACGCTGGATCGCCTTCTTCGAGATCGCGCGCAGCGCGCCTTCGTCGAAGCTGAGCTGGACATCCTCGAGTTCGAAGAGCCGCGCGTACTGCTTGGTAAGGGCGTTCTTCGGTTCGGTGAGGATGCGGACCAGTGCTTCCTCGTCCAAGCCTTGCAGCGGCACTGCGACGGGGAGGCGTCCGACGAGTTCGGGGATGAGCCCGTAGCGGAGCAGGTCGTCCGGCTCGACATCACCGAAGACGTTCGTCCCCTCCTTGCCGGTCGTCTGCACCGTCTCGGAACCGAAGCCGATCTGACGCCGGCCGAGCCGCGCCTCGATGATCTTCTCAAGGCCGTCGAAGGCGCCGCCGCACACGAAGAGGATGTCCTTCGTGTTGATCTGGATGTACTCCTGTTGCGGATGCTTGCGGCCCCCCTGCGGAGGCACCGAGGCGACCGTTCCCTCGAGGATCTTGAGCAGGGCCTGCTGCACACCCTCGCCCGAGACGTCGCGCGTGATCGACGGGTTCTCCGACTTTCGCGCGATCTTGTCGATCTCATCGATGTACACGATCCCGCGCTCGCACTCGGCGACGTTGAAGTCTCCTGCCTGGAGGAGCCGGACGAGGA
The DNA here is from genome assembly GCA_031430835.1 of Gemmatimonadaceae bacterium. Lineage (GTDB taxonomy): Bacteria > Gemmatimonadota > Gemmatimonadetes > Gemmatimonadales > Gemmatimonadaceae > Pseudogemmatithrix. Next base: position 56,742 of record JANPCH010000047.1, read on the forward strand.
TGTTCTCGACGTCCTCGCCGACGTAACCGGCCTCGGTGAGGGTCGTCGCATCGGCGATCGTGAAGGGGACATCGAGGATCCGCGCGAGGGTCTGCGCGAGCAGGGTCTTGCCGACGCCGGTCGGGCCGAGGAGGAGGATATTCGACTTGTCGAGTTCGACGTCGTTCTCCCGCTTCGCCCCCGAGTTGATCCGCTTGTAGTGGTTGTAGACGGCGACCGCGAGCGCCTTCTTCGCGTTCTCCTGGCCGATCACGTACTGGTCGAGCACCGCCTTGATCTCGTGCGGGGCAGGGACCTGGGTGACCGTCTCCGCGACCTCGCGCTCCTCATCCTCCGCCAGGATCTCGTTGCACAGCGCGATGCACTCGTTGCAGATGTAGACGGACGGGCCGGAAATGAACTTCCGGACAGCGTCCTTCGACTTTCCGCAAAAGGAACAACGCAGGTGGCGGTCGTGGGACATCAGGGACGGACCTCGGGGGGGAGCGGACAGCCGGCGCGACGCCGTGGCATAGCCACAGGAGACGCGCCGCAGGCAGATGTGTAACAGTACCCCTCGGGGGGGTCAAGGAAAACGCTGGGGCTCGTGAAATTGTTCACAAGCCCCCGCCAGGCTCCCTACTTGGTCGGGGCCAGCGAAAGTGCCGTGAGTTCCTCGCGGGAGGTCACCACCAGATCGATGATCCCGTAGACCTTCGCCTCCTCGGCGCTCATGAAGCGGTCGCGATCCACGTCGCGCTCGATCTGTTCCGTGGGCCGGCCAGTGTGCTTCGCCATCAGCTCGTTCATCTTGGCGCGAAGATAGATGATCTCGCGGGCCTGGATCTCGATGTCGGCGGCGGTGCCCGAGGTCCCGCCTGAGGGCTGGTGGATCATGATCCGCGAGTGCGGCAGCGCGGACCGCTTGCCGTGCCGTCCGGCGGCCAGCAGGAACGCCCCCATCGAGGCGGCGAGTCCCATGCAGATGGTGCTCACGGGGGACTTCAGGTACTGCATCGTGTCGTAGATCGCGAGCCCCGCCGACACATCGCCGCCGGGGGAGTTGATGTAGAGGTGGATGTCCCGCCCCGGATTGTCGGCCTCGAGAAAGAGCATCTGTGCGATGATCATGTTCGCGACGTCGCCGTTGATCGGCGTGCCGAGGAAGATGATCCGGTCCATCAACAAGCGGCTGTAGACGTCGTAGCTCCGCTCGCCGCGGCTCGACCGCTCGATGACGAAGGGATTCGGGATGATTGGCATGTCGTCGTCGTCCTCGTAGGAGTTGCGGCTTACGCCTGTTCCACTGTGTTCCGTGCGAGCAGCCATTGGAATACCCGCTCCTCGGTGATGCCCCGCTCAAGCTCGCGGAGGCGACCGGCCTTCTGCAAGGAGGCATAGAGCTGGCCCGGCTCCATCGAGCGCTTCGCCGCCATCTCGGCCACCTTGTCGTCCACGTCCTTCTCGGTCGCTGCGAACTTCTCCCGACCGGCGATCGTGTCGAGGATCAGGTCGCGCCGGACCTGGCGCTCGGCCATCCCGCGGATCTCGTCGGCGAACTTCGGGAGCTCCTCCTGGGGGATCCGGTACGCTTCGCCGTACGCTTGGATCATCTGCTTCACCCAACTCGGCGGCACTTCGAAGGCGTTGGCCGAGATGATCTCATCGAGGAGCTGCGTGCGCGCGGCCGCATCAGCCTCACGGACCGCCCCGACTGCGAGGTCCTCCCGGACGATCTTCACGAACGCCTCGAGGGAATCGAAGTCCCCCATCTCGCGCGCGAAGGCGTCATCGAGTGCGGGGAGGGACTTGCGCTTCACCTCGGTGAGGGTGGCCCGCACGGTCTTCGTCTTGCCTCGTTGGGCTTCGTCGGGGAAGTCGTCCGGCCACTTCACCGGGCGCTCGACCATCTCGCCGGGGGTGAGCGCGAGCACCAGCTCCTCGATCGCAGCGATCGCCTGGCCCGCTCCCATCACCAGCCGATACTCGCGTGGCTCTGGCATCGAGCCGTCCTCCTCCGACGTTGCGAGCAGCACGGTGACCAGATCGCCTTCGAGCGGCTTCCCCTCGACCGGCGTCCACGTCGCGCGTTGGTCGCGGAGCTGGTCGAGCTGCGCCTGCACCTGCTCCTCCGTCACGCGATCGGTCGGACGCATCACGCGGAAGCCCTGCAGGCGCTCCAGCGTGAGGTCGGGACGCACCTCGCAGTGGAGCTCGAAGCTGAGTCCGTCGTCCTCGCCGAACTTCACATCGTGGGCGTGCGGTTGCGTGACGAGCTCGAGCTTCTCCTTGGCGAGCGCGGTCTCGAACGCCTCGCGGAGGAGCGCCTCGACCGCCTCCTGATCGATGACGGCGGCGTACTGCTTGCGGATCATCGACGCCGGGGCCTTTCCCGGACGGAAACCGGGGACTTTCACTTGTTTGGCGACGCGGTTCGCGGCCTTGTTGCGCGCGTCAGCGACGCGGGCGGGCGGAACGGCCACCCGGAGGCGGCGTTCGACGCCGTCACTCTTCGTGGCGGTGATCTGGATGTCGGTGGTGGTCAACGGCGTGGGCCGGTCGGGGGGCTGGTCGCTGCGGCGCCGTTCCCGGCGTACGCGGGGGGCGACGAGACCCCGCCGCCGGCAAGCCGGCCACGGGGTCCCGAGCCACGCTGTATTCTAAGCGGGCGCTACGAGCGGGCCAAGGGTTTCGCAACTCCGCCGTCCGCCGTCTTCAGTGATGCGAAAGGTGGGACTCGAACCCACACGCCTTGCGGCACAGGATCCTAAGTCCTGCGCGTCTACCAAGTTCCGCCACTTTCGCCGAGCGACCCTTCCATAATACGACGCGGGGCTCCTCCGAGGAGGGGCCCCGCGTCCGTCCGACAGCGGTTCGTCAGCGGGTTGCGGTCTTCAGGTTGATCACCGTCGTGCCCGCCGCGCCGTTGCGCGGGATGCGATAGATCAGGAGGCTGACGTAGTCCCCGGCGCGCACACCCTCGAGCGCCTTCGTCAGGTCCGCGACGTTGGTGATCCGCTTCTTCTCCGGAAGCACTTGCACGATGATGTCGTTCGGGAAGAGGAGGTTCTCGGCAGGACTCCCCGGGTCGACCTCAACGACGCGCAGGCCGCGATACTGCTCCGGCAGCTTCGCCGCCTGGATCACCTCGGCGGTCAGTGGCTCGACGCTGATGCCGAGGCGGGAGTTGGTCGGCGTGGGTACAGGAGCGCGCTCCTCATCCGCCGAGGCCACGACCCCGGCATCCTTCGGCGCCGATCCGAGCTTGACCGAGAAGGTCTTGCGCGTGCCGTAGCGCATCGCCTCGATCTCGACCACGTCTCCCGGCTTCTTGGCGCGGATCACCCGCTGCAGTGCGCTCACCCGATCGACCGCCTTGCCGTCGGCGCGGATGATGATGTCCCCGGGTTCGATGCCGGCCTTGAGGGCCGGCGAATCATCTCCGCTGTACCCACCGATCCGCACGCCGGCGATCGTCTTCAGGCCCGCGACAGCCGCATCCTCTGGCGTGACCTCATTGATCCCGACGCCGATCACCGCGCGACGCACTTCGCCATGCTCGATCAGGTCTTGCATCACCTGCTGAGCGAGGGTGATCGGGATGGCAAAGCCGTAGCCCGAGTAGAACCCGGTCTGGCTCGCGATCGCGGAGTTGATGCCGATGACCTCGCCACGCGAGTTGACGAGTGGCCCTCCCGAGTTGCCGGGGTTGATCGCGGCGTCGGTCTGGATGAAGTCAGAGATGTCGTACTGCGAGCGCTGGAGCCCAGCGAGTCCGCGCCCCTTCGCGCTCACGATGCCGGCGGTGACGGTGAAGTCGAGGCCGAGCGGATTGCCGATCGCGAGGACCCACTCGCCGATCCTCAGCTTCTCGTCGTCACCGAAGGCGACGGTGGTGAAGTTCTTTCCCTCGATCTTGAGGACCGCGACGTCGGTGGTCGGATCACGACCAACGACCTTCGCGTCGAAGCTACGCCGATCCTGCATCGTGACCTGGACCCGGTCGGCGCCCTCGATCACGTGGTTGTTGGTGAGGATGTAGCCGTCGCGGGAGACGATGAAACCACTGCCGGTGGATTCCTGCGTGCGCGGCTGTTGCGGGGTCTCGAACTGCCGGAAGAACTCCTCGAACCCCGGCGGCACCTGCTGCTGCGGCTGGCGCGGACGGTTGGTGCCGGGGCGCGCGTCGCGCTCGGCCTGGACCGAGACAACGGCGGGGGTGATGTGCTCGGCGATCGACACGAAGGCGTTGGACGCGTCGGCAATCGTCTGCACGTCCGCCGGGCGGGGTTTCGGCGCGGTCGCTTGCGAGGCCTGGGCGAAGATCCGGTCGGTCCAGTCCATCGACGACGCGAAGGCGACGCCGAGACCGAAGGCAAGGAGCGAGACGGCGACGATGGTGAAGCGGGAGGTCTTTGAGAGTGGCATGGGAGGGCAGACGGCGGATGGCGGGGTGACGCGGGAGGCGGGGGCAGCCGTCGCCCCCGCACTCCTAATCTGTACCAACAACGGGACGATTGGTTTCCCTACGACTTCTTGTCGTCAACGATCTCGAAGTCGGCTTCGGCGACGTCTTCCTTCTTCGCCTCGCCCGATGTGGGCTCGGATGCGGGTGGGGCCTCGGCCGCTGGTGCCGACTGGGCGGCATACACCGCCTGTCCGGCGGCCTGGAACGCGGCCGTCAGCTCCTCGAGCGCCGCCTTGATCTCGTTCAGGTCCTCACCGCGGTGCGCCTTGCGGGCGCGCTCCACGGCGGCGTCGAGGCGCGCCTTCACCTCGGCTGGGACCTTGTCCGACCACTCCTTCGATTCCTTCTCGACCTGGTACGCGAGCGTGTCCAGACGGTTGCGCGTGTCGATCTCCTCGCGCTTCCGCTTGTCCTCGGTCGCGTTCTTCTCGGCGTCCTTCACCATCCGGTCGATCTCGGCATCCGAGAGGCCGCTCGACGCCTCGATCCGGATCTTCTGTTCCTTGCCGCTCGCCTTGTCGCGCGCGGCCACGTGCAGGATGCCGTTCGCGTCGATGTCGAAGGTCACCTCGACCTGCGGCATCCCGCGGGGGGCGGGCGGGATCCCCGTGAGCTGGAACTTGCCGATCGTCTTGTTGTGCAGCGCGAGCTCGCGCTCACCCTGCAGCACGTGGATCTCGACCGTCGTCTGGTTGTCGTCGGCGGTCGAGAAGGTCTCCGACTTCTTCGTCGGGATCGTCGTGTTCCTCGGGATGAGCACCGTGGTGACTCCGCCCAAGGTCTCGATGCCAAGGGAGAGCGGGGTGACGTCCAGCAGCAGCACGTCCTTCTGTTCGCCGGTAAGGACCGCGCCCTGGATCGCCGCGCCGACGGCGACGACTTCGTCGGGGTTCACACCCTTGTTGGGCTCCTTCTTGAAGAACTCCTTGACGATCTCCTGGATCTTCGGCATCCGCGTCGAGCCGCCGACGAGGATCACCTCGTCGATGTCGGCCGGCGAGAGCCCCGCGTCCTTGAGCGCCTTCTCCATCGGCGCCTTCGTGCGCTCCACGAGATCGTCGACGAGTTGCTCGAACTTGGCGCGCGTCAGCTGGTAGTTGAGGTGCTTCGGTCCCGACTGGTCGGCGGTGATGAAAGGAAGGTTGATGTCGGTCGTCATCGTGCCCGAGAGCTCGATCTTCGCCTTCTCCCCTGCTTCCTTGAGGCGCTGCAGCGCCATCGGGTCCTTCGAGAGGTCGATCGCCTGGTCCTTCCTGAACTCGGCGACGAGCCAATCGATGACCTTCTGGTCGAAGTCGTCGCCGCCCAAGTGCGTGTCGCCGTTCGTCGACTTCACTTCGAACTGCCTGGTGCCGTCGACCTCGTAGAGCTCGAGGATCGAGATGTCATACGTGCCGCCGCCCAAGTCGAATACGGCGATCTTCTCGTCCTTCTTCTTGTTCTTGTCGAGTCCGTAGGCGAGCGCGGCGGCTGTCGGCTCGTTGACGATGCGGAGCACCTCGAGTCCGGCGATCTTGCCAGCATCCTTGGTGGCCTGGCGCTGCGAGTCGTTGAAGTACGCGGGGACCGTGATGACCGCCTTGGTCACGGCGTGGCCGAGGTAGTCCTCGGCGGTCTGCTTCATCTTCTGCAGGATCATCGCCGAGATCTCGGCGGGGGTGTAGGTCTTCCCCTGGACTTCGACCGATGCGAGGTCGTTCTGGCCCCGGACGACCTTGTACGGCACGCGCGCGATCTCGGTCGTCATCTCGCTCATCTTCCCGCCCATGAATCGCTTGATCGAGAAGACGGTGTTGGCGGGGTTGGTGACCGCCTGGCGCTTGGCGATCTGGCCGACGAGCCGCTCTCCGTCCTTGCTGAAGCCGACGACGGACGGGGTCGTGCGACCCCCTTCGGCGTTGGGGATGACGACGGGGTCGCCTCCCTCCATCACGGCGACGACCGAGTTGGTCGTCCCCAAGTCGATTCCGATCACCTTGTCTGCCATTCGTTCCTCGTGAGGAGTATCTTGAGCGTCGCTGGATTCGGCCGCAGCGGCGGCGTTGGTGAGTGTCGATCCACTGAACGGCAAGGGCGGGGCCAAGGATTCGCGCCGAAATGGCAGTTCGGCGCGAATTCCTCTCTGAACGACGCTGACAGGACGGCGCGATGATCCCGCTGAGCGACGATAACCCGACGGTGCGCCTGCCGGTCGCGACGCTGCTGTTGCTCGCTGCGATGATCTGCGTCTGGGTGCTCGTACAGGGGGCGGGATTCGACGACCGGACACTGGCGATGAGTGTTTGCAATCTCGGCCTCGTGCCGGGAGAGCTGACACGTCTGGGCGTGCTTGGAAGTGGCGTGCCGATCGCGCCGGGTCTCGCCTGCATCGTCGACGACCAACCGATCAACTGGGCGACCCCATTCCTCTCGATCTTCCTCCACGGGAGTTGGGGACACCTGCTCGGGAATGCCCTCTTCTTCTGGGTCTTCGGGAATAACATCGAGGACATGATGGGGATGGGGCGCTTCGTCGTGTTCTTTCTCGTGTGCGGCCTGGTCGCGGGCCTCGCGCACGTCCTCGTGGATCCGACCTCGCCGCTGCCGACGGTCGGCGCCTCGGGGGCGATCTCAGGGGTGATGGGGGCGTATTTCGTGCTCTTCCCGCGCGTTCGGGTGCGGATGTACTTCCCCCCGATCTTCGTCGTCGCACTTCCCGCCTGGAGCGTCCTGATCTGGTGGTTCGCGCTGCAGGTACTCGTGGGACTTCCGCTCGTCGCAGGAGTCGGGGAGGAACTGGGCGGTGTGGCCGTGTGGGCTCATATCGGTGGATTCGTTGCCGGGGCGCTCCTGATCCGGCGGTTCGAGGAGCCCGAGCTGGTGGCCCGGAGGCGAGCCATCTTGTTGCGGCGCGGCCTCTTGCGGGGGACCGGGTAGGGGTCGTGCAATGGTTCGGCCACGTCGTGCAGCCGGTCGTTTGCGAGGCTCGTCCGACGGCCGGTATCTTTAGCGGTCCGCGTAGCCCCGTTTCCCAGCCGGCGCGGTCCTAACCCCTCCGACGACCCCACCCCGTGCGATTCCTGCCCAAGGACGAAGGATTCTTCGCCCTCTTCGATCAACTCTCGGATCGCCTGAAGAACGCGGCGATGATCCTGCGCGAGCTCTTCTTGGAGCCGCATCGGCTCGAGGAGCTCACGGCCAAGGTAAAGGCTGAGGAGCACGCTGCGGACGCGCTGACCTATGACATCATGCAGCGGATCGACCGGAGCTTCGTCACGCCGCTCGACCGCGAGGACATCCACCTGCTCGCGAGCCGGCTCGACAATGTGATCGACCTGATCGACGGGACCGCGCGGCGGGTGCTGATGTTCCGGATCAATGAGCGTCGGGAGCCAGCGATCGAGCTCATCAACGTGCTGGTGGAGTGCGCGGACGTGATCGCGGCTGCCGTGAAGCAGATCCGCACGCCGGCCCAGGTGCACAAGAACGCCCGGCTCGTCAAGGAGCTCGAGGAGAAGGCCGACGCGCTCTACATGAAGGCGATCCAGACGCTCTTCGCCGGCACGCCCGACCCGCTCGTGGTGATCAAGTGGAAGGAGATCTACGACAACCTCGAGCACGCGGTCGACGAGTGCGAGGATGTCGCGAACGTGCTCGAGAGCATCTCCCTGAAGAATTCCTGACCGTGGTCTGGTACATCCTCGCGATCGTCTTGGTCGCGTTCATCTTCGACTACATCAACGGGTTCCACGACTCGGCGAACTCGATCGCCACGATCGTGGGCACTCGGGTGCTGAGTCCGCTCACCGCGGTCCTCTGGGCGGCGACGTTCAACTTCATCGCTCTCTTCGTCTTCGAGACGAAGGTCGCGAAGACGATCGGGACGGGAATGGTCGATCTCGCGATCGTGAATCCCGACGTGATCCTTGCAGGACTCCTCGGGGCGATCACGTGGAACCTGATCACCTGGTGGTACGGGATCCCGTCGAGTTCCTCCCACGCGCTGATCGGCGGCTATGGCGGGGCGGCGATCGCCAAGGCGGGCCTCTCGGCGCTCCTGCTCGCTGGCTGGGTCAGGCCGCTCATCTTCATCGTGGTGTCCCCGCTCGTGGGCATGACGGCCGGCTGGTCGCTGATGGTCGGCACCACTTGGCTCTTTCGCAGGGCGCGACGAGCCGCGATGGAGCCGATCTTCCGTGCGATGCAGATCACGAGTTCGGCGCTCTTCTCCCTGTCGCACGGGGCGAACGACGCGCAGAAGACCATGGGCATCATCGTCTCTCTCCTCGTGGCCGGGCAGGTGTACTTCGTGAATGAAACGGGCTTCCTCCGACACTTCCATCTCACGAACGGGAACGAGATCCCCTTTTGGATCAAGTTCGGGGCGCATCTCTCGATCGCGCTGGGAACTCTGATGGGCGGGTGGCGCATCGTGCACACCCTTGGTTCCCGCGTGACGAAGCTTCGGCCGATCGGAGGCTTCTGCGCCGAGACGGGCGGCGCCTCGGCGATCTTTCTCGCGACTTGGCTCGGCATTCCGGTCAGCACCACTCACACGATCTCGGGTGCGATCGTCGGTGTCGGCGCGGCGAACCGGCTCAATGCCGTCCGCTGGGGGATCGCGCGACGGATGGTCTGGGCCTGGGTCGTGACGATCCCCGCTGCGGCAGGCGTCGCCGCGATCTCCTACTGGGTCATCGCCGCGCTCCGCGGCTGAGTCCCCCGTGCACGCCTTCGTCTCGAAGAACCCCTCGTATCTGAACCGCGAGCTCTCGTGGCTCGAGTTCAACGCGCGCGTGCTCCACGAGGCCGAGGACGAACGCACGCCGCTCCTCGAGCGACTCAAGTTCCTGGCGATCTTCGCGTCGAACCTCGACGAGTTCTATATGGTGCGCGTCGCCGGACTCCGCCGGCAGCTCGCGGCGGGCGTCCTTCAGACCTCGGCCGACGGCCTCACGCCGACCGAGCAACTCGAGTTCATCGCCGGCCGGGTGCACGGACTCCTCGAGCGCGCCCGCCACTGCCTGCACGACGTGCTCTTGCCGCGACTCCGCGCGATCGGGGTTCGACTGCTCGGCGTGGACGAGCTCGACGAGGAGGAACGCACCCGGATCGACGCCTTCTTCGATTCGCAGGTGTTCCCGGTGCTCACGCCGCTCGCGGTCGATCCGGGCCACCCCTTCCCGTACATCTCGAATCTCTCGCTCTCGCTCGCGGTGGAACTGCGCGACCCCGATCGGGGCGACGTGCGATTCGCGCGGGTGAAGGTGCCGAAGAGCCTGCCACGTTGGGTCCCGACCGGTCGACCGCACTCCTTCGTGCCGCTCGAGTCGCTGATCGCCGCGCGACTCGACGCGCTCTTCCCGGGGATGGAGATCCTCGGCAGCCACCTCTTCCGTCTCACCCGCTACTCCGACCTCGAGATCTCGCACACCGAGGAACCCGAGGACCTGCTGGCGACGATCGAGGAACAGCTCTTCCAGCGTCGTTTCGGCGAGGTGGTGCGGGTCGAGGTGCAGAGCGGGATGCCGCGCCACCTGCGCGACCTGCTGCTCGATGAGCTCCGGGCGAGCGAGGCCCCCGAGATGGCGCCGCTCTCGGATCGGGAGATCCACGAACCGGGGCCGCTGCTCGATGTCGGTGACCTCCTCTCCCTCAGCTCGATCGAGATCCCCGAACACCGGGACCCGCCGCTGATCGCCGTCGTGCCGGCCGAGCTGCGTGATGCGAGCCGCTCGATCTTCGACGTGATCCGCGAGCGGGAGATTCTCGTCCACCACCCCTTCGATTCGTTCGGGGCGTCGGTCGAGACCTTCATCGAATCGGCGGCCCGCGATGACCACGTGCTGGCGATCAAGATGACGCTCTATCGCACGTCGGGGGACGGCGCGATCGTGCAAGCGCTCACGCAGGCGGCCCAGCGCGGGAAGCAGGTCGCGGTGCTCGTCGAGTTGCAGGCGCGGTTCGACGAGGTGAACAACATCGCGTGGGCCCGGACGCTCGAGTCCTTCGGCGTGCATGTCGTGTACGGGTTGCCCGGTCTCAAGACGCACACCAAGACGGCACTCGTCGTGCGCAAGGAGCCCGATGGGATCCGACGCTACGTCCACATCGGCACGGGGAACTACAACACCCGCACCGCGCGGATCTACACCGACGTCGGCTTGCTCACCTGTGACGAGGCGATCGGGTCGGACATCAGCGACCTCTTCAACTCCCTCACCGGCTACTCGCGGCGCGAGAACTACCGCCGCCTCCTCGTCGCGCCGGTGAACATGCGGCAGCGGGTCCTCAGCCTGATCGACCGTGAGACCGCGCACGTGATCGCCGGACGCCCCGGCCGGATCATCGCGAAGATGAACGCGATCGTCGACCCGGAGTGCATCGAGGCGCTCTATCGCGCCTCGTCGGCGGGCGTCGAGGTCGACCTGATCATCCGAGGCATCTGTTGCCTGAGGCCGGGAGTGCCGGGCCTCTCCGAGCGGATCCGTGTGATCAGCATCGTCGGCCGGTTCCTCGAGCATTCGCGCATCTGGATGTTCGGCAACGACGGAGTGCCGGAGTACTTCTTCGGTTCTGCCGACTGGATGCCGCGCAATTTCGATCGCCGGGTCGAGGTGGTGACCCCGGTCGAGAATCTGACGTTCAGGGAACGGTTGCAGTCGGTCCTCGAGGTCTGCCTCGCCGACAATCGCCAGGCGTGGGACCTGCAGGCCGATGGCGGTTACGTTCAGCGTGACCCCGGGGAAACGGGAGAGCGCGCGACCCATCGGATGTTGCTCCGCGACTCGTGGGGCGCGAGTCGGGAGAGCGGGGCGTTCAACGTGCAGGCGAGTCCCCTCACGAGTTCGGCGCCAAAGACGCCAGGGCGGCCCCCGTCCTCCAGCGCCGCGTTCGCGGCGATCTCGCAGTAGCAGCCGGGCCCACGCCTCAGTCGACCGCTTCGTCCACGAAGGCGGTGCCGTCGGGGGACACGACCTCGACCGGCACGCCCGCGACCTCGGCGAGGAGCCCCGACTTCCGGCTCGCGCCCCAGAGCTCGAGTCGCATCGGATCGGTCGCGCGTCGCGGCGCCGGCGTAAGGCGGATCGCGCGCTCCAGCCATCGCACCTTCACCCGCTCGACCGCGCTCGCGTGGCCCCGATCGAACCCGTCGGCCACCCGGAGGATCGCCCCGAGCCGCTCGACCCGCTCACGCGATTCCTTGTCGAGTGCCCAGAACTGCTCGTGCTTCCGCCGTGGCGCCTTGCCACGATGATAGCGCGCGACGTGGGCGATCACGATCTGCTCGTCGGGAGGGATCCCAAGTAGGTCCGCGTGCTGGATCAGGTGGAAGGAATGCTTGTGGTGCTGTTCGTAGTTGATGTGATAGCCCACATCGTGCAGTAGCGCCGCGTCGGAGAGCGTCTGGCGGTCGCTCGGATCGCAGCCGATGCGCGGTCCGATCGCGTCGAAGAGTTGCAGGGCGAGCGTCTGCACCTGCATCGCGTGTGGCACCTCATAGCGGCAGCGTTCGGCGAAGGCGATGACCGATCGGGCTCGCGCCTCCCCCGGGTCGGCGATGACCGGCATCACGCGCGCGCTCTCGAGCAGCAGCCCTTCGCGGATCCCGAACCCCGAGGCGCCGAGTTCGCGAGGCTCCACCCGCGCCAGCACCTCGGCCGCGACGGCGAGACCGGCGACGATGATGTCGGCGCGTCCGGCGTTGAGTCCCGGTACGGCGAGCCGCTCCTCGACGGTCATCGAGGTGAGCTGCTCCAGGATGTGCTCGATCTCGGCGCGCGGGATGCGCGTGCCGTGCACGCTGCGGACCTTGATCCCCTGTCGCGCGAGGTACATCCCCGCGAGGTTCGTGAAGGTGCCCCCCGAACCGATCACCTCCGCCCCGCGCCAGTCACGGACCGGGAGCACCTTCTTGATCTCGGCGCGGACGTGTTTGCGCAACTTCTTCACGCCCTTGCTTCCCGGTCGGTCGGCGAGGAACTGCTCGTGCATCCGGATCGCGCCGAACGGAAAGGTGACCAGACGTTCGACGAGACCCTCGGCGGCCAGTGCGAGTTCGAGGGAGCCGCCGCCGATGTCCATCACCACCGAGCGGCCTCGTCCCAGCTCGAAGTGCGCGAGCGCCGAGCGGAAGGCGAGCCTCGCCTCCTCTTCGCCAACGAGCACCCGGGGCTTGAGTCCCGACTCCTTGCGCACGCGCGTGAGGAAGGTCGCCCCGTTCGACGCGTCGCGCACCGCACTGGTGGCCACGACCTCGATCCGTTTCGCGCCGTGTTGCCGGGCGAGGGTCGCCATCCGCGAGAGCGCCTCGACGGCCCGGTCCATATGCTCCTCGTCGAGCCGTCCCGACTTCGCGAGCCCGGCGCCGAGCCGCGGAGCCGCCTTCATCTCATCGACGATCCGGATCTCGCCGTCGGGAAAGACGTCGGCGACGATCTGTCGGATGGAGTTCGAGCCGATATCGATCGCGGCGAGCCGAAGGTCGCCTTCGTCGCGGGGCACGCGGTAGGGACCGTCACTCGGTCGCTGGGTCATCGAGTCATCTCTGAGGCCATCGGGCACCGGCCAGGCACGACTCGGTCGAGTCGGCGCCGGACGTCGCTCGCCGCCAGTGTCGGGAGGGGCGCGAACCCGAGCGCCGTCGCGGCGGGGCCGCCCTCGATGATGGCCCACCGCGCGAAGGCGAGGAAGTGGCCGGCGCGATGCGCGTCGCCGAGGGCCCGATCGGCGACGAGCCGGGTGATCGCGACGACGGGATACGCCTGCGCGCTGCCCGCGCCGATGAGTCCCGCCAGGGTGTCGGGGATCGCGCTGCCGACGAGATCGCGAATGGTCGTTGCGAGACTCGCGGAATCGGGTAGGACGAAGTGGTCAGCGGCGTTGCGGAGCGCCGCGATCGTGAGTCGGGACTGCGTCGCGTAGGCCTGTTCGACGAATCCGATCGCTCCCGGAGTGGCGCGCACCTGTGCCGCGACACCCTCGTTGCCCTCGACCGCGTCGCCGACCGGCCACTCCGTCTCCGCGTTGCCAGACCGCACCGGCCAGCCGGCAGCACTGGAGAGGTACTGAGCGAAGACCGTGCTCGTGCCGCTCGATCGCGCGCGGCGCACCGCTTGGATCGGAAGGGCCGGGAGGCGCACCCCCGGGTTGAGCCGGCGGAGCGACGGCGCGTCCCAGGTGGTCACCACACCACGATAGATCGCCGCCAGGGCATCGGCGTCGAGATGGAGTGGGGCCGCGACCCCTGGCAGGTTCACGACGACGGCGATGTTGCCGAGGACCATCGGGAGGATCAACGGTCCGCAGGTCGCTCGCGCGGACTCGTCGGCGCGCAGGGGGCGATCGGTCGCCCCGAAGTCCACCTCATCCTCGAGGAGGAGTCGGATCCCTTCGCCCGACCCGAGCGAGAAATAGTTGATCCGCACGCCGGTGGCGGTAGCGTACTCGGCGAACCAGCGGCGGTAGAGTGGGTAGGGAAAGGTCGCGCCGGCGCCAACGAGGTCGATCCCCCCCGACGGCTCAGGGACCCGTGGTCGTGAGCGGATCCACTCGATCCCGCCCGCGAAGCCGGCCAGCAGGCCGATCCAGAGCAACGCGCCCGCGCGCAGCCACGCCATCGAGCGCGGTGCGAGCATCAGGCGCGGAGGTCAGAGATCGTTGGCGTAGGTGAGGAACTTGTATCGGCCGTCGCGATTGAGCAACGCACCGAAGAGCCGCAGCTCGCGCTCGGCCGAATCCGCGGCGGCGAAGCGCACCCGGCAATCCGCGACGAGCCGGTTCGGCCCCTCGCGCGTGCTGGAGTCGCTGCAGCTGAGCCCGGCGAAGCGGAGCTGCGAACCGCCGTACCGCGCGAACAAGCGCGTGATCCCCTGCTCGCTCGCGAGGCGGGTCTGCATCCAGACGAGGTCGGGGCCGAGTTCGTATGGCTGGCGGGTGAACTTCGTGTGAGGGTAGTAGAGCCAGACGAACTCCGAGCGGTTCATCACGAGCGAGCGGATCGCGGAGGTGTCCCTCCGCCCGACGGCGGTGAGCAAGGCCTGGGTCAGCGCCTCCGGTGTCGCGGCCCCGCCGAGGAGCACGGTCGGGGTGTCGGTGATCGCCGCGCGGAATCGCCGAAGGAGGGTGTCGATCGGCAGTGCGCTATCGATGACGCCGACCAGCGCCGGCGTGCGGTTCGCGGGAGAGGACTCCCCGCGTTCACACGCACCGGCGCCGATGGAGGCCGCGAGCAGCAGGAGCGTACAGCGACGCGCCACTCGCGGCCGAGTCATGCGGTTCAATTCTTCGCGTAGGCGGTCCAGCCCGCCCACCACTTCACGCCGCCGGGAGCGGCGGCGCCGCGGAACGCGGTACCTTGGACGAACGTGCCGGCGGCGGTCGCCATATTGCCGGAGAAGACCGTCAGACCGCCGCTCGCGGCGAGTGCGGCCCCTGGAGGCGTCCAGTCGAAGGCGGCCGCACTGGTCGCCGGCATCGTGAACGTCGTGAACTGCGCTGAAGTCGTCGCGACCGCATCGCGCGTGATGTTCCGCGCGACCGAGTCGCTCATCACGAAGCCGCCGGAGGCGGCGGTGAAGATCGAGGGCGTCTCGAGGACCAGGATGTTGCGGGCGTCGAGGAACCCGTCGGTGATCCGGGTCTGCGTCCCGGCGTCGCGGACGCCGAAGGCGCCCTTGGGCCAGCGGGCGATCAGGCCGTTCACGTAGTAGCCGCCGCTGCCGCGCCGGAGGATCGCGCCGTAGCCGCCGGTGGTCGGGTCGACATCCGTGCCAGTTCCTGTACCGACGAGGGTGAAGTTCGCGACCACGGGGGTGGTGAAGGGCGTCGAGTTGTGGCCCAGGTCGCAGCCAGCGCCGTTGCAGCCGTCGTTCTCGATCCCCTGCGGGTCCGCCGACGCGCTCCCGGCGCCGGGGCGCGGCACGACGAGCTGGCTCTGGTACGCGATCACGTATTGCAGGCGGCCGGCATAGCCCTCGGACATGTCGAAGTGGTCGTCCCCCGACTCGTACGAGACGAGGTACTTCGCGTCCACTGCGCCGCCGAAGAACTCGAACGAGTCGTCGAGGCCGTAGAGCGACTGCACGTACTCGACCGTGGTCCCGCTGCCGACGGCGGCGAGGGTGAGCGAGTTGAGCTCTAGGTTCGGGGCGGGGGCGTAGCCAGCGAACTCGATGCGGACATACCGGAGGATGCCGCTGTTGTCGGTGTTACTGACGCCGCCGCTGTAGTTCTGGACCGGGTTCTCGGGACCGGTGCCGGTGCCCTCGACCTGGATGGTGCCCGACCGGTTGATGATGCCGTTGCCGATGATGACCAGCCCACCCCAGTCCCCCGCCTGGCGTTGCCCGACGGGACGTTCCGACGTGAAGACGATCGGCGCGGCAGCAGTGCCGTTGGCCATGATCTTCGCGCCGCGCGTGATGAAGAGCGACGAGCCGACGACGTCGAAGTCGCCGACGATCCGTGTGCCCGGCTGGATCGTCAGGATCGCGTTGCTGGTCACCTGGATGAAGCCGCTGATCGTGTATGTCGTCTCAGCGTAGAACGTGCGGTTGGCGACGATGTTCGTCGTGATCACCGCGTCGCCGGAGGGGATCGGGCCGATCCCGCCGCCATCGTCGTTGCAGGCGGTGAGGGCCAAGGTGGCGGCGAGGAGGGCCGCGGTCGGGCGCTGGCGAAGGAATCGCAGCATGTCGTCGGATCCGTGAGAGGGGGAACGGGTGCCACGAGTCAGTCGCACCCGCCACGGAAAGAGAACGCCACCGTGTCAGCTCACGGTGGCGTTCTGGTCACGGTGCGGTCACGGGCGCCAGGCGGTCGCGTCGCGGATCGGTCATTTGCGCCAGCTGAGCCCGATCGAGAGGCCGCGTCCGACGCGATACGATTCACGGGTGATCGGTCCTTGCGTGGTGGCGTACGGCGCGTCGAGCAGGTTCTTGAGGTCGATCCGCGCGGTGAGCACCTCCAACACCGGGAAGCGGACCGAGAGGTCGATCACGTGGCGCTCCTGTTCGACGACGTCGGGCATCGGTACTTCGCCAGCATCGGTCACCCGCTCCCCGACCACGTTGTAGAGCAGGGTACCGCTGGCCCGGCCGAGGTTCGAGGTCCACGTGAGGCCGGCGTTCAACATGTACGGTGCCTGGCCGACCATCCCGCGGGAGCCATTCGTCACTGAGATCGCCGTGGGGTCGAGACGGATCGAGCTCGACATCAGCGTGAGGTTCGACGCGAGCGTCAGGTTCGCGAGCCGTTCGCTGACGAAGTCGAGGTTCTTTCGTGCCTCGAGCTCGATTCCATAGTTGTCAGCGCCGCGCGCATTCACGAATGTCACGATGCGTGTTCCCGACGCCCCGCGGTACACGCGCTCGATCGGGTTCGTGAACCGCTTGGCGAACGCGGCGACGCTCACCACTTCGCCGACCCCGACGTAGTACTCCCAGCGGAGGTCGATGTTCTGGATGAGGGCGCGCTTCAGCCCGGGGTTGCCCATCACATTGTCGCCGCCCAGCACCTCGCGATACTGGATCGGCGCGAGCTCGCGGTACTCGGGACGCGAGAGCGTCTGCGACAAGGAGAAGCGCAAGTTGGTCTGCTCGTTCGGCCGGAAGGTGACCGCCACCGCCGGGAGGATGTCGAGGTAGGTCGGGTGGGTGGTACTCACCGCGCCGATCGTCGGCTCCGCCTTCACGAGCACGTCCGAATACTCGGCCCGCGCCCCGATGATCGCTTGCCACCGTGGGCCGAGGTCCTTCTCGAGCATCGCGAACCCGGCATAGAGGAAGTCGCCCGCGGTATAGTCGCCGCCGGCGCCGAGCGGGGTGATGCGCCAGACCGAGTCGGAGGCGGTGAGATACGAGGCGAAGATCGCTTCGGCCGACTGCTCGCGCTCCGCCTGCGTCAGGCCGGAGGCGCTGATGCTGTACGACGTGCTCTGCGCCGTCCGGTGGCCGTAGCGCCCGAGCCCGCCGACCTTGAGCGCGAGGATCCGGCCGACCTCGCCGAACTGGATCCGGTAGTGCGCGCGAACCTCGTAGGCGTCCTCTCCGAGGTCGCTGAAGGACCGGACGGCCCCCTCGGTCGACGAGGAGAACCACTGCGGTGCCATCGCGTCGCCGGTGCTCGGATCGGTGAAGATCGCCTGCACGAACTCCGAGCGATCGGGTTCGGCGCGCGTCACGCCGGAGACGTTGAGGGAGACCTCGAGCTTCTGGTCGGCCGTCAGGTCGCTCTGGAGGAGGAGCTGCGACGATCGCACGCTGCGCTCGACGTACCGCTGGCGCGAGATGAGGAAGGGGATCCCGAGGTTCTCCGAGAAGCCGTTCTCGCGGCGCGCTTCGGAATCCATCGTGCGATTGTAGGTGTTGTTGACGGCGAGCCGCGTGCGGCTGCCGATCACGGTGCTGACGTTCGCGAGGCCGCCCCAGAGGACCGTCGTCCGGCCGGTCTCTCCCTCGAAGCGATCGGCCTCGGTCGGCTCGGCTCCCGAGGTCGGGATGGCGATGGCGCGCACCTGGTCGACCTTCGCCTCCGTGCCGTGCGAGTAGGTGCTGGAGAGGAGGTAGCTGATGCGCTGGCCACGGATCGGATCGCTGCCACCGACGCTGAACGACGTGGCGCCGTTCACGAGGCCTTCGCGCGAGACCGGCGACCAGGAGTTCCGGAACTCGGAGACCATGCGGTTGTAGTCGTTCTGGCCCGGCAGGGAGCTCGCGAAGTTGCCGAAGGTCTGGATGAAGGAGGGGAGCGCACGGTTGGCGGCCCCGAACGCGATCACGTCGCCACCCACGCGCGTCGGCATCGGCAGGTCGCGGAGGAGCACCGCGTCGGAGGCGCCAGTGCTGCTGCTCATCACCCAGGTGCGGGGACCCGAGAACTCTCGCGTCTGGATGTCCACCTGCGCGCCCGAGAAGTCGCCGGGCTGGTCAGGCGTGAAGGTCTTGATCGTGGTGATCGACTGCAACAGCCCGGTCGGGAAAAGGTCGAGTGGTACGACCTTCTTCTCGGGCTCCGGGCTCGGGATCCTTGCGCCGTTCAGCGAGGTCTGCGTGTACCGGTCGCCCAGACCGCGCACGAAGACGTACTTGCCGTCCTGCACGCTCACGCCGGAGACGCGGCCGATCGCCTGGGCGGCGTCCCCATCGGGGCCTTTGGCGATCTGCTCGGCGGTGATGCTGCTGACGACATTGACCGAGTTCTTCTGCGCGTCGAGCGCCTCGTTCACCGATCCGCGCTCGGCATCGGCCGTCACGACCTGCGCGGTGAGTTGGACCGTGGCCTGTACAAGCACGACATCCTGGACGAGCGTCTTGCCGGCGTCGAGGAAGAGTCCGGTGATCGTCTTCGGCGCGTAGCCTATCCGACGGACCTGTATCGTCACGGTACCCGGGGCCACGTTTCCCAGTGTGAACCGGCCCTCCACACCCGACATCGTTCCCTGAGGCGTTCCGACGATCTGCACACCCGCATCGGAGAGGCCAGCACCCGACGCGGCGTCGAGGACGCGTCCGGTGATGCGCCCCGCTGTCGGCGCCTGCGCGCCGGACACGGCGGAGAGTGCGATGAAGAGGAACAGGACCTGCGTGATGTTGCGGGTACGAAGGCGCATCTGCGTCTCGTGAAGGGGTCGGGTCCGTCGGCGTCGGATGCCGATCGAACACCTCGAATCTCCCCTCGACCAGTCGCGGCTTCCCTACGGTCGCGCCACGAACGTGTAACGGCGTGGGCGGGACCTGCTCGCGGACGTCAGCCCGGCGCGTGCGGGAATCGGGCTGCGATGGTCGTCCCCACGCCTACCGCCGATTCTGCCGTGACCCGTCCGCCGTGCGCCTCGACCAGGTGCCGGACGATCGCGAGGCCGAGTCCCGTGCCCCCCTGCTCGCGCGAGCGGCCTGGATCCACGCGATAGAACCGCTCGAAGATCCGCGGTAGGTGCTCGGCGGCGATCCCGATCCCGGTGTCGCGCACGCCGACGATCGTCCCGCGCTCGTGCGGCCGCGAGAAGAGGGTGACCTCGCCGCTCGTCGTATGCCGAACCGCATTGTCGACGAGGTTGCTGAGCACCTGCCGTAGCGCCGTCGGGTCCGCGTCGACGGATCGCGCGTCATCCGGGAGGTCCGTCGTCAACCGCAGGCCTTTCGCGTCGGCGGCGTCGCGGGCGGCGGCGAGCACCTCGCTCGCGATCCCCTGCAGCTCGACCGGCTGTGGGTTCGGCAACCAGCCCCCCGACTCGATCCGCGAGAGGTCGAGCAGGTCGTCGACGATCCGCTGCATGCGGCGCGTATTGCCAAGAATGCGCTCGGCGAACTGACGTCGGGAATCGTAGGGCACATCGTCGGCCGCGAGCGTCTCGGCGAACCCGCTGATCACGGTGAGCGGCGTGCGCAACTCGTGCGAGACATTCGCGACGAAGTCCCGACGAACCGCCTCGAGGCGTCGCACGCGCGTCAGGTCGAAGATCGCGAGCACGGCACCGCCGTCGGCGAGCGGCCGGGCAGTCAGGTTGAGGGTCCTCCCGTGGACGACGAGCTCGACGCCGTCGGTCGTGTCGCCTCGAAAAGCGTCGTGCAGCGCCTCCCGGAGGGCGACTTCGCGCGGCAGGCGATCGAGCGGGAAGGGCAGGGGATCGTTGGCATTCAACAGCTGGCGCCCGGTCTCGTTGATCCGCACAACTTGGCGCGACGTGTCCACTGCGAGCACACCTTCGAGCAGCGACTCGGTCAGCTGGACCACCATCCCCTCGTCGGCGGCGAGGCGCTGCAGGCGGGTCTGAAGCTGGTCGGCGAGTTCCCGGAGCGCCTTCGCCAGATCCCCGATCTCGCCCGGGGCGTGAAGTGTGGGTCGTCGGGCGAGGTCGCCGTCAGCGAGGGCGCGGGCGACTTCGCTCAGCTCCTCGATCGGTCGCGACACCGAACGCGAGAAGAGGAAGGCGATGACGAGCGCACCCAGGAGTGCGACGAGCGCCGCGGAGAGGACATCGCGCCGCGCCGCGCCCGTCACCGCCGCCAGTTGCGCGGTCGGCAGCGATATCCGCGCGACGCCGCGCCCACCGACGGGGACGGCGACGTAGAGCTCCTCCTGTCCGGTAGAGGGCGAAGGACGGATCGCGTGTCCGATCCGCCCCGCCAGCGCCTCCGCGACCTCGGGGCGAGTCGCGTGATTCTGCAGCCCGGCGAGGAGTGCACCGTCGAACTCGGAGTCGCCGAGGACCACTCCGTCGCCGCGGATGAGGGTCACGCGACGACCAAGCGCCTCCCCGGTGCGGTCAGCGAGGGAGTCCGGAGCCGCTGGTTCTCGCGACCAGAGGTTGCCGACGAGTTGTGCCTCGCGCGCGAGGTACTCGCCAGCGTCATCGCGGAGCCGCGCGCCGATCTGTCGGTCGACCGCGGTGATGATTGCGAGCGCTAGGAACCCGACGACGAGGAGTGCGCCGACGAGGAGCCGCTGGGTCAGGCGCACGGGCTCTTCATCCCTTCCGTCGCGGCGGTGGCCGCAGCACGTAGCCGAAGCCACGTACGGTCTCGATCAGGTCGCCCGCGTGGCCGAGCTTCGCGCGGAGCCGAAGGATGTGCATGTCCACGGTGCGGGTCTGGATGTCGGGGGCCGATCCGAGGGCGGCGCCGAGGAGCTGCGCGCGCGACTGCACCCGTCCGCGCCGCTCGACGAGCGTGAGCAGCAGCATGTACTCGGCGCGCGTGAGTTCGACGTCGGCATCGTAGACGGTGACCCGGTGCGCCGAGCGATCGATCCGGATCGGCCCGACCTGCAGGAGGTCGGCGCTCTCGGGTGAGGCGGCGACCCGCCGTAGGATCGCCCCGACGCGGAGGACGAGCTCCTGCGGACTGAACGGCTTGGTGAGGTAGTCGTCGGCTCCGAGTTCGAAGCCGCGGATCCGGTCGGGTTCCTCCTTGCGCGCCGTCAGCATCAGCACCGCGATGTTGGCGGTGTCGGTATCCTGGCGCAGCGCCTCGAGGACGTCGAATCCCGATATCCCGGGGAGCATCAGGTCGAGGACGACGAGGGAGGGATGGTCGCGCTTGGCGGCGGCGATCGCCTCGTCCCCGGAGCTTGCGGAAGCGACCTTGTACCCGGCCTTCGCGAGATGGTAGACGACGAGCGCGACGATGTCCGGTTCGTCGTCGACCACGAGGATGCGTTCGGTGACGGTCGGGGCGGAGTTCACGCGCGACCCTCGGTGAGGCGCCGGGCGATCGAGGCGAGGAGGATGTCGATCGCGACGGGATTCTCGCCGCCGCGCGGGATGATGAGATCGGCGTAGCGCTTGCTCGGCTCGACGAACTGCAGGTGCATCGGCTGCACGGTGGTGAGGTATTGGTCGAGGATCTCCTCGAGGGGCCGGCCACGCACCGCCATATCGCGGCGGATCCGCCGGATGAGCCGCACGTCGGCTTCGGTGTCGACGAAGATCTTCACGTCGCAGGCGTCGCGCACGCGTTCGTCCACCAGGAGGAGGATACCGTCGATGACGACGACGTCGGCCGGTTCGATCCGGATCGTCTCCGTGGCGCGCCGATGCTGCACGAAATCGTAGGTCGGCTTCTCGATCGGCTCGCCGCGAGCCAACGCCTCGAGATGCGCCGCGAGGAGGGCGGTGTCGAACGCCTCGGGGTGGTCCCAGTTGACGCGGCGCCGGTCCTCCAGTGGGAGGTGGGCGTGATCGCGGTAGTATGCATCCATGTCGAGGAACGAGGCCCGCGCGCCGGGCAAGGCGTCGGCGATGCGGTGCGCCAGCGTCGACTTGCCACTCCCGGACCCGCCGGCGATGCCGATGATGAGAGGTCGCATTCGGGATGGAAGTTGTCCGGCTCGCGCGTCGTCGCGTAGTATCACGCGCGTCACGGTCGTGTATCGGCGCGCGTGAAAGTTACTAGTTTTCGGGATGCAGATGAGGTCTTGGCCCCTGTTGATGGTCCTCGTGGTGGGGACGGCCCCGGTCGCCGGTCAGTCGACGGTCGAGATCAAGGTCGCTGCCACGACCGATGTGCACGGCCGCCTGCGCGGGTGGGACTACTACGAGAATCGTCCCGATCCGGAACGTGGGCTCGCCCGCGCGGCGACGATCGTCGATTCGCTGCGCCGCGCCGCGCGTGGACGGGTCGTGCTGGTCGATGCCGGCGACCTGCTCCAAGGCAATTCGATCACGTACGTCGCGGCGCGCGTGGACTCCCTCGCACCGCACCCGGTCATCGCGGCGATGAACGCGATGCGGTACGACGCGGCGGCGGTCGGCAATCACGAGTTCAACTACGGCTTGCCGACCCTCGACCGCGCTCTCGCCGGGGCGCGCTTCCCCTTCCTGGCGGCGAACACCCAGCGCACCGACGGTGGCCGACCCTTCGGCACGCTGACGATCGTCGAGCGCGCGGGCGTCCGGGTTGCGATCATCGGCGTCACGACTCCGGGTTCGATGGTCTGGGACCGCGATCACCTCCGCGGCCGATTGGTCGTGGGCGACATCGTTGCCTCGCTGCCGCCGCAGGTCGCGGAGGCGCGCCGACGCCGGGCGGACGTTGTCGTCGTCGTCGCGCATTCGGGCTTGAGTGGGGAAGCGACCTACGACACCGCCCAGACCGCGATGCCGAGCGAGAATGTGATGGCGCGCGTCGCGCGCGAGGTCGCTGGCATCGACCTCATCGTCGTCGGGCACTCGCATCGCGAGGTCGCCGACTCGACGATCAGCGGGGTGCTCGTGATGCAGCCGCGGAACTGGGCGACCAGCGTCGCCGTGGCTACGATCACGCTCACGCGCGATGTCGATCGTCGCTGGCGCATCACGGCCAAGCGCGGCGCGCTCGTCCAGGCCGCGGGCCACGCGGAGCATCCGGCGGTCGTGCGCGCGGTGGAACGCGCCCACGTCGCGGCGGTGCGGCATTCGACGACGGTCATCGGACGCACGGCGGTCGCGTGGGCCACCGACTCGGCGCGCCTCCGTGACACGCCGCTCATCGACCTGATCCAAGCGGCGCAGCTCCGCGCGACGGGGGCCGACCTCAGCGCGGCCTCGGCCTTCTCGCTCGACGTGCGACTCGCGCCGGGGCCGATCACCGTCGCGCAGATCGCCCAGCTCTATCCCTACGAGAACTCTCTTCGCGTGCTGCGGCTCACCGGGGCGCAGGTGCGGGCATTCCTCGAGCAGAGCGCGCGCTACTATCGCGTGACGGTCGAGGGTGGCGTGCCCCGCGGAGTGCCCGACGGACGGATCCCGGGCTACAACTTCGACGTCCTTGCCGGCGTCGAGTACACCATGGACCTCTCGCGGCCGATCGGAGCGCGGATCACCACGCTCTCATACAAAGGCCGCCCCGTCGTCGACACCGACAGCTTCACCGTCGCGATCAACAACTATCGGGCGAGCGGTGCCGGCAACTACGACATGGTCCGTGGCGCGCCGGTGACCTGGGAATCGAGTACCGAGATCCGCGACCTCCTGATCGAGGAGGTGCGGCGCCGTGGCGAGATCGAGCCGGGAGATGTCTACCAGGAGAACTGGCGCTTGCTCCCGCCGGCGCGCACGCTCCGGATCATCGCGTTCAACGACTTCCACGGTGCGCTGGTCAAGCGACCCGACGGCACCGCGGGGAATCGGGGGGGAGCCGCGGAACTCGCGGCCCTGATCCGACAGGCCGCGCGCGAGTGCGCTCCCCTCTGCGTTCCGGTGATCCTCCACGGCGGCGATCTCTTCCAGGGGACCCCGGCGTCGAACTTCGCCTTCGGCCGACCGGTGGTCGCGTTCCTCAACGCGCTCGGCGTCACCGCTGGCGCTCTGGGGAATCACGAGTTCGACTGGGGACAGGACTCGCTGCGGGCGCGGATGCGTGAGCTCCGCTCACCGATCCTCGGCGCCAA
>JANPCH010000048.1:0-35271 GCA_031430835.1 Gemmatimonadaceae bacterium
CGGCGGGCTTGAAGAGCGTCACCGGCGTCGAGAGTGTGGCGTCGGTCCACTGCCGCAGTGCCGTGATGTTGTCGAGGATCCAGAAGCCACGCCCGTGCGTGCCGACGCTGATGTCGTCGTCCTTGATGACCAGGTCGCGGATCGAGATCGCCGGCATGTTGAGCCGCAGCGGATGCCAGTGGTCGCCATCGTCCAACGAGAACCAGACGTGATTCTCGCTGCCGGCGAAGAGGAGCCCGCGTCGCTTGGGATCCTCGCGCACGACGTTGATCACCGCGTCGGCGGAGATCCCGTTCACGATCTCGGTCCACGACTTGCCGCCGTCCTTGGTGCGGTAGATGTGCGGGCGGTGGTCGTCGAGGCGGATCGTGTTCACCGCGGCGTAGGCGGTGCCCCCGTCGGAGTGCGACGCGTCCATCAGTGAGACCTTCCACCAGGGACCCATCTGCGGCGGCGTGACGTCGCGCCAACTCTTGCCGCCGTCGCGGGTGACGTGGATCAGGCCGTCGTCGGTCCCCGCCCACACCGTATTCGAATCGACATAGCTCGGCGCGATGGTGTAGACGACTCCGCGCTGGGTCGGTGTGACCTGCGACGCGTACTTACCGACGCTCGCGGGAATCGTCCACGTCGCGCGTGAGAGATCACCGCTCAGTCGCGTCCAGTTCTTCCCGCCATTCACCGTCTGCCACACGACGTTCGTGCCGTAGTAGAGCTTCCGCGGATTGATCGGCGAGAAGAGCACCGGCATCGTGCGAATGCCGCGGAAGTAGTTCGGCCCGGCATTCGCCGACTGAGCACCGCCGCCGAACCCGCCACCGATGTTCGGGCTCACATTCTGGCGCTGCCCGGTGCGTCGGTCGAACCGCGTGACCGTGCCGCCATACACGATGTCGGGATTCAATGGGTCTGGCGCGACGTAGCTGTACTCGCTCGCGCCCACGGGGCGCCAGTCGCGGTAGGTGATGCTGCCGTCATCACCGCGACTCGCGACGCAGGCTGAGCCCGACTCCTGCTGCCCACCGCAGAGCCGGTAAGGCCACGCATTGTCGGCGGTGACGTGATAGAACTGCGCGGTCGGCTGATTGTACCAGGAGCTCCACGTCGCGCCACCATTGACGGTGACGATCGCGCCCTGGTCGGCGACCATCAGCATCACGTCGGGGGTGAATGGATTGATCCAGAGCCGCTGGTAGTCGTCGCCACCGGGGGCGCCACGGAAGCTCTTCCAAGTGACGCCCGCGTCGATGCTCTTCCACGCGACGACGTTCATCGAGTACACGATGTCGGGATTGCGCGGGTCCACTGTGATCGCCGCGAAGTCATCGCCGCGCCCATAAACTCGGTTGTCGTTCGTTGTGCGCGTCCACGAAGCGCCGGCGTCGTCACTCCGGTAGAGGCCGCTCTTCTGTCCAGCGGTCGCGGTGACATAGATGCGATTCGGATTGCTCGGACTGATCCCGATGCCGAACCGGCCGACGTTATCGGCGGCCGTGGGCAGTCCACCGGCGAGCTGCGTCCAGGTGTTGCCGCCATCGGTGCTCTTGAACAATCCGGATCCCGGACCACTCCACGCGGCATTCTCCCACGGCCCCTGCTGCGCCTCCCACAGCACCGCGTAGATGGTGTTGGGGTCGTTCGGCGCCATCACGACGTCGGCGCCGCCGGTCGTCTCGTCCCTGTAGAGGACTTTCGTGAAGGAGCGGCCGCCGTCGAGCGAGCGGTAGATGCCGCGTTCTTCGTTCGGGCCGTACGGGTGCCCCAGCACCGCGACGAAGAGCCTATCTGGATTCCGCGGGTCGATCGCGATCCGCGGGATCTGCTGGCCATCGCGTAGGCCGAGGTGGATCCACGTCTTCCCGGCGTCGGTGGACTTGTACATCCCGTCGCCGGTCGAGAGATCGGGGCGCTGCAGTCCCTCGCCACTCCCGACGTACACGATGTCCGGATTCGAGAGCGAGACCTCCACCGCGCCGATCGACCCACTCGGTTGCTCGTCGAAGATCGGATTCCAGGTGCGGCCGGCGTCGCTCGTCTTCCAGACGCCGCCGTTGGTCACCGCCATGTAAAAGACGTTCGGCTGCGACGGCACACCGACGGCGCTCTTCGTACGGCCCGCGCGGAAGGGGCCGATGTGGCGCCAGCGCGGCCCCTGAATGGTACCAGCCGGAAAGGCCGCCTGACCTAAGACCGCGGACGGCGCGACCGCGGACGGCAGCAGTGCGACAAGGGACGCTAGGAACCACGCACGCGAGCGGGACACGAATCTCTCGGGAAAGGCGTATCCCGACAATCTCCCGCTGGCGCTGGCGTTGTCCAGCATCGCCAGCCGGAGGGCTACGCCGGCGGCAGCGTCGACTGCTCGGGCGTCTTCTGCGAGTTCACCTGGATGCCGCGCTTCCCCCACTGCGAACCGCGCAGGGTCGGCTGCGACTTCGCGAAGAGGCGGTCGGCATAGAACTTCGCCACGCGCTCCTGCACCGACTCACGCGTGTCGCTGCGCGCGGCACGGAACGGGGCATAGCGCTGGCCGTCACCCGACACGGCGAACCACCACCACGACTCGCCCTCGGGGCCAGGACGCTCCTCGACCGTGCAGGAGAAACTGCGTCCATCCGCCTTGAATTCGAAGGGCTTGAGCATCGCTGGCCTTGTTGGAGACCCTTCAATCTAATCAGGCGAGCGCCTCGGCGCCCGAGCCGGTTTGCTGGCCCCTGAGTCCTCCCCTCGACGGTCATTCGCCCCGTGGGCGGTCCGGGTGGCGGGATCATAGAGGATCGTGTGCGCCTCCCCCTGGCTCTGGGGCTTGCTCTCGACGACCGCGTGACCGATCGCGCGAAGCTGTGCGATCACCGCCTCCGAAGCAGCGCCCCTCTCGACCTCGAGGGTGTCGGGCATCCATTGGTGGTGGACCCGGGGTGCATCCACTGCTTCCCGCACGCCGTTCCCGAAGAGCGTCACACCGAGGATCACATCGAGCGTGGAGTTGGGGATCGTGCGACCGCCCGGAGAGCCGGTGACGAGCAGGAGCTTCCCGTCCTTCGCCACGATCGTCGGCGACATCGAGCTCAGCATCCGCTTCCCGGGTGCGATGACGTTGGCCGGCGTCCCGATCGCCCAGCCGGTGTTCGTGTACCCCGGCTTCTTGTTGAAGTCCCCCATCTCATTGTTCATCAGGAAGCCGGCGATGACGACACCGGAGCCATAACTGTACTCGAGCGTGTAGGTGTTCGAGACGGCATTGCCCTCAGCGTCAACGACGCTGAAGTGCGTGGTCTCCTTCGATTCGCCCGTGTCGTTCACCAGGTCACCAGCGAGGGCGAGACTCGATGTGGCGCGCGTCGTGTCGATCGTATTCGCCAGTGAATCTGCGTAGCCTCGGGCGAGGATCCGTTCGAGCGGGATGCGTGTGAAGTCGGCGTCACCCAACCAGCGCGCTCGTTCCAGGAAGGCACGACGCGACGCCTCGGCCCTGCGATGGAGATAGGGGGTGGAGTCGCGGCGCATCCCGTCGACGCCGAGCGCTTCGAGCTGGGCCAGCACCAGCAGCGTCACCGCTCCGCCTGAGCTCGGCGGTCCCATTCCAATGACCTCGTGGCCGCGGAAGGTCCCGCGAACCGGTGCGCGTTCGACCGCTTCGTAGGCGGCGAGGTCGCTCTTCGTGATCAGTCCGCCGTGCGCGCGCATCTGCGCGTCGATCGAGTCGGCGATCCATCCCGTGTAGAAGGCGTCTGGGCCATCGTCGGCGATCGCCCGCAACGCCCGCGCGAGCTGCGGCAGCTTGAGCGTGTCGCCCACCGTCCACCGGCCGCCGCCCGGCTTTCCGAATGTTGCGACCGAGGAGGGGAATGGTGCGAAGGTCGTATCAACTTGGCGGTTGAGCGAATTGGCGAGACTCGACGAGAGTGCGAAACCGCGTTCGGCGAGTTCCGCCGAGGGGCGCACGAGGTCGGCCCAGGGGAGCTTGCCGTAGCGGCGATGCGCGAGGGCGAGCCCGCGCACGGTGCCCGGCACGCCGATCGCCTTCCATCCCGAGTCGGTGGCCTCGCCGAGGATCTTCCCGGCGCGATCCAGGTACATCGTCGGCGTCGCGAGCCCCGGCGCCTTCTCGCGGTAATCGATCGTCGTCGCGGTGCCGTCGGCGAGGCGGATCACCATGAAGCCACCGCCTCCGATGTTGCCGGCCGAGGGATGCGTGACGGCGAGCGCGAATGCGGTGGCGACTGCGGCGTCAACAGCGTTGCCGCCCTGCTCGAGCACGACCGCGCCGACATCGGACGCGACGTGGTGCGAGGAGACGACCATTCCGTCGCGCGAGGTGACCTCGCCGTCGGGCACACGCGTCGCGCAGGCGATGAGCGTGGCAGCGCCGAAGAGTGTGCTGCTGAGAGCGACTGAACGACGATGCCTCATCAGGAACGCGAACCTCACTGGGGCCTCCGCACTGCTGGCACGCCCTGCGGCACCGCCATCCCGTCGTGTCGCGGGTCGCTGGCCCCGAAGTGGATCCCCTTCCCGTTCGACATCACCGCCTGGCCGTATCCATAGGCATCCGTTGTGCGGCCATCGGAGAGCGTGACCTGGTGCCCGAGGGCGCGAAGTTGCGCGATGACATCAGCCCGCACCGAGGGCTCGATGTCCACGTCGCACCCGTCGAAGCTCCGCTTGGTGAAGCGACTCGCTTCGAGTGCCTGTTGGATGTCCATCCCGAAGTCGGCGATGTTGCTGACGAACTGCGCGTGGGCCTGCGATTGGTTCCATCCGCCCATGATCCCGAATCCTATTCGCACGTCGCCGCGCTCCATGAAGGCGGGGATGATCGTGTGCAGTGGCCGCTTGCGCGGCGCGATCGTGTTCGGCCTCTCCCGCTCAAGCGTGAACAAGCCGCCGCGATTGTGCAATGGGAAGCCCGTCCCGGGCGCGACGAGCCCCGAACCGAACGCCGAGTAGTTGCTCTGGATGAGCGAGACGATGTTCCCCGCCGCGTCGATCGCACCCAGGTAGATGGTCTCGCTCTCCCCTTCCTCGATCCCGCCGAGCGCGACGGGTTCCACGCGGCAACTCGCCTTGGATGCATCGATCATCCGCGCGCGCGCGTCAGCGTTGCGCGTACTCATCAGCTGCTCCACCGGTTGCTTCCCGAAGCGCGGATCGCCGATGTACCGGAGCAGGTCGGCGTACGCGAGCTTCTTCGCCTCGATCTCGACGTGCATCGCCTTGGCCGAGAGGAATCCGTACTCGGCGATCGGGAATCGCGACATGATGTTGAGCATCATCAGCGCTGCCATTCCCTGGCTGTTGGGCGGGAGCTCGTGCACCGTCCAGCCTCGGTAGTCGGTCGTGATCGTGTTCACCCACTCGGGTTCGAACTCGGTCAGGTCGGCGGCGGTCATCGTGCCACCCTCGGCGGCGATCAGGGCGAGGATCGCACGCGCCGTCTCTCCTTCATAGAAGCCGCGGGTCCCATCGCGGGCGATCCGGCGCATCGACGCGGCGAGGTCGGGGTTCCGGAACTCCTCTCCCGCACGCGGCATCGCGCCGTTGGGGATGAAAGTCGAGCGGAAGGCGGCCTGCTGGTTGCGTTGGGCGGCGGTCCAGAGCCGTGCCGTGACCTCGCCGACCGGGAATCCGTTCTCCGCGTAGTAGATTGCCGGCGCCAGCAGCTCGGCGAAGCCCATCGTGCCGAAGCGCGTGCGCAACGCGTCCCACCCCGCGACCATTCCCGGCACCGTGACGCTCCAGACGCCGCGCTGTGGCATCCGGCCATTCGCGCTCTTCGACGCAACGAGTTCCGCGGTGACACCGCTCGCCGCCCATCCGCTCGCGTTCAGCCCGTACACCTTGCCGGTGCGTGCCTCGTAGATGATCGCGAAGAGGTCGCCCCCGACCCCGCTCATCATCGGCTCGGTGAGACCGAGCACGGCGTTGGCGGCGATCGCCGCGTCGATCGCATTGCCGCCATTCGCGAGGATCTGCGCGCCGGCCGCGGAGGCGAGGGGCTGGCTCGTCGCGACGATGCCGAGCTTCGTGGTGACCACCGAGCGGCCGGTGCGGACGAGTGGCGCCCGCGTCGAGTCGAGTTGTGCCGCGAGCGGCGACGACGCGATCAAGGCGTGGAAGGCGAGTAGGAGCGGTCGATGCGACATGGTCGAGAGGAGTGGAGGTCGACGAGAAGGTAGATGCTGATCGAAGGAACGGCGAGAGAGGCGCGGGTTTCGCGCCCGAACACGGTCGGGTCTTACCTTCCACTTTCACCCTTCCACCTTTCTCCTGTGGTGCAGTGTCCCTGACCGCAACGCTCTACACATTCGACGTCGCTCTCAGCCACGTCGACCGCGGCGTCTACGAGCAACTGGCGATCAAGGCCGCCTGCCACCCGAGTGAGAGCGAGGAGTACCTCCTCACGCGCGTGCTCGCTTACTGCCTGGAGTACACCGAGGGGATCGCGTTCTCGCGAGGAGGCATATCCGATCCCATCGACCCGGCGATCACGGTCAAGGACCTCACCGGCGCCTGGAAGAGCTGGATCGAGATCGGCTCGCCAGACGCAGCGCGACTGCACCTGGCGAGCAAGGCGAGCCCTCGCGTCGCACTCTACACGCACAAGGAGCCGCGGCTCCTCCTCCGCAGTTACGAGGGGCAGCGGATCCATCGGGCGGAGGCGATCGAGCTCTACGCACTCGACCGTGAGTTCCTTTCCGAACTGGCCGCAGGACTCGATCGCCGGAACAGTTGGACCCTCTCGGTGAACGACGGGAGCGTCTACCTCGACCTCGAGGGTCGCTCACTGCAGACCGCGCTCGAGCGCTTCGCGCTGCCCTGAGGGCATACTCTACTAGCGGGAAGGCCCGGCTGGGCGACACTCTGAGCCGATGAACGACGAGAAGCCGCACGCCCCGACCGCCCTCACGGCGGCCCTTGCCGACCGCTACCGCGTCGAGCGCGAGATCGGCCGCGGCGGGATGGCGACCGTGTACCTCGCAATCAGCGATCGCCTCTTCGGCGGTCCAATCATTCTGTTGCGCTGGCACGCCCAGCTCCGACGCTCGGCTCAGCGGGTGGGGCAAGCAGCACCCTGATCGGCGTATCGCGACTCCCACCGCGCTGGCGCAACGGCGGCGCTTCCGCCAACGTATCCCTCCTCGAACCCCAATCCGCTGAGGCCCTCCTGATGCGCCGGTCGTTCTTCGCTGTCCCGCTTTTCGCCCTCGTCGTCATTGCCGGCTGTTCGCGCGCCTCGGGCGGCGCCGCAGGGATGGCCGCTCCCGCCGCTGCGCGCGGCCCCGTGATGCCTGCCAGCGTCACGCCAGCGCTGATCGCGATCGGCGACTCGCTCTTCAACACGAACAACGCACCCTGTCAGCGCTGCCACGGGCAGAAGGGGATCGGCGGGAACAACGGCCCGAGCCTCGTCGCGGGTCCCTGGCTCCACTCCGCGGGCAAGTACGAGGAGGTCGTCGCGACGATCACGACCGGCGTGCCACGCGCCGAGCTCAAGGACGCGACCCGCCGCTTCCCGATGAATCCGCGGGGCGGACCGATGAACCTCACCGACGATCAGGTGAAGGCGATCGCCGCGTACGTCTGGTCGATCTCCCGCGACAAGAAGTAACGTCCGCTAGAGGTAGCGCGCGACCGCCATCAGCAAAGCAGCGGCCAACAGCAGCAGCGACGAGATCATGCCGAACGTCGTCGCCCGCTGACGGTTGCGCGCGATCTTGACGTCGACCGAGAGCTTCTCGTCGTTGGACGCTGCGGCACGCGACGCCATCAACGCGCCGGCGCGCAGCATCGCCGGGCGGGCCACGAACATCCCGACGAGGAATCCGATGATCGAGACGATCGCGCCAGTGAGGTAAGCCGCCCCGACCGACGTCGCGAAGTACTGGGCCGTGAACCCCTCGGAGATGAGTTGCAGCATCCGCAAGCCGGCGAGCATCGAGACGATCGCGACGACCGGCAGGATCGTCATCAGCTTCCGCTTCTGCAGTCCCGCCATCACCGGGGCGCCCGCGGGGCCGGCGTCCGCCATCGATGGAAGAAGGAAGAAGGAGTTGTAGAGCGCAGCGCCGACCCAAAAGGTGCCACCGCCGATGTGGAGGAGGCGCAGGACGATCATCTCAGGATTCACGACGGACCTCGAGTGTGGGGTGAGCGTCAGAGTTCGGTGAGTGACATCGTGCCGACCGTGCCCGACGCGGGCGCGACGATGCGCCGATGATAGTCGAGCTGGCCCAAGTGGTACGCAAGATGCGCAAGGAGATGCGCCGCGAAGCGCCGCGTCGGAAGCCGACGGCCGCCGACCTCCTGCGGGAACTCCGCCTCCCACATCTCCTTAGTGACCGATGGCAGCGTCTGCTCGACTGCGGCGATGGCCCGCTCGATCTCGGCGCCCAGCTCGGCCCGCGTCGCGTCGCGCCGATTGAACTCGGCGTCGCGGTCGCGCTTGTAGCTGCTCCCACCGAGCACCGTGCCGATGAAGTGCTGCACGTTTCCCGCAAGGTGCAGCGCGAGGGTCCCGCCGGTATTCGTGATCCCAGGTACCGCCTGGAAGAGCGCTGCGTCACTGGGATACGCCGCGACCTCGCGGCCAAGAGCGCGAAGGTCCCGTACCATCGTCGCCCGCAGATCGTCAGTCACCAAGGGAAGCTCCGGACGTGGGTTCGAATCGAGGGATTATAGGTCGTGGACGCGGATCCGGCGCGCCCACCTGCCTGGGGGACCGCCGTGCTGCTCACGCCACGTCCGATCAGCGTCATCCGATCGCTCCGAACGCACGTACTCGTGCTCGGCGCCTCGGTCGCACTACTCTGGGCGGTCTTCGTCATCGACTGGGTCCTCGGGGGTGCGCTCGCGCAGTACGGCGTAGCGCCTCGGTCGCTGCCCGGGCTCCGCGGGATCCTCTTCGCTCCCTTCCTGCACGCGAACTTCAACCATCTCGCGGCGAACACCATCCCCGTGCTCGCGCTCGGATGGCTCGTGATGCTCCGCGACCCCAAGCATTTCATCCTCGTAGTCCTCGCGGCGACGCTCGGCGGCGGCCTCAGCGCCTGGCTCCTTGGCGCACCGGGCTCGGTGCACATCGGCGCGAGTGGAGTGATCTTCGGCTTCCTCGGCTTCCTCATCTTCGCGGGATGGTACGCGCGGAGCTTCTCGAGCATCGCGATCAGTCTCGTGGTCATCGCGCTCTGGGGCGGCCTCGTGCTCGGGGTTCTCCCCGCCGATGCCGGCGTGAGCTGGCAGACCCACTTGGGAGGCTTCGTGGGTGGTGCGCTCGCCGCGCGATGGTTCGCGCGTAGCCTCCCCGTCTTCCGCGCGAGTCGCCCCGTAAGACTTCCCTGAGTTGTGGTTTCTATCCGGCTGATATTGACAAGCTAAATCACCCGGATATTATTGGGTGACTGTGTCACCCGGCGAGAGCATCACCTTCCTGCGTACCGCCGTCGCCTTCGACGGCACTTCCCTCGTTGCGTCGGGACCGATCGACAGGGTCGCGCTCGCCGTCAATCGCGCGACCGCGCGGCGGAAGTCCACCGCTCGCGAGATCATCGTTTTTGATGCCGTCACGAGCGACCCGATCGAACTCGACCTCCGCGGCAGCGAAGCCGAGATCATCGCGCGGCTCACCGAGGAGGAGTCGCCGATCGACCCTTCGCGCGGACCGGGACGTCCCCGCCTCGGAGTCATCGGACGCGAGGTCACGCTCCTTCCGCGACACTGGGAGTGGCTCGCCGCGCAACCCGGCGGTGCGTCAGCGGCGCTCCGCCGGCTCGTGGACCAGGCCCGGACCACGAACGCGACGAAGGATCGTGTGCGCGTGGCGCAGGAGCGTTGCTACCGATTCATGGTAGCGACGCTCGGCGGCGCCTACGACTTCGAAGAGGCGACGCGCGCGCTCTTCGCCCTCGAGCGCGCGAAGTTCTTCGCAATGTCGGAATCGTGGCCGCGGGACGCCCGCGACCACGCTCGCAAGCTGGCGGAAGCGGCCTTCGGCGCGTAGTTGCAGTTCCCTTTCTCCTTCCACCTTCCTCCTTCCACCTGTCGTTGAGATGCACGACCTCACCCAAGGCTCGATCCCCCGCCACATCATCCGCCTCGCCGCGCCGATGGCGATCGGGATGGTCTTCCAGACGCTCTACTATCTGGTGGACCTCTTCTTCGTCGGCCGACTTGGCGATGCGGCGCTCGCCGGAGTGAGCGCGGCGGGGAACATCCAGTTCATCGTGCTCGCGCTCACCCAAGTGCTCGGCGTGGGGACGATGGTGTTGATCGCGCACGCCGTGGGACGGAAGGATCAGGCCGACGCGACGCTGGTCTACAACCAGAGTCTGCTTCTCGCGGCGATCGTCGGTGCGGCGGTGCTCATCTTCGGGTTCACGCTCGGCGGCGCGTACGTCGCCGGCATCTCGGCCGACGCCGAGACCACGCGACTCGGCGTGTCGTATCTGCGCGCTTTCCTGCCGGCGATGGCGTTGCAGTTCTCACTCGTCTCGATGGGGTCGGCGCTCCGCGGCACCGGCATCGCGCAGCCGACGATGATCGTGCAGATGGTCACGGTCGCGCTGAACGTGGTGCTCGCGCCGGTGCTCATCGCCGGCTGGGGCACGGGGCGTCCGCTCGGAGTGGCCGGTGCCGGGCTCGCGAGTTCGATCTCGATCGCGATCGGCGTCGTGATGTTGTGGATCTACTTCGTGCGCCTCGAGCACTACGTCGGCTTCGACCGGGCGATGTTCCGGCCGCGACTCGAGACGTGGAAGCGGATCCTCAGGATCGGCGTGCCGGCCGGAGGGGAGTTCGCGCTGATGTTCGTCTCGATGGGCGTCATCTACTGGATCATCCGCGACTTCGGCGCGGCGGCGCAGGCTGGCTTCGGCGTTGGGCAGCGCGTGCTGCAGGCGCTCTTCCTCCCGGTGATGGCGATCTCGTTCGCGGCCTCACCGATCGCCGCGCAGAACATCGGAGCGAAGCAACTCGATCGAGCGCGGGAGACCTTCTTCCACGCCGTCAAGATCGGGAGCGCCCTGATGCTCCTGCTCACGCTCATCGCGCGATGGCAGCCGGAGTGGCTCGTGCACTGGTTCTCGACCGACGCCGCGGTGATCGCGACCGCGGCGCAGTTCCTCGCGATCATCTCGATCAACTTCCTCGCCTCGGGGATCGTCTTCACCTGCTCGGGGATGTTCCAGGCGCTCGGCAACACGGTTCCGGCGGTGATCAGCAGCCTGGTCCGGCTCTCGCTCTTCGTCGGACCTGCGATGTACATCTCGGCGCGCCCGGGATTCCAGCTACGGCAACTCTGGTTCGTGTCGGTCGGAGCCACCACGGCGCACGCGCTCTTCGCGCTCTGGCTTCTCCGGCGCGAGGCAGGACGGAAGGGGCTTCTCGCTGCGTGAGCGAGGCACCGATCCGTCCCGGGATGGACCGGTGAACCTTGTTCCGCTCGTGGGTGTCCCATCGTCATGCGAAGACTCCTCTCACTCCTGCTCCCGTTCGCGGGTGCGGCTCTCTCTGGTGCTGCGATCGCTGAGCATTCCCAGTCACCGGCGAACGCGGCCGACGCACTCCTCGCCGCCGACCGCGACCTCGGCGTGACATTCGGCCTCATCGTGCCCAAGCCGACCGCTGGTGAGGCTCCGCGCGCGGGGATCCCCTTCTTCACCGTGTGGCGGCGCGCGAGCCCCTCGGTGCCGTGGCGCTACGTCGCGGAGTAGGCCTTCTTGAGCGATGCAACGACGAGCTTGCTCAGGGTCGGCACGTCGACGTCGTCGAGATTCCTGATGTAGGTGCATCCGCCGGTCGTCTTGTGCTTGCCGAGCTGCTTGAGCAGTGCGTCGCGCTCGGGGAATCGGCCGAGGTAGAGCACGAGGGCCGGCTTGCGGGGTGAGAAGGCGAGGATCGGCCACGGATTCCCCTTCCCGCTGGCACCGAGGATCATCCTCGACCCGAAACCAATGATGTTCGGGCCCCACATTGCCGCGCGCTCACCGGAGAGCTTCGCCATGAGCCGTGACACGGTTTGGGCGTCGCGACGGCGGGTCTCATCTGGGATGGAATCGATGAAGGTCTTCACGCTCGCGGTCGTACGGACGGTCTTCGGCGCGGTGGCCATCAGGTACCTCCGGCGGCGCGTCGCCGCCTGAACTCGAGGATCGCGACGCCGAAGAGCGTCGTGTTCGCGGCCCACGCGAGGTAGCTGCCGTACGCGACCTCTCCCGTCGCCGCGACGTAATAGATCACCAGCGCCGCTGCGGGAGCGCAAAGGAGTTCGCCCCAGTGCAACGCGCGCTCGAGCCGCACCGGTTTCCCTCGCAAGCGCAATCCAAGAACGAGGATCGGCCACGTGTAGGCCAGCAGGGTGAGCCACTCACTGAACTCGGTCGGATCGAACTGCTGGATCGGCCGATGTGGGACCCGCGCGCGGGTGAAGGTCGCAGAATCGGCTCCGGCGGGGATGCTCCCGACGAGCTCACCCTGAGGCGTCCGGTAGCCGTCACAAGTGTACGCTGGCAGAGCGAGCGCCGACGCGAGAAGGATCGTCGCGACGCTGCGCGTGCGCGGGAAAGCGATCATCGATCGGAACAGGTCATCGGACGCCTCGCATCGGAGTCATATTCAATGTGACGCCGAGTTCGCCCCTCCGATATGCCCAGCAACGCCTCGCTCACCTTGACGATCATCGAGCGCGCCACGCGCGCAGCCGTGCGCACCGCGATAGTCTCGCACGAGGGGACCTTCGCCTACGGGGACCTTCTCGACGTCTCGGGTCGTATCGCCGGCGTCCTGCTCGACGGGCATCCCGACCTCGGCGAGGCGCGGATCTGTTTCCACCTACCGCCGGGGTTCGCGCACATCGCCGTGCAGTGGGGGATCTGGCGCGCCGGCGGGATCGCCGTTCCGCTCGCGATCTCGCATCCACCGCCGGAGCTCGAGTACGTCGTGCGCGACGCCGAAGCCCGCGTGATCATCTCGGGAGGCGGAGGAGAAGAGACGTGCCGCGCCATCGCCGCCGCGACCGGCGCGCGATTCCTTCCCGTGCACGAGCTGCTCTCGGCGGCGTCACCGCCCTCACTTCCGGCCGTCGACGCCTCGCGCCGCGCGATGATGGTCTACACGAGCGGCACTACCGGCCGCCCGAAAGGCGTCGTCACCACCCACGCGAATATCGTCGCGCAGATCGAGTCGCTGGTGTCGGCGTGGGGATGGACTGCGGATGACCGGATCCTCCTGGTGCTCCCGCTGCACCACGTGCACGGGATCGTGAACGTCGTCGCCTGCGCCCTCTGGAGTGGCGCGACGATCGAGGCACCACCGCACTTCGACGTCGAGGAGACGTGGCGATCGATCGCGTCGGGCCGATTGACCTTGTTCATGGCGGTTCCCACGATCTACCGGAAACTCATCGCGGCGTTCGAAACAGCGGATGCCGGACGGCGGCGTGCGATGCGGGATGGCTGCCAGGGCGTGCGATTGATGGTCTCGGGTTCGGCAGCACTGCCGGTGCAGATGCTGGAGCGGTGGCGTGAGATCACCGGCCATACCCTGCTCGAGCGCTACGGAATGACCGAGATGGGGATGGCGCTCTCGAATCCGCTCGTCGGCGAGCGGCGGCCGGGATTCGTTGGCGTTCCCGTGCCGGGCGTCCAAGTGCGACTCGTTGATGATGCTGGCCGACCGGTGCCTGAGGGAGAGGCGGGGGAGGTCGAGGTGCGCGGGGCGAATGTGTTCAGCGAGTACTGGCGCCGCCCCGAAGCGACGGCTGAGGCATTCCGCGACGGGTGGTTCCGCACCGGAGACACCGCCGTCGTGGAGCGCGGTTCGTATCGTCTCCTCGGGCGCTCGAGCGTCGACATCCTCAAGACCGGCGGCTACAAGGTCTCGGCGCTCGAGATCGAGGAACTGTTGCGCGAGCATCCGGCGATCGCGGAATGCGCGGTGGTGGGAGTGGAGGATGCGGATTGGGGGGAGCGCGTGTCGGTGGCGGTCGAGGTCCGGGGGGAAGCGATAGTCACGCTCGACGCACTCAAGGCGTGGGCGAAGGACCGACTCGCACCGTACAAGGTGCCGCGTGACCTTCGCGTGGTCGCGGCATTGCCACGCAACGCAATGGGAAAGGTCGTGAAGTCCGAGGTGCTGAAACTCTTCCGCGACTAGAGTGCGGGGAGTCCGATCGGATTGAGGCGCTGCACCGCACCAGTGAGTGCGAGCACCTCCTCCTCACCTTGTGCGCGGCCGACGACCTGAAGGCCCACCGGCATGCCCATCGCATCGAGACCGCAGGGGACTGACGATACCGGAAGTCCAGCGAGACTCAGCAGGAACGTCGGCGCGAGCCAATCGACATAGGTGAGCATCCGCCGACCGGCGACGAGTTCCGGGTAGTTCTCCTCGACCGGGAAGGGAGAGACACACATCGTCGGGGTGAGCAGGTGGTCGTAGCGCGCGAAGTACTCGCGGAACTGGTGCCACACCTTGCCGCGCGCATTGTGTGCGGCGCCGAGTGCGCGCGCCGGGGCGTCCAGACCCGACTGACTGTTCCGACGCACGTTCACACCGAACCGATCGATGTCACCGAGGCGTTCGTGCATCCAGGCGACGAACCATTCCCCGCGGAGCGCGAGGAAGGCGTCGCGCGCGAAGCTCAGGTCGAACGGGACCTCCTCCACCGTCGCACCAACCTCCGTCAGGGCGAACGCCGCACGACGGCACGCGGCCTCGACACTCGGCTCGATACCGATGGCCGCGATGTCGGGGCAGTACCCGAGCCGCAGTCCCCGCTTCGGCCCTGAGCGTACGGCCCCGACGAAGTCGCGGCCGGCGCTCGGTTGTGCGATCGGCGAGCGGTCGCTCGGGCCGGCCACCGACTGCAACATCAGCGCGACGTCCTCGGCGGTCCGCGCCATCGGCCCCGACACTTGAAGCGTGTCCCACACCCAATCGCTCGGGTCGGTGGGCACGAGTCCCGGTGAGGGGCGCAATCCGACCACCCCGCAGAAACTCGCCGGGATCCTGAGTGACCCACCGAGGTCGGTCCCCTCGGCGAGCGCGATCATCCCCGTCGCCAGTCCTACGGCGCCGCCCCCGGTGGAGCCGCCCGCACTCTTCGCGGGATCCCACGGATTGAGCGTGCGGCCGAACACCTCGTTCCAGGTATTGCCCCCCGCCGCGAACTCGGGCGTGTTCGTTTTGCCGAGGATGACCGCATCGGCCGCGCGCAGCCGCTCGACGATGAGCGCGTCGGCAGTGGGCACGTTGTCGGCGTAGAGAGGAGAGCCATACGTCGTTCGCAGCCCGGCGACCGGCGTGACGTCCTTGATGCCGACGGGAAGTCCGGCAAGCGCGCCGATCTGCTCACCGCGGGCGATCCTCGCGTCGATCGCCCGCGCGTCGTCGAGCGCGCGTGGATTCAGGGTGACGATGGCGTTGAGCGCGCCGTTGTGGCGCTCGACGCGCGTGAGCGCCTCCTCGACAACCGCCACGGCCGTGCGCTTCCCCGCCCGCACGAGCGCGGCGACCTCCGCCGCACTCTCCACTAGACCTTTGCCGGCCACGCGCCCTGGAATGCCACGGCGCGACAGAAGGCCGCCTCGCCGCCCCTGAACTTCCACGGGAAGACACCGAGGATCAACCGCTTGTTCTGCAACTCGGCCGCCTCGAGGTCACCGCCGAGGTTCTCGACGTGCATGCAATCGTGCGGGAAGAGCGCGTTGTGCGTGAGCTGGTAGGCCGAATCGGGGAACATCTTGGCGACGCCCTTCGGACCGCCGAAGAGTTCCTCGGCCTTCGCCCGCACCTTGTCGCAGTGGCCGTGCATCCCTTTCCCGAGGAAGCGGCCGATCGGGAGGTTCATCGGATGATCGGTCGAGACGCAGTCCATCCCCCAGATCTTCACCTTCTTCTTGAGCAGCCACGGCACCATGTCGGGATGCGCGCCGGGGTGCATGTGGATGTACTTCTCCTCGTCCGGCTCGGCGCCGAACTGCGAGTGGCGGCCCCATCCGGTATTGAGGAAGATGATGTCCCCCTCCTTCACCGTGACGCGCTTCTCGATCATCTTCGGCGTGTAGACGGCGAGTTCGTGCATCTCGTCGCGCAGATCGACGATCACGCCGGGGCCGCAGAGCCACTCGACCGGGATCTCATCGATCGTGCGGCCGGCGGTCACAAAGTGCCGCGGCGCGTCGAGATGCGTCCCCATATGGTTCGAGGTCTGGATGTACTGCGCATTCACGCCGTGCTCCGACTTCCGCTTGATGTACTTCACCTCGAAGGGCGGATAGTAAGGCCAGAAGGAGACCTCCTGGTTCAGCGGCTGGGAAAGGTCGAAGATCTTCATCGCGATGCCTCGGCGGTCACGCCGTGGGAGTGGACGGGCGAGCGGCGCGTGCCGCCGCGGAGATGATCGCGCGGCGCGTGAGCACCGCGGCGAGCTGACGACGATACGACGAGTCGGCGTGGATGTCGGTCGGCGGGTCCACCTCGACTCGCACCGCCTCGCCGACCTGCCGGGCGAGGGCCTCGGTCGGCTCCTGACCGGTGAGCCCGGCGACCGAGGTCGAGAGCACTGGACCGTCGCCGACACTAAGCAGCGCTACGCGAGCATTCTTGATGCGTCCAGACGCGTCGAGAGAGAGTTCGACCGCGACGCCAGCGAGCGCATAGTCCCCGTGACGGCGCGCGACTTCGAGGAATGCGCTGCCGGTCCGTGGCGGGCGCGGAGGGATCTCGATCGCCGTAAGCAGCTCCCCGGCCGTGAGCGCGGTGGTGAAGAGTCCCGTGAAGAAATCCGCAGCCGCGACGGAGCGCTCGCCGTTGCGACCCTGGAGTACGAATCGTGCGCCGAGTGCGAGCATCACCGCCGGCAACTCGGCGCTCGGGTCGGCGTGGGCGAGACTCCCGCCGACCGTGCCGCGGCTCCGGATCTGCGGATGCGCGACGTGCGGCATCGCCTCAGCCAGCAGCGGCGCGTGCCGGCGCACCAGCTCGCTGCGCTCGACGACCGAGTGCCGCGTCATCGCCCCGATCCGCAGTCCGCCCTCCGCCGTTTGCGCGATTCCCTGAAGTGTCGCGATCCGGTTCAGGTCCACCAGCGCCGACGGCTGCGCCAACCTGAAGTTCATGGCTGGGATGAGACTCTGCCCACCGGCGAGAGGCTTCGCGTCGGGGTGCTGAACGAGCAGCGCAAGCGCATCGTCGAGCGTGCGGGCGCGGTGGTAGGTGAAGGGTGCCGGCTTCACGGCGCCGCCCCCCTTCGCCGCGCGATCGCCTTATCGAGTGCCTTGAGACCCTGCGCACTCATCACCTTGCTCACCGAGTCGAGCATCCGCTGGCCGACCGCCGCGATCGTACCGCCCACTCGGAGCTCGGCCCGGTACTCCATCTGCGTCCCTGAC
The DNA here is from genome assembly GCA_031430835.1 of Gemmatimonadaceae bacterium. Classification (GTDB taxonomy): domain Bacteria; phylum Gemmatimonadota; class Gemmatimonadetes; order Gemmatimonadales; family Gemmatimonadaceae; genus Pseudogemmatithrix. The sequence goes on from JANPCH010000048.1 coordinate 17,391, forward strand.
CCGCTCGACGCGAGCTTCACCCGTGCGATGCCGGCGACGAAGCCGAGCCGGCCGCGTGAGTCCACGCGCATCGCGTAACGCTCACCGGGCACCTGATCCTCGAGCGCGACATCGAGCGCGAACTCCGCCGCCGAGATCGGCCCGACCCCGACCTTGAGCGCGCCGGAGTAGCGGTCGCCGACGCGCTCGAGCCGTTGCGCCCCGGGCATCACACTCGCGAGGATCTCCGGATCGAGGAGCATCTCGAACACTTCGAGCGGCGACGCGGTGAAGGTGTACTTGCCCTCGATGATCAGGGACTTCCCCGTCGCGCTCGGCGGGAGCGTGATCCGTGGACCAGTGCGCTTGGCCTGCTCGATCAGCCCGTAGAGCCGTCCTGGCGAGAGCGGGATCGCCGTGATCTCGACGCCAGTACCCGAGAGCGCATCCTCGACGGCCTGTGCGAAGAGCGCGCCGGTTGGGATCGCGCCCGCTTCGCCGACGCCCTTCACGCCCAATGGATTCAGCGGCGACGGCGTTTCGATATGCGCCATCTCCACCCGCGGCACATCCATCGCCGTGGGCATCAAGTAATCCATCAGCGACGCGTTGAGGAGCTGGCCTCCGTCATCGAAGACGAGTTCCTCATAGAAGGCATTGCCGATCCCGGCGGCGACGCCTCCCTGGATCTGGCCTTCAACGATCATCGGGTTGATCTGGATGCCGCAGTCGTGCACGACGACGTAGCGCTGGATCTCGACCTGCGCCGTCTCGGGATCGACCTCGACGCGCATTGCGTGCACACCGCTCGCCGTGCTCCCGCGCGACGGACCGAAGTAGCGCGTGGCCTCGAGGCCGGGCTCGCTGCCGGGCGTCACGGCGCCGCGCAGTGGGTTCGCCTGCTGGGCGAGTTCGCCCAACGTGAATCCCTTCGACGGATCGCTGATGAGGAACACGCGGCCGTCCTTCACCGCGAGCTTCGTCGGTTTCACCTCGAGGAGTCGCGCGGCGAGTGCGATCGCCTTCTCACGCACGGCGACCGCGGCGGCGTGACAAGCGCTTCCGGCGACGACCGCGCCGCGGCTCGCGAAAGTCCCGGTGCCCCAATCGAAGGTGCGGGTGTCGCCGGTCACGACGTGCACGTCGCCCGTGAGCACCCCAAGCTGCTCGGCGACGATCTGCGCAAAGGAGGTGAAGTGCCCCTGCCCCTGGGTGCCGACTCCGGTCGCGAGTCGCACGCGACCACTCGGTTCGACCGTCACCCGAGCGCCCTCGTACGGCCCGATCCCCGTCCCTTCTATATAAGACACGATCCCCACGCCAACGTGCCGGCCCGCTGCCCTGAGTCGCGGTTGCTCGTCGCGCACGAACGCCTCGTATCCGATCATCTCGGCGGCCTTCGCGAGCGCCGGCTCGTAGTTGCCGCTGTCGTAGACAAGGGGCTGGAAGTCCTGGAAGATGATCTCGTTGTCGTACGGGAACTCCTTCGGCTTGATGAAGTTCCTTCGACGGATCTCGACCCGGTCGATCCCGAGCTCACGTGCGGCGATGTCGAGCAGGCGCTCCATCACGAAAACGCCGTGCTGGCGTCCGGCGCCGCGCACCGGCGTCACGATCGGCTTCGTCGTGAACACGGCGCGGAACTCGCTCTCGTAGTTCGGGACCACGTAGCAGCCGAGCAGCGTGCACTGGCTGTTGATCGGCACCGTGAGCCCGTAGGGATCGTAGGCGCCCGTGTCGTGCAGGAACACGTCCTTCACGCCGAGGATGCGGCCATCCTTCGCGACCGCGAGCTCGGCGTCGTGCACCTGGCCACGCTCCTGTGTCGTGGCGGCGAAGTTCTCGCGGCGGTCCTCGACCCACTTCACCGGCCGGTTCAGCGCGCGCGCCACCCAGGGGATCACCACCTCCTCCGGGTAGTACATCATGATCTTCGGACCGAACCCGCCGCCGACGAAGGGCGCGATCACCCGCACCTGCGACTGCGGCAACCCGAGCATCGCGGCAAGCCCATTCCGGATCGGGATCGGCGCCTGCGTCGTGTCCCAGATCGTCATCTCCGCAGCCTTCGCGTCCCACGACGCGACCACCGCGCGATTCTCGATCGCGCCGGCGATCCCGCGATCATAGAAAAACCGTCGCGAGATGACGCGGTGTGCCTTGCCGCTGGCCTTCGCGTAGTCCCCTTTCCGCTGCACGACGTGCGCCGCGAGATTCGAGTCGAACTGATCGTGGATCCGGGGTGCATCAGCGGCGAGCGCCGCTTCGAGGTCCACCACCGCGTCCAACGGTTCCAAGTTCAGCACGATCTCGTCGAGCGCGTCTTCGGCGATGTAGCGACTCTCGGCGATGACGACGGCGATCGGTTCGCCGACGTAGCGCACCTTGCCGCGTGCGAGGGGCACCTGCGTGGCTTGACGGAAGAGCATCCCGTCGATCGGCGGCGGCGGGACGAGTAGAGGGCCTGGCTTCCAGTAGTCGCCGAGGTCCTCTGCCGAGAAGGCGGCGATGACGCCGGGCCGGGCGCGGGCGCCGGAGAGATCCACGCCCTTGAGTCGTGCGTGCGCGTGTTCGCTCCGCAGGAATGCGGCGTGCAGCATCCCGGGAAGGTGAACGTCATCCACGAAGAGGGCTTGGCCCGAGAGGAGCCGCGCATCCTCGTTCCGCTTCACTGACAGCCCCACGAGGCGCGTGATCGTCATCGGCGGTTCGGTCGTGCCGGTGTCGCCCGCGCCGCTGCGAGCTTCACGGCCTCGACGATCCCCGCGTAGCCGGTGCAGCGGCAGAGGTTCCCCGAGAGCGCCTCACGGATCTCCCCCTCACTCGGCGAGGGATGCTCGCGGAGGAAGGGGCCGAGGGTCATCAGGATGCCCGGCGTGCAGAAGCCGCACTGGAGTCCGTGCGCCTCGCGAAAGGCCTCCTGCAATGGATTGAGCGAGTCCTCGTTGCCGAGCGACTCCACCGTCTCGACGCGCGTGCCGTCGGCTTGTACCGCGAACATCAGGCAGGAGCGCACGGCGTCCCCATCCACGAGGATCGTGCACGCGCCGCAGACGCCGTGCTCGCACCCGACGTGCGTCCCAGTCAGTTCGAGATCGTGCCGCAGGAAGTCGCTGAGGAGGAGCCGCGCCTCGACCTCGCGGGTGACGCGCTGGCCATTGACGGTGAGCGTGATGGGATGCACCGGCTGATTCTACCGCCTCGCACCGATGGTGGCGAGGTTCCCGCGGCGGAGGTCAGCCGGAACCCTTCTCCCACTCGGCGACGCCGCCGGCGACCACCCGGAAGGCCGGGTGCGGCTTGGGCGGTCGCGCCACGAGCATTGCGCCCAGCCAGGCCGGATCGCGCTTCCTCACCTTCGCGCGGAGGTGCTTCCACTCGAACGCGATCTGGCCGCGCGTCACGCCGATTTTCGCCGCGGACCTGGTGCGCACGACCTTCGTCCGGTCGAAGGAGTAGCCGCGGCGCGTTGCCTCCTCGTGCACGACGCGGAGATAGTCCGCGATCGCCGCCACCGGTCGCGCCGACGACTGGAAGCGCGCCAGCTGCGGATGGTGCCGGTAGCCGCGCGTCCGCCCGCGCAGGACGGCTTGAGCGAGGAGCCCTTCGCGCCAGAGGGCCACGAGACCACGCCGATCGAGATACCGGGGATGGAGACTCCAGAGCCGCACTAGATCTCGATGTTCTTCGCCAGTTTGGTGCCGTAGTAGAGCCCGATCCCGAACCCGACGATGCTGACCATGAACGCGGTCATTATCCCGAAGTCCGAGCCGAGCCACCACCCGGCCGCACTGCCGACGGTCGTCGTGGTCAACGTGATGACCTTCTTCATCGTGCGTCGCTCCTTTCGATCATCCGGTAGCCGTCGCCATCCATTCCTGCCCGAGGATCTGGCGCAGGTGGAGCTCCAGGTGGTCGACGTAGTCGTGCATGAAGTACTCGAGCGTGGCCTCTTCGGGCGTGCGCGGCGCGTGCGTCGCGATCTCGTCGAGGTTGTGCTTCGCGCGAATGCGCCTTCGCGGCTCCTCGGGGACCGCTGCCATCACCGTCGCGATGTGCCGGTTGTAAGAACCCCAGAAGGTCAGCAGCTCGGCCCACGGCGTCTCCTGGTAGCGCTGCAGTTCGACCCACGCTTCCTGCGCGTAGCCGGGGAAGACGAGCTCCTCCTGCCAGACGGAGCGGACGAATCGCTGGTGATTGTTGCTGGCCGAATCGATCAGGTGTCCGATGATCTGCTTCGGTGACCACTTCCCCTGCGCCGGATGTCGCGCGGCGTCGCTCTCGCTCATCGCGCGGAGCAGCGGCTCGCTCGAGGCGAGGGCGGCGTGCAGGCGGCGATCGGCGGACGGCGATCGCCCTCGAGAGGTCATCTCAGCCGCGCTTCGCCGAGGCGCGACCGGCACCGACGAGGGCGCCGACGCCCGCCAGACTGCAGATCAGCACCGGGACGATCGGGGTCTGCAAGTTCGTCACCGCGATCGGTGCTGCGATCACGAATCCGACGATCGCACCGAGGGTCGCCGCCCTCCGCTGTTGCACCGCGAGCCAGCCGAACACGTTCGAGAGCCACACACCGGCGGCAGCGCCGAGCGGTCCGCCGAGGAGCGCGCCGATGAAGAGCGAACGTTCACCCACCGCCGCGCCCGCGACTGACCCTGCGACTGCCCCGATGCCGGTGACGAGCCAGACGACGATCAGGATGGCGCGCGCGTTCATCGTAAACCTCCTCGAAGGATCCCGCTACGGCCGCGGGGACGAGATCGAGATCTTGAAGCCGTCGGGGTCCTGTATCCGGAAGAGGCGCACACCCCACGGCATATCCGTCGGCTCGGAGGCGAGCGTGCCGCCGCGATTCCGGATCCCCGCCGCGACCTCATCGATATTCTGTGTCGTCGTGAACTGCAGCGAGAACCCCTCGCCCTTCACCCGCTCCCATCCCTTCGCGCCGTCGTCCTGACCGATCAGGATCCGGATCTCTCCTGCCTTGAGTGAGACGGCCGCCAACTTCCCGTCGCGCTCGTGTCGCTGGTCGACGGTCAAGCCGAAGACGTCGCGATACCACGCGAGGCTCTTCTCGACGTCCTTGGTGGTCAGGGAGGCGGTGAGGGCGTCCGCGACGAAGGACTGGGACATGTCAGGAGAGGCGAGTGAAGGGAGGAATCAACTACCGAAAGCTACCGCGATGCGATGCCCCGCGACGACCGCGAATGGGCCCGATCCCACCTGGGTGAGAACGTTCAGCAGCGCGGTCACGCCACCGGAACGCGGGTGCGCCGCACCAACCACTCTGCACCGGCCAGTGTCGTGCCCCACCCTGCCCAGAGCGAGACAGCGAAGATCGTCTCAGGCGAGAGGCCCCGGGACGTGAGGAACAAGTCGATCGGAATCGCGACGAACCGCACCGTGGCGATGGCGAGGGCGGCGGCCATCCCGCGGATCATCCATTCCCGGTGCGCTGCCACGCGGCCCTGCCTGATCCGCGTGAACGCAAGGGTGACGGCGGCCAGGAAGAAGATCCCGACGACGCCGACCGTCACTCGCTCAAATGCACCAGCGAACGGATGGAGCACCCCGAAGTAGAGGCCGCCCAGTCCGCTCACCCACGCCGCAGCGAGCGCGACTCTCCCCGTCCACCGATGCACGCTGCGGTGACGCGCGCGCATGGAACGAGAGAACTGGAAGGGGATGAGCAGCAAGAGCACGCCGCCCGAGACCACGTGCAGCCTGGTCGCGAGCCAGTGCGTCGCGAACTTGCGATCGAGATCCGCCACGGCTTCGGCGCGGCGCAACGGGTCCGGTTCAGTGAGACCCACCGCCTGATGGACCGCCGTCCGCACCGGCTCGAAGCGTGTGATGACGTCGGTCGGGAAGACCAAGCGCAGGACCGACGCGCCGATCCCAATCGCGATGAGCAGCGCGAAAGTCGCGCGGATCGCGAGCGGGGTCTCACCCGCCTTCACGACCAGGAGCTCGCGGCGATCAGCAGCAGCACGAACGCCAGACTCAGAGCGACACCCCTCATCGCATCAATCCCGCTTCGGTCGAGCGATCAACGCGAGGTATTTGTCATACGGCTCCGCCGTCCAACCATTGATGCCGTTCTTGGGCAACCACCAGAGGTGGACCACGGCCGCGCCGAGTCCCATCACGCCGACGAGGCCGTAAGCCCACGCCCGCCCGGCGGTGTTCGCGATGAGGATGAACACGCCCAGCACGAGGACCTGCTTCAGCACGCGCCGGCCGCGCGACTTGTGCTGTTCGAACCTGCCGAAACAGACGCCGCCGACGGCGAAGATGCTCATCACCACCGCGACATCGAACCACCGGGTGTCCGTCTCCCACATCGTCGCTTCGCTCCGTTCTATTGGATCTCGGCGCGCGGCAGGTTGAGCTGCCACGAAACGCCGAACCTGTCCGCGCACCAGGCGAAGCGTTGGCTGAACCCATGGTCGTCCAGTGGCATCATCACCTTGCCGCCCGCGGAGAGGGCCGCGAACGCCCGGTCCAACTCCTTCGACTCCTTGAAGTTCACGAAGACCGACATCGCGGCGGTGAAAGTGAAGTCGTGCTTGATCGGACTATCGATCAGCATCAGGTGATGATCACCGAGGCGCGCCTCGGCCTTCTTCACGAGTCCGGCCGAGGGCCCGCCCGCGGCGTAGTGCTCCACCGCGTCGATCCGGAAGTCGGCGAAGACCGACACGTAGAGCTCGAGCGCGGCGGTGCAGTCCCCGGCGAACATCAGGTGGGTGGCGGCTCGCGATCGCATACCGGAAGCTACCGCGCGGCGGTCGGCGCGACGACGCCCAGGCGCTTCATTCGACCCCGGCGCGATCCCTGGCGCGCATCGTGTGACGGCAGGCGGTCGCCTACCTCTCCTCCCAATGAAAGGTATGGAGAGTGCGGTGGATCACCGGCGCGGCGACGATCGCGATCCCGACGAGAAAGACCAGGCCGGCGTAGAGCGCGAAGAACCCAGCGAAGAGCTTTCCTCCATCGGTGATCGGATCGTCGACCGGCCCCATCCCCCCCAGGAGCATCGCCGAGTTGAGGAATCCATCCCGCCAAGGGAGTCCCTCGAAGTAGCCGTAGCCGGCCATCCCGACGAGGAGCGATACCACGACGATCGCGGTCGCGACGGCCAAGTGCAGCGCGAGCCGCTCGACGAACCGGCGGCGTGCGATCGGGCGGTGTTGGCGCGATTCGTACACGGCGGCCTAGGAGCGCTGGTACTGCAGCGCACCACACGGACAGTGCTCCACCTGCGCCGCCACCTCGCCGGCCGTCGCGGTCTCGGCGGTCTCGGCGGTCACGGTGATCCCCGATACCTCATACGTCTGGAGGCGACGTCTCACTACGGCTCGTCTCCACTGGGTCCGTACACCTGCGGCACCTTCGACCCCATCGGTCGCAGGTACGTGGTGATCTGGCCGCGATGATGGACGATGTCGAAGAGGAAGCTCCACGCCATCGGTGACGCGGGGCGCTGTTTCCCGAAGAACTCCAGCTGACCCTCCCAGCGCGCGGTAGGGAGCGACGCCCAGCGCAGAGTCAACCCATCGCTCTGAGCAACGTAGGCATCGAGCACCTCCTTCATCGTGGCTGGCATCGCGGCCGGGGCCCACTCCACCTTCCCAGTCTCGAGCGCCTCGATGAGCATCTTCTCCTCACAGACGATCTGCCACGCAATCTCCTGCGCGGTTCGCGATTTGGGATCGGGGCGGTATCTCGAGCCCTCAGGGATGCGGGCGAACACACGGCGCGTCGTCTGCGACTCCTTCGCCCAGAAGGTGGTGAAGAGCGTCTTCTCGTCCATCGGGTCTCCGTTTAGCCCTCACTCAGGAGGATCGCAGGGTGGCGAGCAGCGCGACCACTCGCCGCTCGATGTCATCGCGCACCGCGTTGAACTCGTCTGGCCCCATCTCACGCGGATCGGCCAGTGCCCAGTCCTCGCGGATCGTCGCCGGCACCCAGGGGCACGCGTCGCCGCATCCCATCGTCACGACCGCGGCGAAGGGACCGGCCGGGATCGCGTCGAGCCCGGTCGAGCGATGCGCGGAGAGATCGTAGCCGCATTCACGCATCGCGGCGATGGCGCGGGGATTGACCTGGCCCGACGGACGGGAGCCTGCACTGAACGCATCGACGACCCCGGTTCCGTGGATCCGCGCAAAGGCCTCCGCCATTTGACTCCGGTTGGAGTTCTCGACGCACACGAACAGCACCCGCGGCCGCTCACCCATCCGCGGGAGGCATCGCGCGACCGACGAAGCCGAGGTGCGACGTGTGGAATCCGGTCGCGTACTTGAGCCCGAACGCAATCACGAGGAGCGGCCCGAGGTCGGCGAGTCCCTCGAGTCGGAGGAGCGTGCACACACCTCCGGTGACCGCACCAGGGGTCTCACTCATCCACTCCTCCAGTGCCGCATCGTCGGCGCACCGCCTCGTGGGATCAACCATCACAGTACTTCTCCACCAACAATCCGAATTCCGCCGCAGTGGTGTCAAGTCGTTCGAGATCGTGCGTCACTTTCGACGGGCGAAGAGGCCAAGCGCCTGGCTCGCGGTCGTGCAGAGACTGAACGAGACGGCGACGATCAGAACGGCGGGGAGGTTCCGCGCCCCGGTCGCGAACGCGGTCGCCGCAGTCACCAGTGTCGTACCGCCGAGCACGAGCAGCGCGAAGCCCCACGGTGAGGTGGCGGCACCGGGGCGCTTGCCGCCAACGCGGAAGATGAGCGTCGCCGCCACGAACGAACCAAGAGCGGTGATCAGGTAGCGATAGTCGTCTCCGCTCTGGATGACCCGGAGCGCCCCGAATGCGAAGGGGAGAGCGGCGGCGGCGATCGCGAGGACTCGCACGATGTTCACGCCGTTCCGCCAGCGCGTCCCGGCGACCTCACGGGAGCCTGGCGTGCTCGGTCGAGCGCATCCACCAACCGATGCACGCGCGCTGGCACGTCGAACGACACGACCATCGTCGCGTTCGCGAGATCCTGCGCTGCGAGACCTCGCGGCGCGAAGTCCCCCAACGACAGGCGACTCTTCGAAAGTTTCGACCGCATCCACGAAGGGATCGTCGAGTCAGCGGCCGAGCCCCGCGACTCGGCCCGCATCGGCAGACCCACCTCGGCAGCGTACTCGTCGAAGAGGAGTGTGGCGAGGAGACTCGTCACCGTGCCGTGCTCGCAGACGAAGAGCACCGTGCTCTCCGGAGCGGGTCCGGCGCGTCGCTGCGCACTCCCGGCCGAAGCCAGTGCGAGCGCGATCAGCAAGAAGGCCAAGTGGCTCGAGCGCGAGTTCCAGGGTCGCATCAGAGTCTCCCTGAGGTAGTCGGGGAGAGCTCGACGAGATCCCACCGATTCCCGTAGCGGTCGATGAACACCACGACCGTCCCGTACTCCTCGTGTCGTGGCGCGCCCGCGAACTGCACGCCGGCGGCGCGCAGGCGCTCGTACTCGCTCGTGAAATCGTCGGTGTGCAAGAAGAAGCCGACGCGCCCGCCGTGCTGGTCGCCGATCCGCGCGAACTGTTCCGGGGTCGCGGCCCGCGCCAGCAACAGTTCGGCACCGCCAGTCTCCGGCCGCACGCGCACCCACCGCTTGTCGCCGCCGAGTGGCGTGTCCTCTCGCAACTCGAATCCGAGGACGCCGCTGTAGTACGCGATCGCCTCGTCGTAGTCCCTGACGAGCAGACTCACCAGCGCGAGCCGCGAGCTCACGTTCCTCGCCGCCACGCGATCGCGCCGATCGCGATGAATCCGAGACCGACGATCACCATCACCGTTCCCGCACCGGTCAGTCCCCAGAATCCGTCAATCGTCTCTTGACGCGTCGGCACGTGGAACTCGCGCCGTTGCAGTCGCTGCGTGCGGTCAGCGACACTTGCGCGCAATCGCGTCGAATCGGCGGCGGTGGACGCGCGCGCGAGCGCGGCGCCCGTGGAATCAAGTTCCTGTCGCAGCAGGCCGATGTCGCGGACGTCACCCTCCTGCATCCCCCGCAGGTTGGCATCGATGAGCACCGCACCGACGATGACCGCCAGACCGAGGATCACCGGGACCAGTGGACTGCGCATCAGCGTTTCCTCACTGAGAGTTCGTGCTAGAACCCGGCCGTGCGCCCCGGATGGCGACCGACTGGTGCGAAGTGGACACAGGCGATGCTCTCGAACGGCACGACCAGATGATCGAGCTCTCCCGGCTTCGCCTTGGGTTCGGTCGTCGCGCCGCGGTCCCGCGTCGCCGCACTCACCTCTTCGGGGGGATGGACGCGGAGCACCACATATCCCTCTTCGATATCGCGCACCGCGTCGATCGTGAAGACGGCGCCCGAGCGGAGATAGACGTCCGCCCGCACCGCTGACCCTTTCCGCTTCGACTCAGCCTCGAACTTCGTCCGGAAGTACTCTGCATTGATCATGGTTCCTCCTGGGCGAAAGCTACTACTCGCGGCTCCACGAGACCTCGATGCCCTCACGCCCCTGCAGCGAGCCACGAAGCATCGCCACGACTCCCGCCGACGCTCCCTCGTCCTCGAGCATATCGATCGTTGCCGAATCAATGAAGTAGTCGGTGTCGCTCCGCGACTCCTCCTCGAGTGCGTCGATGAGGAACTGGAGCTCCTCCTCGGAGATGTTCCCGAGGCGGATCCCGGTGTCCTTGTCTCTGAGGGCGATCACGAGGACTGCCTTGCGGGAGAGAGCCGGAAGGCGCGCCGGAATCCGAACGCGGCTGCCGCGCCGGCGATGGCCCCCGCGACCACGAAGGGAGCTCCAAGCTCAAGGTCGAAACCCGACATCGCCGCACCACCCAGGACACCGAGCAGGGAGCCGATGACGAGATACGCGCCATCCCCCTCGCGACGCAGGCGGTTGAGAATGCCGAACCCGATCGGGCCAAGCACAGCCACACCGACGCTCGAATAGAGCAGGGCGAACCAGAGCACGACCGGGAGTTCGGCGACGTTCCCTCCGCCCCGGATGACGAAGCCGAAGAGGGCCAATCCGGCGGTCGCGCCGAGTGTCGATGCGCACACCGCACCGAGATAGGAGAGGATGAAGCGTGGGAGAGTCGGTTGGGATGTCATCTGGCTCCTCTGCTGCGTGGGTCCGCCGGGACGCGCTGCGGACTCCTAAAATAGATGGCGGGCGCAGGTCTGCCGCCATCGCACGGTCCAATGACCCGGGCACTCACGCGCTGATCAGCACTCCAGCGCGCACGAAGGCGGTGTCGGTGATCTGCGTGAGAAGGAAGGCCGCCACGTCGGCGCGTGGTACCGTCGGAAAACCGCGCAACGAGAGTCGCACGCCGGCGCGGTACCGTCCCGTGGCGGGAGCGTCCACGAGTCCGGAGGGATACACGAGCGTCCAGTCGAGCGCGCTGCTCCGCAGGGCCACCTCTCCCGCCTCCTTGTCGCGATAGATGCCGCGCAGGAGAGTGCCGATGAAGAGGCGGGGCAGCCACGGCGTGTCGCGGTACGTCTCGCCGATCCCGAACGCCGACGTGAAGATGAGCCGACGGACGCCCTCGCTCTCCATCGCGTGGATGATGCGAGGGACACTCTTCGCGATCAGTCCCCCGGAGCGGAAGGACTTGCCGCGCCCCAACGCGCTGATCACCGCGTCCTGACCGCGCACCGCCGACGCCAGCGCCGGGTCATCGCTCGTCACGTCGCCGGTGATCACGCGAAGGCGGTCCGAGGTCAGGGTCATCGCTCCCGGATCGCGAACGAAGGCCGTGACGACGTGCCCCTGCGCCAACGCCTGGGTGACCACGTGCCGACCCGTCAGTCCGGCGGCGCCCAGCACCAGCACGTGACGAACGGGCACGCCGGTTCGCTCAGGCGTGGCGCGATCCCAGGGCGTCACTCAGCCCGCGGGGATCACGATCGTACCCGCCGCCTTGTCCCCGAGGCGCTGGTGCCGCTCGCCGAAGATGAAGACCCAGTCAATTGGCCCGAGGATCGCGAGGAGGAAATTGCGGATGAACGCCTGTCCGAACGTGCAGGGGTTCCCGCTCTCGGCATCGACCACTCGCGTCTTCGCCGCGCGCTTGCCCCAGCTCTGGCCACCCTCGAGACCGTCGGCGAGCAACACGTGGAAGAACATCCAGCCGAGCCACACGATCGCGTAGAACCCGGTTACCAGCTCACCGAAGATCGGAACGATCGCGAGCCCGATGACTGGCGCGAATGCGATCAGGCCGTCGAGCAGCTGGCCCACGATGCGATTCGAGCGAGAGGCATACTGCATGGCGAAGTCCCTCGGGTGGATGTCCGGCCGAAGTGGACGCTGCGTCCACCCAATAATAGAATGAGGCAATGCATCCGCCGCCAGCGAACATCGTGGTCATTGGAACGGGCCACCTGGCGCAACGGGTGCGGGAGCACCTCAGGGGGGCGGCAAAGACCGTGCTGGCCGTTGACGACCTCGAGGTCGCCGACCTCTCCTCCATCTCGCGCGCCTACCTGGTCGACGACGGCGACGAGACGAATCTGCGTTCGCTCGTCACGATCAGGGCCCGCGCGCCTCACCGCTCCCGACACGCCCGTCACCCTCCGTCAGGGCGTGGCCATCCCGACTCCCATCCGCGACACGCGACCAAGGTCGCGTGACGGCCTCCTCGCGGCCCTCGGCGTCGGGTTCCTCGCGCTCGTGCTCGCGGCCACCACCTATTTCCACGTCGCCGAACGGCTCAGCTGGGTCGATGCCCGCTACTTCGTCGTCGCGACCGTGGCGACCGTCGGCTACGGCGACATCAACCTGCTCAACGCGCCGGCCAGCCACAAACTCGTGGACATCGGCCTCAACGCCCGGGCGATGGACCCCGGCGTGCGCGTGATCCTCCGCCTCTTCGATCCGGTGATGGCCGATCGCATCAAGGCGCAGCTCGACATCCACCTAGCGCTGAGCATGTCGGCGATCGCGGCTCGCCAACTCGTCGACAGCGACTGATCGACCTGCGGTCAGTCGCCGCCGCACCCCCCGCCACCACCACCGAAACCCGCGTCGCTCGCCGACACCGCGGAGTCGCCAGAGAACATCGAGCACACCGGCGTGCTGTCGCTGTACCCATCGGCGCGCTCCCGTTTCTTCAGCGGCTTCGACTTCTCGCGCGCCGCCGATGCGCCGAACTTCGGCGTCCCCCAGAGGTCCGGTGGCGGTGTGGCATTGAACTCCCGACGATAGAGGTCGAGCGTTGCTTGATACTGCGCCTGGAAGACCCCGGTCTGGTCCGCTGTGGGCACGAGCTCCGGAGCGTGATCGAAGTCCTGCCGGAGCACGACCTTGCAGAAGTCCCGATAACCGCGGGTGAAGAGGAGGTGTTCGTGCCAGACGCGATCGATCGTCTTGGGCGGCGTGACGAAGAAGTCGCCGATGATCCCGAGATAGACGAACCGCTTGTACTCGTTGATCGCACGAGCTGCGAACGCCGGACTCCAGCCGAGCTTGCGGCCGAGTTTGCTCGCGAATGCCTTGCTCGACGGGTCGGAGCCGCTGAAGGCCGCGACCACGTGGTCCATCAGGTGCGCCGGCACGAGATCGTCGAAATGGTAGCGGTGGATCCGCAGCCCGAGATCCCGCTTGCTGCGGGCCGTCGTTGAGCGCATCGATGCCGTCCTGAGTGTGGTGCCGGACTTCAGGTGCCGCGACGACCCGACTTCGACGACGTCGCCTGCGGCTTCGCGCGCGGCGTGGGCGCGGCGATCGGCGGCGCGATCCGGGTGGGAGGGGCCCCGGACAGCTTCGACTGCGGCTTATGACTCGAGAAATCAGGGATCGCGGTCCGGCGCTTCTTCGACATCAGGTGGGTCCTCCAGAAGTAGGGCGGTTGCGAAGGGCCCGCGACCGTGGGAGCAGCAAGCTCAATGGTGCCTCATCCGAAAGTCGAGCGCCAGTCGGGCGATCAGTACAGCGGCACGTACATCTCCGCGTGGAGCAGCCAGCGGCCATTCGTCTTGCGCCAGTACGCGGCGTAGCGACCGCCGGTGCGGAAGGGCCCCGTGGGCGTGGTCCACCGACCCACCCACCGCCCGGTCTCTGAGGCATACGATCCGTTGGCACTCACTTCCACGGAATCCGGCGTGCGCACATAGATCGCATCCTTGAACTCGGCGAAGCGCGCCAAGAAGGCGTCGCCCATCTCTTGCCGGCTATTGAAGAACTGGCCGGCGGAGTTCGCGACGCGGAACCCCTCTTCGAGGAAGGTCAGGATCGTTGGTACGTCCTGACGCGCGATCGCCGCGTTGAACGCCGCCCTCGCGCCGCGGATCTGATCTTCGTCGGAAACCGCTTGCGCCTGGCTCGCAGCCGCGGAGAGGATCCACGCCGTCGCCACCACCTTGAGGACTCTCATGCGCACCTCATTCCGCGGTTGTCACGCGCGCGGGCGGGAAGAGCCACGTTACGACATTCTCACGACGGATGATCAGGACAAGGGCGAGCGCCGCGTCGATCGTCGCCGAGAGCGCGCGCCCGCGACTCGGTGAACTGACGCCCGTCGCCTGAGGCAGTCTGACCGCGGTCGTGATGCGTGACGGTGGAGTCCGACGTGATCGGTGATGTGCCGACGAGGCGAGAGGGAACACGGTTGCCCAGTGCACGATGGAACCTCGCACGATCGGAGGCCGCCTCGGGATGATTGCGGAGCATCTAACTTACCCTCCGACTCCTCCCCTGGACCCGCAATGGCGACGACCGAGATCCACCGAGCCTTGGCACGGCTCTTCACCGAACTCGCGGATGGCGCGACCGAGGTCGGAGACTCCCAGATCCTGAACTCCGGTGACATCGGACTCCTGCGTTCGCTCGACACACTGACCGCAGCGGACGCTTCCCGCGCGGTGAATGACGGTGCGACGATCGCCGCGCACGCACAGCACGTCCGCTTCGGCCTTTCGCTGCTCAATCGTTGGGCGATCGACGGGGGCGATCCCTTCGCCGACGCACGCTGGGACGACGCGTGGAAGCTGTCCACTGTGGATGTCCCGCAGTGGGAGGAGATCCGTCGGGGACTAGCCGAAGAGGCACGTCGCTGGCGAAAGACACTCGAGGTCTCGCGTCCGCTCACTCCGATCGAACTGGCTGGGATGATCGGGAGCATCGCGCACCTCGCCTATCACCTCGGCGCGATCAGGCAGATCGCGAAGTCCACTCGCGGCCCAAAGGAGGGAACTTTCGTTTGACTCGGGAGACGCGCCAGCAGCGGCGACGACCCGCTCAGCGAGTGTCCGTTCCCGTATCGCCGATCGGTCCCGGCGCCAGCGGTCCCTGATCTGGTCGCCACCAAGCATCGGGTGCGGCCGGCGCGGGCTGATCGGCGCTGACGTTGGCGCTCCGGATCGCCGCGTGGATGAAGTTCTCCGACGAAACGGGCACGCCCGCGAGCCGCCGCAACATCGCGAGTTGGCCAGCGTGGGTCATCGCATCCGACAGTGGGCCCTGGAGCAATTGCTCGTCAGTGAGTGCGGCGCGTAGCTTGGCGTCGCCGAGGTCGGATGAGAGCGCGCGCAACTGATCGTGGAATCGCGCGATCTCCGCGGCCAACGTCGCGACGCGAGGCGGGGCGTACTCGCCGCCGTGGAAGAAGGTGCGCGCGTAGCCCATCAGGCCCGTCAGATGCCAGAGCAACTCATGTGGTGTGCGGACATTCGGCGCCGCGCGGAAGTCGCCGAAGTCCGGCGGCGCGCCCCGCAGCGCCTTCTGCGTGCGATACGCGAGGGTGGCGAGGAAGTGCTGAAGTAGTCGGCGCGACTCGGTCATTGAGCCGGATCGATCGGTGAGAGAAGCCTAGTCCGGACTCGGCTGTGCCGGAGGGACCCGACACACCGTCAGCAGCATCTCGCTCGCCTCGAGTGCACGGACTGCGTGCTCCTGACCGGGAGCGAGCGCGATGAGCTCGCCCGCCCCGACGCTCGTCACCTCGGCGCCGACCGTGACCGCCAACCGTCCCGACAGCACGTGGATGGTGACCTCGCCCTCTGTCCGGTGCTCCTTCAAGTAGCCGCCTGGTTCAAAGTCGAACAGGATCAGGGAGACCGGGCCACGCCGCACAAGCGCCACCTGACGATGGCCGGCGACTGCCGCGTGCGGCTCAGCCCTGAGCCGTTCCAGCGCCCCATTGAGTTCGATGCGTTGCACCGGAGCGGCCAGTCGCTCCTTCGGGTGCGTTCGGAGTCGGTCTTCAGTGCTCATACGCGTGTTACCGGTGAGTGGACTGCGGCGCCGTCCGCGCTCGGATTCAACTGCTCGGGCAACGAACCCCTCATCTCAACCCTCCCGTCGATGACGTACCACGACCGTGCCCGCGAGCTTGTCGTGCCAGCCCTGCTTCCTGGTGTCGAAGGCGACCCACACGAAACCGATGCCCAGAGGCAGCGCCGAGAGGTAGTAGGCGAAGTAGCGACCGACGTATTGCCCAGTGGACGCGTGCGCGCCAGTCGTCGCATCGACGATCCGCATCCCGAACGCCATCTTGCCCGGCGTCGACTCCTTGTGGATCCAGAATACGATCACCACGATCGCCGGCAACACCCAGGAAACGAGGAGATCGAGCGGACCGGCGAGGAAGGTGGTCGCGCTGAAGTACTCTCGGCCGTACACCTTCCACATCAAGGGCACGATCACGACGCCGAGCAGGAGTGAGTCGATGAGTGATGCCCCGACTCGCGACCAGAACCCTGCGAACTCCTCGGTCGACGCGTCGACGGTCGTCATTTGCCCCCTTGGGCGGCGATTGCGTGGTCCTTCGTGCCAGGCAGAGCGGTGGAGACCCAAATAGACTGTGTCGAGGGTGCGTGCGATCGATCCATGCCCTCAGGCCGCAGTAAGCCTGCGCGCACTGCGCACCTTCAGGTGCTTGTGCGGGACTCACGACGGAAGAGAACCGCTGCCAGCGCGATGAGAGCGACACCCGCCGTCACGGCAAACGTACCGGTTCCGCTGAATGGCCACCAACTCTCGACGGTCGGTTGACTTCCCAGGTGGCCCTCGCGCCGGGCGAGAAGTCGCTTTCGATCGCCGATGCTCGCTTCCAACCTCGCCGAGTCAGTCGCTCCGGGCGCGACGGCCATCGCAGCGCGTGTCGAGTCGAGTTCGAGCCGAAGGCGACGGATGTCGTCGGCACGGCTCTCCCGGAGCCTACGCTGACTGACATTCCCGGCGATCGCGCCGGCGACGATGACGACCCCGAGGATCAAGAGGACAAGCGCCCTGTACATCAGTCTCTCCCGGTTCGAAGTCCGCTCAACGTGCGGTCGCGGAGCGACTGCCATCAGTAGAGCGACCGACTGCACCAGCCATTGCTAAGTCGCGTCGCGAATGCGTTCAGCGGCCCGTCGGCGGACGGCCATCCGCTTTGCGGCCGATCACCACACCAAGCAAAGTGCACGCGGCACCAAGGAGAAGGAACGTCACATTCATGGAACCGCCAACGAACGCCGGTTTCAACGCAGCGAACAGGAAGAGAACGCCGGCGAGGATGAAGCTGAACCGGACGATGGTACCGCCAGCCATGCGACCTCCAAGTTCGCAGAAGGCCCGCTTTTCGACGGCCGAACGATCGGTCGTGCCGTGGCCGCTCAAATAGAAGGCGGCGCCGCAAGCGCCGCCAGTTCCCTACCCCGGCCATTGCACCAATCGGCGCTAGGTTGCCCTCGGACCGCTCGGCGAGTGCGTAAGCGCCATCGGACTACGGCTCGTGCTCAAGTGCCAGAATCGCACCGGTGCGGGCGTCCAGTCTGCACCAACTGCCGTTAGCCGGCGTGCATTCACATAGTAAGTGCAACAAAGTCGCCGCACCGGACCGTGGGTGAGGTGACCTGGGATACGCTAGGCTTCAATCCTCCGCCAAGAGAAA
This sequence comes from Gemmatimonadaceae bacterium, assembly GCA_031430835.1. Lineage (GTDB taxonomy): Bacteria > Gemmatimonadota > Gemmatimonadetes > Gemmatimonadales > Gemmatimonadaceae > Pseudogemmatithrix. The sequence continues at coordinate 35,227 of JANPCH010000048.1, forward strand.
GGAAGCCGATGAAGCCGTATCGCCAGATCACCCCGCACGAAAGGT
>JANPCH010000049.1:0-1961 GCA_031430835.1 Gemmatimonadaceae bacterium
GGCAATGGTCGTGGCAATGGTCGTGGCGATGGTCGCGGCGACCGGTGGGTGGGAGCGCATTCGGGTCCTTTTCTGGTTGACGGTGGTTGGACAAGCCGTCAACGGAAACGGTTGGTCCCCAGATTCGGCCGGCTCACGGTGCACCCACGTGGTCGGGTACTATATAGATGTGGATCCCGTCCGTTTCCCCGATTTGACCCCCGGTGCGACCAATCTCGTCCGTGTATTCGCCGGCATTACCGAACACTGGTCGCCGGTCGTGATCGCAGAGCTCAATGGTCAGCAGGTCAAGGCGGTCAAGTTCCGGGGCGAGTTCCACTGGCATCATCACGCGCGCGAGGATGAGATGTTCCTCGTGCACCGCGGCCGGTTCACGATGCACTTCCGCGACCGCGCTGTCACACTCGAGGCCGGTGAGTTCATCGTGGTGCCGCGCGGGGTTGAGCACCGACCAGTGGCCGCGGAGGAGGTCGAGGTGATCCTCTTCGAGCCCGCGACCACCGTGCGGACCGGGGACACCGAGTTGACGTAGGCGTGGGATCGGTGATGCATCCGGTGAGCGTCGAGTCCCTATTGACTGAAGGCGCGCCAGACCTCCCATTGGACGCTTTCATGTCCGCAGGCACTCTTCGCGGCCCTCTCTCACCGCATCCCGCGCTCGATCTGTGACATCGTCGACCGAAACCCGACCCGCCTCGGCGCCCAAACTGCTCGACCAGCTTGCCGACGTTCTGCGGATGCGGCGATACAGCGAGCGCACGGTCGAGATCTACCGCAACTGGGTACGCCGCTACGTCCGGTTCCACGGCGTCCGGCATCCCCGATCGCTCGACGCGTCGCACCTCCGCGCGTATCTCACCCATCTCGCGCGGAGGGGCGGCGTGAGCGCGGCCACGCAGAATCAGGCGATGGCAGCGCTCCTCTTCCTGTATCGCGAGGTTCTCGCGACACCGATGGGTCCGCCGGAGGGGATCGAACCGGCGAAGCGATCGCGGCACGTTCCGACGGTGCTGTCGATCGAGCAGGTGCGGCTCGTCCTGGCAGAGCTCAAGGGGACGGAGCGGCTGATGGTCGAGTTACTCTATGGAAGTGGGCTGAGACTGGCCGAGTGCTGCGCGCTGAGGGTGAAGGACCTTGACTTGGGGCGCGGCGAGGTAATGGTGCGCGGCGGTAAGGGCGGCGTTGATCGGCGGACGATGTTGCCCGAGGCCATCATTCCAGCCCTGGAATCGCATCTCGAGCGCGTCCGTCGTCTTCACGAGCGCGACCTCGCTGCCGGATCGGGCCGCGTGGTGCTTCCCGGGGCACTGGGCGTGAAGCTCCCATCTGCGGCCCAGGAGTTCGGCTGGCAATGGGCGTTCCCCGCGACGCGGCGATATGTGGAGGAAGTGACCGGCATCATCCGTCGCCACCATTTCCATCCGACGGTGCTCCAGCGGGCCGTGACGTTGGCCGCGAGGTCCTCCGGCCTGACGCAGCGGGTGAGTTGCCATACCTTCCGTCATTCCTTCGCGACCCACCTTCTCGAGGCGGGTTACGACATCCGGACCGTCCAGGAGTTGCTTGGCCACCGGGATGTGAGCACGACGATGATCTACACGCACGTGCTGAACCGCGGAGGCCTCGGGGTCCGGTCGCCGCTCGACCTGCCGAGGATTACACAACTTACGAGCTCCCCTCGCACTCGCGGCACGAAACGCGCCCGTCGGCGCTAGAATGGTGTGGTGCTGGTACTTGGGGACATTGAATAACTTCGAGGACGTCGTCGCGAACGGCTCTCAAGTGCGCGTAGTTGGTGTTACACAACTGCTGTATAATCCACGTTATGCGGCGCTGGAACGACTCAGCGGTCGCGAACAGTAAGGCCGAGATCAAGAACGGAACTTGGGGGAACGACTGCTCGATCGGCCTGGCGTCGAGCCCAGTGAGTTCGTCGACCGGACTCGCTTCGGCTCTTCGGT
>JANPCH010000050.1:0-1566 GCA_031430835.1 Gemmatimonadaceae bacterium
GTGACCATCGTCGCGGCGTGGATCAACGCCGAAACCGGCGTCGGGCCCGCCATCGCGTCGGGGAGCCAGGTGAAGAGCGGGATCTGCGCGCTCTTGCCGGCCGCGCCCAGGAAGAGAAAGAGGCAGATCGCCGTGACCAGCGCCCCGCCCATCTCGAGGTTCGGCAGCGCCGCGTTCACCCCCGCGAAGGAGAGCGACTCCAGATTCGCGAACATCAGGAACATCGCGACGAGGAACCCGAAGTCGCCGATCCGGTTCACGATGAACGCCTTCTTGCCGGCGTCGGCGTTGGCCTTCTCGCTGAACCAGAATCCGATCAGCAGGTAGGAGCAGAGCCCGACCCCTTCCCACCCGACGAACATCAGCGGGTAGTTGGCGCCGAGCACCAGCACCAGCAACAAGAAGACGAAGAGAAACAGGTACGCGAAGTAGCGCGGGTACCCCCGAACGACCTGCATGAAGCCGACGCTGAAGATGTGGATCAGCATCCCCACGCCGGTGATGATGAGGACCATCACCATCGAGAGCTGGTCGAGCTGCAAGGCGACGTCCACCGAGAGTGTGCCGGTCGGCATCCACTGGAACAGGGTGAGCACGAAAGGCTCCCGCATCCCCTCCCCCGCACCTATCATCGCGCCGAGGATCGCGAGCGCGAGCCCGAAGGAGGCAACCAACACCCCCGGCCCAATGATCGACACCCACTTGGAAGAGGGATGCCTCACCGGCTGATGCGCCGAATCGTGTGCAGTCGCTGAGTGAACCCCATCAGTAGCAGTTCCTTCGTGTGCTTGCTGTCCTTCGTGTCCTTCGTGGCCGCCGTTAGCAGTTGGATCTGAGGGGCCTATGACTGCCGCGCCCTTGATCGAAAGCCATCCATTCAGGAGGAAGCCAATGAGCGGAAGTACCGGCAGCAGCCACACGAACCGCGCCACGGTATCAGCGAGCGGATGCCCAGTCTCCGGAAGTTCTTGCAGTATCACGCGTCAACCCTTCAGGAGATTGATGTCGTCGAGATTCACCGACTCACGGTGCCGGAAGATCGCGATGATGATCGCCAACCCCACCGCCGCCTCGGCTGCCGCCACCGTCATCACGAAGACCACGAAGACCTGGCCGGCGGCGCCGTACAAAGTCGAGAGCGCGACGAAGGAGAGATTCACCGCGTTGAGCATCAGCTCCACGCACATGAAGATGATGATCGCGTTGCGGCGCGTGAGCACGCCGATCGTGCCGATCGTGAAGAGCACCGCCGACAGGGCGAGGGCCTCAGCGAGCATCGGTCCCCCGCTTCTTGCCGATCACCACCGCGCCCACGATCGCCGTGAGCAGCAGCATCGAGGTGAGCTCGAAGGCGAGCAGGTACTCGTTGAAGAGCGACGCCGCGATCGGTGCGATCACGCCCCCCGCCCCGCCGGTCGAGGTCGCAACGACCGCCGGTGTCTCGAGAAGCACCGGTTTGAACTCGGTACGCGCGAGCACCATCACCTCGGCCAAGAGCACGAGCCCCACGAGACCGGCGGTCATCCGCCACCCCTTCCCGCGGATGTCCGAGATGTCGCCGGGCGC
>JANPCH010000051.1:0-2096 GCA_031430835.1 Gemmatimonadaceae bacterium
TGGTGCCGCCCCTCGACGAGGAAGATCGCGAACTCCGCCGGGGCAGAGTCCACCGATCGCCAAGGGGACACGGCCAAGTCGAACTGCAACGATCTCCGTTCACCCCAGGGTCGCTCGTACGCGACCTGCGGCACCCCGACGACAGTCGTGAGGAGGTTGGCCTTGATCAGCCGCTGCGCCTGCAGCGTGGGGGCGTGCGAGGACGCCTGCGCGAGGAGAAAAAGAGCCGCGACGAGTGGGAAACGCACGCCGGAAGCTCACCAGCCGCCCCCTGCTCGCGCTAGCGTCGCCCGAGTGCCCCGCGCGCGGCCCGCGCCGACTCTCCGATGCCGAACCCGCGACGAACGAGCCAGGAGACCAGCCGGCGCTCGGCGACAGCCGGTTCGAGCCTCGCGAGCGCGCGGGCTCGGCGCCCGGCAGCATCCGCGACGGCCGCCGGTCCAGCGTGTTCGGGCCGATCCTCCGCCAGCTCGGCCAGCACTTGGTCGATCATCGCGCGGTCCACACCCTGCCGGCTGAGCTCGAGCGCGACTCGACGGGGGCCAAAGCCGCGACCGACCACCCGGGAATGGGCGAAGGTGCGCGCGAAGGCCAAGTCGTTCAGCAGGCCCGAGTCGAGGAGCCGTGCGATCACGCTCGCGATGGCCTCGGGCGCGAACCTTCGCTGAATCAGCCATCGCTCCAATCCGCGGGCCGATCGCGAGCGCCGAGCGAGCGAGTCCACCGCCTTCGAATAGCACGCGGCGGGGTCCCCCAATGTCACCGGGGGTGGACCCGAGTGGAACGGCGGGGATTCCGGGCCCCGACGACTCACCACAGATCGCACCCCCGATGAACTGCTTCCGGGAGGGGGAAGGTGGAAGGGGGAAGGTGAAAGGGAGTCCCCCTCACCGCCGCCCAACCTTTCTCCTTCCCCCTTTCTCCTTTCACCTGCCGTTCTCCTACTCCTCCTCGGCCTCGGAACTCACCACCACCTTCGTCATCCCGAGCACCGCCTTCACCTTCTCCTCGACCTCGGCCATCACCAGCGGGTTGTCCTTGAGGAACATCTTCGCATTCTCGCGCCCCTGGCCGATCCGCTGGGTGCCGTAGCTGTACCAGGCCCCCGACTTCTCGATGATCCCCGACTCGGCGCCGATATCCACCAGCAGCGACGTGTGCGAGATGCCCTCGGCGTACATGATGTCGAACTCGGCCTGCTTGAACGGCGGTGCCACCTTGTTCTTCACCACCTTCACGCGGACGTGCGAGCCGATCACGTCCTCCTTCTCCTTCACCGGGCCGATGCGGCGGATGTCGTGCCGCAGCGACGCGTAGAACTTCAGGGCCTTGCCACCGGTCGTCGTCTCGGGGTTCCCGAACATCACCCCGATCTTCTCCCGCAGCTGATTGATGAAGATCACCGAGCAGTTCGACCGGGCGATCGCACCAGTGAGCTTGCGAAGGGCCTGGCTCATCAGCCGGGCCTGCAACCCCATATGCGACTCCCCCATCTCCCCCTCGATCTCGGCCTTCGGCACCAGCGCCGCCACCGAGTCGATCACGATCACATCTACGGCGCCGGAGCGTACGAGGATCTCGCAGATCTCCATCGCCTGCTCTCCGGTGTCGGGCTGCGACACGAGGAGCTTGTCCACATCAACGCCCAACCTGCCGGCGTAGTCGGTATCCAATGCGTGTTCGGCGTCGATGAACGCCGCCGTCCCACCCAGCCTCTGCGCATTCGCCACGACGTGCAGACAGAGCGTCGTCTTGCCCGAACTCTCGGGACCATAGATCTCGGTGACCCGTCCCCGAGGGATCCCTCCTACCCCGGTCGCCGCATCGAGGTTGATCGCCCCGGTGGGGATCGCATCCACCTTCACCCGCATCCCTTCGGCGCCGAGCTTCATGATGGCGCCTTTGCCGAACGCCTTCTCGATCTGTGAGACTGCGAGGCCCAGCGCCTTGCTCTTATCCGCCTGCTGTGCAGCCGTCGTGGCCATCAGAGCCTCTAGGGGTCCTGCCTGTATCGTCGGCCGCTTTTTGCCGACTCGTGAGAGGGAATCTACCCCTCACCAAGAGAGGGGCTATCCCGAAGGAACTGCGAACAAACG